>DASQZM010000098.1:0-82265 GCA_035638695.1 Gammaproteobacteria bacterium | reverse complement strand
CGATGCCCCCGATGCCCCCGATGCCCCCGATGCCCCCGATGCCCCGCTGCCCGGCTTGCCGGCATTGCCGGATTGCTGTCCCCCGTCGCCCGCAGGCGGGGCGGTCGCAGCGGAGCCGGAGCCGTCTGCCGCGCTGCTCCCGGACGCTGCGGACGACGACGGGCCCTGGCTCTTCGGCCGCAGATCGACAGGTGGCATCGTGGGCTGCTTGCTGCCGGGCATGAGGTCGATCCCGCCCTTCTTGACGCGCTGTTCCAGCGCGCGCATGTACCGATACTTCTGCTGCGTGTAGCGCGCGGTGTCAACACCGCTGCGCAGAATCCGGGGGCGGATGAAGACCATCAGGTTGCTCTTGGTGTTCTTGCTGTTCCGGTAGCGAAAGAGCTGGCCCAGTACCGGGATGCTGCCGAGCACGGGGACCCGCTGCTCGTTCTGCTCCACGTGGGTGTCGATCAGCCCGCCCAGCACGATGGTCTGGTCGTCGTTGCAGATCACATTGGTGTTGATCGTGCGCTTGTTGGTGATCAGCCCGTAGCCACTGGTCGCGGTGCTCTGGACGCTGGAGACTTCCTGCTGGATCTTGAGCTCGACCGAGTGGCCCTCGTTGATCTTGGGCGTGATCTTGAGCTTGATGCCGACCTCCTTGCGCTGGATGGTCTGGAAGGGGTTGACGGTGTTGCTGGCGTTGGTCGTACCGTTGGTGTACTGGCCGGTGACGAACGGCACTTCCTGGCCGACGGTGATTTCGGCCTCCTCGTTGTCCAGGGTGGTCAGCGTCGGCGTGGACAGGATATTGGTATTGCTGCTGCTGGCCAGCGCCCGCAGCAGCACCCCGAAGTTGACGCCATTGCTGTTGAGCCGGCCCACGCCCAGGGTCAGGCCCTCCAGCTGCGGCAGCACCTGCTGCGGGGCGCCGGCCAGGTTCGCCAGGCCGGAGTTGGTCTGGTTGAAGTTGGTGATGGCGGCCGGGCTGTTGGTGCTGCCGCCTCCCTCGGCGGCCCACTGGATTCCGAGTTCCGCCGCCTTGTCGGAGCTGATCTCGGCGATGATCGCATCGACCAGCACCTGCGCGCGGCGGATGTCGAGCTCGCGCACCAGGGTCTTGATGGTCGACATCGCCTGTGGCGGCGCGGTGACGATCAGTGCGTTGGTCGCCTTGTCCGCGACGATGCTGATCTTGCCGTTGCCGCCGCCGGAGAAAGCCGCTCCGCCGGCCGCTGAAGCGCTGGCGGACGCGCCGGATCCCTGGCCCGAGCTGGAGCCGTTGCCGCCCTGCCCGGTGACCACCTTCTCGAGGATCTGGGCCAGGTCACCCGCGTCGGCGAAGTTCAGATAGATCACCTGGCTGTTGCCCTGCTTCTCCAGCGGCTGGTCCAGCTTGGAGATGAGCCGGCGCATGCGCTTGCGCTCCGCCGGATCCCCGGTCAGCAACACGCTGTTGGTGCGCCGATCGGCCAATGCCTTGACCTGGGGCCCGTGGTTACCCCCGCCGGACTTGCTGATGGCGTTGACGATCTGCGCAATGTTGTCGGCGCTGGCGTGCTGCAGGTGGACCACGTCCACGTTCTGGCTCTGGCTCGCGTCCATGCTATGGACGATCCCCACCAGGCGCCGCACGTTGGCGGCGCGGTCCGAGATGATCAGCATGTTGGCCGGCGGATAGGCCGCCAGGTGCCCGTACTGGGGTACCAGCGGGCGCAGGATCGGCACCAGCTGGGCCGCGGGGATGTTGTTGACCTTCACCACGCGGGTGATGACGTCCGCCGGCGCCGGCGGCTTCGTGCGTCCCGTGGCGCCGTACTGCTTGGCGTCGACCTCGGGCACGATCTTGGTGACGTTCTTGCCTTCGATCGCCGCGTAGCCGTTCACCTCCAGGATCTGCAGGAAGGCCTTCCACAAGGCCTTTTCATTCATGGGAGTGGACGAGATGACGGTCACGTGGCCCTTCACGCGCGGGTCGACGATGAAATTGCGCCCGGTGGCGTCGCTGACGGTCTCGATCAGGGCCCGGATGTCCGCATTCTTGAGATTGAGGGTGATCTTGCCGCTACCGGTCGTATCCGCGTTGCCACCCGCGGCGGTATTGCCGGAAGCCCCCTGCGGTGCCGGGCTCTGTGAACCGTCCCCAGCGGCGACCACGGGCGGCAGCATCGCTGCGGCGAGGAGGAGAAGGACGACGGAGAGGGCAAGCGGAAGCGTGCGGCGAGCCTGGAATGCTTTCATGCAGGTTCCGTTCTGCTTTGTGCGACGGTTCTCGTGGGGGCGATTGTCAGCCGTGACCGAGTCAATTGTCCAGCGAGACGGTTACGGTTTGTTGCCGGCCTCCGCGGTCGACCACCAAGCTGAGCTGGCTGGCGCCCTCGAGGGTCTGCATCAGATTGAAGGCCTTGCTCGGCTGATCCAGAGCGACGCCGTTGACGGACTTGACGAGATCGCCGGAGTGCAGGCCCAGGCGATGGAACAACGACCCGTCCGGGCCGGGGTACACGCGATAGCCGGCGAGCTTGCCGCTGCGGTAGACCGGGCGCACCCGCACCAGGTTGGCGAGCTTGTCCGGGTTCGACAGGATCTGATTGCGGACCTGCGCCAGCGGCGAGCCGTCGGACGTGCCCGCGCCGGCATTTCCCTGCGCGGCACTTGCGTGCAGCAGGTCTCTCTTCCCCGTGTGCGGCAGCCGGAGCGCCTCCAGCGCGCCGTTGCGCCGGATGATCACGCGCTCCGGATAGATCCGCGTGACCACGGCGTTTCCGGGGAGCCGGTCGCCGATGCCGTAGATTTTCTCGTCCTGGTTGCCCTGGGCGATGATCGCGCGCGAGCGCCCGGCGCGGCCCGAGGTAAAGATGCCGTAGAGCTTGAGGTTGAGCCCGGTCTCCGGCGCGTTGATCGGACCGTTGCCCTCCGGCATTCCGGCCGCGGCCTCGCCGAACAGGTTGCGGGCCGCGATGCGCTTGATACCTTGCTCCGGCGAGCGCGGGGTACCGTGGCTGGTGTTGGCGGCCTCCGGCCCGGCCTGACCGGCGCCCGCCGGCGGTGCCACGGCCAGGCTGGTCGCCTGCCAGAAGGCGCCCGCCGCGGCGTGCGCCAATAGCACTACCAGCAGCAGCGTGACCAGCTCGGGCAGATGGCCCAGCAGGTAGCGCTGCGCCTGCCGGAGCAGCTCGATTGGGAGTCCATCCGCGGCCATGATCCTGGGTCAGCGTATACTGGCCCCGGCGCTCCGCGCCAGGGCCCGTGGATCATACCCTGCGCCCGGGGAAGCCCACAACAGAGGAGTCCGTCGGGGAGGTCCGGACCAGGAGGGGGTTTAAATGCAATCCGGATGGCCGCAAAATTTGCCTGTGAGGAAGCTGCCGCTGCCTTGGCCCGTCGCCGGGAACCCCCGTTGTGGGGACACGGTCTCAGGCGGGTAGCCACCGGAGCATCCGCCGGCTGGCGGTTCGGTAGCTGGCAGCATACGGCAACACGCGGCTGGCAGCAGATCACATCATGGCGCAACGCAAACACACCCAGGGCGATGAAGGCATCGCGGTCAAGGAATCGCGGCCGGAGGTCAAGGAACCGCCGTTGTACAAGGTGGTGCTCCTGAATGACGACTACACGCCGATGGAGTTTGTCGTGCACGTGCTGGAAACCTTCTTCGGCATGGGGCACACCAAGGCCACCCAGATCATGCTGCAGGTGCACACGCAGGGAAGGGCGGTGTGCGGCATCTTTACCGCCGAGATCGCGGAGACCAAGGTCGCGCAAGTGAACGAGTACGCGCGCAAGCACCAGCATCCGCTGCTTTGCTCGATGGAGCGCGCGTGACAGCCGTTTGGCCTCGCAACGGTGCCGCCGTGACACCAGTCAAGATGGACGCCGGCGCAATTTCTGCTAATGATAGAGACGTGAGCCGTGGCGAGCGGGGCCGCGGCGGATGCGGAAGACGGACAGCCTTCCGGCCAATGCACGCGGAGGGAACCGCTCCTCCAGGGTAGAGACCATGCTGAGCAAAGAGCTTGAGTACACCATCAATACGGCGTTCAACGACGCGCGGGAGAAACGGCACGAGTTCATCACCGTCGAGCACCTTCTCCTGGCGCTGCTGGACAACTCGATGGTGGCAGAGGTCCTGCGGGTCTGCGGATCCGACCTCGACACGCTGAGCCGGGACTTGCGGAACTTCATCGAGGCCAATACCCCGGTACGGGACAATCTCGATACCCAGGACGTGCAGCCCACGTTGGGCTTCCAGCGCGTGCTCCAGCGTGCGTTCTTCCACGTACAGTCCGCCGGCAAGAAGGAAGTCACCGGGATCAACGTCCTGGTCGCGATCTTCAGCGAGCAGGACTCGCACGCGGTGTATCTGCTCAATAAGCAGGCAGTTACCCGCCTGGACGTGGTCAACTATATCTCACACGGAATCCGCAAGGTGCACGACGGCGAGGAATCGGAAGAGGTGCGCGAGGAGAGCGAGGAGAGCGGGGAACGCGAGGAGACCGGCAACACCCCGCTGGAGCTTTACGCGAGCAACCTGAACCGGCATGCCCGCACCGGCCGGATCGACCCTCTGATCGGGCGCGAGCACGAGATCGAGCGTGTGATCCAGGTGCTGTGTCGCCGGCGCAAGAACAACCCCCTGCTGGTAGGGGACGCCGGCGTGGGCAAGACCGCCATCGCCGAGGGCCTCGCCTGGCTGATCACCCAGCGCCGGGTGCCGGAGGTTCTGGCCAAGAGCACGATCTACGCACTCGATCTCGGGGCCCTGGTGGCGGGCACGAAGTACCGCGGCGATTTCGAGAAGCGGCTCAAGGGCGTGCTGGCCCAGCTGGGCAAGGATCCCGGCGCGATCCTGTTCATCGACGAGATCCACACCATCATCGGTGCGGGCGCGGCCTCGGGCGGCGTGATGGACGCGTCCAACCTGATCAAGCCGGTGCTGGCCTCAGGCGAGCTCAAGTGCATCGGCTCGACCACCTATCACGAATACCGCGGCATTTTCGAGAAGGACCGGGCGCTGGCACGGCGCTTCCAGAAGATCGACGTGTCCGAGCCGACGGTCGACGAGACCTATCGCATCCTCAAGGGACTCAAGCCGCATTTCGAGTCGCACCATTCGGTGCGCTACACCAGCCCCGCCCTGAAGGCGGCGGCCGAGCTTTCCGCACGCTACATCAACGACCGGCGGCTACCGGACAAGGCCATCGACATCATCGACGAGGCCGGAGCCAACCTGCGCCTGCGGCCGGCCTCAAAGCGCAAGAAGACGGTCTCGGTGAGCGATGTCGAGGCAATCGTGGCCAAGGTGGCGCGGATTCCGCCGCGGCAGGTCTCCAGTACCGACATGGACGTGCTGCGCAACCTTGAGCGCAACCTCAAGCTCGCCATCTTCGGCCAGGACGAGGCGATCACGACGCTCAGCAACGCGATCAAGATGTCGCGCTCCGGGTTGGGGAGCCCGGACCGTCCCATCGGCTCGTTCCTGTTCGCCGGTCCCACCGGCGTCGGCAAGACCGAGGTGACCCGCCAGCTCGCCCAGATCATGGGAATCGAGCTGCTGCGCTTTGACATGTCGGAGTACATGGAGCGCCACACCGTGTCCCGCCTGATCGGCGCGCCCCCGGGCTACGTCGGCTTCGATCAGGGCGGGCTGCTCACGGACGCGATCCTCAAGCACCCCCACTCGGTGTTGCTGCTGGACGAGATCGAGAAGGCCCATCCGGACGTGTTCAACCTGCTGCTGCAGGTCATGGACCACGGTACGCTGACAGACAACAACGGCCGCAAGGCCGACTTCCGCAATGTGATCCTCGTGATGACCACCAATGCCGGCGCCGAGAGCATGACCAGGCGCTCCATCGGGTTCACCACCCAGGACCACTCGACCGATGCCATGGAAGTGGTGCGGCGGACGTTCACCCCGGAGTTCCGCAACCGGCTGGATGCGATCATCCAGTTCCGCTCGCTGGATCCGGAGAATGTGGCCCATGTGGTGGACAAGTTCATCATGGAGCTGGAGGTCCAGCTGGAAGGCAAGGGCGTCGAGATCGAGGTGACCCGTGCGGCCCGCAGCTGGCTCGCGGACAAGGGCTACGATCCGCAGATGGGTGCCCGGCCGATGACGCGCGTCATCCAGGAAAACATCAAGCGTCCGCTGGCGGACGAGATCCTGTTCGGCCGCCTCAGCAGCGGCGGTAAGGTCAAGGTTCGCGAGGAGGGCGGACGCCTGGTGCTCGACGTCCAGACCGTCGCCGCCTGAAGCGTCGGGCCTGCGGGGTCCGGGAGGCGCGGCTTCCGTGCGACGGAGAGCCGCTTGGTGCGCTGGGCTAGCGGCCGCGGTAGACGATGCGCCCCTTGCTGAGGTCGTAGGGGGTGAGTTGGACGGTGACCTTGTCGCCGGTGAGGATGCGGATGTAGTGCTTGCGCATCTTGCCGGAAATGTGCGCGGTCACCACGTGCCCGTTTTCCAGCTCGACCCGGAAGGTCGTATTGGGCAGGGTTTCGACCACCCGCCCCTGCATTTCGATCAGATCCTCTTTCGCCATTCGACTCCTCGACCTCAAGCTTGAATCGGCAGCCCGCGGCGGCGGACTGGCTGAGGATGCGGATTTTGCCTCAACCCCGGGACCCCTTCAACTGCCACGGGGAGGCGGCGGGTCGTCGCGGCCGTAGCGCACCCAGCCCTGACCCGTGCGCAGCTCGACAGGACGGAAGTCGGTCTTGTAGCCCATCTTGGCGTGACCCGCGATCCAGAAGCCGAGGTAGAGCCACGGCAAGCCGCGGCGGCGGGCTTCCTCGATCTGGTAGAGGATGGCGTAGATGCCGAGCCCACGGCGGCGCCGGTGCGGATCGAAGAACGTGTACATCGCCGACAGGCCTTCGGCCATGGCATCCACCACCGCCACCGCGAGCAGTTGCGAGCCTAGGCGGAACTCCCACAGGGCGGTGTCGCTCCATTCGCTTCGAATGAAGAACCGATACTGCTCGCGGGAGCTTTCGTCCATGCCGCCGCCGGGATGCCGGGCCGCCGTGTACATGGCGTAGAGGCGATAGTGCTCTTCCCTGAACCCGGGGGCGAGGAAGCGCACGCGCAGGTCCCGGTTACGGCGCCAGGTGCGCCGCTGGGATCGGTCCGGGCGGAAATCGGCGACCGGGATGCGGGTCGCCACGCAGGCGCGACAGCCGTCGCAATGGGGCCGGTACAGGTAGGGTCCACTACGGCGGAAGCCCTGCTCGCTTAGCTCGGCGTGAAGCGTTGCATCGGGGTGTTCGCGCGGGTCGCAATAGACGTTGCGCGCGAGGCGGCCGCGCAGATAGCCGCACGGGTGCTCGGGCCCCCGGACCACGTGCAGTCGCCGCGGCCGGGCGGGATCACGGCCGGTCCGGCAGTCCCCGGTCATGGCGCGGCCGCCTGCCCGTCGAGACACCAGCGTGCGGGCGCGGGCCGGCCGCCGAGCGTGGCACGCTGGACCAGCTCGAGAAACCGCCGGCGGGGCATGTCCACCGCGCCCATGCGGTACAGGTGGGGCGATCCGACCTGGCAGTCGAAGACCAGGAACTCCCACCGCTGGAGCTGGCGGGAGAGCACCGCCAGGGCCACCTTGGAGGCATCGGTCCGCCGGCTGAACATGGATTCGCCGAAGAAGGCCCGGCCCAGGGCGACACCGTACAACCCGCCGACCAGCTCGTCGCCGGCCCACACCTCGACCGAGTGGGCGACGCCGAGCGCGTGCAGGTGGCAGTAAGCCCGCTGCATCTCGGGGGTGAGCCAAGTCCCCTCGTGGTCGCGCCTTGGCTCGGCGCAGCCTCGGATCACGCCGGCGAAATCCCGGTCCAGCGTGACGCCGAAGTCGTTCCCGCGCAAACGTCGCCTCAGGCGCCGCGAGACATGCACACCACCGGGAAGGAACACGGTGCGCGGGTCCGGCGACCACCACAGGATCGGTTCACCGGCGCTGTACCACGGGAAGATGCCCCGCTTGTAGGCTGCGACCAGCCGGTCGGCTCCAAGATCACCGCCGGCGGCGAGCAGCCCGTTGGGGTGGCGCAGCGCGCGGGAGGGGTCGGGAAAGGCACGCGCCGGAGCTCTAGGATCGATCCAGCTGATGCCATTCATCGACCGGCTCCCGCCGGGTCCCCGGCCCGGTAGGGGGAGTGCGTGTCCATCTCTTCGATGTAACCGTCGACGTAGCGCGCCTCACGCTCCACGAAGTCCGCGATCGCGTCCCGGAAGCGCGGGTCCGAGATCCAGTGGGCCGACCAGGCGGTGGCCGGCAGGAAGCCCCGGCTGACCTTGTGCTCGCCCTGCGTCCCGGGATCAAAGCGGGCAAGCCCCTCGCGGATACAGTACTCGAGCCCCTGGTAGTAGCAGGCCTCGAAGTGCAGACTGTGATAGTCCGCGTCGGCACCCCAGTGGCGTCCGTACAACGCCGCCTCGTCGCGCAGCGTGATGGCCACCGCGACCGGCAGGCGCCCACCGTTCCACGCCAGGAACAGGACCAGCTGCTCGCCCATGGTGCGGGCGATCTCCTCGAAGAACGCGCGGTTGAGGTAGGGTGGGCGACCGCGCATGTGATAGGTGCTCGCGTACAGCCGGTGGATCGCCGGCCACAGCGACGGATCGAGCCGGTCGCCGCGGACGCACTGCAACCGGATGCCGGCCTCGCTCACCCGTCGCCGCTCGCGCCGGATTTTCTTGCGCTTGGAGGAGGTGAACGCTGCCAGAAGGTCCTCGAAGTCGCTGTAGCCGCGGTTCTGCCAGTGGAACTGGCACGCCTTGCGCAGCAGCAGGCCGTGTCGGGCGAGGCGGTCGCGGTCCTGCTGGTCGGGAAACAGGCAGTGCAGGGAGGAGACCCCGAGCTCGCGGGCATAGCTGATCGCGCCGTCGGCGAGAGTCTCCCGCACCGCGGCGGCGGTAGTGCCGCTGTGGCTTAACACGTCCGCGCCGGGTGTAAGCAGTCTCGGCCCGGTCACGGGGGTAAACGGGATGGCGGCGACCAGGCGGGGATAATAGGCGAGGCCGTGGCGTTCGTAGGCGTCGGCCCAGGCCCAGTCGAAGACGAACTCGCCCATCGAGTGATCCTTGAGGTACAGCGGCAGGGCCCCGATCAGCCGGCGCTCCCGGTCGCGCACCAGCAGATGCCGGGGCGCCCAGCCGGTCCCGGGTCCGACGCAGCCATGGCTTTCCAGGGCGGCGAGGAACTCGTAGCGGGTAAAGGGATATCCGTCCCAAGCGAGCCGATTCCATTCGGCCGCCGACAGTTCCGCGAGGCTGGAGCAGACCTGTATCTGCATGACCGGCTATTCTACTAACCCGGCCGGGGGTAAGGCCACGTCTCAGAGGCCGGGCAAACGGCGAGCGCAACGCCGAAACCGACGTTGCCTGCCAGTGCCCGACGGCTCCGGGGTGCGGGTGCCTCATGTATACTGGGCCGGCCATTCGCGACGGTTGCAAGCGGGGGCGCAATGCGCATCGGGGTACCGCGGGAACGAAAGCCGCTGGAAGGACGTGTAGCACTGGTACCGGAAGCTTGCGCGCACCTCGTCGCGCTCGGGCACGAGGTATGGGTCGAGCGCCGCGCCGGGAAGGCCAGCGGGTATCCCGACGATGCATACGAGGCGGCCGGCGTCCGGCTTGCCGAGGATCCGGCCGGAGTCTACGGATCGGCCCGCCTGATCGTGAAAGTGAAGGAACCGGTCGCTGACGAGCTCGAGCTGCTGCGGCCGGATCACCTGTTGTTCTGCTTCCTGCACCTGGCCGCCCTGCCGGAGCTCGAGGATGCGCTGTGCCGGATCGGCCTGACCGCGGTCGCGTTCGAGACGGTGCAGAAGGGCGGGTTGCTGCCACTGCTGGCCCCGATGAGCGAGATCGCCGGGCGCCTGTCGGTGCAGATCGGGGCGCACCTGCTGCATCGCCCCCAGGGAGGGCGCGGCCTGCTGCTCGGCGGGATCACCGGCGCGCCGCGGGGCCGGGTGGTGGTGCTCGGCTGCGGCTCGGCGGGAATGGCCGCGGCGCAGATGGCGGTCGACATGGGCAGCGAGGTGGTGGCCTTCGACCTGAATCGCGAACGCCTGGCCAGCGTGCGCCCCCTCGGGACCGGGGTGACTGCCCTGTTCCCGTACGCCGATGCGGTGCGGGAGGCCGTGGCGGCTGCCGACATCGTGATCGGGGCCGTACTGGTGCCGGGGGCGCGGGCGCCGCGCGTGGTGGACGCTCCGATGGTGCGCAGCATGCCCGCAGGCAGCGTGGTGGTGGACGTATCGGTGGACCAGGGGGGTTGCGTCGAGACCACCCGCCCGACGACATATGACGACCCCACGTACCTGGTCTACGACGTGATTCATTTCAGCGTGACCAACATGCCGGGCGCGGTGCCGCGGACGGCGTCGCAGGCACTGTCGGCCGTACTTACGCCCTATGTCGAACGGCTCGCCGCGGATGACTGGGAATCCGTCCCCGCGCTGGCTGAGGCGATCAATGTCCGGGACGGACGTCCGGTGCTGGATACGCTGCGTGGATGACCGCACAAAAATATGGTCAAATAGCCACTTATAGTGCAATTCTCACAAACGGGCTTAGGATAGTGGCGGACGCGACGCCGGACAAGGATCGAACCTCACTGCGGGTACCGCCGTTGGCGCGCGGGCTGCGGGAGGGCGCGCTGATCGTGCTGGTCACCGTCGCGGTCTACCTGGTGGTGGCGCTGGTCAGCTTCAGCCCCGCGGACCCGGGTTGGTCCCATACCGGGCTGGGGCAGGGGATCGCCAACCGCGGCGGCCTGGCGGGAGCCTACATCTCCGACGTGCTGTTGTCGCTGTTCGGCTACATGGCCTACCTGTTCCCGGTGATGGTGGGCTGGTGCGGGTGGCTCGCGTTCCGCGGGCCGCGCGAGGCGGATCGCGGGGCACTGGCTACATCCGGACTGCGCGCGCTGGGGTTCGTGCTCACCTTGGCCACGGGCAGCGCGCTCGCGGCGCTGCACGTGCGTGCCGGACTGATGCCGCTGCCGCTGGGTCCCGGCGGGATTCTGGGCGATGCGGTGGGCAACGGCCTGGTGGCGGTGTTCAGCTTCGTCGGTGCGACGCTCTTCATGCTGGCGCTGTTCCTCACCGGCGTGACCCTGTTCAGCAGCCTGTCCTGGCTGCGCCTGATGGACCTGACCGGGAGGGCCACGCTGACCGTTCTCGCGTTCCTGCACGGACGCTGGCGGGCGCTGTGGGAGATAGTCCTCTACCGGCGGGCGCGCCGGACGCGCCGCGAGACCGTCCAACGTGAGCGGTCCCGTGCGCGGCGCCGCGCGAAGCCCCGCATCGAGCCCAAGGTGGCGGCGGTCGAGCCCAGTGAACGGGCCCAGAAGGAACGCCAGGGCAAGCTGTTCGAGGGACCGGCCGCGCCGGGCGAGCCGCCGCCGCTGTGGTTGCTGGACGCGCCCCCGGATGGCCGCAAGCCCTATTCGCAGGAGGCCCTGGAGGCGATCTCGCGGCAGGTGGAGCTCAAGCTCCGGGATTTCGGCGTGGAGGTCGAGGTCGTGGCGGTCCACCCGGGACCCGTGGTTACACGCTTCGAGCTCCAGCCGGCAGCGGGTGTCAAGGTCAGTCAGATTTCCAACCTCTCGAAGGACCTGGCGCGGGCGCTGTCGGCGGTGAGCGTCCGCGTGGTGGAGGTAATCCCCGGAAAATCCGTGGTCGGCCTGGAAATACCCAACGAGGAGCGGGAACTGGTCTGCCTCAGCGAGATCCTGCGCTCTCGCGAGTACGACAAGTCCTCGGCACCGCTGACACTGGCGCTGGGCAAGGACATCAGCGGCTACCCCGTGGTGGCCGACCTGGCCCGCATGCCGCACCTGCTGGTGGCCGGCACCACCGGCTCGGGCAAATCCGTGGCGATCAACGCGATGCTGCTCAGCCTGCTCTACAAGAGCTGCCCGGAGCAGGTGCGGCTGATCCTGATCGATCCCAAGATGCTGGAGCTGTCGGTATACGACGGGATCCAGCACCTGTTGGCCCCGGTGGTCACGGACATGAAGGAGGCCAGCAACGCGCTGCGCTGGTGCGTGGCGGAGATGGAGCGGCGCTACCGGCTGATGGCCGGGGTGGGAGTGCGCAACCTGGCGGGCTTCAACCGCAAGGTGAAGGAGGCCGCCGATCGCGGCGAGCCGATCCCGGACCCGCTGCACGCCGCCGGTCAGACAGGGCCGGATGAGGCCGGCGAGCCCGCCGGGCTCGAGCCACTGCCGTATATCGTGGTCGTGGTCGACGAGCTGGCGGACCTGATGATGGTGGTCGGCAAGAAGGTCGAGGAGCTGATTGCCCGGCTGGCGCAGAAGGCCCGCGCCTCCGGAGTCCACCTGATTCTGGCGACTCAGCGGCCATCGGTCGACGTCATTACCGGGCTGATCAAGGCAAACATTCCTACCCGGATCGCGTTCCAGGTCTCTTCGCGCGTGGATTCGCGTACCATCCTCGACCAGATGGGCGCGGAGCAGTTGCTGGGGCACGGCGACATGCTTTACCTGCCCCCTGGCACGGGCTCGCCCACGCGCGTGCACGGCGCGTTTGTGGCTGACCACGAGGTGCACGCGGTGGTGTCCCATCTGAGGAAGGGTGCCCCGCAGTACCTGGATGAGGTGCTCTCCGGACCGGAGGAGTCGGCCATGCTCCCGGGCACCGGCGGTGACCCCGGGGATGCGGAGCAGGACCCGCTTTATGACCAGGCCGTGCAAGTCGTGACCGAGACCCGCAAGGCATCCATCTCGGGCGTTCAGCGCCGCCTGCGCATCGGCTACAACCGCGCCGCGCGCCTGGTGGAGCAGATGGAGAGCGCCGGCATCGTGGGCCCGCTCGAGGGGAACGGCTCGCGCGAGGTATTGGCCGCACCCCCACCGAAGGACGATATGAGAGAATGAACCGTTTCCCGGTAATGTCCCGGCCGCGCCTCCTGGCGCGGCTGTTCGGTCTGTGTCTTGCCGCCACGCTGCTTGCACCGAATGCGTTCGCCGCCTCGGACGGCAACACGGCGGTGAAGGAGCTGGAGCATTTCTACCACAGCGTGCACACGCTGCATGCCCGCTTCCGCCAGGTGCTGCTGGACAGCAATATGCAGGTGAAGCAGCGCGCGCGGGGGGAGGTCTGGATACGGCGCCCCGGGAGCTTCCGATGGCGCTATGATGCACCGCACAAGCGGCTGATCGTCAGCGACGGCAAGACCGTCAAGCTCTATGACGTGGATCTCTCGCAGATCACGGTCCGCCCCGTGAGCAAGGCGCTCACGAGTACCCCGGCAATGCTCCTGGCCGGCGGCGCCGCCCTGGACAAGCGCTTTCAGATCAAGGACCTGGGAAAGGTCGGCAAGGCGCGCTGGGTCGAGCTAAAGCCGAAAACCCAGGACACGGATTTCAAGAGCATACGCCTGGGGTTCCGCGACGGCCGGCTGGCGGTGATGGAGCTGCACGACACCTTCGACGAGACCACCCGCATCCGCTTCAGCGACGTGAGCGTGAACCAGCCGATCAAGGCCTCGCGGTTCCAGCTCCAGGCGCCACCGGGAGTCGAGGTGGTCGGAGGCTGAACATGAGCAAGGCGCCTGGCGCGGCGAATGCCGGCCATGACGGGTAGGAGCGCAGCCTACCGGCCGCTGGCGGACCGCATGCGGCCGCGCACGCTGGACGAGTGCGTCGGCCAGGAGCACCTGCTCGCCCCCGGCAAGCCGCTGCGGCTGGCGATCGAGGGCGGCTCGCTGCACTCCATGGTGCTGTGGGGACCGCCGGGCTCGGGCAAGACCACGCTGGCGCGCCTGATCGCCGAGTACTGCGACATGGCGTTCGTGACGCTCTCGGCCGTCATGGCCGGCGTCAAGGACGTGCGCGCCGCGGTGGAAAGGGCGCGCACGCTGCGACAGTCCGAGGGGAGAGGGACGATCCTGTTCATCGACGAGGTCCACCGCTTCAACAAGGCGCAGCAGGATGCTTTCCTGCCCTACGTGGAAGACGGCACCCTGGTGTTCGTCGGCGCGACCACGGAGAACCCCTCGTTCGAACTCAACAACGCGCTGCTCTCACGCGCCCGGACCTACGTCCTGCGCCGGCTGGAGCCGTCCGACCTGCGGCGCCTGCTGGACCGGGCGCTGGCCGATGCCGGGCGCGGCCTCGGCGGGCGTGGTACGGGCGTCGAACCCGCGCTCCTGGACCGTCTCGCCGAGGCGGCCGACGGTGATGCCCGCCGCGCCCTGAACCTGCTGGAGCTGTGTGCCGACCTGGCGGGCGACGAGGCACACGGCGGCCGCGTCGACGAGCAGATCGTAGCCGAGGTCGTGGCTGGTGGCGTGCGGCAGTTCGACAAGGGCGGGGAGGCCTTCTACGACCAGATCTCCGCGCTGCACAAGTCGGTGCGCGGCTCCGCCCCCGACGCGGCCCTCTACTGGCTGGCGCGGATGCTCGACGGCGGCTGCGACCCGCTCTACATCGCACGCCGCGCGGTGCGCATGGCGAGCGAGGACATCGGCAACGCCGATCCGCGCGGCGTCGCCCTGGCGCTGGACGCCTGGGACGTGCAGGAGCGTCTGGGCAGCCCGGAAGGTCACCTTGCGATCGCCCAGGCCGTTGTGTATCTTGCCTGCGCGCCGAAGAGCAACGCTGTCTACACCGCCTTCAACCGGGCCGCGCAGGATGCGGCGGCGCACGGCTCGCTGCCGGTCCCGATCCATCTCCGCAACGCCCCGACGCGCCTCATGAAGGAGCTGGGCTACGGCCGGGAGTATCGCTATGCCCATGACGAGCCGGATGCCTACGCGGCGGGCGAGCGCTACTTCCCCGAGGAGATGGGGGAGCGGCGCTACTACCGGCCGGTGCCCCGGGGGCTCGAGATCCGTATCGGGGAGAAGCTCGAGGCGTTGCGCGAAAAGGACCGCAACAGCAGGAAATCATAGACGCGATGCTGGATCCCAGACGCCTGCGCAACGAGCTCGACGACGTGGCCGCCCGCCTCCGGCGGCGCGGCTTCGAGCTGGATGTGAACGCCTTCCGGCGCCTGGAGCGGACCCGTCGACAGGTGCAGGTCGAGACCGAGGAGCTGCGCAACGAGCGCAACGTGCGCTCCCGCGAGATCGGCAAGGCGAAGGCTGCCGGGCACGACATCCAGCCCCTGATCGACCGGGTCTCGAGCCTGGGCGAGCGCCTCGAGGCGGCCGAGGCGCGCCTGGAGGAGGCCCGTGCGGAGCTTGAGGAGCTGCTCCTGGGTATCCCCAATGTACCGCACGAAAGCGTGCCGGACGGCGCCGACGAGGACGCCAATGTCGAGCTGCGCCGCTGGGGCGAGCCGCCCCGATTCGACTTCGAGCCACGCGACCACGTCGACCTCGGGACCGCACGCCAGCGCATGGATTTCGAGCGCGCCGGGCGCATCGCGGGCAGCCGCTTCGTCGTGCTGCGGGGCGAGCTGGCGCGCATGCATCGGGCCCTGATCCAGTTCATGCTGGACCGCCACACGCGGGAGCACGGCTACCAGGAAGTCTACGTCCCGTACCTGGTGAACCGGCAGGCGCTGATCGGCACCGGGCAGCTGCCCAAGTTCGAGGAGGACCTGTTCCCGATCGGCGGAGAGTGGGGCTACTATCTCATCCCTACCGCCGAGGTGCCGGTGACCAACCTGGTGGGGGACAGCATCCTGGAGACGGAGGCCCTTCCGCTGCGGCTGGTTGCGCACACGCCCTGCTTCCGCTCCGAGGCCGGTTCCTACGGCAAGGACACCCGCGGCATGATCCGCCAGCACCAGTTCGAGAAGGTCGAGCTGGTCCAGGTGGTTTCCCCGGAACACTCCTACGGCGCCCTCGAGGAGCTGACCGGGCACGCCGAGTCGATTCTGCAACAGCTCGGGCTGGCCTACCGGGTAGTGGCGCTCTGCGCGGGCGACATGGGATTCTCGGCGGCGAAAACCTATGACCTTGAGGTGTGGCTGCCGAGCCAGGGCCGCTACCGCGAGATTTCCTCCTGCAGCAATTTTGAGGGCTTCCAGGCGCGGCGCATGAAGGCACGCTTTCGCAATCCGGACACGGGCAAGCCGGAGCCGGTGCATACCCTGAACGGCTCCGGCCTGGCGGCCGGGCGGGCGTTGGTGGCCGTGCTGGAGAACTACCAGCAGCCCGACGGCAGCATCGCCGTTCCCGAGGTCCTGCAGCCCTACATGGGCGGACAGGCGGTGATTCGGGCCTGAGCGAGGCAGGGCTTCGTCCCGGCCCGCGGTCCCGCTATGCTGGTGCGAGGCCCGACGGGGGAAGGCATGATCCCGCTATACGAGGCACAGGGACTGCTGGAGGCGCAGATGTGCCGGGATTACCTGGCGGCACGCGGGATACGCGTGCATGTCCAGGGTGTGTACCTGCAAGGCGGGGTGGGACAGCTTCCGGCGGATACCCGCCCGGTGTTGTGGTTGGAGGACGAGCGCCAGTACGGCCTCGCGCGCGAGCTGATCGCCGAGGTGCTGCGGCCGGCCAGTGGCGACGCGCCGTCCTGGCGGTGTCCACGCTGCGGCGAGCAGGTCGGGCCCGAATTCGCGATCTGCTGGAACTGCGGGGCGGCCCGGGACGAGCGGTAACCCCGGCGGCCGGGGCGCGGCGGTCGCCGCGCCCCGTGGCGGTCAGGCCGTGGGATCGTCGGAAACGCGCACTACCATCTTGCCAAGGTTCTTGCCCTGCATCATGTCGAGGAAGGCCTGGGGTGCGTTCTGGAGCCCTTCCTCGATGGTTTCCCGGTGCTTGACATGGCCGTCGCGGATCCATTCGGCCATGTCCTGCTGGAAGCGGGGCATCAGGTCGAAATGGTCCGACACGATGAAGCCCTGCATGCGCAGCCGATTGGGGATAATCTGGATGATACTGGCGGGACCCGGCTCCAGCTTCTCCAGGTTGTACAGGGAGATCATGCCGCATACCGGGATACGGCCGAAGGGGCGCATGTGCGTGAGCGCCGCCTCGAGGATCTTTCCGCCCACGTTCTCGAAGTAGACATCGACGCCGTCGGGACAGGCGCGGGCAATGGCGCCGTTCAGGTCAGAGGTCTTGTAGTTGAAGGCGTCGTCGAAGCACAGCTCGTCCAACAGGTGGCGCACCTTCCCGTCGGAGCCGGCCATGCCCACGGCACGGCAGCCCTTGATCCGAGCGATCTGGCCCACCACACTGCCGACTGCCCCGGACGCAGCCGACACCAGCACCGTCTCGCCGGTGCTGGGCTCGCCGATTTCCAGCAGGCCGGCATAGGCGGTCAGTCCCGGCATGCCCAGGACACCGAGATACGCGGGCAGCGGAGCGAGGTCCGGGTCGACCTTGATCAGCGGCATGCCGCCCGGGGGGCTCGGCGGCGCCGTGAAGTACTCCCGCCAGCCATACATGCTGCTCACCAGGTCACCCTCGGCCAGCTCGCTGGTGCGCGTGCGCACCACCTGTCCGATCGCATGTCCCTCCAGCGGCTTACCGACCTGGAACGGCGGCACGTAGGATTTGACGTCGTTCATGCGGCCACGCATGTAGGGATCGACCGACATGTAGATGTTGCGTACCAACACCTCGCCGTCGGCGGGCTCGGGTACTGGCACCTCGGCATATTCGAAATTGCTCTGGTCGGGCCAGCCGTGCGGCCGGGCCGCCAGCCGGATCTCGTGGTTCCGCTCGGTCATGCGCCTATCTCCTTCGCTTGCTACGGCAGCTTGTCGGTGCCGGGCATCGTACCATCCATCCGCGGAATGCGAGGGGGCGCGGGGGCGAGTTCTTAAGGGGTTGAGGAGTCTGGGCCGGATGGCCCGCGGTGGGAACCCGGCTTCAGTCGCGGCCAGGCAGCCGGAAGCGGGCGACGATCGGATCGTGATCGGAGCTTCGCCGCACCGTGTGCGGGTCCTTCGCCAGGGAGGCGGGGAAGGCGGCGTTGACGTGCGGCAGGCGCACGAACGTTGCACCACGGGCCAGCGCGGGGCTGGCCAGAATGTGGTCGATGAGCTGGGCATTGCCCCGGTAGATGTAGCTGTAGCGCTGCGGGCCGGGGAGGCGCGCGGTGAGATCCGCCAGGTGCGGGGCCTGTTCTCCGGCGATCAGGCTGACGGGGTCCGGGCCGCCTTCGCGCGGCTCGCGGAAGGCGAAGTCGTTGAAATCGCCCGCGACCAGCAGGAGTGCGCGGGGATCGCGCCGGAGCGCGCGGGACACCCGGTCGCGCACCCGTGCCGCTTGCCGGCGGCGCAGGCGCTCGCTCGGTCGGCGCGGGGTGCACTCGCAGAACAGGGGATCGTCCGCGTACTTGCTCCGGAAGTGTACCGCGATCACGGTCAGCAGCCGGCCGGCCACGGTGAAGCGGCCGAGCAGCGGATCACGCCCGGGCGCGGACAGCGACTCCACACGCTCGAGGTGCAGCCGCCCCACCTGCCAGAGGAAGCCCTCGCGGATGCCGCGACGGTCGCCGCTGGGACGGCTGGCAGCGTGGTAGGCGTGGCCGGTGCACTGTCCGAGGCGCGCGGCAAGATCCTGGACCACGGACGCGCTGCCGGCTTCGGTCACCACGATGAGAGCGGGCGCACGAAGGTCATCGGCGAACAGGGACACCAGCTTGTCCCGGTGTCTTTCGTAGTCCCGACGGCGTACCGGGCGCGCGCCTGTGGACACGCGAGCACCGGGAGGGAACAGGTTCTCGAGGTTCATCGACACGACGGCCAGCGTACCCGAGTCCGGCGCCGGCAGGGGGCTCGCGGCCGGAACCGCGGAGGGCGACGCCCGGAGCCCGGTGACGAGCACGCGGTAGCTTCCGTACCGGATGTCGACCACGCCGGTCGCGCGGGCCACCCGGTCTCCGACGCGCAGTGGCGGCAGCGGGACGGAGCCGAGGGGCGAGAGCATCACGCGCTCGGGATGGTAGTTCACCCGCCCCGGCGCCGTGGAGCGCAGGCGCAGGATGCCCGTCGTCGGTGTGAGGTCGGGCTCGGAGCGCACATTGCCCGGGGCCAGCACGACCGCGTCGCCGTACGCATCGGTGGGCCCGACGACCGTCGCGTGGGAGATCCGCACCCGCATGCCCTCCAGCGACTCCCAGCGCTTCATCGCATCCCGGCGCGAGCTCCGGGGCAGGCGCCGCAGTGGCACCGGCCCGGGCAATTCCGCTCCGCGCTTGAGGCGCCGGATCCGCCGCACCAGGAAGACCTCGGTGCGCGGCGGGGTACGTCCGGTGGGCGCCCCTCGCACCCGCCCGGTCAGCATCAGCCGATCACCGGTGCGGATGCCCCGGTGGCGCAGGTGCGGATCGTGGACGAACACCGCGTCGCTGGTATCCGGGTCACCGTCTCCCGGTACCGCCTGAAGCCAGAAGCCGGATCGCCGTCGGTCGACGGCAGTGACCACGCCGCCGGTGCGGATCGACCGGCCCGCGTAGGGGGATCGCATGCCGTTGCCCTGGATCGTCGGGATCGAGACCGAATCCGCGCGGCATCCGTCGTGTCCGCCGGAAACGGGGCCGGGCTCCCCACCCGCGTCGAAGGCGAGCGTGCGCCAGCGCCCGTGCACCCGGCGGGCCCCCGGCGGGAAGTACTTGCCGGCCGGACCCACCCGCGCGGCACCGAAATAGAAGCGGTCGCCCGGGTCGCCGTCATCCAGCGCCAGGGCGCTGACGGCCTTGATACCGGCCAGGCCGTGCGCCGCGAGCGTGTCGGTCCGCACCAGCGCCAGCGTCAGCGAGGAGTTTTCGAGATAGTCCGGGGGAATCGCCAGGTCAGGATGCAGGCGGTACAGACGGCGCAGGCCCCGGCAGACTCCGACCAGGAAGCGCCCGTTACCGCCAAGGCGGTCGCGGTCGCTGAAATCGATGCGCCGGTCGACCCGTCCGGCGCGTCCGTGGTCGCCCTCGACCACGATCAGGCTGTAGCCGGCGAGCGTAGTGCCGGGGCTCGCGGCCAGTGCCACGTACTCGGCGTCATCGCGGCCACGCTGGCTGGCGCGGACCGCTATGATACGGGGCATCGCAGTGGCCTGGGCCAGCAATGCAACCCAGACAAGGGCCATCAGCCAGTAACGGCGAAAGAGCGCGAGCAGTGCGCGGAGCCCGGGCCGTAGCCGGTGCGAATGATGCTCCTCCCTGAGCTTCTCCAAGCGCATCGCGCGGCGCCGCTAAAGAGTCGGCAAGCGGGAAGCGACCGGCTCCAGCAGCCGCTCCCGGGCCTCCGGGGTTTCGGCCGCCATGGCGTGGTCCACGATCTCGCGCGTGAGGTGGGGTGCGAAGCCGCGGATGAACTCGTACATGTAGCGCCGCAGCATGGTGCCGTGGCGAAAACCGATGCGCGTGGTGCTGTGCTCGAACAGGTGGCTGGCATCGGCCGCCACGAGGTCGCCATCGAGCTCCGCGTCGTACGCCATATTGGCGAGAATACCCACCCCCAGCCCGAGACGCACGTAGGTCTTGATCACGTCCGAATCGACCGCCGTGAGCACGACGTCGGGTTGCAGGCCCCGCTCGCCGAACGCCCGGTCCAGCTTGGAGCGGCCCGTGAAGCCGAACACGTAGGTCACGATCGGATACCGCGCCACCGCTTCCAGCGTCAGCGGACGGGCCTTTGCGAGGGGATGCCCGGGCGGCACCAGGACGCAGCGGTTCCAGTGGTAGCACGGCATCATCACCAGGTCCTCGAAGTGCTCCATCGCCTCGGTGGCGATTGCGAAATCCACCTTGCCGCGGGCGGCCCATTCGGCGATCTGCATCGGGCTGCCCTGGTGAATATGAAGCGAGACCTGGGGATACCTCTCGCGGAAGCGGGCGATGGTCGGGGGCAGTGCGTAGCGGGCCTGTGTGTGGGTGGTGGCGAGGCGCAGGCTTCCACGCGTCTCGTCGCGGTAATCGGACGCCACGCGCTGGACGTTCTCCGCGTCGCGCAGGATCCGGCGCGCCAGGTCGAGAATGGCACGGCCGGCGGGCGTGATGCTGGTCAGGTGCTTGCCGTTGCGCTCGAAGACCTGCACCCCGAGCTCGTCCTCCAGCAGGCGCACCTGCTTGCTGACCCCCGGTTGCGAGGTATAGAGCGCCTCGGCCGCCGCGGTCACGTTCAGGTTGCGGTCCGCGACCTCAGCGATGTAGCGAAGCTGCCTGAGTTTCATGCCGGCCCTTCCTCTGTCGCAACGGGCCCGTTATACATTCCGAGCGTAAAAATATCGGTACGCATTCTTCTTAAGCCTGATCAAGGACTG
The DNA here is from genome assembly GCA_035638695.1 of Gammaproteobacteria bacterium. Lineage (GTDB taxonomy): Bacteria > Pseudomonadota > Gammaproteobacteria > UBA5335 > SLRW01 > DASQZJ01. The sequence continues at coordinate 61,087 of DASQZM010000098.1, read as the reverse complement.
CCAGCTTGCCCTTCATCAGGCCGCCGGTACAGCACGGAAAGCCACGCCATGATGGATTTTAGCATCCCGGACCTGGCTGCCGGCCCGGCTGCCGCGGCCGCCTTTGGGGCCGGGTGCTTGCCCGATCGGAATCGGAATGTGCATCGAGAGGTGAGCGAATGAGGGACGCGAGTATCGGTGCCGGTCGTCGGGGCAGGACCGCTGCCGCCGCGCGGGTCCTGCCGGGAATCGAGCGGGGCTATATCCCGGCGGCACCGGCGCGAGCTTCGGCGCGGGGAGGATGGTCGTTACCGACTTGGCGCGGGACAATGCGTCGCGGATCCCGGTCTTCAGGCGGCACCCGAGTCACCTGAACGAGGGAACCCGCCGACTGCACCGGGAAGTCGGCGAGCATTACCGGATCGAGACCGAAATCCGGGATCCCGATACCTATACCATCGAGACCTTCATGCGGGAGAACGGGATCGACTCCTTACTACCGCAGCCGATTTTCCGGGCACGGGCGCCCGGGCCCGGCTCAACGGCGTCCCGAGAAGGCGCCGAGGATCTCGAGCAGGCTCAGAAAGAGGTTGAACAACGCCACGTAGAGGGTCACGGTTGCCGTGATGTAGTTGGTCTCGCCGCCGTGCACCATCTCGCTGGTCTGGTACAGGATCAGGCCAGACATCAGTAGAATGAACATGGCCGAGACGGCCAGCGACAGACCGGGGATCGAGAACAGCATCGCGGCGATCCCGGCCAGAAAGGCGACCAGAATGCCCACCATCACGAAGCCGCCGATGAAGCTGAAGTTCTTCCGCGTGAGCAGGGCATAGGCTGACAGCCCGACGAAAATGACTGCGGTGCCCCCGAGCGCCGTCATCACCAGCTCGCCGCCGTTGGCGAAGACCTTCAGGTAGGTCTCGATGATCGGCCCCAGGGTCAGCCCCATGAACCCGGTGAGGGCAAATACGAATACCAGTCCCCAGACGCTGTTGCGGAAGCGCTGGGTCAGGAACAGGAAACCGAAATAGCCCGCGAAGGTCAGCAGCAGTCCCGGCTGGCTCCAGCCCAGCACCATCGACAGGCCTGCGGTGGCGGCGCTGAACATCAGCGTCAGCGACAGCAGGATGTAGGTGTTGCGGATCAGTTTGTTGGTCGCAAGGACTCCACTGTCCGCGCGGGTAACGGTCCGCTCGTTAGCGGGCATCGTTCACCTCCGGGTAGTGATACGCTCGTTGTATGTCCCTGAGACCGGCACGCGCGAGGGTGGTTCCGGCCGGGGCATCGATGCCGCCTATTCTAGGCCATTCGCGGAGCTCTGTCGCTGGAAAACCCGCGCTGCCACCATTACAGTGTTCGGCGAACGCGGAGCGCGCCCGCGCGCCCCGGTAGCACCTTCGCCGGTGGGTTGGCAGAGCGGTTGAATGCACCGGTCTTGAAAACCGGCAAGGGCTTACGCCCTTCCAGGGTTCGAATCCCTGACCCACCGCCAATTCCCCGCAAGCACCGGGGCACTCTGTTGCGTCATCCTGATACCGGTCGTGACCGGGACGTCCCATCTGCATGCAGAGACCACGGCACCGGCGATCCACGGCCAGGACCTGCGGGCGGCAACTGCCGCTTGCCGATTCCCGGCCGGTGTGGGCACGATGGATCGTCGCGGAAGCGCGACCAGCGGACCGGGCAGGGGGCGCGTCCGGAAGTCTGTCTTTGCAGCGAGCGGTGGAGCGAGCCATGACCGAACCGGATCCGTTCCGCGCCGCGGTGGATCAGGCCGTGCACCAAACCTGGCCGGACGCGCCTGCGCTGGATCGCTGGCAGGGGGTCCCCGGTGGCGACATAAACCGCGCCTGGCGCGTCCATTGCGGCGACCGTCCCCTGTTTGTCAAGGGCAACCGGCCGGAGCTGGCGTGGATGTTCGAGGCGGAAGCCCGGGCCCTGCAGGAGATTGCCGCGAGCGGGACGGTCCGGGTTCCGGGCGTGGTTGCCTTGGTCCGGTCCACGGCGGGATCGGCGCTGGTGCTGGAGCACCTGGAGCTGCGCCCGTTGGACGAGGTCGGGCGCAGGCGCCTGGGCAAGCGGCTCGCGGCGATGCATCGGGTGACCGGGCCGCGCTATGGCTGGGAGATGGACAACACCATCGGCTCGACGCTCCAGCCCAACGCCGGCCGCGAGGATTGGGTCGCATTTTTTCGTGACCAGCGCCTGAGCCACCAGCTGGACGTGGCGGAGAATAACGGCAGGGGCGCGGCCCTGCTGGAGGAGGGGCGGCATCTTTGTGCGCTGCTGCACGGACTGTTCGATGGCTACCGGCCGGAGCCATCTTTGCTGCACGGGGACCTGTGGGGAGGGAATGCGGCGATGGACGCCGACGGCGAGCCGGTCATCTATGACCCCGCGACTTACTGGGGTGACCGGGAAACGGACATCGCCATGACCGAGCTGTTCGGCGGCTTCGGCCACAGTTTTCGCGAGTCCTACGCGGCCGCGTGGCCGATGGACGCGGGCTACGGGCAGCGCCGGCCCCTTTACCAGCTTTACCACGTGCTCAACCACATGAACCTGTTCGGGGGCACCTACGGGGACCGCGCGCACACCATGATTCGCCAGCTTCTGGCGGAACTCCGCGGATAGGGTGGCGGCGGCAGCCCGCCCCGCGGCCGGGTCTTAGGCGTTCGCGGTGCGCCGGCCGTAAGTCTTCCCAACGTAGTCCCGCACGATCTCCTGGAAGTCCCCGGCAATGTTGTCGCCCTTGAGGGTCACCGTCTTCTCGCCGTCGACGTACACGGGCGCGACGGGCTTCTCGCCGGTGCCGGGCAGACTGATGCCGATGTTGGCGTGACGACTCTCGCCGGGGCCGTTGACCACGCAGCCCATGACCGCGACGGTCATATCCTCGACGCCCGGATACTCCACGCGCCAGCGGGGGACCATCTCCCGCAGATAGCCCTGGATCTCGCTCGCCAGCTGCTGGAAGAAGGTGCTGGTGGTCCGTCCGCAGCCCGGGCACGCCACCACGACCGGGCTGAACGCGCGGATGCCCATGTTCTGCAGGATCTCCTGGGCCACGTGCACCTCCTCGGTACGATCCCCGCCGGGCTGCGGCGTCAGCGAGATCCGTATGGTGTCACCGATGCCTTCCTGCAGCAGGACCGCGAGTGCGGCAGTGGAGGACACAATGCCCTTGGTGCCCATGCCGGCCTCGGTCAGGCCGAGGTGCAGCGGGTAGTCGCAGCGGGCCGCCAGATCGCGGTACACGGAGATCAGGTCCTGCACGCCGCTCATCTTGCAGGAGAGCACGATCTGATCGTGGGCCAGGCCGAGCTCTTCGGCACGGGCGGCGCTGTTCAACGCCGAGGCGATCAGAGCGTCGTGCATCACCGCTTCCGGCTCCTTGGGCCGGGCCAGGCGGGCATTCTCGTCCATCATCCGCGCCAGCAGGTCCTGGTCCAGGCTGCCCCAGTTCACCCCGATGCGTACCGGTTTTCCGAAGCGGCAGGCCTGCTCGATCATGCTGGCGAATTGCGGATCGCGGCGACTCCCTTTGCCCACGTTGCCCGGATTGATGCGCAGCTTGTCCAGTGCCTCGGCGCACTCGGGGTAGCGCGCAAGCAGCTTGTGGCCGTTGAAGTGGAAGTCGCCGACCAGCGGCACATCCAGGCCCATGCTTTCCAGGCGCTCGCGGATGGCCGGGACCGCGGCGGCTGCGTCCTCGTTGTTGACGGTGATGCGCACCAGCTCGGAGCCGGCGCGGGCGAGCTGGGCCACCTGCACCGCGGTCGCGACCTCGTCGGCGGTATCGGTGTTGGTCATCGACTGCACCCGCACCGGGGCATCGCCGCCCAGGGTGATGCCGCGGATCCTGACGGGTACGCTCTTGCGCCGCTTGATCGGGGATTCAGTCATGGCTAGTCCGTCCGGTGCCGATGAGAGTGTCGCCACGAGGCCGGCCCGCTACGGGCGCCGCCACCCGGCGCCGACATTGTACTAACCGGCCAAGAGGTAAAGCCACCGCCATTGGGGATGGCGCTGGCGACGGGCCCTTGGCAGCCGGGCAGGGCCGCCGCATAATGCTGCGTTTTTCCACCTCCCTGGGCAGACACCGCATGTGGTTTCGCAATCTCCGGTTCTTCCGTCTCACCCGGCCGTTCGATCTCGATCCCGCCACGCTGGCGGACCGGCTTGCGCGCCAGGCGTTCCGCGGCTGCGGCGAGCACGAGGCATCGACCATGGGCTGGGAGCCGCCGCACCCGGAGACCGACTCCTTGGTGCACCCCGCGGGGGGTTGCCTCCTGATGGCGCTGCGCAGCGAGGAGCGAGTGCTGCCGCCCGCGGTGGTCCGTGAGCGCGTGGAGCAGGAAGCGGCCGCGGTAGAATCGGAAACGGGGCGTCGGCCGGGGCGCCAGGCCCGGGCGCGCCTCCGCGAACAGCTGACCTTCGAGCTGCTGCCGCAGGCATTTACCCGCTCGCGCCGCACTTGGGTGTGCGTCGACCGGCTACGCGGGCTGCTGGCGGTGGACGACGCCAGCGCCAGGCGGGCCGAGGACGCGGTGAGCCTGCTGCGGGAAAGCCTGGGCACGCTGCCCGCCGTGCCCCCGGCGACCCGGGAGGCGCCGGAGCGCGTGCTCACCGCGTGGCTTCGCGGGGTGAACCCGCCCGGGGACCTGGCGCCGGGAGCCGAATGCGAGCTTCGCCAGCCGTCCGGGGAGGGCGGTGTCATCCGGTGCCGCGGGATCGAACCGGACAGCGGCGGACTCGAGACGCAGCTGGCCGAGGGCTGGCTGGTGACCCGGCTCGCGCTCGAGTGGGAGGATCGCATGTCGTTCGTGCTCTCCTCGGATCTCTCGCTGCGCCGGCTGCGATCCATGGACCTGCTGCAGGGGGAGCTCGAGGCCGCTGGTGGGGAGGATCTCGCCGGGTTCGACGCATCCGTCGCCATCACCTGTAGCGAAATCGGACGGCTGGCAGAGCGCCTCCTCGGGGTATTCGGGGGCGCGGCCGACTAGGGCGCGCTCAGGGCTCTCCCGGGTACAGCATGCCGCCCGGATCGCCGGCACCAGCGCACCCCGCTCGAACACCCGGGTGCGCCGCCGCAAGGGTGGGGAGCTGTCTCTCACGTCGCATACGGTCAGTTTACCACTGACCCCGGTGGTAGAATCCGGCCATCGACCCGAGCGGGAGATCCGATGCAGGGCAGCCTGGACAAGCTGCGGGGCGAGCCGGGCGATCCGGTGAGCTATCATCTTCGCGTGGGGGGGGCCGAGATCGACCTGAACGCGCTCCTCGGCCAACCCGTGGTCCTGCGCTTCGAGGGCGAGATCCGCTGCATCGCCTGTGGCCGGGTCACGCGGCGGAGCCATCGCCAGGGCTACTGTTACCCGTGCAGTCGCCGCCTGGCGCGCTGCGACCTGTGCATCGTGCGCCCGGAGCTGTGCCACTTCGACGCGGGCACTTGCCGGGAACCGGAGTGGGGCCGGGAGCACTGCATGCGCGGCCATCTCGTCTACCTCGCCAACGCCTCCGGGCTGAAGGTGGGCATCACCCGGGGGGGACGCGAGCAGCGGCGCTGGATCGACCAGGGCGCGGTCCAGGGCATCGCGCTGCTCCGGGTCCGCACGCGTTATCTGGCGGGCCTGGTCGAGGCGGCGCTGCGCCGGCACGTGAGCGACCGCACGGACTGGCGTCGGATGCTGAGCGGCACGCCGCCCCTGGTCGATCTGCAGGCGCACGGGCGGCAACTGCTGTACCAGGCCGCCGCCGAGCTGGAGCGGATTCGCGCGGAGCACGGCGACGACGCGCTCAGGCCGGCCCAGGGGGCGGTGCACCGGATCGCGTATCCGGTCGAGGAATACCCGCAGCGGGTTCGTTCGCTGGACCTGGAACGGGAAGGCGCGATCTGCTCCACGTTGCGCGGGATCAAGGGCCAGTACCTGATTCTCGCCGATGGCGTACTGAATGTACGCAAATTCACTGGCTATTGCGTCACGGCCCGGGCTTGCCGGCACCGGGGGTGACCGACCGGGAGGTTGGCATGGACCCACGTTTCTGGCGGGAGCGCTGGCTCAGGAACCAGATCGGCTTTCACCAGGATCGGGTGAACCCGCACCTGCAGCGCTATTTCGATCGGCTGGACCTGGAGCCGGGCGACCCGGTGTTCGTGCCGCTGTGCGGCAAATCCCTGGACATGCTTTGGCTCGCACAGCAGGGCTACCGCGTGGTCGGCGCCGAGATCAGCGAAGTGGCGGTGGGGGCGTTCTTCCGGGAGCAGGGCCTGGCGCCCGAGCGGCAGGACCGTGGCGCCTATGTGCGCTACCGGGACGGGGCGATTACCGTGCTGCAGGGGGACTTCTTCCATCTGCAGGCGGTCGACCTGGGCCCGGTGCGGGCGGTCTACGACCGGGCGTCCCTGATCGCGCTGCCGCCACGGCTGCGGGAGGACTACGCTCACCGTATGGGACAGCTGTTCCCGTCCGGCATACGCACCCTGCTGATCACCCTGGAATACCCGCAGGAGGAGATGGACGGGCCGCCGTTTTCGGTCAGTGATGCCGAAGTGGCCGCCCTGTTCCGGCACCGCCACCATTGCACGCTGCTCCACGCGGAGGACGTACTCCAACAGGCACCCCGGTTCCGGGACCGCGGACTGACCCGTCTGTATGAGAAGGTCTTCCTGCTCGAGCCCAGACGCTAAGGCCCGCGCCCGGATCGGCACCACAGCGGGCGCGACCCGGGCCGCGGGACAAGAGCCGCGCCTGGCGAACGATTTGGGAACGGAGGTGGGGGCGCGAGGCGGAGCTTTCAGGCTAGCGGGTTGACCGCGACCCCCGCCCGGGACTCTCCTGTGCCGCGTCGCAGGCCTTGCAGTTGAGCTCACGCCCGATACGCGCCCTCCGGGTCTCCTCGCGCAACACCCAGGGCCGATTGACCCAGGGCGGGTTGTGCCGGACGTGCTGGGTGTGGCCGCACTCCAGCTCCGCCACCCAGTGGTTCCTGTCGTCCTGGTGAAAGCCGACGATACGCTGCTTCATTCCTCGCGCCGCTCCATCCCGTGGCACCCGTGACCGGTCGGCCGGCCCCGCCGGCCGTGCAGAACGCGCGGAAGAGCGCGGGTGGCGGAGCTCCGGTCCCGGCCTGACGCCGCGAGCGTTGATGCCATCGTTGCCGACGAACAGGTTGCACTCCAGCACGTAGCACCAGCCGCCCGCCCCACCGGCCCGATCCCGACACCGGCATAGTTAAGACCAAGCGCGCGAGCGGTCCGTTCCACGCGCTCGGGAGCCCTGGCGGAAATGCGGTCGAAGTTGATCCGGCAACGAGCGCCGCGTTGTGGTGGAAACCATCGGCCCCTCGCGCCGGTACACCGTGACCAACCGGCTGCCAACCCGGACCACGCGCAGGTCCCGTCCGTATCCAGGCACGCCTGTGCATACACCACCCCGAGCCGGTCCCAAAGGCGTCGCAGCCCGGCACGGCCGTCCACCCGGAATACGCCCTGACCACAGGCGTTGCGGGGTTCCTTGCTCACGAGAGGGAAACCCGGAGTGTGGCCGATCTCCTGCATGCCCGACGGTCCCGGCGCCAGAGCCCAGCTCTTCCAAGCCGAACCGCAGCGGGAGCCAAGTGGGGCCGACCGCGTGCCATCTACCCCGGGGCGCGCTCGGCAATCGCGCACGCGAACGGCCAGGTTTCCGGTCCGTGCAGCTGGACCCGCACCTCGCGAAAGCCGGCAGACTCGAGCAGGCGGCCGACATTGCGGGCATACAGGGGAACCGGCGTCAGGGGAGCCTGCCGGCGGCGGCGCAGCGTATCCCAAGGATAGAACGCCAGCACCAGCCGGCCACCCGGACGCAGCACGCGCTGGATCTCGACCAGGCCGGCCTGCGGGGAACGCCAGGCCTGGATGCGGTCGACGCTGCAGGCGCGGTCGAAGCGCCGGTCGGCCAGGGGGAGCCGCTCCGCCGTTCCGCAGGCGAGCTCGATGCTGCCATTTTCCAGCAGGTGCCGGTAGCGCCGGCGGGCGCCCTCGATCATGGCCACGGATTCATCGACCGCGGTGACCGCTCCGGGAGCGACGAGACCGGCGAGGCGTTCCAGCATGGAACCGTGCCCGAACCCCAACTCGAGCACCCGTTCCCCCGGGGCCGCTTGGAGCGCCGCCAGCGCGGCGGCGTGCAGCGGTGCGTTGACGCGATTGCGGTAGCGTCCGGCCATTTGTCCGAAGAATCCGGTCGGTGCCGCCAGTTGGCGGCCCAGGCTGCGTCCGGGCATGGCTGGTCCTCCTCCTTGGCCTGACGCGCGCGGCGCCTCGTTGGTAACCCTGGAGCGGGTCAATTGAGAGTCTAGAACACCCTGATGACGTTCGTACGGTGCATTGCGGCGCCCGCGAGCGTCGGGTCCGGCGGCCCTGCCGTGGCCCGCGGCAGACCGTGCCGGAATGCCCCGCGGGTTCAAGCTTACGGCCCGGATCTTTGCAGAACGGTGACGCCGCGCGCTCCCCCGGGCGAGGCCACTCAGCAATCTTCTCGAAGGTCCGGCCCGGGCGCAGGTTCCCCTCTCGATCAGCCGGTGCTGTCCCCGGCCCAGTCCAGGGATCGCTGCACCGCCCGGTGCCAACCCTCCAGCATGGCTTTACGACGATCGTTGCCGATCGACGGCGCGAAGCGGCGTTCGACGGTGTTGACCGAGGCGAGCTCGTCCCGCGAGCTCCAGAAGCCGCTCGCGAGCCCGGCCAGCTGGGCTGCGCCCATGGCGGTCGTTTCGGTGCACGCCGGTCGCTCTACGGGCACGCCCAGCAAGTCCGCCTGGATCTGCATCAGAAGGTCGTTGCGGCTGGCGCCGCCGTCGGCGCGCAGGGCGTTGAGGGTGATCCCGGATTCCGCGCGCATGGTCTCGAGCACGTCGCAGGTCTGGAACGCGATCGCCTCCAGCGCGGCCCGGGCGATATGGGCGCGTCCGGCATCGCGGGTCAGGCCGGTGATGGTCCCCCGGGCGTGCGGATCCCAGTACGGGGCTCCCAGGCCCACGAACGCGGGGACCAGGTAAACTCCGTGACTGTCCTCCACCTGTCCGGCGAGAGTCTCGCTGTCCTCGGCACGTTCGATCAGCGCTAGTTGGTCGCGCAGCCACTGGACCACGGCGCCGGCGACGAAGATGGCGCCCTCCATCGCGTACACCGGCGGTTCCCGGCGACCGGTACGCCAGGCGACCGTCGTCAGCAGGCCGCGGTGCGACTCCCGGGGCGCGGTCCCGGTGTTGAGCAGCACAAAGCAACCAGTGCCGTAGGTGTTCTTGGCCATGCCCGGCTTATGGCAGCCCTGGCCGAACAGTGCCGCCTGCTGGTCCCCGGCGATTCCCGCGATCGGAACCGGATCACCGAACAGACGCGTCTCGCCGCACACCTCGCTGGAGCTGCAGACTTCGGGCAGCAGCCCCGGGGGGATCCGCAGCCGGTCGAGGATGGTCGGGTCCCAGCACCCCTCGTGGATGTTGTACAGCAGGGTGCGCGAGGCGTTGGACACATCGGTGACGTGCCGGCGCCCTTCGGTGAGCTGCCAGACCAGCCAGCTGTCCACGGTGCCGAACGCCAGCTCGCCGTGCTCGGCCCGCTTCCTCGCGCCGTCCACGTGGTCCAGCATCCAGGCCAGTTTTGTGCCGGAGAAATAGGGGTCGGTCACCAGGCCGGTCCGCGCGCGCAGCTCGACCTCGAAGCCTTCCGCGCGCAGGCGCTGGCAATGCCCGGCCGTGCGGCGGTCCTGCCAGACGATCGCGTTGTACACCGGCTCGCCGGTGCGCCGGTCCCACAGCAGCGTCGTCTCGCGCTGGTTGGCGATGCCGATCGCGGCGATGTCTCCGGCACCGATGCGCTCGTGCTTCAGGACACGTTCGGCGACGTCCCGCTGGGTCTGCCAGAGATCGAGCGGGTCGTGTTCCACCCAGCCGTCGCGCGGGAAGATCTGGCGAAACTCCTGCTGCTCGGTCGCGAGCGGCCGGCCGGCGTGGTCGAACAGGATCGCCCGGGAGCTGGTGGTCCCCTGGTCCAGCGCGAGTACGTACTTGGCCATGACGCGGCTCCTCCATACGGGTGTCGTTCTCGCCGGGCGGGCCTGGACGAACATGCCAGCGGCCGGCAGGCGGCGCAAGCGCGGTTCCAGGTACGCATCACCCGGGCGACCCCGTTCCGTCCCCCGAATGCTCGCCGCGCGGCCGGGCCATTCCCGTCCACGGTGCACACGTGTAGCATACGGCCCGCAGGGGTGGGCGCCGATTGCGGCCCGGCAGGCGCGGAAGGGGTTGTCTATAATCCGCGGCATCCGCGTCAGCACCGGGCGCAGGGGGTCGGTGGAAGCGCTGTTTACCGGAACCCGCCGGCGCCGGGCCTGCATCGAGAAAGGGGAGAGTGGCTATGACCGACATCGCGCACCTGCTGGGAGAAGAGGCGGGCAGGCTGCTGGAACACCGCTGCACAGGCATATCTGCCGACATGCTCGAGCTTCCGGGGCCGGACTTCGTGGACCGGGTGTTCGTCCCGATGGACCGCAAGCCCTCAGTGCTGCGCAATATGCAGGCGCTGCTCGATCACGGCCGGCTCGGTGGAACCGGCTACCTCTCGCTGCTGCCGATCGACCAGGGGGTGGAGCACTCCGCCGGAGCGTCGTTCGCCCCCAACCCGATGTACTTCGACCCGAAGAACCTGTTCGAGCTGGCCATCGAGGGTGGCTGCAACGGCATCGCCTCGACGCTGGGCGTGCTGGGCTCGGTGGGCCGCCGGTACGCGCATCGCATCCCGATGATCTGCAAGATCAACCACAACGAGATGCTGACCTACCCGAACATCTACGACCAGACGCTGTTCGCGAGCGTGGAGCAGGCATTCGACATGGGCGCCGTAGCGGTCGGCGCGACGATCTACTTCGGCTCCGAGGAGTCCCGTCGCCAGATCCAGGAGATCAGCGAGGCCTTCGCGCATGCCCACGAGCTGGGTATGGCCACCGTCTGCTGGGCCTACCTGCGCAATCCCGGTTTCAAGAAGGACGGGGTGGACTACCACACGGCGGCCGACCTCACGGGCCAGGCCAACCATCTGGCCGCCACCATCGAGGCCGACATCGTCAAGCAGAAGCAGGCGGAGAACAACGGCGGCTTCCGCGCGATCGGCTTCGGCAAGACCAGCGACAAGGTCTATACCGAGCTGGCCCCGGATCACCCGATCGAGCTGTGCCGCTACCAGGTCGCCAACTGCTACATGGGCCGCATCGGCCTGATCAACTCGGGTGGCGCCTCCACCGGCGAGAGCGACCTGGCGCAGGCCGTGCGCACGGCCGTGATCAACAAGCGTGCCGGCGGCATCGGGCTGATCTCGGGACGCAAGGCGTTCCAGAAGCCGATGAAGGACGGCGTCGAGCTGCTCCACGCGATCCAGGACGTCTACCTGGACGACAGCGTGACCATCGCCTGAGGTCCAAATGGAGTAGGGCACCCCCGCAGCCGCGCCTGTTCCCGCATCCCCTCGGCAGGTAGTCTGGAAGCTCGTGACGCCCGCGATGGCCCGGGACTGCGCCGGCAAGCTCCCCGGCGTTGTGGGCACCCGGGCAACACGGAGGCATTGCGCGCATGGCTTCGGCACAGCAGCCGGCTCACGCAGTTGATGAACGCACGGTCCGGCGGTCGGTGGCGGCCGCAGCGCTCGGCAACTGCCTCGAGTGGTTCGACTTCGGCGTCTACAGCTATGTCGCTGCGACCATCGGCGCCGTGTTTTTCCCCTCGCACAGCTCTTCGGCCTCACTGTTGTCCTCGTTCGCCGCTTTCGCGGTCGCGTTCCTGGTGCGCCCGCTGGGCGGTTTCGTGTTCGGCCCGCTGGGGGACCGGCTGGGCCGCAGCCGAATCCTCGCCATCACCATCATCGCGATGTCCTGCGGCACCTTCGGCGTGGGCCTGATCCCGGGCTACGACAGTATCGGCGTATGGGCGCCGATCCTGCTGGTGCTGGCCAGGCTGGTGCAGGGCTTCTCGGCCGGTGGCGAGTACGGCGGCGCCGCGACCTTCGTGGTGGAGTCCGCCACCGACGAACGGCGGGGCTTCCTGGCCGCGTGGCTGGATTTCGGCACGCTTGCCGGATACTCGCTGGGGGCCCTGATCGTCACCGGCCTGACCTTCGCCCTGCCGCACGCGGCGATGATGAGCTGGGGCTGGCGGATACCGTTCCTGCTGGCCGGGCCGCTGGGCCTGTTCGGGCTCTACCTGCGCCTGCGCCTCGAGGACAGCGTCGCCTACCGCGACCTCGCGGATTCCGGGCAAGTGGCCGGTGCGCCCCTGAGGGAGGCGGTAGCCGCCAACTGGCGCCTGATCTTGCTGTGCATGGGCCTGGTGCTGATCCTCAACGTGGCTTACTACGACGTGCTCTCCTACCTGCCCAGCTACCTCCAGGAGCAGATCCACATCGGCGGCACCAAGTCGTTGCTGGTGATCGTCGCGGTGATGGTGGGCATGATGGGGCTCGCGCCGGTGCTGGGCCACCTGTCCGACGGCATCGGGCGCAAGAAAGTGCTTCTGGCCGCCTGCGGAGGCTTCATCCTGCTCTCGGTGCCGGCGTTCTGGATGCTGCAGACCGGCGTTACCTGGCTGCTGGTCTCGGGCCTGGCGATCCTGGGCCTGCTGACGGTGATGCTCGCGGGCATCATGCCCTCGACGCTGCCCGCGATCTTCCCCACGCGCAACCGCTATGCGGGGTTCGCCATCGCCTATAACCTGTCCACGTCGCTATTCGGCGGCACGGCTCCGTTCGTGATCCAGTACCTGGTTTCGGTCAGCGGCAACAACTACATGCCGGCGTTCTACGTCATGGGGGCCGCGGCGATCGCCCTGATCCCCATCGCCATCATGCAGGAGAGCGCCGGCAGGCCGCTGCACGGCTCCCCGCCGCAGCGCGCGCGGCGCTATGCGGCCGCCAACGCCTGAACGCCTCGCGGAGAACCGCCGGCCGCTTGACCTGCGCCACCCTGTGCAGCCGCACCGGCGGTAGTCTGTTCCGGTCGGCCCCGCAGCGGTGCCCGACCGTTCGGCGGACGCGGACAGGGTCCTGACCAATATCGCACGACATTACCCGCCCACGGCGGTGGAAAGCCGCATGCAGGGCGGGGTGCCCCGGAACGCGCATTACCATGACGTGTCCGTCGCGCTGTTCAACGCGGCGGACGGCACACGCATCCTGAACGCGACGGTCCAGGTCACCGTCTCTTCCCCGGATCTGGGCCTGCCCGAACAGGCACGGCCCCTGAAGCGGGCGAGCATCCACGGTGCCGTCAGCTATGGCGGCGACTTCAACATGCCGCAGGCCGGTGACTACGTGATCCACCTGCAAGTTTCCGGGCCGGGCAAGCCGGAGCGGGAGACCGATTTCCGCTACCGGCACTTCGGCCCGAGTCCGGACCGATCGGGCCCCGTCAGGCGGCAGGAGCATCCAGACCCGCCCAGATTGCCGCCGCCTGCCGCTCCAGCTCGCCGCCGCTCGCGGGGCGCCGCAGGGCCGGCAGCGCACGCCGTGCGAGGTCCCGCACCAGGGCCGCGCGATCGCCCGGCCGGCGGGGCAGCGGGAATCCTCGCAGACCCGCGCGGCCGGGAGGCGGCCGGCGCGGATGTCACAGAACACGCATTGGGCCGCTTCGCGGTCCGCGTCCATCAGGAAGGGTAGCCGGTGACGTCGCGGATGGCGTGGTACAGGGGCTTCAGTCTCGGGTACATGCGGCGGTACACGCGCCGGTAGAGCCCATCGTAGATGCCGCGGTTGGCGGGATCGGGCTGGAACACGTCGGCCACGCGCACCATGCGCTGCACGGCGGCCTCGAAATTCGGGTGCAGCCCCAGCCCCACCGCCGCGTCGATTGCCGCGCCGAGCCCCGAGGTCTCGTACGTCTGCGGGCGCTCGGCCGGCAGGCCGAACACGTCCGCCGTGATCTGCATGGCCTGGTCGCTCCGGGATCCGCCGCCGCAGACTCGCAGCCGCGAGACGGGAATCCGGCCCCGCTTCTCGATCCGTTCGCGCCCTTCGCGCAGGGCGTAGGCAAGCCCTTCCAGGATCGCGCGATAGATGTGGGCGCGGGTGTGCACGTCACCAAAGCCGATCATCGCGCCTTTCGCCTCGGGTCCGGGAATGCGCGTGCCGGGTGACCAGTACGGCTGCACCGTCAGCCCCATCGATCCGGGCGGAACCTGCGATACCAGGTCGTCGAACAGGCTCTCGGGCTCGATCCCCTGTTCCGCGGCCACGTTGCGTTCGTGCTGACCGAACTCCTCCTTGAACCAGTTGACCATCCAGAAGCCCCGGAATATCTGGATCTCGCTGCACCAGGCGCCCGGCACCGCGGAGGGGTAGGGCGGTACCAGCGGGATCGACTCCAGATAACGTTCGCGGGTGGTGTTGATGGTCGCCGTGGTGCCATAGCTCAGGCACGCCGCCTCTGGAGTCAGGCAGCCGGAGCCGATGACCTCGCAGGCCTTGTCCGCCGCCGCGGCAATCAGCGGCGTCCCCTCCGGGATGCCGGTCAGGCGCGAGGCCTTGGCCGTGATGCCGCCCAGGCGTCCGCCCGGGGCCACCAGCTCCGGCAGCATGCGCCGCTCCACGGGCAGAGCGCGCCACTTCCAGTCGCGCGGACCGGCCCAGCGGAAACGTCGGAAATCGAACGGGATGTAGCCCACCTGGCACGCGACGGAGTCGACGTAGCGACCGGTGAGGCGCCAGCTCAGGTAGCCGGACAGGAGCAGGTACTTGTGGGTCCGGCGCCAGATGTCCGGCTGGTTCTGGCGGATCCAGTTCGCCTCCGCCTGGCGCCGGAAATAGTCCAGCGTGCCGCTCTCGCCCAGCGCCCGGAACAGCAGCCCCCAGGCGCCACCCATGGGCGGCAGGTCCTTCGCCTCGCGCTGGTCCAGCCAGCTCACGGCCGGGCGCAGGGGCCGCCCGTCCCGGTCCAGGTTGAGGACGGTGCCGCGCTGGGTCGTAAGCGCCACGCCGGCGATGGCGGCGGGGAGGACCGAGGGTTCGTCCAAAATCTGGTTGCAGGCCCGGCAGAGGGCATCCCAGAACACCTCCGGATGCTGCTCTGCCCAGCCGGGATGCTCCGAGAAGTAGGCCTCGATCGGGATTCTCGCCTTGGTCACCAGATTGCCGTCGAGATCGAACAGCAGTGCGCGCACGCTCTGCGTGCCGTTGTCGATGGCGAGCAGATAGGGGCCCGCGTCAGACATCCGCGGTCTCCCCGGGACCCGGGGCCGTGGAACCCAGCGGGCGGCGCCCGGGCAGACTGTAGTGCTGCAGCCAGAGATGCCGGTAAGCGCGCTCCTCGCGCTGCCAGCGCTCCTCGCTCCAGCCGAGTTCGTTCTGGCACATGTGCTTCACGCGCGGAAGCAGGGCGACACCGCCGTGCGGTAGCAGAAGGCCGAGACGGGTTCGGCGCAGCATCAGGTCGTCGAGGTGCTCGACCGCCTCGGCACGAGCCGCCCACCGCAACTCGGCCCACAGGGTCCGGGTACCCGGGACCAGGTCCAGCTCCAAGGGACCCGCCGCCTCGACCACGTCCGGGGCCCGGTCTCCGTAGTAGCCAGCCAGCCGGCGACGCTGATCCGTGCCGAGCTCCAGCGGCGCCACCCAGTCCCCGAGCCGGGAGCGGAAGACCGGCACTTCGGGGTCGCCGGGTGGCAAGTCCGGAACGAGCTCCCGTGCCGCATCGAACACGTCCCGGGCGATGAGGCGGAAGGTCGTCAGCTTGCCGCCGGTCACCGTGATCAGACCGCGGTCCTGCCATATCACGTGATCGCGGCGCTCCTTCGACGGATCCTTCTCGCCCGACCCGACCACCGGGCGGACGCCAGCGAAGGAGGAGATGACGTCTTCAGCCGACAGGGCCAGCGTCGGGAATTCGGTGTTGACGCAGGTAAGCAGGTACTCCAGCTCGCCGCTGCTCATGGAGGCCTCGGCGTCGAGGTCCTCGCGGTGGTCGAGGTCCGTGGTCCCGACGACCGAGCGACCTTCCCACGGGTAGATGAACACCGGCCGGCGGTCTTCCGGGTGCAGGACCGTGAGCGCCTGGAAGACGGGCAGGCGCCACGCGGGGAACACAATGTGGCTGCCACGCAGCGGGCGCACCCGCGTTTCGTCATTGACCGCGTGGCGCAGGCGGTCAGCCCAGGCGCCGGTGGCATTGACGACCACGCGGGCGCGGACCTCGGCCTGCCGCTCCCCGCACATGTCGCGCAGCCGCACTCCCGTGACTGCCCCGCCCTCCATGAGCAACTCCACGGCGCGGGTGTAGTTGGCCGCCGTCGCGCCCTCGGCGCGCGCCTCCTGCAGCGTGCGCAGCACCAGGCGCGCGTCGTCGGTGACCGCGTCGGTATACTGCAGGCCGCCCCGGAGCCCGGCCTCAGACAGGCCGGGAATTTGCATCAGCAGCTCTTCCGCCGGCAGGTAGCGGTGGTCGTGCTTGCGCGCGATCAGGTCGTAGACCCAGAGCAGCGCGCCCATGCTCCGTCGGCCGGGGAAGTGGCGTCGGCGTATGGGGTAGACGTAGGTCATGCGCTCCACCAGGCCGGCGGCTTCGCGGAGGAAACGTTCGCGCTCAGTGACGGCGTGGCGCGTCAGGCGTATGTCCCCTTCAGCGATGTAACGCAGCCCGCCATGGACCATCTTCGACGAGCGGCTGGAGGTGCCCCAGGCAAAGTCGTGCTGCTCCACGAGCAGCGCCTGAAGACCGCGTTCCGCCGCCTCGCGCAGGATGCCGGCACCGGTGATCCCGCCACCCACGACGAGCAGATCCCATGTCTGGGCATGCTCGTCGAGAAGCTGCGCCCAGAAATGCTCGCGCCAGTTGCGGTCCCAGGTTCCGACCATACTTTCGGGTCTCCAACGTCCGCCGCGTCAGTCGGGCACCAGCTTACCGGGATTCATCATGCCGTCGGGGTCAAAGTGGGTGCAGGCCGCCCGGATCGCGGCGATACCCAGGGTACCCTTCTCGGCGGCGAGGTAAGGGGCGTGGTCCGTGCCCACACCATGCTGGTGGCTGATGGTGCCGCCGTGGCTGACGATCTCCCGCGAGGCGGCATGCTTGAGCCGACGCCATCGTTCCAGGGTCGCCTCGTAGCTCTCGGCCACCCGGAACAGGCAGGTGGTGTAGATGCTCGAGCCCTGGGGGTAGATGTGCGCCAGGTGGGTAAAGACGTGCACCGGCTCACCCTCGTCTTCCAGCGTCCGGCGGAGGGCGCGCTCCACGCCCCACATGGTGCGGTCCACGCGCGGCCAGTCCACTGCTGTCTCCAGCGTGTCCACCGCGTAGCCGAGCGCCCAGAGGCTGTCGCGCAGATAAGGCGAGCGGAAGCGGCTGCGGGCCCAGCGCCGGCCGAGCCCGCTACCCGCGGACACGCAACCGCGCGCCCGGAACAGCGCGAGCGCCTGTTGCAGCGCGGTACTGCACTGGTCCCGGCGGCCGGTAACGCCGAAAGTCAGCATGCACTTGCTGCTGCTGGCTCCGCGCATTCCGAGGTAGCCTTCGAGCACGCTGAGGGACCATTCGTGACCGGCCAGCTTCAGCAGCGTCTGGGTTTCCGTGGGATTGCTCAGGCGCAGCATGGAGAGCTCGATGCCGGACTGCACCGCCTCGCGGACGGCCGCGGCGCCCGCGCTCCAGTCAGGAAAGAACAGCACGTGGAAACTCTCATGCTCGGGCACCGGGCGCACACGCACGGTGGCATCGGTCAGCAGCCCCATACGTCCCTCGGAGCCCAGGATCCATCCGCGCAGGTCGGGGCCCGCAGCGGAAGCGGGGACGGTAGGCACGTCGAGTGGCCCTTTCGGCGTCACCAGGCGCCCGCCGGCGAACAGTTGCTCGATCCGGCCGTAGCGCAAGGATTGCTGGCCGCTGGAGCGGGTCGCAATCCAGCCGCCCAGCGTGGAGTACTCCCAGGACTGCGGGAAATGGCCCAGCACGTGCCCCCGGGCACGTAGCTGGGCTTCCACCTCGGGACCGGAAGCTCCGGCACCGAACGTCGCCAGGCGGCTGGCCGGGTCCAGGTTGGTGAGCAGGTTCATGCGTCGCGTGTCTAGGGTCAGCACTGGCCGGTCCCCCGGCGCCGGGGTGACGTGGCCCGCGACCGAGGTCCCACCACCCCAGGCGATTACGGCGGCGCCGCTGCGACGCGCCAGCTCGAGCAGCTGGCGCACGTCGCGCGCTGTCTCCGGGTACGCCACCCCGTCGGGGAAGCTGCCAAACTGCCCGCTGCGTATCGCCAGCCAGTCCGGCAGGCTCTGGCCGCGGGCATGACGGATGCGGGTCGGGGGATCGGTATGCACGCCAGCGCGGTAGGGCAGACCACTGTCGGGGACGCTCGCGGCGACCGTTGCCAGGTCGGCGTCCGGTAACGGCGCGGCGCGCCCGAGTTCCTGTTCCAGGAGGGACCTCGCGGCGCCGGGCAGCGGAAAATTTCTGCTCTCGTCCCCCCAGCCGTTCCAGCGTCGCATCGGTATTCGCCGTCCCTCCGGTCGGTCTTGTCTCATGGTGTCCGGCACGCGCGGCGCACCGAGCGCCAAACTATAACCGCGCGCGGGGAGCACACGCCAGCGACCCGGCGCGCCCAAAGGGACCGCCGCGGCGACGGGTTGGGCTTTGCGACTGTATATCTATCTCGGGACCACGGGTACGGACGGGATGAGCATCAGCTCGCGGACGTGCCGTTGGCCGGGTTTTCCACCGCGACCAACACGCTGCAGCCGATGCGCGAGAGCAGGTTGCGGCTGACCGAGGTGCCGCCCGCCCACCAGCGGGCGAGAGCGCCGCGCTTGCGGTGTCCCACCACCACCAGGTCGGCGCCGATCTCGGCCGCCACTGCCGCGATCTGAGCCACCGGCTCCCCGTAGGCCACGCGGCCTTCCACTTCGAGGCTGCGGGCGCGCAGGTTGCGGATACCTTCGCGGACCGTCTCTTCCACCTGGCGGCGATTGTCCGTCGCCATGTCCGCGGACACGATCTCCGAGCCCGCAAACGCTGACGGCATATCGATCACGGCCAGCAGGCAGACTGCGGCACCGCACAGCCCGGCGAGATCCGCACCTTGGGCGAGGACGGCCCGGCCCTCCACGGAACCGTTGTAGGCCAGCAGAATCTTGCGGTACATCGGTGCCCCCCACACGCATTAGCAGCCGTTGTTAGCCGAACCCCACCACCGGGGGCGCGTCGGTCCGTTCCGGACGCGATCGATTTTGCGGCAGCCGCGGTGGCGGCGGCAAGGGCGCGTGCCGCCCTCAGGCGGCCGGGCGCGTCAGCGGGCGACGCGGGAATACCTGCCGGACCAGCTCGCGGAAGTGGCGCACGAAACGTACCTTCATCCCCCGGGTCAGGTATTCGGGCAGCTCTTCACAGTCGCGCCGGTTGTCCTCCGGCAGGACCACCTCGAGCACCCCGCTGCGTCGCGCCGCGATGATCTTCTCACGGATCCCGCCGACCGGGAGCACCTGACCGGTAAGGGTGAGCTCACCGGTCATCGCGAGAGGCCGCTGCAGGCGCTCGTCCCGGGCCAGGGAAAGCAGCGCGGTGGCCATCGTAATGCCAGCGCTGGGGCCGTCCTTGGGCGTGGCGCCTTCGGGCACGTGCAGGTGCAGGAACGCCTGGTCGAAGAACACCGGGTCGCCACCAAAGGCCTGTACGTTGGAGACCACGTAGCTGTACGCGATGTTCGCCGACTCCTGCATCACGTCCCCGAGGTTTCCGGTCAGCTTAAACCCTCGCTGGCCGGTGTAAACACGGGTGGCCTCGATGGTCAGGGTGGCTCCGCCCAGGGCGGTCCAGGCGAGCCCCGTCACCACGCCCACGCCGGCAGCCGGCTTCTCCGGACGGAACACGGGCTTGCCCAGGTAGTGATCCAGGTCGCGTACGCCTACGCGGATCCGGTAGTCCGGGTGCTCCACGATATCCACCGCGGCCTTGCGGATGACGCGGCCGAGCTGTTTCTCCAGGTTGCGCACGCCGGCCTCGCGGGCGTAACCCTCGACCACATGGCGCACGGCCGCCGGGGTGATGCGGATCTGTGACGCCGTTAGCCCGGAGCGCTTGAGCAGCCGCGGCCAGAGGTGGCGCCGGGCGATCGCAACCTTTTCGTCGGTGATGTAGCCGGCCAGCCGGATCACCTCCATGCGGTCGAGTAGCGGTGCCGGAATGGTGTCCAGCTGGTTGGCGGTGCAGATGAACAGTACCTTGGAGAGGTCGTAGCGAACGTCGAGGTAATGGTCCAGGAAGTCGTTGTTCTGCTCAGGGTCGAGGACCTCCAGCAGGGCTGAGGCGGGATCACCCTGGAAGGACAATCCGAGCTTGTCGACCTCGTCAAGCATGATCACCGGGTTGGAGGTGCCCACCTCGCGCAGGGCCTGGATCACCTTGCCCGGCATGGCGCCGATGTAGGTGCGCCGGTGGCCCTTGATCTCTGCCTCGTCGCGCATGCCGCCGAGGCTGAAGCGGTAGAAGCGGCGGCCCAGCGCAGAGGCAATGGAGCGACCGACGGAGGTCTTGCCAACGCCCGGCGGGCCCACCAGCAACAGGATCGAGCCGCTGACCTCGCCCTTGAGCGCGCCCACGGCGAGGAACTCAATGATCCTCTGCTTGACGTCGTCGAGGCCGTAGTGGTCCTGGTCCAGCACGCGGCGCGCGTGGTCCAGGTCGAGCTTGTCCCGGGAGTAGCTTCCCCAGGGAAGACTGGTGATTACGTCCAGGTAGTTGCGTGTGACGGCGTACTCGGGCGAGCCGGATTCCAGCACGGACAGTTTGTCCAGCTCCTCGTTGATACGCTCGTCGCCGGCTTCCGGCAGGGTGAGGTCCTGCAGCCGCTGGCGAAACCGCTCCACCTCGGCGGTGCGATCGTCCTTGGCGATGCCGAGCTCGCGCTGGATCGCCTTGAGCTGCTCGCGCAGGTAGAACTTGCGCTGCTGGTCGCTGACCTGCTCATCGACCTGCTCACGGATGCTGGCCTGGGCCTTGGCCACGTCCAGCTCCTTGCGCAGCAGGACCAGGACTTTCTTCATGCGGTCCAGCACCGGGACCGTGTCGATCACTTCCTGCAGATCGTCGGCCTCGGCAGTGGTCAGGCTGGCCGCAAAGTCCGCCAGCGGCGAGGGGTCGTTGGGATGAAACCGGTTGAGATAGTGCTTTACCTCCTCCGAGTAGAGCGGATTCAGCGGCACTAGCTCGCGGATAGTGTTGATGATCGCCATGGCGTACGCCCGCGTATCGTCGTCGGGCTTGCCGCCGGCCTCCTCGGGATACTCGACCCGGGCGATGTAGGGCTGCCGGCGTTGCAGCCACCGGCTGATCCGGAAGCGCCGCAGGCCCTCGGCAACGAACTGGATCCGCCCCTGGTCACGGACCACCCGATGGATGCGGGCAACCGTGCCGATCTCCTCGAAGTCGGACGGCCGCAGCCGGTCCAGCGACTTGCCGGAGTCCGTGTGGGCGAAGACCAGCCCGACAACCTGCTGGTTGCGCTCGTACAGTCCCTTGAAGGTTTCCAGCCACGGATTCTCGTCCAGCAACAGGGGCATCGACTGCGCGGGAAAGAACGGCCGCTCCGACAGGGGCAGCAGGAAGAGCCTATCGGGCATGACCTCCGAGGCCAGAGTCAGTTGTCCCGGGGCCGCGTTCGCGCCTTGGATGTCTTGCTGGTTCTGAAAGTCGTTCATCGGCCTGTCTTCGCGTTGTGCCACGGGCAGAGGATCGTCACCTCCACCGGGTGGGTCGGTGAATAATCGCTGTCAGAGGGCGCCACCTGTGTCAGTGGTGCCTGCCGGGGCTTATTTCAAGGCGGCTCGTCCGATGCCCGGCGCCGCCGCCGATGCGCGGTGTCCCTGCGGCGCATGCGCCGACGCTCGCCGTGGGCATCGGGCCGGTGATATCCTGATATCAGCAGCGTCACCCCCACGCCGAGGCACCGTGTCCCGGAAGCAATCAGAGCGCAAGGTGTCCGCGGTCGGTTTCCATCCCGCGGTACAGGCTTGGTTTGGCCGGACGTTCGGCGAAGCCACCCCGATCCAGGCCCGGGCCTGGCCGGCGATCCGCTCCGGTGAGCATACGCTGATCTCGGCGCCCACCGGCTCGGGCAAGACCCTCGCGGCGTTCCTCGCCGGCATCGACACGCTGGTGCGTGAGGCCGGCGACGGCAGCTTGCCGGACGAGACCCGGGTGCTGTACATCTCGCCGCTCAAGGCGCTGAGTAACGACATCGAGCACAACCTCCGACGCCCGCTGGAAGGCATCGATGCCGCGCTGGAGGCTGCCGGCACCGCGCCGGCTGGCATTCGCAGCGCCGTGCGTACGGGGGACACGCCCCGGTCCGTCCGCGACGCAATGCGGCGCGTGCCCCCCCACATCCTGGTCACCACGCCGGAGTCGTTTTACATCCTGCTCAGCAGTGAGAGCGGGAGGCGGAACCTGGCGTCGGTAGGCACCGTGATCGTGGACGAGATCCACGCGGTGGCGGGAAGCAAGCGCGGTGCCCACCTGAGCCTGTCGCTGGCGCGCCTGCAGGCGCTGGCGGGCGAGTTCACCCGCATCGGCCTGTCGGCCACGCAGAAGCCCGTGGAGCAGATGGCGGCGTTCCTGACCGGACGCGAGGCCGACCGCTCGGCGCCCGGCTGCCGGATCGTGGATGCCGGCCACCGGCGGCATCTGGACCTGGCCCTGGAGATTCCGCCGGCGCCCCTGGAGGCGGTGATGTCGGCAGAAATCTGGGAAACCGTACATGACCGGTTGGCACAGCTCGTCGAGGCGCACGGCACTAGCCTGATCTTCGTCAATACGCGGCGCCTGGCGGAGCGCCTGACCCGCCACCTGTCGGAGCGGCTGGGCGAGGACCGGGTAACCTCGCACCACGGCAGCCTGTCCCGGGAGCGTCGCCTGAAGGCCGAGCAGAAGCTGCGGGATGGCGAGCTGAAGGCCCTGGTCGCGACCGCGTCGCTGGAGCTCGGGATCGATATCGGGCCGATCGACCTGGTATGCCAGATCGGCTCGCCGCGCTCAATGGCGACCTTGCTGCAGCGCGTGGGGCGTTCGGGGCACGCCGTCGGTGGCCTGCCCAAGGGGCGCCTGTTTCCGCTCAGCCGCGACGAGCTGGTGGAATGCACCGCGCTGCTCGACGCGGTGCGGCGCGGCGGCCTGGACCGCCTGCTGATCCCTGAGGGGCCGCTCGACGTGCTGGCGCAGCAGATCGTGGCGGAAACCGCCTGCCGCGAATGGGACGAGAACGCGCTGTACGAGCTCGTGCGTCGCTCCTGGTCCTACCGTGAGCTGGCACGGGAGGCGTTCGACGCCGTGGTACGGATGCTGGCGGAAGGATTCAGCACCCGCCGCGGGCGGCGGGGTGCACATCTTTATCGGGATGCGGTCAACCGGCGCCTGCGCGGGCGCCGGGGCGCGCGACTGGCGGCGATCACCTGTGGCGGCACGATCCCCGACACGGCGGACTACGACGTGATCCTGGAGCCGGAGGGCCTGTTCATCGGCAGCGTGAACGAGGACTTCGCGGTGGAGAGCATGGCCGGCGACGTGTTCCAGCTCGGCAACAGCTCCTGGCGCGTGCTGCAGGTCGAATCCGGCAGGGTGCGGGTCGCGGACGCGCACGGCCAGCCCCCGGGTATCCCCTTCTGGTTCGGGGAGGCGCCCGCGCGCACGGAAGAACTGTCGGGCGCGGTATCGGATCTGCGCGCGGAGGTCGCGCAGCGCCTCGGTCCGGATCTCCGGGATCCGGCTTTCGCGCCCGTCCGCGACTGGCTCGCATCGCACTACGGTATCCCGCGCGCGGCGGCGGAGCAGCTGGTCGCGTACCTGGCCGCGGTGCGGGCGGCGCTCGGCGTGATGCCGACCCGCGGACACGTGGTGCTGGAACGGTTCTTCGACGAGGCCGGGGACATGCACCTGGTGGTCCACAGTCCCTTCGGTGGACGCATCAACCGGGCGTGGGGGCTGGCACTGCGCAAGCGCTTCTGCCGCAAATTCAACTTCGAACTCCAGGCCGCCGCGACCGAGGACGCGATCGTGCTGTCGCTCGGCGCCACCCACAGCTTCCCGCTCGAGGAGGCCGCGCGCTACCTGCACCCGGCAAGCGTACGCCCGCTGCTGGTGCAGGCGCTGCTGGATGCCCCCCTGTTCAACGCGCGCTGGCGCTGGACGGCGAGCATCGCCCTGGCGCTGCTGCGCTTTCGCGGCGGGCGCCGGGTACCCGCGCAGATCCAGCGCATGGAGGCCGAGGACCTGGTGGCGGTTGTGTTTCCCGACCAGCTGGCCTGCCTGGAGAACGTGGCGGGCGACCGCGAGGTCCCGGATCATCCCCTGGTGAACCAGGTGCTGGACGACTGCCTGCACGAAGCCATGGACATTGACGGGCTGGAGCGGCTGCTGGGAGCGATCCACGAGGGTACCGTGAGCGTGACCGCGGCCGACCTAACCGAGCCGTCGCCGCTGGCGCACGAGATCCTGAACGCGCGACCGCACGCTTTCCTGGACGATGCCCCGCTGGAAGAGCGTCGTACCCAGGCGGTCGCCAGCCGGCGCTGGCTGGATCCGAAGATTGCCGCCGAACTGGGAAGGCTCGATCCGGAGGCGATCGCGCGTGTGCGGGAGGAAGCCTGGCCGGAGGCCGGCGACCCGGACGAGCTGCACGATGCGCTGCTGCTGACCGGCTTCCTGCTGGAATCCGAGGCGCCGGAATCCTGGCGTGCCCACTGGCGCACCCTGGTCGGGGACGGGCGCGCCGTGCGCTGGACCGCTCCGGCCATCGACGGCGCGCTGTGGGTCGCCACCGAGCGGGTCCCCCAGGTTCAGGCCGTGTGGCCGGACGGGCACGCCGAGCCACCCGCCCGGGTACCGGATGAATTCGCTCGGGCCGACTGGGCGGACGAGAGTGCCGCGGTGGAGCTTGCCCGCGGCCGACTCGAGGTGCTCGGGCCGGTATTGCCGGCGGCGCTCGGCCTGCCGGCAGGCCTTACCGCGGCGGCGCTGGCGAGCCTGGAAGCCGAGGGATTCGTCCTCCGGGGCCGTTTCACTGCCGGTGCACCCGCCACGGAGTGGTGCGAACGGCGCCTGCTGGCCCGCATCCACCGCTACACGCTGGCACGGTTGCGGCGCGAGATCGAGCCGGTGGCCGCGCGCGACTTCCTGCGCTTCCTGTTGGACTGGCAACGCGTCACCGACGAGGCCGCCGGCCCGCATGGGACCGCCGGCGTGATCCAGCAGCTCGAGGGCTACGAGGCGCCGGCCGCTGCCTGGGAAGAGGACATTCTGCCGGCCCGGGTGAGCGACTACGCGGGTGAGCAGCTGGACGCGCTGTGCCTGTCCGGGCGGATCCTGTGGACGCGGCTGACTCCCGCCCGGTCCGGCGGACGAGCGGGGCGAGGCGCACCCCGCAATGTGCCGATTGGCTTGCTGCCGCGGCGCGAGGCGCGGACCTGGCGGGGCCTGGCCGGGCAGCACGTGGACCAGCCGGCCGTGTCGGGACGCGCGGAGCGCCTGTACCGGACCCTGGGCGAGCGGGGCGCCTGCTTCTTCGACGAGCTCGTGGACGCCACCGGGCTGCTGGCGGCGGAAGCCGAGGGTGCATTGCGCGAGCTGGTCTCCGCCGGGCTGGTCAGCGCCGACAGCTACCAGGGACTGCGCGCCATGCTGGTCACCGCGCCCCGGCGCCAGCGGGCCCGGCGCCGCGGTCACGATGGCATCGCCGGGAGCGGACGCTGGGCCGCGGTGAAGCCGGCGCTCCCCGACCCCGGGGAAGCCGGAGGGACCATGTCGGGGCTGCCGGCGGCGGCGGCGGAACACGTGGCGCGAACGCTGTTGCGGCGCTATGGCGTGGTGTTCCGGGCGCTGCTGGCGCGGGAGGCTGACTGGCTGCCGCCCTGGCGGGAGCTGGTCGCCGTGTACCGGCGCCTGGAGGCGCGCGGCGACATCCGGGGCGGACGCTTCGTGGCCGGGTTCCCCGGCGAGCAGTACGCCCTGCCGGAGGCGGTGGGCAAGCTGCGCAAGACCCGTGACCGGGTACCCGACGGCCGCTGGGCGGTGATCAGCGCGGCCGACCCGCTCAATCTCGTCGGCTTTCTCGTTCCCGGGCCGAAGATCGCGGCGCTGGCGGCCAATCGCCTGCTGTACCGGGACGGGATTCTGGTGGCGACGCGGGTGGGCGGGGAGGTCCAATGCCTGGAGGAGCTGACCCCGGCCGTGCAGTGGCAGGTCCGTGACCTGCTGATGCGGGGCAGTGGCGGCGCCCGCAGGGCGGGGCTGCTCAGTGCCGGGAGCGGACCCCGGCGCTCGGGCGTGCCCGGCCGGCGCTGAGCGGCTCAGTACCGGCCGGCCGTGACCAGTCCCATGCGGACTGCTTCCAGCACGGCCTCGGCCCGGGAGGAAACGTTGAGCTTGCGATAGATGGTCTTGATGTAGCCTGCGGCGGTGTTGGGCGTGATCCCGAGCAGCCGCGAGATGTCGGAGCGGCTGAGCCCCTTCGAGACCAGCGTGAGGACCTCCTTCTCGCGATCCGACAAGCTCGTGTCCGTCTCCCGCGGCGGCGGCTGATTCTGGAAAAAGCGCATGATACGACGGGCGACCGCCGGCGAAAGCGGCGGTTCGCCGTTTACGATATTCCTGAGCTGCTCTCGCAGCCGGCTGCGCGGCTGGTCCTTGAGCAGGTAGCCCTGGGCGCCCGCCTGCAGGGCCGCGAACAAGTGGCGGTCGTCATCGAAGATCGTCGCAATGACGCCGTAGCTCTGGGGCGCGGATTCGGCCAGCTGGCGGATAAGCTCGATGCCGGACCCGTCCGGCAGGTTGATGTCCACCACCGCGATACCGGGTGGCTGCTGCTCCAGGGCGCGGCGTGCCTGCCCCAGGGTCGCGGCATCCCGCACCCGGATATTCGGGAAGGCCTCCGCGACCAGCTCGCCGAGCCACTTCCGCGTGTCGTCGTGATCTTCCACGACCAGCGCATCCAGCATAGTATCGCCTCCCCGGGTTCGGCCCCTCAGCTTTCCTCCGCGCCCAGGGGCAGGCTCGCCTCGACGACAAAGGCCCATCCCCCCCGCACGAGCTCAGTATACCACCGCGCTTCGCCATGGAGTTCTTTGGCACGGTTGACGATGTTGTGCAGCCCCTTGCCGGGGATCTCGATGCTTGGCTGCCGCTCCAGGCCATCGTTGCGTACCCGGAGCAGCAGCCGGCGCGGCCGCTGGAAGCTGACATCGACCTCGATCCGCCCGGCGCTGGCGTGTCGAAGTGCATTGGAGACGGCTTCCTGGAGGATGCGGTTCAGGTTGATCCGCTGCCTTGGCGTGAGACCGATTTCGCCCCTTACCGCCTCCTGCGACCAAGCGAGGTGGATCCCGGTATCCTGCAGCCGGTCGGCAAGTTCCGCCCGCCAGTCGGAAAGCGCGTCTGCCACCGGCACCGCGGCCGTTTCGTCCAGACTGTAGATGGTTTCGCGTAGCGCCTTCAGAGCCAGCCGGGCGAGCTCGGCGTTGCGGGGACGCTCGGCGTTGTGCACCAGGGTGAGAAGACGGGCCCCGACATCGTCGTGGAGGTCTCGCATGATGCGTTCCCGCTCCGTGCGCACACCGGCTTCCTGCGCCTGCCGCAGGCTGCCGGACCGGCGCGTGACCTCCAACATGGCCGCCGCCAGACGGGTGTCCTGCAGGGAGAACAGCCGGTTCCCGCGGCGCGCGTAGGACAGGCGGAACCCCCGCTGGCCGTTCAGGGTCGGGACATCCATGGTCAGACCGTTGTCTCGTATCGTGGGCCCGATGCGCGGTCCCTCGCGTAACTCGATATCGAGCGGCTCGAATACCTGCTCCAGCAGGCGTTGCCATTGCTGGCCGAAGCCGGCCGGGGAGCGCGCCGAGAATAGCGCCTCGATGAGCTCCGGCAGGTAGTCGTCGACCCGGGCCCTCGGTGCGGAGTTCATTCTCCGCCACAGCCACTGGCGCAGTGGGAGGTACACCCAGGAGATGAACACGACGGCCACGCCCAGGGAGATGTAACGGTTGAGATCGAACAGCATCACCAGTAACAGGTCGATCGCGATCAGGGCGAGACCGCCCAGGAACCACACCCAGGCTTTGAACCACCACCGCTCCAGCTCAAACAGGCGGTAGTGGAAGATCCCCAGGGCCAGGCCCGCGTACATCATGAGCACGATCGCGAACGTGGCGTCGATCGAGCTCAACGGACGCTGGTCGATTACCACGGGCACGAAGAACAGGGCCAGGGCGACGCCGAGACTGAGGAAAACCGACAGAAGGAACCACTTCAGTGCCGCCCGCTCCAGGGGCATCCCTGCACTGCGTCGCCACTGGGAGCCGGCGAATACGACGCTCGCGGGAACCGTGGCGATGATGGGCAGGTAGAAGCTGTGTACTGGCCAGTCGTGCCACTGGAAGATCTCGTTTACCCATACCGCCAGCGCCACGAGCATGACCAGCGTCGCGGCGGGAAAACGCCCGAGGCGGCGAGGGTAGTGCCACAGCAGCCCCAGCGTCGCGTATGCGAACACCAGCACGCCCAGGTGGTTGAGCTCGGCCAGGCTGCGGAAGAGCAGGGGATCCAGCACCAGCTCGCGCGAGACGTAGATGGCGGCGGCGGCGGCGCCGAACAGATAGCCGATACCTCCCAGCATGAACAGGCGCGTGGTCGTCTGGCCGCGGCGGAAGGACCAGGCCCCCATGCCCATCATGCAGGCAGTCGCGCCGCACAGGAGCAGGATCCAGAAGCGCAGCGGGAGACTGATCAGCGGGCGCGTGTCCGACACCGGCAGGGCCACCGAGCGGCCCCTGCCGGTCACCAGGTGTACGCCCGGATGCTGCAGGGCATCCCAGATCCTGTACTGGCGACTGAAGAACGCGTTGAAGCGCCCGAAGGTCCCCAGCACGTCCGGCTCGGGCATGAGATCGCGCGGGCCGAGCGGCACGGTGTGGCCGTTGCCGGTGCGGATCGCCTGGATTACCGTGCCGGGATTGATCCCGGCACGGGCCGATGCGCCGCGCGACGACGTCACCGTCAGCCCGTGTCCGTGCGGTGACGGCACCAGCGACAACCCCAGCCACGGGACGTGGATGCTCAGGCTTACGGCGATCCACACCACTGCGGTCACCATCAGTCCCGAGGCCAGCAGGATGCGAAGCGGTGCAATCTGGGGCAGCAGAGTTATCGACGGTGCCCGCGCATCGGCGGCCTCGGTGGACAGTTTCGTGACCATCGGCAGCGCCTCAGTGGTGTCATCGTTATGTAGTCGAGGATAACCGATGGCGCCCGCTTGTGCGTGCGCGATCCCCTGCGGGATCATACTAACCCGGTCAGAGGTAATACCGCGTCAGGGCAAATGGGCGATGAAGGTAATGGAGCTGCAGCGGATCGGGGAAGCGCTGGTTGAGGGCGACCGGCCCATTCCCGCGCCAGGTCGGGGCCAGGTGCTGATCGCGGTGGAGGCTTGCGCCGTCTGCCGCACCGATTTGCACGTGGTCGACGGGGAACTGCCCGATGTGCCGTTGCCGATCATTCCAGGTCACGAGATCATCGGCCGGGTTGAGCGCTGCGGCGAGGACGTTTCGCTGGCGCCGGGCACGCGCCTGGGTGTGCCCTGGCTGGGCTACAGCTGCGGGGAGTGTGGGTTCTGCCAACGGGGGGAAGAGAATCTCTGCGATCATGCCCGCTTTACCGGCTATCAGATTGACGGCGGCTACGCCGAGTACACGGTGGCCGACCATCGCTATTGTTTCCCGGTTGCTCCCGATGCCGACGCGGCGGAAGCCGCTCCGCTGATGTGCGCCGGCCTGATCGGCTACCGCTCGCTGCGTATGAGCGGGGAGGGCGTCCGTCGGCTGGGACTGTACGGCTTCGGTGCGGCGGCCCATATCGTTGCGCAAGTGGCGGCGTGGCGGGGCATGGAGCTGTACGCGTTCACCCGGCCGGGCGATCGAACCGCGCAGGAGTTCGCCCGACGGCTGGGCGCGGGCTGGGCCGGCGGCTCGGACGAGCGGCCGCCGGTACCGCTGGACGCCGCGATCATTTTCGCCCCCGTAGGCGGCCTCGTGCCGGCCGCCCTGCGTTCCGTGCGCAAGGGCGGGACGGTGGTGTGCGGCGGCATCCACATGAGCGATATCCCGTCCTTTCCGTACGCCATCCTCTGGGGCGAGCGCCAGGTACGGTCCGTGGCCAACCTCACGCGGCGGGACGGGCACGAGTTCCTGGAGCTGGCACCGCGGGTTCCGGTACGCACCGAAGTGGAGAGGTTCCCGCTGGAATCGGCAAACGAGGCCCTGACGCGACTGCGGGAAGGCAGGCTCACCGGGGCCGCGGTGCTGGTAACTGAGAGTTATTAAGTTGTTAAGTTTTCAGTTGTTAAAGGGGCTGCATGACGCCGGCATGAAGCACCGGGACCCCAAATGGCACCGCACGCACTCGTCCCTTAACAACTTAACAACTTAGCAACTTATTAAAACTGCTCATGTCGTAACGAGAAAGCCCCGCCTGAGGCGGGGCTTGCGACGGGGCCCTGGCGTCTCGGCTCAGGCGGCGGCCTTGTCGCCGCCGGCCAGCTGTCGCAGCACGTACTGCAGGATCCCGCCGTGCTGGTAGTAGTCCCACTCCTTGGGCGTGTCGATGCGCACCCGAGCGGTCAGGGTGCTTTTGCTGCCGTCCGCCCGCGCGATCTCCATTTCCACGCTCCTGGCACCCTTTTCCAGACCCCGGATGGCGTAGGTTTCGGTGCCGTCGAGCCCGTGTTGCGCGGCGTTCTCGCCCTCCTGGAACTGCAGCGGCAGCACGCCCATGCCGATCAGGTTGGAACGGTGGATGCGCTCAAAGCTCTCGGCCAGCACTGCCTTGACTCCGAGCAGGGCGGTGCCCTTGGCAGCCCAGTCCCGGGACGAGCCGGTGCCGTATTCCTTGCCGGCAACCACGATCAGCGGCGTGTTCTCCTGCTGGTAGTTCATCGCCGCGTCATAGATCGCCATCTGCTCGCCGCTGGGCACGTGCACCGTGTAGCCGCCCTCGATGCCCGGCACCATATCGTTGCGCAGGCGGATGTTGGCGAACGTGCCGCGCATCATCACCTCGTGGTTGCCGCGGCGGGAACCGTAGGAGTTGAAGTCCTTCGGCTCGATTCCACGCTCCTGCAGGTAACGGCCGGCCGGACTATCCGGCTTGATGGCGCCGGCCGGGGAGATGTGGTCGGTGGTGATGCTGTCGCCCAGCAGCGCCAGGCAGCGCGCGCCCTCGATGTCTCCGATCGGTTCCGGAGACATGGTCATGCCCTCGAAAAAGGGTGGATTCTTGACGTAGGTGGAGCTCTCGTCCCAGGCGTAGAGCTCGCCCTCGGGGATCTCCAGCCCGTTCCAGCGCTCATCCCCCTTGAACACCTGCCCGTAGGAGCTGGTGAACATGCCGGAATCCAGGTTCTCACGAACGACGTCCTGAATCTCCTTCTGGGACGGCCAGATATCCTTCAGATAGACGTCCCTGCCGTCGCGGTCCCTGCCCAACGCCTCCTTGTACGGATCCATGTCCATGGTGCCGGCCAGGGCATAGGTCACCACCAGCGGCGGCGAGGCCAGGAAGTTCATGCGCACCTCGGGGTGCACGCGGCCCTCGAAGTTGCGGTTGCCCGAGAGTACGGAGGTGGCGACGATGTCGTGCTCCTGGATCGCCTCGCTGATCGGCTCCGGCAGCGGACCGGAGTTGCCAATGCAGGTGGTGCAGCCATAGCCAACGACGTTGAACCCGAGGGCCTCGAGGTCATCCAGCAGTCCGGCCTTCTTCAGGTACTCCGTGACCACCATGGACCCGGGCGCAAGCGAGGTCTTGACCCAGGGCTTGACTTTGAGCCCACGCGCCGCAGCGTTGCGGGCCACCAGCCCGGCCCCCAGCATTACCGCGGGATTGGAGGTGTTGGTGCAGCTGGTGATCGCCGCGATCACCACCGCGCCGTCGCGCAGGGTGAATGTTTCGCCCTTGTACTCAACCTCGGCCGAGCCCTTCTGGCGGCGGCCGTCATTGCCGACAGCGGTGTCACCGCCTTCGCCCTCGAAGCGCGCCGTGTCAGCATTGCCGCCGTTTCGGTCGGCGGTCATCTCCCGCAGGTGGTGCTCGTAGGTGCTCTTGATGTCGGTCAGGGCGATGCGATCCTGCGGGCGCTTGGGGCCTGCCAGGCTGGGCACCACGGTTCCCATGTCCAGCTCCAGGACGTCGGTATAGCGGGTTTCGCTCTCGCCTTCCTCGCGCCACATGCCCTGCGCTCTGGCATAAGCCTCAACCAGCCGTACCTGATCCTCGCTGCGAGCGCTGAGCTTGAGATAGCGCAGCGTCTCGTCGTCAATCGGAAAAATGCCGCAGGTGGCACCGTACTCGGGAGCCATGTTCGCGATGGTGGCCCGGTCGGCCAGTGGCAGGTGCTTCAGGCCGTCGCCGAAGAACTCGACGAACTTACCCACCACGCCCTTCTTGCGCAGCATTTCGGTAACCGTCAGCACCAGGTCCGTGGCCGTGGCGCCTTCGGCCAGGCGGCCGGTGAGGCGGAATCCGACCACCTCGGGGATCAGCATGCTGATCGGCTGGCCCAGCATGGCCGCCTCGGCCTCGATGCCGCCGACGCCCCAGCCGAGCACGCCCACGCCGTTGATCATGGTGGTATGCGAGTCGGTGCCCACCAGGGTGTCGGGGTAGGCCAACCGCCTGCCGTCCTCCTCCCGCGTGAAGACCACCCGGGCAAGGTACTCCAGATTGACCTGGTGCACGATCCCGGTGTCGGGTGGCACCACCTTGAAATTGGAGAATGCGGTCTGGCCCCAGCGCAGGAACTGGTAGCGTTCCTTGTTGCGGCTGAACTCGATGCGGGCATTGAGGTCGGCGGCGTTCGGCTTGCCGAACTCGTCGACCTGCACCGAGTGGTCGATGACCAGCTCGGCGGGGGAGAGGGGATTGATCTGCTCCGGGTCTCCGCCCAGGTGCTGCATGGCATCACGCATGGCGGCCAGGTCCACCACCGCGGGTACCCCGGTGAAGTCCTGCATCACCACGCGGCTGGGGGTGAAGGCGATCTCCGTCCGGGCGCCACCCTCCGGGTCCCATCCGGCCAGCGCCTTTACGTCCTCCGCGGTGACGTTCGCGCCGTCCTCGCAGCGCAGCAGGTTCTCCAGTAGGATCTTGTGACAGTAAGGGAGGCGGGCGACGTCGTAGTCCTTCTGCAGGGCGTCGAGCCGAAAGATCTCATAGCTGCGGCCGTCGACGTCCAGCGTGGTACGAGCGTTGAAGCTGTCCTTCATCATTCCTCCCGGTGGATGTTCGTGCGACCGTTCGGTCCGGTACGGCGGGCGCCAAGTATAGCGGAAACGGGTGGGACGCTCCACGTGCCGCGCCGCAGGCCACTAGAGGAGGGAGATGTGGGCCTGTTCGGCCAGTTGCCGCGCCTCGCGCACCATGCCGCGGCGCCCGAGCAGCAGTCCGAGCCGGTTGCCTCCGCACTGGCGCCACATCCAGGTCGAGCGCAGACCGGCCAGTAGCAACGCGCGCACCAAGTTGGCGTTGTGTGGATTCTCCAGCTGGGCGGGGTCGCCCCGCACCATGATGCGGGGCCCCACCTCACCCGCCGTGCGCCGGTACAGATCGGCCAGTGAGGCCAGCACGTTCTCGTGGGAGGCCCCGAAATACTCCGCCTGCGAAGCCGAGGCCCGGACGCCGTCAGCGAGCCTGCGCACGAGCTTGCGGCTGCGGCGCAGGCGCCGTTCGACCTGGACCAGCGCCGCGACGTAGTAGGGAACCGGGCTGCGGGTCGGGTCGGCGCGCTGCAGCAGGTAGGACGCCAGCCCCCGCAAGCCGACCTGCACCCGGCCCGGGCCGCCGTAGACTTCGGACACCGAGGGCGCATCGATCTGCAGCACGCTGGCCAAGCTCGCCTCGACCGCGTCGCCGTCGGTGCGGCGGGCGAACGCCACGTCATCGACCAGCACGGCGCTCTGGAAAATCCCGGCGAACGCCAGGGTCCGCTCGGCCGGCGTGTGTCTCATCCGCCCGCCTCGGCCACGCCGTGCGCGAGCTCGCGGGCCGTCCGGGCGCGCATCTCGATCACGCCGCCCCCCAGACACTCCGTACCGCGATAGAGCACGGCCGACTGCCCCGGCGTCACCGCCCGCTGGGGCCGCTCGAACCGTAGCCGCACCCGGCCGGACCCAGCGTCCTCAACCCGGCAGGCCTGGTCCGCCTGGCGATAACGCAGCCTAGCGTGACAGCGGGCCGGCAGGGCCGGTGGATGCGGGGTGAGCCAGCGCATTGCGGAGACTTCGACCACGTCATGGTAGAGGAGGGGGTGGTCGTGCCCCTGACCCACGATGAGCACGTTGCGCCCGAGATCCTTGTCCAGCACGTACCAGGGCCGGTCGTCGGCCCCCGGCCGCCCGCCGATGCCAAGACCCTGACGCTGTCCCAGGGTATAGAACATCAGGCCGGCGTGGTGCCCGACCACCTCGCCCTCCGGGGTGCGCATCTCGCCGGGCTGCGCCGGCAGGTAGCGGCCCAGGAAGTCGCGGAAATTGCGTTGGCCGATGAAGCAGATGCCGGTGCTGTCCTTTTTGGCATGATTCACGAAACCCCAGGCCCGGGCGAGCCGGCGCACCTCGGGCTTGTGCATCCCGCCGAGCGGGAAGCAGCTGCGCGCCAGCGCCCCGGGCGCGATGGCGTGCAGAAAGTAGGACTGGTCCTTGGCGGGATCGACGCCCTTGTGCAAACCGCAACCGTGCGCCCCGTCGGTGCGGCGGGCGTAGTGTCCGGTCGCGACGAGGTCGGCTCCCAGGCGCAGGGCATGACGATGGAATACACCGAACTTGATCTCGCGGTTGCACAGCACGTCCGGGTTGGGCGTGTGGCCGGCGCGGCAAGCGGCGAGGAAGTCGGCGAACACCCGCTGGCGGTAATCCGCGGCAAAGTTGGCTCGGTGCAGGGGGATTGCGAGCTCCTCGCACACCCGGCGTGCATCCTGGAAGTCCTCGGCCGCGGTGCACCAAGTGTCGTCCTCGTCCCAGTTGCGCATGAACAGGCCCTCGACCCGGTAACCCCGCTCAAGCAGCAATCCCGCGGCGACAGAGGAATCCACGCCCCCGGACATGCCCACGATGACCAGCTTGTCATGCTCCTGTGCCATTTCCGGTTCGGTACCCGGGTTGGTGGCCTCACTCAACCGGGCGCGGACCGGGCGATCACCTCCAGCGGATACCGCGCGCCACGCAGGTAATCGTCCAGCGTCTGCATCACCAGCGGGCTGCGCAGGCTGTCGGCGCTCGCCGCGACCTGCTTCCGGTCCAGCCAGAGCGCGCGCACGATGTCCCGGTCCAGCGTCCGGTCGGCCTGTTCCCGGATTGCATTGCCGAAAAAGCCCACGCGACAGAACGTTTCACCGTTGTCGGGATTGCGCCATAGATAGATGCCGGTCACGCCCTGCGGCTCGAACAGCCAGGCAGTTTCCTCCAGCGTCTCGCGCACCACCGCGTCGAGGAAGGTCTCGTGCTCCTCGACGTGCCCGGCGGGCTGATTGTAGACCAACCGGCCGCCGGCGTGTTCCTCGACCAGCAGGAAATGGCCCCGGTCCTCGATGACGGCGGCGACCGTCAGGTGCGGTTTCCAAACCTGTTCATCGGTCATGCGCATCTCTGTCCTATCGGCGGGTGATGCCGGTCATGGTGGGAGGGCCCGCGAGCCAGTGCAAGGCCGCCGGCTCCGGTCAGATGCGCCCGTTCAGCCTCAGGTGGTAGGCGCCGCCGGGGTCCGGGCGGCCGAGCATGCCCAGGAGGTTGTGCAGCTGCGAGCCGGGCTGACGCTGGGTGATCGCCAGCTCTACGCGATAAAGCCCGCCGGGCGTCAGCGACGCGTCTCCGCTGACCTGCAGCGGGCCGCCGCGGTCCCGGATGTTGCCCATGATCCGCTTGCCCTGCCGACCGAGCGTGATTCTATATTGACCGAGTGCGACCTCCTGGCCGCCCATGTCGAGCGTGACGTCGCTCACCGATACGCGGCCCGCTGCATCGGTCGGATGCCCCCCCTTCCAGGTGAGCGTCTCGAGCTGGAGGTTGACCTGGCCCCTTACCGGGATCTGCCCGGCATTGATCAGCGCGCCCAGCACACCGATGTTGCTCTGGCCCTCGACGTGATCCAGACGCAGCCTGCCGGAGGGCGTGAGCGCCGCGTCACCGTTGATGTAGCCCTGCTGAAGGCGTGCCCGGAAGCGGTAACCCAGCCGCAGCATGAAAAGGCTGGAAGGTCGCAACTGCCAGCGGATGTCGCCGAGCGAGCCGCTGCCGAACGCCACGCGCGAGGCGGAGCCGTTCCACACGGTGCCGGAGATACCGCTCACCTTCAGCGCATGTCCATGCGGCCCCCACCAGGTCCACGCTACGCGCGCCGGAACACCAGCCACCAGGAACGCGGCCAGCGCCAGCAAGCCGGCACCCGCGAAAATTCGCCACGACCAGCTCACCTGGCGCGCTCCAGCGTAATGCGTGCATCGACGAGTCCGGGTTGGTTCCTGCGATTGATGCTGACCTCGGCGACGGAAATGCCCTGGGCCTGCATTTTCTGCAGCCATTCCAGCAGGTCGTTGAAGGCCGCCTGCTTGAACCACACGCGCAGGCGTTTGTCCCCCTGCGGCTGCACCCGGGTCAGGGCACCACCCAGCCCCAGCCCGGTCGCGGTATTGTTGGCCTCGCTGAGGAGATTGCCGCCGGCCGCCTGCTTGCGGCGGTGAGCCCTGGCACGCAGGGCCCGGACCTCGGAGGCGATGCGCTGCATGTCCTGCAGATTGCCCTCCAGCGTCTCCCGCCGGGCGCGGGCATCCTTCAGTGATCCCTGCAGCGGCTGCCAGAGGGCCAGGTACCCGAGCAGCAGCGCCGTCACGATGGCGCCCCCCAGGAGGAACAGCTGTTCCCGGCGCGCCAGCTGCTCCCACCATCCCCTCATGCGCCGGGGCTCCGCATTTCCAGGCGCGCCTCGATGCCATGGGGGTTGTTGTTGACGGACTGGATGTCGAACCGGAACCGGCTGTTGCCGGTAATCCGCTTCTTCAGCCCGTCGATGGTATCGAGCTTGTCGGCCTTGACGTCCAGGTTCATCACGCCGTTCTGGTAGCTGATCCCCTTGAGCATGACGTTTTCACCATGGCCCAGCGCC
The DNA here is from genome assembly GCA_035638695.1 of Gammaproteobacteria bacterium. Classification (GTDB taxonomy): domain Bacteria; phylum Pseudomonadota; class Gammaproteobacteria; order UBA5335; family SLRW01; genus DASQZJ01. Next base: position 23,909 of record DASQZM010000098.1, on the reverse strand, counting down.
TGGCTAAAGCTGCCGAGCATCGGAAGGAAGCCGGCGCTGCCGGCGCCGGTCTGCTTGCGCAGCCTGTCCAGCCGCTGGCGCGCCTGTACCTGCATGTCCACGACCCGGTGCACGTCGGGGAAAGTCTGGTGAAACAGGTGCTGCGTCCGGGCTTCCAGAGCCCGGTTGCCGGCGTGAACACGGTGCAGGTGATAGAACCCCAGGCCGAAGCGGAACACCAACAGCAGCACGAACAGCAGCACCGCGACCCGCCAGCGGCGCCACTGCCGCCGGGCTTCCCGGCGGGGGGCGTAGGAACCCTGGCGGAGGTTGATCGGCAGCGCGCGCACCGGCGCCGGGTCGATGCAGGCGAGCAGGCCGTCGGCAACGTGTTCGGCAACGGATTCGATGCGCTCCCCGAGGAGGGCCCGGACGGGCTTGGCGGATTCGGCACCCGTGTGGTAGAGGTCCACGATGGTGGGAAGCGAGTCGCTACCGTCGAACAGCCGTCCGAGCAACAGGCCGGCATCGGCCGGGTCGATTGCCATGCCGCTGGCGAAGCCGGTCCGCACAAGCAATCTCCCGTCCTCGACCAGCAACGTCCAGCGTCCTTGCTGCCAAGGGAGCGCCAGTACGTCGGGCACGACGGCGGCGACCGTCACCCGGCCGTCCTCGGTCTCCAGCGCCGCCAGCCAGTGCTCGATGCGTGCCCGCGCGACCACTGCGGCCGGGGTCCCGCTCGGGCCGGTCTGGCCCAGAGCGAAGTGCAGGTTCTCAACATCCTCGGCGAGGTGTTCCTCGAGCGCGAAGGGCGTCGCCTGGCGCAGCCGCGAGCGGTTGCGTACCGGCAGGTTGACACGGGCGAGCAGGACCTCCTCTGTCGGCACCAGCAGCACCACGTCGTGGCCCCGGACCGCCGCGGCCAGCTCCTCCGGGGCACCGTGTCCGCCCGTTGCCGTCTCGTCGTCCCGCCGCGTCTGCCAGGTGATCTCTCCGGTGTCCGGATCGGGCAATCGGACGTAGATCGGATTTCTCACTAACGGGTCCCCCGGCGCAGCGAAAGCAGACGCACCTGCCCATCGTTCGTACGGTGCAGCAGACTGTAAAGATACACCGTAACGCTGCCAATCGTGACCCGGTCCTGAAGCATGAAGTAGCTCGTCTGGACGCTCAGCACGGAGTCGTCGATCTTCTTACCCGCCAGCTCTTTCTGGCTGCGAAAATCGCTCACCGACTGCCAGCCGCCGGTGCCCCGGGCCTGAACCAGCGCCTTGGCATCGGATTCGCTCAGGCCAGCGGCCAGGGCGCGCAGGACTTCCGGGGATGCGGTATTCACGTTGATCGGAGTGTGCCCGGGCAGGGCGCTCACGTAGGGCGCGAGCACCTGGTAGACCTTTGCGGTCACCCCCTTGACCTGGCGCAGGCCGGTGATCGTCAGCATCGGGCGATCGGCGGGCCGGTAAGGCGGATCCTGGGCGAGGTAATAGCCGTCTTCGGCCCCGCCGGGAAAGCGCACTTGCTGGTTGGGATCGATCCAGTCGATCACCGCGTTGCAGATGGCGGGATCGAGCCCGAGATCCGCCAACAGCCGTCGAAAGATCTCCACGTACTGCTGATCGGGTTTTCCCCCGGGTCCGACGAGGTCGTTGACGTTGAACCGCCCCTGCTCGTCCTCGACGTGCCCGCCGATGGAGCCACCCTGGATGGGCAGGTTCGGCAGCGGCTGCGCCCAGGCTTCTCCGAGGTCGTCGACCTTGTTGTTGCGGGCGTCGCGATACAAGATCTGCGCCACCCAGTTGTCAGCGCCCCGTCCGTAGAGATACGCCTGGTCGGCGTCCAGCAGGTTGCTGGTACGCTGGATGTCCAGTTCCTCTCGCGAGAGCATGCCCGCGGCCAGGATCGCGGCGACCGCCGTGACCAGCATCGCGATGATCAGCGCGGCGCCGCGCTGGCGATGGCGGGGGGGCTCACCCATTGCCCGCCCCCGCTACGTTGAAGGTGCGGGTGATCCGGCCCCAGTCCTTGAGCTCAAGGGTAACCCGGATCGCCAGCGGAAGGCCCGCCGACTGTGCGCTGGTCGCGTTCACAGGGGGCCACTGGCTGTGCCACTGGCGTTGGACGTCGAGAAACCGCACATCGAGGCCATCCACCTGGTCGAGAATGGCGCTCTTCAGCGGCTGCGCCTGAGGCGCCCGATCGAGTTCGTGCCAGAACACCCGGTAGAGCTCGTGATCCTTCACCTCATACGCTACCCGCTGCATCGAGCTGCGCGGCCGGGACAGCGGGTTGGCCCAGCCGAAGTGGGTCAGCTCCAGCGGGTAGGCGTTGCGCGGATTGGCCACGATCGCCGGATGCAGGTCGCCGAACTGGTCGCGGATCTCCCTGGGCGCCAGCTGCTCGCAGTCGGCCTCGATGAACGTGAATGCGGTCTGCACGCTGGCGAGGCGCTCGAGCATGTCCGTGGTGTGCTCGCGCACCCGCACGACCTCGTCCAACCCGCCATAGGCCATCGCCGCCAGCAGGGCGAACACGGCGAGCGCCACCAGGAGCTCGAGCAGCGTGAAGCCGGCCCGGCGCCGCGGGCTGTGAGCCTCAGGGCGCATGCGACTGCGGCTGCTGCGACGATGGCGACGGCACCAGGGCGTGCCTGCCCAGGAACCCGGTAAGGGTGGCGACCCGGCCTTTCGGAGAGTCCGCGGGGCTCACGTGAATGTCGATGCGGCGCAGATCCGCGTCCGGGGTGCCGGAGACATCCGCGGTCCAGCGCCACTCCTGCCCCGCCATTTTCTGCCGGCCGTGCTGTTGCCCGATCGACGGCCATGGATCGTGGTCCGCGATCTGCGCGTAGGCATTCTCGGCGACCCAGCTGGCAAATGTCTTCTGCCGCAAGTAGTCGGCGGTGCGCGTGAACTGGCTGCTGACGGCCACGATCGCGCCCATCGCGATCGCGATTACCGCCAGCGCGATCATCACTTCGATGAGGGTGAATCCCTCGCTGGCGGACCGGCGAAGGCGGGCCATGTCACTTTCCTTCCGTCCTGATGTCGATTTTTCCCGTGGCTGAGCCCTTGACGATCGCCACGGACTGCGTGCCCTGCGCGGTAATGCGCACCTGGAACGGGGTCATCTCGCCGCTGGACAGAACCAGCACCTGGGGCCGCTGGTCCTGCTCGGCCGAGGTCAGCTTGGCCGCCAACCCCTCCACGTTGAGCTCCAGCCGCATGCCGTCCGGCAGGCTGTGGTGGGAGAGGGCGGGGTCCCCCGCGAGTGGCCGCCACTTCTGGTTGTGCAGCTCGAGGAATCCGTAACCGTCACCGGCGACCCGCAGACCGTACTGCGAGGACTGGATCACCGCGTCCTGCGAGGCGACGTCCAGCACGGCGGCCAGGCGGTGCGCCTCCTGCTTTACCAGCCGGCCACGATCGCCGGTGCCCAGTGACAGCACCGCCACGGTCGTAATGATGGCAATGATCACCATCACGACCAGGATCTCGATCAGGGTGAAGCCGCACTGCCCGCGATCGAGGCAACGGTGGATCCCGCGCGTCATCCGCTCAGTTCAGGCCCCAGTTCCCGATCGTGGCGTCAATGCCGGTGCCCCCCGGCTGATCGTCGGCCCCGAGAGTGTAAATGTCGATCGGCCCGTGCTGACCGGGGTTCAGGTACTTGTACGGGTGCCCCCACGGATCCAGCGGCAGCCGGTCGATGTAACCGCCCGCGTTCCAGTTCGGGGCGGGCGGATCACCCGTGGGTTTCTTGACCAGCGCGTTGAGACCCTGCTCGGTCGACGGGTAGCGGTAGTTGTCCAGCTTGTACAGATTGAGCGCGCTCTCCAGCGAGCGGATATCCTGTTTCGCCTTCGTAATGCGTGCCGTGTCCGGGCGATCCATCACTCGGGGTACGATGATCGCGGCCAGGATGCCCATGATGGCGACCACCACCATGATCTCGATGAGAGTGAAACCGCGCGCCGTTCCCGGGCTGCCACGGCGGTGCGACTGATTCACGACGGGGTCCTCGGCTGGTGCATGTAGCGTGAATGGGTGCAATCGTAAATCCGCCTCCGGCTTTTCGCCAGTGACGCACGTCAAGCCCGATCGTTTCCGCACGGCGTGCGTGTTAGCATTGATTCCCCGCGCGCGGGAACGGAGGGGACCCGCGGGGCCGTCTCTCTCAAACTTCGCCTTGTTTTTTGTCCGGCTGGGAGTTTTTCTTCATGTCATTTGGAATAGTCTTTCCGGGCCAGGGATCCCAGTCAGTGGGGATGCTCTCGGGACTCGCCAAGGGCTACCCGTCGGTTAAGGCAACGTTCGACGAGGCGTCGCAGGTTCTCGGCTACGATCTCTGGGGGCTCGTGCAGAACGGACCCGAGGACGAACTCGGCCGCACCGAACGCACGCAGCCGGCCCTGTTGGCCGCCGGCGTAGCGGTCTGGCGCGCCTGGCGCGAGGCCGGTGGTGACAGCCCGGCCGTAATGGCGGGGCACAGCCTGGGCGAATACACGGCACTGGTCTGCGCGGGCGCCCTGAGCTATTCCGAGGCGGTCATGCTGGTGGCGCGCCGGGGCCGGTCCATGCAGGACGCGGTACCCGCGGGAGAGGGCGCGATGGCGGCTATCCTCGGCCTGGACGATGCCACCCTTCGGGAGGTCTGTGAACAGGCCTCGAACGGCGAGGTGCTACAGCCGGTGAACTTCAATGCGCCTGGCCAGGTCGTGATCGCGGGCCACCGGAGCGCGGTGGACCGCGGGATCGCGGCCGCCAAGGAAGCGGGCGCCAAGCGCGCGGTGGCACTCGCGGTGAGCGTGCCCTCGCACTGCCGGTTGATGGAACCCGCTGCCCGGCGTCTGGAGGAAGCGCTGGGGCAAGCGAAGATCTCGCGGCCGAAGATCCCGGTAGTGCAGAATGTGGACGCCGCCGCCCACGACGATCCGGACGAGATCCGTGACGCCCTGGTCCGGCAGCTCTACAATCCCGTGCTCTGGGTCGACGTGGTCCGCGCGATGATCGAGCGCGGGGCGGCAATCATCGTGGAGGCCGGGCCGGGCAAGGTGCTGAGCGGGCTCGGCCGGCGCATCGACCGTTCCGTGCCCACCCTGGCCGCATTCGATCCGGACACGCTCGGTGCAGCCATGCACGCGGTCGCGGAGAAGGAGTGATGCTTGAGGGCGACATCGCACTGGTGACGGGCGCCTCGCGCGGCATCGGTCAGGCTATCGCGCTGGAACTGGCGCGGCGCGGCGCGACCGTAGTGGGCACGTCCACCACGGAGGAGGGCGCGCGGCGCGTCCAGGACGCCCTGTCCGCCGGGGCCGCCCCGGGTTACGGCAAGGTCCTCGACGTAACCAGCGCCGACTCCGTTGAAGCACTGATGAAGTCGCTCCGGGGAGAACCCGGAGAGCCGGCGATCCTGGTCAACAATGCCGGCATAACCCGCGATAACCTGCTGATGCGGATGAAGGAGGAGGAGTGGCAGGCCATCCTGGACACCAACCTGACCTCCGTTTTCCGTCTGTCCCGGGCCTGCCTTCGTGGCATGATGAAGGCACGCAGGGGGCGCATCATCAACGTCGGATCGGTGGTCGGCAGCATGGGCAATCCGGGGCAGACGAACTATGCCGCGGCCAAGTCAGGCATCATCGGCCTGAGCAAGTCGCTGGCGCGTGAGGTCGGCTCGCGCGGAATCACGGTGAACGTCGTGGCGCCGGGGTTTGTCGATACCGACATGACCCGGGCACTGTCCGAGGACCAGCAGCGGGCGATTCTCGGACAGGTCGCCCTGAACCGGCTCGCCCAACCCGAGGAAATCGCCCGGGTGGTGGCGTTCCTGGCATCCGACGATGCCTCTTACGTCACGGGCGAGACCATCCATGTAAACGGCGGCATGTACATGATCTGAGCACCGTCGCAGCGGGCCTGCGGGGCCCGCCGGCGGGGGCTTGGAAGGGGCGGGCGGAATTTGTGGATCGAACCCCGCGTTTTATCTACAATGGCGCCCGCGACTGTTGCTTGAATCCCTGTTGGAGGACAGAAAAACCATGAGTAGCGTTGAGGAAAGGGTCAAGAAGATCATCGTCGAGCAGCTCGGGGTGAAGGATGACGAGGTGACCAACGAAGCATCGTTCGTCGACGATCTGGGGGCGGACTCGCTCGACACGGTGGAGCTGGTGATGGCTCTCGAAGAGGAGTTCGAGTGCGAGATCCCGGACGAGGAAGCCGAAAACATCACCACGGTGCAGCAGGCCATCGACTACATCAACGCCAACCTGAGCTGATTTCGTTTTACCCTTTCCTGGTGGTTGAGCCGTCGCCCTCGCGTGGTGGCGGTTTTTAGTACGGGTCGCATCCGCCGGGGATCCTGATTGCGTGTCGGGGGTGGTCGTGTCGAAGCGTCGTGTCGTAGTCACCGGACTGGGGGCCGTGTCGCCGCTCGGCCTGGACGTCCCGTCAGCCTGGGATAGCGCCCTCGCCGGGCGTTCCGGGGTCGCCGCACTCGCGGTGGACTTCGACGTGGCGCCGTTCCCGACACGGTTCGGGGCCCAGGTGAAGGGGTTCGACGTCACGCAGTACCTGTCCTCCAGGGACGCCCGCCGCATGGACGTGTTCATCCACTACGGCATCGTGGCGGCACAGGAGGCCATGCGCGACGCCGGACTCGAGGTCACCGACGACGACGCGCACCGGGTCGGGGTTTCCATCGGCTCCGGCATCGGCGGAATCCACGGCATCGAGCGCACCTACAAGCAGTATCTGGACAACGGCCCGCGCAAGATCTCGCCGTTCTTCGTGCCCAGCTGCATCATCAACATGATCTCGGGCGACCTGTCGATCATGCACGGACTGAAGGGTCCAAACCTCGCCACCGTCACGGCCTGCACCACGGGTACGCACAACCTCGGACTGGCGGCGCGCCTGATCCAGTACGGCGACGCCGACGCCATGGTCGCCGGCGGCTCCGAGATGTGCACGACGGCGAGCTCGCTGGGCGGCTTCTGCTCCGCGCGGGCGCTCTCGACTCGCAACGACGACCCCGAGCGCGCCAGCCGGCCCTGGGACCGCAACCGCGACGGTTTCGTTCTGGGCGACGGTGCCGCGGTGCTGGTGCTGGAGGAGTACGAACGCGCGCGCCGCCGCGGTGCGCCGATCTACGCCGAGCTGCTCGGCTTCGGCATGAGCGGCGATGCGTACCACATGACCCAGCCCGCGGAAGGCGGTGACGGCGCCTGCCGCTGCATGCAGGGTGCGCTCGACGACGCCGGCATTGATGCCGGCGAGGTGGATTACATCAACGCCCATGGAACATCCACCAGGGTCGGTGACCTGGCCGAGTGCACCGCGATCAAGGCAACCTTCGGCGAGCACGCCCGCAAGCTCGCCGTCAGCTCCACGAAGTCCATGACCGGTCACATGCTCGGTGCCGCGGGAGGCATGGAAGCCGCGTTCTCCGTGCTGAGCCTGCGCGACCAGGTCATCCCGCCCACCATCAACCTGGACAACCCGGACGAGGGCTGCGACCTCGACTTCGTGCCGCATGAGGCACGCGAGAGCAGCCTCGACGTGGTGTTGTCGAACTCCTTCGGCTTTGGCGGGACCAACGGTACACTGGTATTCCGCCGCCTGGCCTGAAGGCCGGGAGCCGCCACCGCCCGAATGCCGCCTGCCGGCGCCGTCCGCGCGGAACCCGGCGGGCTCCCGAGCCATCTTCATACAGGTGCATGCACAAGCGGCCGCCGCGGGGCGCGCGGCTACCGAGGGCAGGGCATGAAGCGAGTTGTTGCCGGCACAGCGGGTATCGCGGTCTTGCTGCTGGCGGCCCCTGCGGCGTTCCTGTGGCACTACCGTTCCAGCTCCATCGCCGGCCTGTCCAGTCCGGCCACGGTGGAAATTCCGTCTGGCCAGAGCCTTTACCAGACTGCCGGCCGGCTCCATCGTGCCGGTGTGCTGCAGCATCCCCGGGTATTTGTCTGGATGACCCGCCTGGAGGGCCGGGCGCACCGCATCCAGGCGGGAGAGTACCGCTTCGAACCCGGCACCACGCCTGACCAGGTGCTGGACAAGCTTGTGGCGGGGAAGGTGGTTCGGCATCACGTAACCCTGGTGGAAGGGTGGGAGTTCCACCGGGTCATGCAGACCCTCGAGCACGATGATGCCCTGAAGCACACTCTCGACGGGCTCGGTCCGGAACAGATCATGGCGCGCCTGGGCCACCCGGACCAAAAACCCCAGGGCCGGTTCTTCCCCGACACGTACTCGTTCCCGCGCGGCACCACGGACCTCGAGATCCTCCGGCGGGCCTACCAGAAGATGCAGACGGTCCTGCGCCAGGAATGGAAGAAGCGCGCGTCCAACCTGCCCCTGAAGACCCCGTACCAAGCGCTGACACTGGCGTCGATCATCGAAAAGGAGACCGGCAAGCCGGGCGAACGGGCCCGCATCGCCGGTGTGTTCATCCGCCGGCTGCGGCGTGGCATGCGCCTGCAGACCGATCCGACCGTGATCTACGGCATGGGCTCGAGCTATCATGGCGACCTGCACGCGGCCGACCTGCGGAAGAACACGCCCTACAACACCTACGTCCACAAGGGGCTGCCGCCGACGCCGATTGCCATGCCGGGCCGGGCCGCAATCCACGCCGCGCTGCACCCGGCTCCCGGGCACTCGCTGTACTTCGTGGCCAAGGGCGACGGCAGCCATGCGTTCGCGGCCACGCTCAAGAAGCACGATGAGCAGGTGCGGCGCTACCAGCTGCACGAGAACAACTGAAGCGAGGCGGACTTGGAGCGGGGCAGGTTCATCACGATCGAGGGCGGCGAGGGGGTCGGCAAGAGCACCGGGCTACCGCATCTGCGCGAGCGCCTCGAGCAGGCCGGAATCCGGGTAGAGCAGACGCGCGAGCCGGGCGGGACCGCGGTTGGCGAGCGGATCCGCGAACTGCTGCTCGACCGGCGCGTAGCGATGGGGGACGATTGCGAGCTGATGTTGGTGTTCGCGGCCCGCGCCGAGCATCTGGAGCGGGTAATCCGGCCCGCGCTGCAGCGCGGGGACTGGGTCCTTTGCGACCGGTTCACGGACGCCACCTATGCCTACCAGGGCGGGGGACGGGGTCTCCCCGCCGAGCGCATTGCGAGGCTGGAGGCCTGGGTGCACGGCGATCTGCAGCCCGACCTCACGCTGCTGCTGGACGCGCCGGTCGAGGTGGGCTTCACCCGGGCGCGCCGGCGCGGCAGCCTGAACCGTTTCGAGCGGGAACAGGTGGCGTTCTACCGGCGGGTTCGCCGGACCTATTTGCAGCGTGCGGCCGCGGACCCGGACCGGTTCCGGGTGATCGACGCGACCGGGGATCCTGACCAGGTCCAGAACGCCCTGGTGGAAGCGGTCCGGCCGCTGCTCGAGGAGCGTGTCCGATGACGGCCGGGGACACGCCGACGGCTCCGTATCCCTGGCAGCAGCGGGCATGGGAGTGGCTGCTGTCGGCACATGCAGGAGGCACCCTGTCGCACGCGTATCTATTGCAGGGGCCGGGCGGACTCGGCAAGCTCGATTTCGCGCGCCGTCTGGCGTGCGCAATCCTCTGCGAAGCGGAACCGGCGTCGTCCCCGTGCGGTAAGTGCCGGGCCTGCATCCAGTTCGCCGCCGGGAGTCATCCCGATTACCGCGAGTGCGCGCCCGAACAGGGCCGCAGTGCAATCCTGGTCGACCAGATCCGGGCACTGTCCGCGGAGCTGGCCTTGAGCAGCCGCTATGGCGGAGCCCGGATCGCGGTATTGCATCCCGCCGATGCGCTCAACGGCAATGCGGCCAACAGTCTGCTCAAGACCCTGGAGGAACCGGCTCCGGGTACCATCCTGCTGCTGGTTTCGGCCCGCCCGGCGATGCTGCCCGCGACAATTCGCAGTCGTTGCCAGCGGGTCGGATTCACGGCTCCCGGTCGAGACGAGGCGCTGGCCTGGATCGGCGAGCGCGCCCGGCGACAGGAAGCGGAGCTGGCGCTCGCGTTCACGGCCAACGCGCCGCTGCGGGCACTGGATCTCTGCGCGCAGGGCTTCAGCGAAGTGCATGAGGCCCTTTCCCGGGACATGCGCGAGCTCCTCGCGGGCCGCCGCGATCCGGTGCCACTGGCCGAGCAGTGGAGCGCCCGTGATCTCGAGCTGGCGCTGACATGGCTCTCGGGCTGGGCCATCGACCTGGCACGCCAGCGGGTGCGGGGCCCCGGCCAGGGGCGCGGACTGTGCCGACTGGACCAAGCGACGCTGGCGACGGTGGACGCGCGCCGACTTTTTGCTTACCTTGACACAGTGTATGATGCGCTCGCCGCTTTGCGCACGCCGCGCAACCGGCAGCAGCTGGCCGAAGCCCTGCTGCTGCCGTGGGCTGGCCCCGGCCACAAACCGCGGGCCCCGGCGCCGGGACTCGCCAGGGGGACGGGTTGACGCATGGTAAGCAAGCCGGGTTCGCCACAACAGGGCATCCTGACGCTCACGATCAAGGACAAGAGCGCGCTGTACGTCGCCTACATGCCCTTCGTGAAAAACGGCGGCCTGTTCATCCCCACGAACAAGTCCTACACGGTTGGCGACGAGGTCTTCATCCTGCTCACCCTGATGGACCAGGCCGAGCGCCTGCCGGTGGCCGGGCGCGTGATCTGGGTCACGCCCCGTGGTGCCCAGGGCAAGCGCACTGCGGGCATCGGTGTGCAGTTCAGCGCGCAGGACGGCGGCGACACCCAGAAGAAGATCGAGACCTATCTCGCCGGCGCGCTCAGCGCGGATCGGCCAACGCATACCATGTGAAAACAGAGTGTTAAGTTTTAGGTTTTAAGTTTTAAGTGAAGAGAGGGCGCGTTGCCCTCCGTCGGTTGTGTGCCCCTTGGGCAGCGCGTGTAACCCCGGCAGCGTTCGGGTCCGTGGACGGGCAGGGAGCGCTTGCTCCCTGCCCGTAACCTGCCTACAGGTCGGCGAATTCCTTCTTGCGCGGTCCCATGTAGCCGAACAGGTGGCCAGCCACCTTGCGCATCTGGATTTCCTCGGATCCTTCGGTGATGCGGTAACGCCGGTGGTGGCGGTAGATATGCTCGAAGGGCTTGTGCCGGGAGTAGCCGATGCCGCCGTGCACCTGCATGGCGCGATCGGCCGCCTCGCAGCATAGCCGGTTCGCCTGGTAGTTGCACATGGAGACCTTGTCGGACAGGCGCTCGGCCACCTCGCGCTGGTCCATCCGGTCCATCTCCCAGGCCGTCTTGCGGATCAGCAGGCGCAGCATCTCCGCCTGGGTGGCCAGCTCCACCAGCGGCCACTGGATCGCCTGGTTCTGGGCCAGCGCCTTGCCGAACGGCTTGCGCCTGCGGGCATAGCGCACGCTCTCCTCGATGCAGTAGGCGGCGGCACCGAGCGAGCCGGCCGCCTGCCGGATCCGGTTCTCGTGCATGAAATGTTGCGCCAGCGCCAGGCCGCCGCCCTCGGGCCCGAACACCGCGGACTCCGGGACCCAGACGCCGGTGAAGCTCACCCGGGGATGGTCGGTGGGCATATTGAAAGTCCAGAGATACTCCTCGATCTTCACTCCAAGAGCGTCGGCGGGGACCAGAAAGCAGGTGATGCCGCGGGCGCTGCCATCCTCGCCGGACGTGCGGGCGAACAGGGCGCAATGGGTCGCCGCGTGCATGCCCGTAGTCCACATCTTCTCGCCGTCAATGCGCCAGCCCTTGCGCCCGTCACGTTCCTCGGGGGCCGCACGGGTCGCCATGTGGGTGGCATCCGAGCCGTGCTCCGGCTCGCTCAGCCCGAAGGTGATGCGACGGCTGCCGTCGAGGCTGCCGTTGATGAACTCGCGCTTCTGTTCGTCCGTGCCGAAGTCCCGGAGCATCAGCACCAGCGGATTGTTGCCGACGATGGAATGTTCGTTCTGCAGGTCGTTGTGCAGGCCCAGGCCACGGGCGGCGAGGTGTTCCCGGATCACCGCCATCCAGAGGTTCGAGCCGTCGCGTCCGCCGTACTCGCGCGGCAGGGCGAATCGAAGGTGCCCGGCCTCGTCGGCGCGGCGCCGGGCGTTGGCCAGCAGCGCCTCCCACTCGGGCCGGGGCAGTCCGCCGTTCTCGAAATCCGTGCGCGCCCATTCTCGCCGGTGGTCGAAAAACCGGATGTTGTCGTCCTGCTCCTCCAGCGGCCGGATCTGTTCCTCGATGAAGCGGTCCAGCTCGCCGAGGTAGTCGGCCAGCTCCTGCGGCAGTGTAAAGTCCACGTGATACCTCCTGCTTCTCGCCGTGCCCGGCACCCCGCCGGGCCATTGGAATTCGTCGCCGGGAGCCGCTCCCGGGGCCGCGGGGCGGGCAGACCACGGCAGTCGATTGTGCCGGGAAGCAGCATCCGGGGACAGGGGTGTGCGAACGGCGGCGCCGGGCAACGCGCCAGCCCGGCGCCACGGGGGCTTTGCGCATTGTCCTGCGTGTGTGGGTCAAGGTATTGTAGCGGCGTGTCGACGCACGCGGCCGCGGGGCCCGTGCGCCGCAGGAGAGGGAGCTTGGACACGCCGGGGATTCGTGCCACATTCACGCGGCCCGTCAGGGCTGTGTTGCTCTACGTCGCCGTCGGCGGGGCGTGGATCCTGCTGTCGGACCGCGTGCTCGGTGCTGTCGGCCTGGATCCCCGCGTACTGCCTTGGGTACACACCCTCAAGGGCTGGACGTTCATCGCCGTGACGGCGGTGGTTCTGCTATGGGCGCTGTACCGCGAGCGGCGCGCGCTGGTACGGGCCGGGCGCGAGCTCGCAACCAGCGAGGAACGCTTTCAGCGCATGTTCCAGAACCTTACCGACGGCGTCCTGCTGACGATCCCCGGCGGCGACATCCTGGCGGCGAATGCCCAGGCCTGCCGACTGCTTGGGCGCCATGAGGGGGAGCTGCTGGCGCTCGGGATGGCCGGCCTGATCGGCCAGGTGGAAGGGGGACTGAACCGCGCCGACACCGGCTATCGCGGGCGCCTCCGTATCCGCCGTCCTGACGGCGGCTCGTCGCTGGTGGAGGTGCACACCAGCCGTTTCGGCAACCTGCGTGGCGAAGTCCGGGAGGTGGTGATCCTGCGGGATCTGTCCGAGCACGTGCGCGCGGAACAGCAGCTCAAGCTGGCCGTGCGCGCGCTGGACAGCACCAACGAGGGGGTGGCGATCCTCGATCAGCGCCGGCGCGTCCTGTCGGCCAATTCCGCTTTCCGCCGGATCACCGGCTATCAGAACCGGGAGCTGCTGGGGCGTCCGGCCGGAATGCTGCGATCCCCCCGCCAGGACTCAGCGACCTGGGAAGGCATCTGGCACGCCGTCGCCTCCGACGGCGTCTGGAGCGGCGACACCCCGATACGGGGTCACGGCGACGGCGCCCTAGCCGTACATCTCGACGTACGCTGCATCAGCGGGGATCAGCCGGGCCGGGACCCGCACTACGTCCTGGTGATCAGCGATGCGTCGGGACAGGGCGACTACCAGAGCCGCCTGGAGTACCTGGCCCACCACGATACGCTGACGGGGTTACCAAACCGGGAACATTTACAGGACCTCGCCCACCAGGCCGTGCGGCAGGCCGGGGAATCGGGCGGCACGGTCGCCATGCTGTTTCTGGACCTGGACAACTTCCGCGACGTCAACGACTCGCTCGGGCATCTGGTCGGGGACGAGTTGCTGCAGGAGGCGGCGAAGCGCCTGCGCAAGGGGCTGCGCGAAGACGACGTGGTCGCCCGGCTGGGCGGTGACGATTTCGTGGTGCTGCTGGACGCGCTGCGCCAGGGATCCGACGCGGCCATCGTCGCCCAGAAGCTGCTGCGGGAGCTCGCGCCGCCGTTCCGGGTCGCCGGGCACGAGCTGTTCATCTCCGCGAGCCTGGGGATCAGCTGCTATCCGGCGGACGCCGACGGCGCAGACACCCTGCTGCGCAACGCTGACGCCGCGATGCATCGGGCCAAGGAGCTCGGCCGCAACACCTATCAGTTCTATTCGGCCGGGATGGATACTCAGGCAATGGACTTCCTGGTGCTGACCAACCAGATGCGCCAAGCCTTCCAGAAGGACGAGTTTTTCCTCGAGTATCAGCCGGTGGTGAATCTCAAGGAACACCGGATCATCGGCTTCGAGGCACTGATCCGCTGGCGCCATCCGGAAATGGGCAGCATCCCGCCGGACCTGTTTGTGCACGCGGCGGAGAAGAGCGGGCTGATCGGCGCGCTGGGCGAGTGGGTATTGCACAACGCCTGCCAACAGGCGCGCCTGTGGCAGGATGCCGGCTTCCCCGCGACGCGCATGGCAGTGAACCTCGCGGCGCCCCAGTTCCGCAACCCCAAACTGGTGGAGGAGCTGACGCGGATCCTGGTGGATACGGGAATGCAGGCCCGCTATCTGGCGCTTGAGATCACCGAGACCATGTTTATGGAGAACCCGGAGCGCACCCGGGAGATTCTCACTGAACTCAGCGCCATGGGTATCGCCGTGGCGATCGACGACTTCGGCACGGGGTACTCGTCACTGAGCTATCTCAAGCACTTCCCGGTGGACTACCTCAAGATTGACCGCTCCTTCATACGGGGCGTCCCCGACGATCCCGACGACGTTGCCATCACGCAGGCGATCCTTGCGCTTGCCAACAGCCTCAATATCCGGGTCGTGGCCGAAGGCATCGAATCCGAGCGCCAGCGGCGCTTTCTGGTCGATGCCGGCTGCCTGGAAGGACAGGGTTATCTGTTCAGCCGACCGCGCCAGGGCGCGGGCATGACCCAGGTGCTGGAACGGCATCACGCGTGAGCCGTCGCCGCGCGCATGGTCCAGTCCGCCGTCTGCCGCGCCTGTTCCGGCCCACCGCTGCCCGTGGACGGCATGCGCCTGGCCGGCCGGGGAGTATCGGCGCGGAGCCTGGGCAGGGCGGGTCTGCTATCGTTACGCTTGGCATCACTGCTGACCCGATTGGTTATTCCCAAGAGGCGGATGGTTCATGGACGTCGCGACGCTCGTCCGCTCGTTCGTCGCCCTGACCGGGTTCCTGCTGCTGAGCCTGGCGGCCGGGACGCCCGGTATGAAGTTTCAGCCCGGCAGCTGGTACGCAGAACTGGCCAAGCCGCCGTGGCTGCCTCCGGAATGGCTCTTCCCCCTAGTGTGGACGACGCTGTACATCATGATGGGTGTCGCGGCCTGGCTGGTCTGGCAGGCGGTAGGCTTCATCGTGGGTGGCCTGGTACTGGGCCTTTTCGTGCTGCAACTGGCGGCCAACGCCATGTGGTCGTGGATCTTCTTCGGCCGGCACCGGATCGGGCTGGCCCTGGTGGACGCCGTAGTGCTGTTGGTGCTGGTGGTTACGACCGCCACGGGCTTCTGGCACTACAGCCGGCCGGCGGGCGTGCTGATGTCGCCGTACGCCGCCTGGGTCGCGTTCGCGGTGCTACTGAACCTGTCCATCTGGCGCCGCAACAGGTGAACTGGCCCCGGGCGAGCCGGCAGAATCGCCGGGAGGAATCTTGAGACGCATCTGCGTATTCGCGGGCTCCCGAGCCGGCAATCCGCCGGCGCTGCGGCAGCGCGCCGCGGAGCTCGGCCGCTGCATTGCCGAGGCCGGTCACGGACTGGTCTACGGTGGCGGCGGGACCGGGCTCATGGGCGCGCTCGCTGACGGCGCCCTGGCGGCCGGCGGGCACGTGACCGGCGTGATCCCGGGGGCACTGGTGCGCCGGGAGGTGGCGCACCGGGACCTGTCGGAGCTGCGGGTGGTCGATTCGATGCACCAACGCAAGGCGCTCATGAGCGAGCTCGCCGGCGGCTTCATCGCGCTGCCCGGCGGACTGGGGACGCTGGAGGAGCTGTTCGAGGTCCTCACCTGGACCCAGCTCGGGCTGCATCGCAAGCCCTGCGGGCTGCTCAACGTGGAAGGCTACTACGACGCGCTGATCGCGTTCCTGGATCACGCGGTGGCACAGGGACTGCTGGATCAGGGGAATCGGCAGCTGCTGCTGGTCGACGACCGGCCGGCGTGCCTGCTCGAGACGCTGACGCGGACCTCGCTGCCGCCCGGCCACCGCTGGATCGGTCCCAGTCAGGCATGACCGGCCCGGCACCCGGGTGCCGGGCCTAGTACATCCTCCTCCGGAACATCCAGCCGGCCGTGGTGAGGGAGACCAGCCCGATTACGGCCATGGGCCAGAACTGCCGCAGCAGTAATGCCGGCGGCGCTGCCTCGAGGAATACTCCGCGCACCACGACCATGAAGTAGCGCAGGGGATTGAGCAGGGTCGCCAGCTGTATCGCCCGCGGCATGTTCTCGATCGGCGTCGCGAACCCGGACAGGATGACGGCCGGTACCATGAACAGGAACGCGCCCAGGAGAGCCTGTTGCAGGGTGGCGGAGATCGACGACAGGAACAGCCCCATGCCGACCGCCGCCAGCAGGTAGAGCAGGATCCCGGCGTACAGCAGAGGGAGGCTGCCGCGGAAGGGGACGTCGAACCAGTAGACCGCGACCAGGATGATCACCGCCGATTCCACCAGGCCGATGATGAAACCGGGCAGAGATTTTCCGACCAGGATCTCCACCGGCCGCATCGGCGTGACCAGGAGCTGGTCGAAGGTGCCCTGTTCGCGCTCCCGGGCCACCGACATGGCGGTCACCATCATGGTGGCCACCAGGATGAGCAGGCCCACGATCCCCGGCACGAAGAACCAGTGGCTGTCGAGGTTGGCATTGAACCAGGCACGGACCTCGAGACTGGCCGGAGGGGCGCGCTGCCCGTGCTGACGGGTCCAGTCCCGGTCGAACTGCTGCGTGATGCGCTGCATGCGCGCCAGGGCGATCGCGGCGGTATTGGAATTGCGGCCGTCGAGCAGGATCTGCACCGGGGCGGCGTGGTGCTGCAGGAGATCCCGGCTGAAGTCCGGCCCGAGGTGGAGCACGCCCAGAGCCCGCTTTTCGTCGATTACCCGCCGGACCTCGCGCTGATTCCGGACGTGGCTCACCACGGAGAAGTCCGGCGAGCCGGAGAAGCGGGCCACGAAGCTGCGGGCGATGCCTCCGCCGTCCTGGTCGTAGATCGCGATGCGCACGCGGTGGATGTCCATGTTGGCCGCGTAGCCGAACACCAGGGTCTGGATCAGCGGCGGCACGATCAGCGCCATGCGGCTGCGCCGGTCCTGCAGGAGGTTCCGGAACTCCTTCAGGGTCAGCGCGAGGATGCGTCGCAGCAGGCTCATCGGGCGGCCCCTAGTCCAGCCGCTTGTGCGAGCGGAGTGCGCTGAGCCCAAACAGCACGATTGCGATCAGCGCCAGCGCCAGCGCATCCATCGCCAGCACGCCGCGGACGTCCCCGGCGAGGAACACGCTGTGCAGCGCGTCCACGTAGTAGCGCGCCGGTACGATGCGTGTGATCGCACGCACCGCCAGCGGCATGCTGTGGATGTCGAACACGAACCCGGACAGCAGGAAGGCCGGCAGGAAGGTCACGATGATCGCGATCATGCCGGCCACGAACTGGTTCCGACTCAGGATCGAGATCAGCAGGCCCATGCCCAGCGCCACGAGCAGGAACAGCGCGGAGATTCCCAGAAGCACCCAGAACGAGCCCCGCAGCGGCACCTGGAACAGCCACAGAGCCATGGCGACGGAAAGCCCCAGCCCGCCCATCCCGAGGGCGAAGTAGGGGATCAGCTTGCCCAGCAGGATCTCGCTCATGGATACCGGCGTGACGATCAGGGCCTCCATGGTGCCGCGCTCCCACTCGCGCGCGACCACCAGCGCGGTCAGAAGAGCTCCGATCAGGGTCATGATGACCGCGATCAGGCCCGGCACGAGGTAATCGCGGCTGCGGGCGTTGGGGTTGAACCAGGTCCGGACGCGCAGGTCCACGGGCAGCGCGAGTGCAGCGCCCGCGGCGTGCGCCTGCTGCTGCAGCCAGGCGGCCCAGACTCCCTCGACGTAGCCCTGAATGAGCTGCGCCGTGTTGGTGTCCACGCCGTTCAGGACCAGCTGGATGCCGGCCCCGCCGGGCGCCTGCAGCCCCCGCGCGAAGTCACCCCGGACACGCACCAGCGCATCGACCCGGTGCCTGCGCAGCGCCTCGCGGGCGTGCTGCCAGGACGCGAAGTAGTACGGGGCGAAGGAAGGCGAGCCGAGAAAGCCCGCGGCGAACGCGCGCGAGGCCGTGTCCGGGTGCTCCAGGACCACGCCGACCGGCACGTTGCGGGAGTTGAGGGAGACCCCGTAGCCGAACAGGAACAACAGGAACACCGGCAGCACGAAGGCGATCGCCAGGCTGCTGGGGTCGCGTGCGACCTGCAGGAACTCCTTACGAATCAGGCCGCGCAGGCGGCGTCCCGGCGGGCGCATCATTGCGGCTGCGCCTCCACCAGGGCGATGAAGGCATCCTCCATGGTGCCGGCATCGGCGCGGCCGAGTGCCCGCCGCTTGATTTCGGTCGGGCTCCCCAGCGCCAGCAGGCCGCCGGCGAGCATGATCGCCAGGCGGTCACAGTAGTCGGCTTCCTCCATGAAGTGGGTCGTCACCATCACCGTGACACCACGCTCGGCCAGGGCGTTGATGCGTGACCAGAACTCCCGGCGCGCCAGCGGATCGACGCCGGAGGTCGGCTCGTCCAGGAACAGGATGTCGGGCTCGTGCAGCAGCGCCGCGCCCAGCGCCAGGCGTTGCTTGAATCCCAGGGGCAGGGTACCGCTCTCGCGGTCGCGGTACGGGCCCAGCTCGAACTGCTCCAGGACCCACTCGATGCGCTCGCGCCGCCGGCGGCCCGTGAGGTCGTAGGCGCTGGCGAAGAAGGCCAGATTCTGGGCCACGGAGAGGGCACCGTACAGGGCGAAGCGCTGCGCCACATAGCCGATCCGGGCACGGGCCCGGGCGCGGCCGCGGCGCAGGTCCACGCCGGCCACGCGCGCGCTGCCCCCGGACGCCGGCAGCAGCCCGCAGAGCATGCGGAAGGTGGTGGACTTGCCGGCTCCATTGGCGCCGAGCAGGCCGAAGACCTCGCCGCGCCGCACGTCGAAGCTGAGATCTCGGACCGCGTAAAAGTCCCCGAACCGCCGTGTCAGCCCATCCACCTCGATCAGCCGCACGTCGTTGCCGGATGTACCGGTGCCCGCCGGCTCGACGTGCGGGGTCTCCAGGCTCCGGCTGCCGTCGCCCCCGGGACGCAGCAGCGCCACGAATCCGTCCTCGAAGCGCGGCGCGGTCGGCCGGAAGATCACCTCCTTGTCGGGCACCACGGGCGCCGGACCTGCCCCGCGTGTGAGCACCCGCACCGATTCCCCCTGCAGCGTGGCGTCGATCACGCCCGGCAGGGCGGCCGCCTCGCGCCGGATCCGGCGGCGGTCCCGCGGCGCGGACCCCAGGAACACCCGACCCCGCAGCGGCTCGCTGAAGTGCCCGGGCGTGCCCTGGCCCAGCACCCGCCCCGCGCTGAGCAGGATCACCTCGTCGCAGCGCTCCGCCTCGTCCATGTACGCGGTGCTGAGCAGCACGCTGGTGCCGTGCTCTCGCACCAGCCGATAGACGATCTCCCACAGCTCACGACGGGATACCGGGTCAACGCCGACCGTGGGTTCGTCCAGCAGCAGCAGACGGGGCGGATCGACCAGCGTACAGGCAAGCCCCAGCTTCTGCTTCATGCCGCCCGAGAGGCGACCCGCCAGGCGGTCGCCGAAGGGGGCCAGGCCGGTCATGGCGGTGAGCTCGGCATACCGCTGCGGGCGGTCGGCCAGCGGAACGGAATGCAGGTCGGCGTAGAGATCGAGGTTCTCCTGGACGGTCAGGTCCTCGTACAGGCCGAAGCGCTGGGGCATGTAGCCGATCTCGGCCTGTGCGGCGAGCGGCTCCCGGCGCATGTCCCGGTCCAGGACGACCACCACACCTTCATCCGGCAGCAGCAGGCCGGCGACCAGGCGCATCAGGGTCGTCTTGCCCGCGCCGTCGGGACCGATCAGCCCGGTTACCTGCCCCGCAGCCGCGGCGAAGCTGACCTCGCGGACCGCGTGCAGGATCCTGGCGCCGGCACGGAAGGCACGGCTGACCCGTTCCAGCGAAATCACCGCCGCGGCGGGGGAGGTTTCGTCAGCGGGCATTTCGGTCCTGCCGACCATTGCAGGAAGCGGATCCCGCGGTTCCGGGGCGCAGCGTGACCGTCACCGGCATTCCCAGCCTGAGCCCGTCGTGCGGGCCGCAGATATTCACCCGCAGCTCGTACACCAGGCTGGTGCGTACCTCCGGCGTCTCCACGGATTTCGGGGTGAACTCGGCCGTGGGCGAGATGTAGCCCACGACCCCCGCATAATGGCGATCAGGATACGAGTCGCTGGTCACCCGCGCCGCCATGCCGGGGTAGACGCGCCCCAGCGCGGCTTCATCGACGTAGGTCCGGGCCCACATGTCCCCGGTCAGCGCCAGGGTGTACACCGGCGTCTGCGCCGAAGCCATGTCGCCGACCTCGAGGATGCGGTTCTCGATCACGCCGTTTCCCGGCGAGCGCAGCGTGGCGTCCTTCAGGCGCTCGGCGGCGAGATCCATCTGCGCCTGGTACGCCTGCAGCCGGCTGCGTGCCGCGTCGATGTCCTCGCTGCGGGGGCCCGCGCGCAGCAGCTGCAGGGCCTGCCCGGCGGCATCCAGCCGCGCTTCTGCCGACTGTGCCGCGGCCCGGGCGTCATCGTACTCCTGGCGTGAGACCATGCCCTTGCGGAACAGCTTGCGGGTCCGCGTTTCCCGGAGCCGGGCGAGGCGGGCGCGGGCGCGGGCGGCACGTACGTCGGCCTCGGCCTTGTGGATCTCCTGCGGTCGGCTGCCGGCCTCGAGGGCTGCCAGAACGCTGCGCTGCGCCGCAACCTCGGCCCGGGCATAGGCAAGGTTGCTCTTGAGCTCCGCGGTGTCCTGGCGGGCGAGCATCTGGCCCCGGCGCACCCGGTCCCCCTCGCGCACGTTCAGCTCGACGATCCGCTCCGGGCCCTTGAACGCCAGCTGGACCTGCCGGATGTCCATGTTCCCGTAGAGCGTCAGGTCCCCGCGACCGGCGCCGTTCCGATGCCACCAGGCCCAGCCGCCGGCGGCGCCCGCCGCCGCAACGATGAGGGCCGCGAGGACGAGGGCGGCGGTCCGCTTTCTATGCATCATGCAGTTGGTCCCGAGAGCCAGGCCGGGGCAGGGCGCCCCGGCAGAACAGCTGCGTGTTGTGTACCACCAGCCGTTCCAGCGTCGACTGATCCATGTCTATTCCCGGTGCATCCCGGACGACGGGCAGGGCGATGAACGGATATACCGCCAGGCTCAGTCGAGATCCCCGCGAAGCTCCCCCCGCGCGATCCCCTCGCGCGGCCACGGAACCAGCAGCCCACCCGTCGCCGGCCGTGCAAAGCGCTGATCGCAGACACGCAACGAGCTCATCCTATTTCGGGAAATGCCTCGTACCTCGTTGTGCCCACGCCACACAGGAGCCGACGCCGCCGCCTCGGCCAGGCACCCGGCTTGCGGGAAACCGGCTGGTGTGCGCTCGCGTAGGTGGGCCGGCTCGATCCGGGCCGGGCCCGACACCTGGACAACCCGCGGCAAGCCGAAGGCAGCGATGCATGCGCCGGCCACGGACGCCACGCTGCGGCGGTGATTGCGGAGCGCAGCGCTTGCGGGCACGGCCTGCGCGAATCCAGGCATGCGGCACGGGCAACCCAGGGAAACGACCCGGGGGTACCGCCGGACGCGGGCGGTGCGCGCGCGGCCACGTCTGGAGAGCGCCTGGTGGTGGGCGTCTCGTAGTGCGCATAATGTATATTATGTCAAATACCATGTATCCCCCGCACCGTCCGGATCCGGGAGCCAGCGGCGCGACCGGCGCGGGGCCCCTTCCCGGACGCACGAAGGCCGGGACAAGCCCGGCCTTCGTCCCCTTTCCAGGCCAGCCCTAGCGCAAGACCACCAGTCCGCCGTCACCGTCCGCCACGTACACGCGGCCGTTGGCGATGGCGGTGGATGCTGCCTCGCCGACCGTGTCGTGGTACTGGAGCAGCTTGGGATTGGCGGGATCGCTCCAGTCCAGCTTGATCACGCCGCCGTCGCTGTAGGCAACGTAGAGCAGCAGCCTGGATTTGGCCAGCTGGTAGACGTCGCCCGCGGCATTGCGGATCGGGGTGTTGGCCGGGAAGTACTGCGCGGTCATGTACTGCGCGCCGCCCGGGTTGTCTTCGTAACCGGGGACCTGCTGGAGCTGGAAGCGGCCCACGGCGACCGGCCGGTGGTCCACGCCGGTGTGCTCGTCGAACAGCTTGGTCGGATCGACTCCGGCGGGCACGGGTGCCACCAGGTCCGGGAGGCGGTAGGCCACCATGCCGAAGCTGTCGTAGGTGAAGTACGCGTAGTCGCCCACGACCTTGACGTCGACCGATCTTCCGTCCGCGTTTCCGATGTGGATGCCCTCGTCGGCCTCCTCTTCGATCTTGATCGGCTGAAAGGTCTTCACCAGGGTCATGCCGGGCACCAAGCCCTTCTCGAGCAGGTCGGTCATGTCGACCACGGAGATCCCCGAGCTTCCGGCGGCCACGATGGCGTACTTCCGGCCGGTGCGGGAGTCGGCCCATAGGGTGACCGCGGTGGCCCGGCCGAGCGAGGGCTTGCTCTTGGCGCTGCCGATGTTGGCGACCACGTGGTTTCCCGCGGTCGGATCCGCATGCCGGTCGTAGACCGTCAGGCCATTGCTGCCGTCGGCCACGATCGCGTACTTCGCGGTGAAGGCCACGCCGTAGGCGTGATCCTGCCCATTGATGCCGCCCAGGTTCCCGGTACCCTCCGAGCTGTGCTCGAAGATGCCCGAGGGCGTGGTTTTCAGCAGCGCGGGTGCGCCGACACGCGCCTGGCCCGCCCTCACTGCGCCGACGTCCACGCGGCGGAGGCCCAGGCTCTGGGTCAGCACGTAGGCCTCGCCGGGATCGCCGTCGAACGCGACGCCGTAGGCGTGCGGCGTCGGGAGGATGGTTTCGCCCGAGGTGCTGACCTCCGGGTACTCGTCCTGGAGGGTGTTGGCGACCAGGTGGATGGCATCGGTGGCATGGCCCTCGCCGTCGGCGATGCGCCACACGCTCATGCCGTGGGGTCCGTCCGAGACGTACAGGAAGGGTCCCGATACCGTCACCCCCGCGGTGTGACCGATGGCGATGTCCTGCGAGGCGGCGCCGTCCACCGTCGCCCCGACCTCGTGCGTGCTCACGAACACCGCGGGAACCCCGAACCGGTTCTGCATGGGCGTCGCCTGGTCCAGGCTCTCGATGTCGACGAAGTTGACGCCACCCGCACCGTCTGCCTGCACGACGTCGACCTGGCCGACCGCGCCGGGATTCCGCTTCGGCATCAGCATCAGCGCTCCCCCGTGGCCGCTGAGCTCGCCGGTCGCCAGCGCGATCGGACCGCCCTGCGCATAGAGGAAGTCCGGCAGGGACTCTTCCTCGGTCGGGTCATGGGGGGCCATGTTGTACGAGGTGACGAACTCGTAGTCGGGCCAGAACGGGACGCTGGGCTGGGTGTCGTTGTTGTAGGAGCCCGCGCCGTTGGGTCCGTGCCAGGTGTCCGGGTGGCTGGCATCGTTGACCACCACCAGGCCGGCGAAATGATCCGAGTAGTAGACCTTGTCGGCCGTCGTGTCGACCTTCACGGCCACGACCCCGGCCTCCTTGAGCATGCCCGAGCCGAAATGCGGGAACAGGCTCTTGGACTGCTGGCCGGTGGGCTCGTCGGGCCCGTGCGCGGGTACCGCCGGTACGTAGCCCAGGTACTGGGGACCGGCCGGGTTGGTGATATTCACGGCCACCAGGCCGCCCAGGGAGTACGCGACGTAGGCGA
Organism: Gammaproteobacteria bacterium; assembly: GCA_035638695.1. Lineage (GTDB taxonomy): Bacteria > Pseudomonadota > Gammaproteobacteria > UBA5335 > SLRW01 > DASQZJ01. The sequence goes on along the minus strand of DASQZM010000098.1, from coordinate 98 downwards.
TGGTCTCGCTCCCCTGGCCCTGAGGGACCGTCTGCAGGTCGACCGCGCGCGCGGTGTAGTAGTACTGCCCGTAGCGGTCGAAGTCCGCCCAGGGCGTG
>DASQZM010000097.1:0-12927 GCA_035638695.1 Gammaproteobacteria bacterium | reverse complement strand
GGGTGTTTTCGTGCCGGAGCCGGATGGTGTCCGGTTGCCCCCGCCGAGCCCTTCGAGCAGCTGCTGCAGGCGCCGGTTCAGCTCGCCCTGCAGGCCCTGCGCCTGCCAGTACAGCTGGCTCGCCGGCTGGAAGCTGAGCGTCACCGCGTCGCCCGTGGACAACAGCGGCATGCCGCCAGCGTAGACCACGACGTAGGCCTTTTCCCCCCCGTCGAGCTCGACCTCCGGAAACGTTCGCGCGGCCACGCGCACGCCGTTCTTATCCAGCACCTTCACCGCGAGGCTGTGGGCCGGCACCGAGTGACCCGGCGAGGCTTGCACCATGCACAGGATCCGATCGCCGTGCCACCGACAGTGGCTCACGGCCAGCGCGGCACCCGGCCAGCTCTTGCCGAAGGTGGTCACCGGGGCGTGCGCGGGGCCACCGAACAGGCTGAATCCGCACAGGGACACCCAGCTCGCGGCCAGCGCGGCCATCATCGACATTCGTCTCGTTGTGCGCATGTCATCGCTCTCCCGTAGGCCGCGCCGTCCGCCCGGCGCGCCGAATCAAAGCATACCCGCTGCGGCGGGTCCAGAGGGGATGACGCCGGCCGCGACAGCGCTCACAATGCCGTGATGGCGGCCGCCCGAGCAGCAGCGCCGGGACGCCGGCGCGCGGCTCACGCGCCACAGGCGGGGATCCCCCGCCGGGGCGGCCCTTGCGCAGCGCCTCGAGGAGGTCCATCGATGAGCGATCAACGGCAAAAGGCAACCTTCGCCGGCGGCTGTTTCTGGTGCATGCAGCCGCCGTATGACGGCATGCGGGGCGTGCTCGAGACCGCCGTCGGCTACACCGGCGGCGACACGGAAAACCCGACCTACGAGGAGGTCTGTGCCGGCGACACCGGGCACGCCGAAGCGATCCGGATCACCTTCGACCCGACCAAGGTCAGCTACCGGCAGCTGCTGGAGGTATTCTGGCGCAACATCGATCCGACCACGCGCGACCGCCAGTTCTGCGACGTCGGGGACCAGTACCGCACGGCGATCTTCTACCACGATGAGCAGCAGCGCCGGGAAGCCGAGCAGACATGCCGCGAGTTGCAGCAGAGCGGCCGCTTCGCGCGCGCGATCGTCACCCGCATCGAGCCCGCCGGCACCTTCTACCCGGCCGAGGACTACCACCAGGCCTACTACCGCAAGTTCCCGGTGCGTTACAAGCTGTACCGGCGCGCCTGCGGCCGGGACCAGTTCCTGCGTGACGCGTGGGGCAAGGAGCGCGCCTGAGGTGGCCGGCGCGGCCCGCCAGGGGGCTGCTGAAAAACGCTGCTCTTCGGCTGCCCCGGCGCGCTACAGGGATGTGGCGCCATTTTCCCGCACTGCAACTGCTCAACGAACCCGGTCAGGGGGAATGCCACGTGTCAGGGAGCGCGTGGCATTGCCTCTGACCGGGTTGCCAACCATGGAGCAACCGGGAAACCGCGTTTGCCGGTTGCGACGCTGAAAAAGGCCATGGGCGGACTTGTTCAGCAACACCCTAGACCGGCACCTCGATCAGCTTGGGGCCGGGCTCCTGCATGGCGGCGCCGAAGAAGCGGTTGAAATCCTCGATCGATTCGGCCCGTCGCGCGTGCACGCCCATCCCGCGGGCGATTTCCACGAAATCCAGCGGCGGATGCCCGATGTCCAGCACGCTGTTGGCCTTCGGCCCCGGCTGCTGCACTCCCACACGCATCAGCTCGAACTGCAGGATCCGGTATCGGCGGTTCGCGTAGATCACGGTGGTCACGTCGAGGCTCTCCCGGGCCTGCGTCCACAGCGACTGGATCGTGTACATGGCGCTGCCGTCCGCCTGCAGGCAGATAACCTTGCGCTCCGGACAGGCCACTGCAGCGCCGGTCCCCACCGGCAGGCCCTGCCCGATCGCACCTCCGGTCAGCGAAAGCCAGTCGTGCGGCGGGGCACCCGCCGTCGCCGGCCCGAGGGGTAGCCCCGAGGTTGCCGCCTCGTCCGAGACGATGGCGCCTTCGGGCATCAGCGCCCCGACGCTTTGCGCCACGCTCTCGATACTCAACTCGCCGCGCGCCGGCTGGGTCGGGGTCGACGGCTGCAGCTGGGGCTTCGCGCCGCGCGCATCCATCTCCTCGAGAAGCCCCTCCAGGGCCTCCAGCGGGTCCTCCTCCGGGCTCGCCAGCTCGTGCACCTGGCAGCCCTCGGGAGTCAGCCAGCTCGGGACGTCGGGATAGGCGAAGAACGAAACCGGCGGGCGCGAGCCAACCAGCACCAGGTGCTTCGCCGGGCCCAGGATTTCGGCCGCCTGTTCGCCGAAATACGGCATGCGCTCGATCGGTGCCCGACCCGCGCCGCGCTGCAGGCGCGTCGTGAACGTGTCGCACATCAGCCGCGCGCCGCTGGCCGCGGCGACCCGGCTGGCGAGCTCGAGCCCCCGAGCGCGCAGCGCCCGCCCGTTCATCAGGATGACCGCCGGCTCACCCTGGCGCAGCGCCCGCGCCGTGCTCACGATGGCGTCGTAGCTCGGCCGACGCCAGGCGGCAGGCTCGGGCGCGCCAGTCGGCTCCCCGGCCTCCTCCCAGCTGCAGTCCGCCGGCACGATCAGGGTGGCGACCCGGCCCGGCAGCTGGCTCGCCGCCGCCACGGCCTCGCGCGCGTCCCCGGCCAGTTCCCGCGGGTCGGCGCTGGAGCGGATCCAGCCCGACACCGGCCGCGCGTAGCACTCGATGTCCGAGGTGAGCGGCGCGTCGAACTGGCGATGATAGGTCGCGTGATCGCCCACCAGGTTGACCACGGGTACCCGGGCGCGCCACGCGTTGTGGAGGTTCGCCAGGCCGTTCGCCAGGCCGGGACCCAGGTGCAGCAGGGTGCAGGCGGGGCGGTCCGTCATGCGCGCATAACCGTCTGCCGCGCCGGTAACCACGCCCTCGAACAGGCCCAGCAGCGAACGCATCCCCTCGACCCGGTCCATGGCCGCGACGAGCTGCATCTCGGACGTTCCGGGGTTGGTGAAGCATACCTCGACGCCGGCATTGACCAGCGTGCGCAACAGGGCTTCGGCACCGTTCATGCTTTCTCTCCCCTGGTCGCCGGACGCTCACGATGGGCAGGCCCGCGATCTCGCCGACGTAGATGCCGGCAATGCTGACCACTGCCGCCCCCGCTTGCCCGGCTCGTCACCCGTCGCTCCACCCGGGTGGCCGCGAGCAGGTACAATCCCCGGCAGACGCCATCGCTGCCGCAGGCGATTACACGGTACCACGCGTGGGCACCGCGCCCCACCGATCGGCCCGAGGAGGGATCATGATGCTGCAGCTTCCCAACGGCTGCGAGCTGGCGATGCTGTACCTGGCCGTCGCTCGCGCCGGACGGGTGCATTCGCCCCTTCCGGTCCGGTGGCGCCGGCATGAGCTCAAGCACGTCGCCCGCATCACGGGGGCCCGCTTCTACATCGGCGGCTGGACTTCCGGTACCGAGGCCGGCCCCAACGGCTGCCCGTTGTCCCCCAACAGCTGGTTCTTCGGCAACAGCAAGCTCACGCGCCTGATGCGGCTGGAGGAAATCCCGCGCAACCCGGTCGGCAAGGTACTCAAGAAAGACCTGCGCCGACAGGCCCGCGATGAAGCCGGCCGCACCGGCTGAAGCTCGCGCCGGCCACCGGCCGGGCCGCCGCGGCGCGACCGTGGCAATGCCTGCGGATTCCCCCGTGGTCGCCGCCCGCGGCCTGTGCAAGCGCTACGGGGGCCGTACCGTGGTCGACGCCGTCGACCTGGAGGTGGCCCGGGGGGAGTGCTTCGGCCTCCTGGGTCCCAACGGCGCCGGCAAGACCACCACCCTGCGCATGCTGCTGGGACTGACCCCGCCGGATGGCGGGTCGCTGCAGGTCCTCGGCCACCCCGTGCCGCGGCGGGCACGCGCCATGCGCCAGCGTGTCGGCGTGGTCCCCCAGGTGGACAACCTGGACCCGGATTTCAGCGTCCGGGAGAACCTGGTGACCTACGCCAGCTACTTCGGCCTGCGCGGGCCGCGGGTGCGCCGGCGTGTGGCGCAGCTGCTCGAGTTCGCGGCCCTGGAAGGGCGTCCCGACACGCCGATCGGCGCGTTGTCCGGCGGCATGAAGCGCCGCCTGACGCTGGCGCGCGCGTTGATCAGCGAGCCCGAGCTGATCATCCTGGACGAGCCCACCACCGGTCTCGACCCGCAGGCGCGCCAGCACATCTGGCAGCGCTTGCGCCTGCTGCAGTCGCGCGGTGCGACGCTGATCCTCACCACGCACTACATGGAGGAGGCCGAGCGCCTGTGCGACCGCCTGGCGATCTTCGACGGCGGCCGGATCGTGGCCCTGGGCAGCCCGGAGTCGCTGATCCGCCGGCACATCGAGCCGCACGTGCTCGAGCTGCGCGGCGAGGCTGCGCACCGCTTCGCCGACGCAGCGGCCGCGCTCCCGGTCCGGCGGGAATGGGCCGGCGAGACCCTGTTCCTGTACTACGGCGACGAGCGGCCAGTGCTCGACGCGCTCTACCGGCACGCCGGGCTGCGCTACCTGAACCGTCCGGCCAACCTCGAGGACGTGTTCCTGCGCCTGACCGGGCGTGACCTGAGGGACTGAGCATGACCACAGCCCGCCCCCTGCCCGTGATCAGCCTGCGCTTTCTCCCCGTGTGGCGGCGCAACCTGCGCGTATGGCGCAAGCTGATGCTGCCGTCGGTGCTGGGCAACTTCGGCGAGCCCGTGCTCTACCTGCTGGCCTTCGGCTACGGCCTCGGCCGCCTGATCGGCGGGATCGGTGAGCTGCCCTACATCACCTTCCTCGCCACCGGCATCGTGTGCGGCAGTGTGATGAACACCGCCAGCTTCGAGTGCCTGTATTCGGCCTTCACGCGCATGTCGCAGCAACAGACCTGGGCGGCGATGCTCGACGCCCCCCTGGAGGTCGACGACATCGTGCTGGGAGAAATCCTGTGGGCCGCCACCAAGGGCCTGATGAGCTCGGCGGCGATCATGGTGGTGGCGGCCGTGCTGGGCCTGATCCACGGCTGGCTGGCGCTGTGGGCGCTACCCGTCGTCTTCGCCGGCGGGTTCTGCTTCGGCGCCCTGGCCATGATCATGACCGCCGTCTCCCGCAGCTACGACTTCTTCATGTACTACTTCACCCTGGTGATGACGCCCATGCTGCTGCTCAGCGGGGTGTTCTTCCCGCTCGCCAGCCTGCCGCACGCGGTCGCCGCGGGCGCCCTCGCGCTTCCCCTGGCGCACGTGGTGCTGCTGGTTCGCCCGCTGCTGACCGGTCGCGTGCCGACGCACCCCCTGCTGCACCTGGCGGTGATCCTGGCCTATGGACTGGGAGCGTTCTGGGTCGCCACCCTGGTCCTGCGCCGCCGTTTGATGCGCTGACGCGGCCGTGCCTCATTCGCACGGCTGCGACAGGTTCAGCTCGGCCCAGGCGGCCGGTTCCGCCAGCACCCGTCCCTGCGCCAGCGGACAGCCGTTCCGCTTCAGCCAGTGCAGTGCGGCTGCGCTCTCGATGCCCTGTACCACCGCGTACATGCCCAGCGAGCGGGCGAGCCCAAGGAGGCCGCGCACCAGCGGCTCGTTGGGGCTGCCCGTGCCCAGGCCCTCGGAAAAACTCGCGTCGACCTTCAGCGCGCCGACGGAAAGCCCGCGCAGGTAACGCAGCGACGAGTATCCCGCCCCGAAATCGTCGAGTGCGATGCCCACGCCCCGGCCGGCGAGCCCGTCCAGGGTTGCGGCCACCTCTTCCAGGTCCGGCAGCACGCGCTCGGTCACCTCCAGCACCAAGCTCGCGGGTGAGCGCCCGTGCCGCTCGAGCGCACGTGCGACGATGTCCGGCCAGTCGGAATTCCGCAGGCTGTGGGGCGAAACGTTGACGGAGACCCATCCGTCCCACGCGCGGGTTTCCGCCAGCGCCAGCGACAGCACGCGGGCGTCGAGCTCCTCGATCAGCCCCTGGCTCTCGGCGACCGGGACGAACCGGCCCGGCTCGACCAGGCCTGCCTTTCCGGGCATGCGCGCCAGCGCCTCCACCCCCCGCCAGTTGCCGGCGATGAGGTCGCGTACCGGCTGGTAGTGCACCGCCACCCGGTCTTCACGCAAGGCGCGGCGCAGCTGTTCCTCCACGGCCAGGGTCTCCTCGGCCAGGCGACGCCGTTCCGGCTCGTAAAACGCCCAGCCGCTGCGGCCCGTCTTGGCCTGGTACATCGCGGCGTCGGCGCGGGCCAGTAACGTGTCGGTGGAGATTCCCGGCTGGTCCGCGAAGGCGATCCCGATGCTCACGCCGATATACACCGGCGCCGCCAGCCCGATATCGAACGGCATCCGGAGGGCTTCCACGATCCGGCCGGCGAGGTGGCGCGCGGCGTCGGTATGCAACTCCGGCGCCAGCAACGCGAACTCGTCTCCGCCCAGCCTCGCCAGCGAGTCGCCCTTGCGCAGCACCCGCCGCAGCCGCCGGGTGACGTCCTGCAGAAGCCGGTCCCCGGCCTGATGACCCCAGCTGTCGTTGACCGGCTTGAACTGGTTCAGGTCCAGGAACAGCAGTCCCGGCGTCCATCCCTTGCGCCGCGCCAGCGCAATCAGGCGCTCGGCTTCATCCATGAACGAGCGCCGGTTCAGCAGGCCGGTCAAGGCGTCGTGCTGGCTCAGGTACGCCAGCTTGCCCGTTATGCGCTGATGGCTCAGCGCGATCTCGGCGGTGGCGGTGGCCGACTCCAGCCAGCCGAGCTCCCGCGCGCCGGGGGCGCGGGAGCTCCGGGGACAGAGCACCAGCAGGCCCAGGACCTCGTTCTCGGCGGAGATCACCGGCTCGATCCAGACGGCGTTGACGCCGTCCGCGCGGGCGGCCTCCCGGTATGCCCCCATGCGCGGATCGTCCTCGATGGACTCGATGACGACTCGCTCGCCGTTGCGGGCCGCCTGCAGGCAGGGACATTCGAGCAACGCCGCAGGGGATTCCTCGAGGTGCCGCCGGGCCTCCGCGTGCATCCCCCGGATCGCCGCGCATTCGAGCCCGGTTCCGCGCATCAGCAGCAAAGCGCTGGTGGCATCCGGCATCTGCGCCTCCAGGGAGGCCAACACCATCGACAGGGTCTCCTCCAACGGCGCGTTCCGGGCGATCCGTTCGAGGAGCCTGTTACGGGCCCGCTCATAGGCCTCGTTGTGCTTCCGCTCGGTAACGTCGCGCAGGATGCCGCGGAAACCGCGCGGCTTCCCGCTCTCGTCGCGGACCAGGTGGACCGAGGTATCGACGATGCGCGTGGAGCCGTCCGCGTGGACGATCTCGTAGTTGAACACCTCCACCGGCTCGCCGGTGCGGTACACGCGATTGAAGATCCGGTATATCTCGCGGGCGACCGCCGGCCGGGTGTACTCGCGGTTGTTCATGCCGAGGAGTCGCTCGCGCGGGTAGCCGTGGATGCGACACAGCGCACCGTTGACCAGGTAGAAAGTCCCTCGCAGATCAACCTCGTAGTAGCCGTCCTGCAGATGCTCGATGACGCTGCGCAGGGAGGCGTCGCTCGCCGGCAGCGCTGAGCCGGAGCGGGCGGACTGGTAACGGATGGCTCTCTCGCGGGAGCCCTGAGGAGGCTTCCCGGTTTCCCGGTTTTCCATTATTTGTTGGTACCGCGCGGCCGCGCTCGGTTTCCGCGGAACGGTTCCGTCGCGGCCCGGATCGGCGCCGCGCATCGGGCTGCGGCTTAAGGATCTTGCTACACCGCAGAGAACCGGACTGTCAAGCGAACGGCGTCCGGACGGCGACCTGCGGTGCACATACGAGCCATTGCGCGTACCTCCCCGGGCGAACCGGGGATGCTTCTCGGGCTAGACCGGGGGACCCGTGCCCGGGCCACCGGGCAGCCAGTCGCGACCGGCGCGGTCGAGGTAGCGCAGCCCGGCCAGGAAGGCGCGCCGCAGCGGGCTCGCCTCCAGCCGCGAGCGCCGGAAAAACACCTCCAGCGATTCCAGCTCGCCCCGGTCCAGCCATACCCCGTGGCACTTCGGGCAGGCGTCGATCATCACCTGGGAGCAGCGCGCGTACTCGCGCGTCTCCATCTTCGCCTCGCAGTTGGGACAGGTCAGCTCCCGGGCGCGCTTCTGCTGCGCCAGCTGGTAGGCGGCATAGCCGAGGTCCGGCATCCGCAGCAGCTCATCGGTGTAGTCCCGCGAACGGGACTCCTCGATCGCCTCCAGCTCGCCCCGGTCCAGCCAGATACCACCGCAGTCGGGACAGCGGTCCACCGTGTAGGCGGACTCCCAGACGATTTCCTCGAGCTCACAACCATCGACCGGACATTTCATGGCGGCTGTCCCCTGTATTCCCGGGAAAGGATGCACCAAGCGTCGCCCAGAGGCCCTGACCCGCGTCAGGCAATGCCGCCCGCCAGCGGTGGCCCGATCGGATCAGTAGGACTTGGGCAGCCCCAGCGCCCGCTCGGCAATGAAACACAGGATCAGCTGCGGGCTGACCGGGGCGATGCGCGGGATCAGGCTCTCCCGCAGGTAGCGCTCGACGTGGTACTCGCGGGCGTAACCGTAGCCTCCGTGGGTCATGACGGCCGTCTCGCAGGCCCGGAAGCCGGCCTCCGCCGCCAGATACTTGGCGCTGTTGGCCTCGATCCCGCAGGAGCGCCGGCCGTCGTAGAGGCTCGCCGCCTTGCGCATCATCAGGTCGGCGGCCTCCAGCTGCATCCAGCACTCGGCCAGCGGATGCTGGACCCCCTGGTTCACGCCGATGGGACGCCGGAACACCACGCGCTCCCGGGCGTAGCGCGACGCGCGGTCGACCGCGATCCGCCCCAGGCCGATGGCTTCCGCGGCGATCAGGATGCGCTCCGGGTTGAGCCCGTGCAGGATGTACTGGAAGCCGTGCCCTTCCTCGCCGATGCGATCCGCCGCGGACACCCGGAGCCCGTCGATGAAGACCTGGTTGGAGTCCACGCAGTGGCGCCCCATCTTGTCGATCTCGCGGATCTCCATCCGTTCCCGGTCGATGTCGGTATAGAACAGCGTCAGTCCCTGCGTCGGCCGTTCCACCTGCTCCAGCGGAGTGGTGCGGGTGAGCAGCAGGATCTTGTTGGCAACCTGCGCGGTCGAAGTCCAGACCTTGGTGCCGGTCACGACGTACGCGTCGCCCTCGCGCACGGCCCGGGTCTGCAGGTGTGTGGTATTGAGCCCGACGTTGGGCTCGGTCACCGCGAAACAGGCCTTGTCCTCCCCCCGGATCAGCGGGGGCAGCATGCGCGCGCGCTGGTCCTCGCTGCCGTGGACCACCACGGGATTGAGGCCAAAGATATTCATGTGCACCGCTGAAGCGCCGCTGAACCCGGCCCCGGATTCGCTGATCGCCTGCATCATCAGGGCCGCCTCGGTGATGCCCAGTCCCGAGCCGCCCACCGACTCCGGCATCGCCACGCCGAGCCAGCCGCCCTGCGCCAGCGCGCGGTAGAATTCCTCCGGGAACTCGCCGCTGCGATCATGCTCCAGCCAGTAGTCGTCGCCAAAACGCGCGCAGATGCGCGCCACCGAGTCACGTATGGCCGCCTGGTCGTCGTTGAGCGAAAAATCCATGCGAATCTCTCCGGAACGGAGCGGGATTGAATCCGGTCACTGTACAGACGTTCCGGTCGCGGCGGCGAGGTGGTTTCGGGTTTTAGGTTTTAGGTTTTAGGTAAGAGGACTAAGTGCCCCCTAGCTGCATGGTGCCAAAAGCATGCACAGGTGCCCACCACGCGGTTCGAGGCGTCCGGGAAGACAGCCCCGGCACAACATCGGCCGCATTTTTTCCTAAAACCTAAAACCTAAAACCTAAAACCACCCGAAGGGCGTTGCGGAGCGTGCGTGGCATCTACACCGGCGGCATCCGGGTCCGCGCTTCAGGTGGCATGGTCGGTCGCCCGCGTGCGGGTGATCCGGGAGAGACTGGCGGGAGCGTAGCCGATCCCCGCCTCCACCCGCAGCCACACGCTGGGATGGATCTGGGCAGCCCGCGCGATCGGGCGCAGCTGTGCTCCCAGGAGCCGCCACCAGCCCTTGCAGGAGCGGTGCAGGCGTCCGCAGGGATCGCCGTCGAGCCGCTCCCTGACACCGGGTGCGAGGCGCAATCCGGCCTGCCGCGCGTGGTCCAGCATCCAGCGCAGGCTCAGGTCCGCCAGCCCGCGCTCGCGATAGCCACCGCCGACGTCGCAGTGCACGCCCGCGAACCACACCTGGTCGACGCTCTGGTGCGGTCGCAGCTGCACCTCGTCCCAGGGCACCGGGGCAAAGCCGCGGCGTTTCTCATCGATGGCCAGCGCCTGGCAGGCGATCGACACCGCCGGGCTCAGGCGGCGGTCATGCAGGCGACGCAGCGGAACCAGCCAGCCGAGGCTGCCGACTGTGTCCCATACGCCCACGAAATGCGGCCGGCACTCGCGCGCGAAGGTCCGGCGGAAATCCGCGGCCTCGGCGTCGTTGCCGCGCTTCAGGAACTGGCGGCTGGCGTAGGGGAGCAGGTTGTCGTGGTGCGGCCAGAGCAGTCCGCACTTGTCCAGCATCGCGGCAAGCGAGCGGGCGGTAAACGCACCGCGGCTGAAGCCGAAAAGGTAGACCCGGTCGCCCGGCTCCCAGGTCTCCATCAGGAAACGGTAGGCGTCCTCGAGATTGCGCCGCATGCCGTAGCCGAAGGCGGCTCCCAGCGCCTTGCCAAGGAACCGGCCCAGCGGGAACCCCAGGATGCGCGGGGCGAAGGTGCCCACTCCCGGGTCGTAGAACGCCTCCTGCTCGCCACTATGGCGCTCCAGCGCCTCGAACAGGTGCACGACGTTGGTATTGACCGCTCCGAACTGCGCCCGGGTGCCGTCGCAGCAGACGACCACGTTCTTGGGCATGCCTCTCTTCCCTGCATCACGAGAGCCGCGCGCCCTCCGGGGACGGATGGCCCGAATGACCCGCCCGCGGCTGGCGTCCCGCCTGCAAAGCATAGCGCAATTTGGCTAAGGGTGGCGTAGCAGCTCGCGCCCCAGCAGGGCGAAGGCCGCGAGCCACAGCAGCGCAGCGGTCCAAACCAGGTGGGCCGGCAAACCCGGGCGCAGGCCTCCTGCGACGCGTGCCCCGGTCGCCAGCGCCAGCAGCAGCACGGCCTCGGACAGCGCCGGCGTCCAGGGCGGCGAGCGCTTCGCCTGCTGCAGGCGCGATCGCCCCATCACGCTCAGGGTAATCGTACCCAGCGCCCCCACCGTGATCAGGTGCAGGGTGATCAGCTCGACTCCCGCCGCGTCGAGGGTCACCGCCAGCCCGGTGGCGGCGAGCCCGGCAGCGAGCCAGGCGTAGCCCGTCGCCAGCGCCAGCAGGTCGCGCCGCTCGGCCCACAGCCACGGCCGCCAGCGTGCCAGGCGCACCGCGGCGACGGTCCCCGCGAGGACCAGCAGCGACCCGGCGACCGGCGACAGTCCCGGCACCGGCAGGGTCACCAGTGCCGCGGCCAGTGCCAGCAGCAGCAGCGCCTCCAGGCGCGGCTGCACCCGGGCGCGCAGGAGCCGGCCGCGCCGCTGCAGGTGCCCGGCAGCCGCCGGCGCGATGATGCGCCCGCCCATGAAGGCCATCATCACGGCCAGCAACAAGACCGTCTCGATCGCCACCCGGCGTTGCAGCAGGGAGTCGTGGATCACCGCGGCGTACTGGAAGGCGCCCTCGGCGGCGCACAGCGCGATCAGTGCGAGCGGGAACGCCCGGTTGCGCGGCTTCTTGGCACCGCGCAGCAGCCCCGGAGCCGCCAGGACCGCGACCAGCGCAGCGAAGGCTCCGTTCGCACAGGCGGCAGGCAGGGTCCCGGGGATCGCCAGCCAGGTGATCCGCGCCAGCAGCCACAATCCGGCCAGGGCGCCGACCCGGGCCGGCCCGGTACGCCGCACCAGGAACCCGGCCACTACCGCCAGGGCGAAGCCGAACAGCATCTCGTGGGCGTGACCGGCCGGGGTGGACAGCCCCGGCACGCGCCACGCCGAGTGCCGCATACCCGCGAGCCCGGCAGGCACGGCGAAGGCCGCGTACGCCGCGGCCGCGGGGAACAGCACCCGCCCGGCGTCGTGGCGACGCCGTCGGCGGGCCGGTCGTGGCATCGGCGATGATGAATCGGGCATGGATATCCCCCGCACGGCCCCGGCTCACGGAGGTCGGTGCTATGATTGCCGCGCAATGGTCGCACATCCGCGCTCCCGGGCGGAGGCGAGGCACAGGGAGAAGCAGCGATGGCCTTGAGCGGGAGACCCTCCCCGTCCGGGCGAACCGCGGCGCTGGCGCTGACCGCCCTCGCTTGCCTGGCCCTGGCCGCCTGCGGCGGCGGCACCAGCGTCGGCGTGGCGCCGCTGGTCAGCGGTGCCTATGCCACCTTCCAGCCGGCCGGCGTGGTGATCGGGCAGCCGGGATTCAGCGAGAACTCGCCCAATCAGGGAAATGGCTCCCAACCCTACGCGGAGACGCTCCGGCAGCCCGCGGGCAACAGCCTTCCGTTCGGAGGCACGCTCTACGTGCCCGACACGGGGAACAACCGCGTGCTCGGGTATTCTGGGGTTCCCGCGGTGAACAACCAGGTCGCGACATTTGCTGTCGGTCAACAGGATCTGCAGAGCGCCACTGCACCAGCACAGCCGACGAGCAGCTCGCTCAACGCCCCGCGTGGCCTCGCGACTTACGGCGGCGATCTCGTCGTCGCTGACAGCGGCAACAACCGGGTGCTGATCTGGAGCCAGCCGCCGACCGGCAATTCCCCGGCAGATGTCGTGTTGGGGCAGCACGGCAACTTCCAGACGGGCAGCGCTGCCTGCGGCTGGCCGGGTCTGAACGATCCGGCCGGGGTGGCCGTGACACCGGGTGGCAAGCTCGTCGTCGTCGATACGGGGAACAATCGCATCCTGATCTGGGACCAGGTGCCGACCACCA
>DASQZM010000096.1:0-94278 GCA_035638695.1 Gammaproteobacteria bacterium | reverse complement strand
TGTTAGGTTTTAGGAAAGAGGGATCCGGTGGGCATCCGCAGCTTCTGCCTTGTGGAAAGCCCGGGCGCTTCTGGCTGGCCCAGCCGGGCCCGACTGGCCCGGATGACAGGCAACATGACCTGCCGCCTCTTACCTAAAACCCAAAACCTAAAACTCGAACCGTCGACTATGTCGACCGTTCGAGATACTCGTCCGGACTCTTCTCGAACTTGTGCCGGCAGCCGGCGCAACAGAAATAGTAGCGCCGCCCGCCGTGCTCGGCCACGTGTTCGGCATCGGCGATCTCGACGCTCATGCCGCAGACCGGGTCGATCGCCTCGCCGGCCTCTTCGCCCGCCTGCGCCGGCGGCTCCGGGGCGGTCTCGGGCTGCGGGGCGCGCGCGGCGGCGGCGGCACTGACCGCGCCCTTGCCGGCCCGGCGGGCCTGGGAGACTCCGGCCAGGACCGACAGGGCGATCTCCTCGGGGGTGACCGCGCCGGTGGGCACGCCCGCGGGGGCGATGATGGCGTCGACCCGGGCCGGGTCGTGGCCACGCTCCTTGAGGTACTCGCGCAGCTTGTCGGCCTTGCGGCCGCTCGAGATGAACGCGACGTACTCCGCGCCCGTGGCCAGCGCCGCCTCGAGGCCGGCCTCGTCGCGCCGGCCCTGGGTGGCGACGACCACGAAGGCCGGCGGCTGCAGCGTGATGCCGTCCATCGAGTCCAGCACCGCGGCGGCCTCGGGGAACGCCTCGCGCTCGATCCTGCGGTCCGCGACCACCACGTGGAAACCGACCCTGGCCGCCAGCCCGGTCAGCACCTGGCCGGCCGGGGCGCTGCCCAGGATCAGCAGCGTCGGCTTGACCGTGACCGGATCGATGAAGATGTCCAGGGTCCCGCCGCTGTGGCAGGCCATGCCGAACTCCGTGATGCCCTCGTCCGCGTCGCCCTCCGTGTCCGGGGTGATCCGGATCAGGCGCGGCTGGCCGTCGCGCAGGGCCTGTTTCGCGGTCTTGATCACCGCCGGCTGGGCACAGCCGCCGCCGATCCAGCCCTCGATGGTGCCATCGAGCCGCACGATGCCCTTGGCCCCGGGCTTGGCCGAGGTGGGCGAGTCACTGCGCACCACGGTCACCAGCGCGAACTGCTCGCCGGCGGCCTTGAGGCGGCTCGCCTGCTCCAGGATGGTGTCGGTCACGATCATCTTGCGTTCCTCCCCAGGAACCTGCCGACAGGCCCTGCTAGCGCACCAGCTCCGGCTCCAGCGCCGCCAGGCTTTCCAGGTTGTGCGCGGTGGCGAACAGATCAATGTGCGGCAGCGCCGCCTGCATGCCCTGCGCCACCGGCTGGTAGCCTTCCCGGCCGAGCAGCGGGTTGAGCCAGATCACCCGCCGCGCCCGGTCATGGATCTTCCCGAGCTCCGCTCCCAGCAGCTCCGGCGCCCCGGTGTCGTAGCCGTCGCTGACCAGAATCACCACGCTGCGCGAGCCCAGCAGGCGGCCGTGGTCGCGGTTAAAGCGCGCCAGCGACTCGCCGATCCGAGTGCCGCCCGACCAGCCGAGCGAGAGCACCGCCAGACGATCGCGCATGCGCTCGGGGTCACGGTCGCGCAGTGCCTCGCTCACCGGCACCAGGCGCGTGTGGAAGGCGAACGCGTGGGCGTCGTCGAAGGCCGCGACGAGCCCGCGCGCGAAGCGCAGGAAGAACATGCTGTACAGGCTCATCGAGCGGCTGACGTCCAGCAGCAGCACCAGCCGCGGCAGGCGCTCACGGCGCTTGCGCCAGGCCAGCTCCAGCGGCGTGCCGCCGTGCTGCAGGCTGCGGTGGATGGTGCGGCGCATGTGCACCCGCCGGCCGAGCCGGGCGATCCGCTGGCGCCGCAGCAGGTGGCGCCGCATGCGCCGGGCGAGACTCTCCGCCAGGCGCTCGCAGGCACGCATCTGCGCCTCGTCCAGCAGCAGCCGGAAATCCGTCCTCTCCAGCAGCTCGCGCTCGCTGGCCCCGCCTTTCGCACCACCGCTGCCGGCGCCGGTGTCGTCGCCCTCGCCCGCGTCCTCCTGCTCGCGCGGCCGCGCGCCGCCCGACGGTCCCTGCCCGGCCCCGCCCCGCAGCGGCGCGCCGGGTACCGCCTGGACCCGCGCGCGGCGGTTGGCCGGCTGCCAGTAGGCGTCGAACAGGCGGTCGAAGCGGCGCCACTCGTCGACCTCGCTGCACAGCAGGCTGCGCAGCGCCCAGCGCAGCCGGCGCCGCTCGACGATGCCAACCCGGGCGGCGACCTCCAGCGCCTCCAGCTCCTCGGCCACACCGACCCGGAAGCCGTCACGCCGCAGGCCGTCGACGAAGTCCAGGATCCGCCCGGCCAGCGGGTTGCCCGCCGCCTCGGCGCCGCGGCCCCCCGTTCGTTGCGGGTCGATCATGGCAGCCTCGCCACCAGGCGCTCGACGACCTCCCCGGTCACCGCCGCCCGGTCCTCGCGGGTCTTGAGCAGACACACCAGCGACTGCGTCACCCAGTCGGGACGCTCGGTCAGGTCGGATACTTTCAGGCGCAGCAGCGCCGCCACCCAGTCCAGGGTCTCCGCGACGCCCGGCTTCTTGCGCAGGTCCAGCTCGCGCATCGCGTGCACGAAGGCCACCACCTGGCCCGCCAGGCGCTGGCCCACCTCCGGCAGGCGGGCGGAGACGATGCGCAGCTCCTTGTCCACCGAAGGGTAGTCCACGTAGTAGTACAGGCAGCGGCGCAGCAGCGCGTCGCTCAGCTCGCGGGTGGCGTTGGAGGTCAGCACCACGTACGGGATGCTGCTGGCCTCGACGGTGCCGAGCTCGGGGATGCTGATCTGGAAGTCCGAGAGCACCTCCAGCAGGTAGGCCTCGAACTCTTCGTCGGCGCGATCGATCTCGTCGACCAGCAGCACGGGGGGCTCGGGCTGCGTGATCGCCTCCAGCAGCGGGCGCTTGAGCAGGAAGGGCTCGCTGAAGATGTGCTCTTCCTTCTCCTCGGCCGTGTGGGCCTCGCTCTCCTGGATCTTGATCGCCAGCAGCTGGCGCTGGTAGTTCCACTCGTAGACGGCGGCCGCCGCGTCCAGGCCCTCGTAGCACTGCAGGCGGATCAGGCGGGTGTCGAAGGCACGCGCCAGCGCCTTGGCGATCTCGGTCTTGCCCACGCCGGCCTCGCCCTCGAGCAGCAGCGGACGGCGCAGCTGGGTGAACAGCAGGAGCGTCGCGGCGAGATCGGGCTCCGCCACGTAGCCGGACTCCTCCAGGCGCTTCTGCAGCTGGTCGATATCGTCCATCGTCCACTCCGGCCGGCCCGGATGCGCGTCCGGACCGGCCGATCCGGTCTCAGTCCGGGCGATCCAGCCCGTGCTCGTGCAGGGCCTTCCAGACGTTGAACGCCGTGTGCGGCATGTCCACGTGCTCGATGCCGAACTGCCACAGGGCGTCGTTGACGGCGTTGGTGAAGCACGGGATGCCGCCCACGTGGGGCGACTCCGCCACGCCCTTGGCGCCGATCGGATGGTGCGGCGAGGGAGTGACGGTCCAGTCGGTCTCCCACTTCGGCGTCTCCACGGCGGTCGGGACGAAGTAGTCGAGGAAGCTGTTGCCCTGGATGTTGTCGTTCTCGTCGTAGTGCAGCAGCTGGCCCATGGCCACGGCGAAGGCCTCGGCCAGGCCGCCGTGGATCTGCCCCTCGATGATCATGGGGTTGATGCGCGTGCCGCAGTCGTCCAGCGCGTAGAAGCGGCGCACCTTCGTCTCCCCGGTGAAGCGGTCGATGTCGACCACGCACAAATAGGCGCCGAAGGGATAGGTGAAGTTGGGCGGATCGTAATAGTCCACCGCCTCCAGGCCCATCTCCATGCCCTCGGGCACGTCGTTGTAGGCGGCCCAGGCCAGCTCCTTCATGGTCTTCTCCTGCCCGGGCAGACCCTTGACCTTGAAGCGGTCTACGTCCCACTCGAGGTCGTCTTCGGCGACTTCCAGCAGGTGTGCCGCGATCTTGCGCGCCTTGGCGCGGATCTTGCGCGCGGCCATGGCCGTTGCGGCCCCGCCCACCGGCGTGGTGCGCGAGCCGTAGGTGCCCAGGCCATACGGCGCGGTGCTGGTGTCGCCCTCCTCGATCTGGATGTCCTCGGAGGAGATGCCCAGCTCGGAGGCGATGATCTGGGCGTAGGTGGTCTGGTGACCCTGGCCCTGGGTGATGGTGCCCATGCGCGCGATCACGCTGCCGGTGGGATGCACCCGGATCTCGGCGCTGTCGAACATGCCCACGCCGAGGATGTCGCAGGCCTTGCTGGGCCCGGCGCCGACGATCTCGGTGAAGGTGCAGATGCCGATGCCCATCAGCTCGCCCCTGGTCTTCTTCTCGGCCTGCTCCTTGCGCAGCGCCTGGTAGTCGACCGCCTCCATCACCTTCTTCAGGGCGGTGGGATAGTCGCCGCTGTCGTATTCCCAGCCGAGCGACGTATGGTAGGGGAACTGCCCCGGCTGGACGAAATTGCGCAGGCGGATCTCGGCCTTGTCGATGCCCAGCTTCTGCGCCAGCAGATCGATCATCCGCTCGATCATGTGCACCGCCTCGGTGACCCGGAACGAGCAGCGGTAGGCGACCCCGCCCGGCGCCTTGTTGGTGTACACGCCGTCCACGTGCACGAAGGCCGCCGGGATGTCGTAGGAGCCGGTGCACACGCTGAACAGGCCGGCGGGCCACTTGGTGGGCTGCGCGTGGGCATTGAAGGCGCCGTGATCGGCGATCACGTTCACCCGCAGGCCCTGGATCCTGCCGCTCTTGTCCGCGGCCAGCTCGGCGTCGAGGTGGTAGTCGCGGGCGAACGCGGTGGTGGACAGGTTGTCCATGCGGCTCTCGATCCACTTCACCGGCCGGCCCAGCACGATGCTGGCGACGATCGAGACCACGTAGCCCGGGTATACGCCCACCTTGTTGCCGAAGCCGCCGCCGATGTCCGGCGAGACGATGCGCACCTTGCTCTCGGGCAGGCCCGAGAGCAGCGAGACCACCGTGCGCACCACGTGCGGCGCTTGCGAGGTCATGTACACGGTCAGCTCGCCGCGCACCTTGTCGAAGGACGCGACGCAGCCGCAGGTCTCCAGCGGGCAGGGATGCACCCGCGGGTTGAGCAGATGCTGGCGGACGGTGACCTCGGCCGCCTCGAAGGCCTGTTCGGTGGCCTCCCGGTCGCCGACTTCCCAGGTGAAGATGTGGTTGTTGTGGCTGCGCGGCCCCTGGCCGGCGTCGTCCTTGCCCACCAGGTCCTCGCGGATCACCGGCGCGTCGGGGTCCATCGCCTTGTTCGGGTCCACCACCGGCTCGAGCCCTTGGTACTCGACCTCGACCAGCTCCACGGCATCGGCGGCGATGTAGCGGTCGTCGGCGATCACCACCGCGACCTCCTGCTCCTGGAAGCAGACCTTCTCGTCGGCCAACACCGCCTGCTGGTCGCCGGCCAGGGTGGGCATCCAGTGCAGGCTCAGGGGTTTCAGGTCCTCGGCCGTGAGCACCGCGTGCACACCCGGCAGGGCGAGCGCCGCGTCCTTGTTGATGGACTTGATGCGGGCATGCGCGTGCGGGCTGCGCACGATCCCCGCGAACAGCATGCCGGGCAGCTTGACGTCGTCCACGTAGTTGCCCTTGCCCTGGATGAACCGCGGGTCCTCCTTACGCTTGCGCGCGCAGCCCACGCCCTCGAGCTTGTCCTGTCGTTCGAGACTTTCCGCCGTGGTAGCCATGGCTCACGCTCCTTCCGTCGCGCGCAGCGCGGCGGCCGCGCTGCGCACCGCCTTGACGATGTTCTGGTAGCCCGTGCAGCGGCAGAGGTTGCCGGCCATGCCGGTGCGCACCTCTTCCTCGGTCGGGTCGGGGTTCTCCTGCAGGAAGCGGTAGGCCCGCACCAGCATGCCCGGGGTGCAGTAGCCGCACTGCAGTCCATGTTCCTGCAGGAAGGCGTTCTGCAGCGGGTGCAGCTCGCCGCCGTCGGCCAGCCCCTCGACCGTGAGCACCTCGCCGCCGTCGGCCTGCACCGTCAGCACCGTGCACGACTTGACCGAGCGGCCGTTGAGATCGACCGTGCAGGCCCCGCAGTGGGTGGTCTCGCAGCCGATATGGGTGCCGGTGAGGCTGAGCTGCTCGCGGATCGTGTGCACCAGCAGCTCGCGCGGCTCGACCAGTACGTCCACCGGGCTGTCGTTGAGCGTGAAGGAAACCTGTTGCTTGGCCATCGCCCTACCCCCGGGCCCGTTCCAGGGCCTGCCGGATGGCCCGGCGCGTCATCTCGCCGGCCATCATGGTCTTGTATTCCCGGTCGCCGCGCAGGTCCTCGGCCGGGTCGCAGATCGCCATCGCCGCCTGCGCCGCCTGCTCGATCAACCGCTCGTCGATTTTTTCCCCGGCGAGCGCCTTCTCGGCGTCGGCGGCCTTGAGCGCGGTCGGGCCGACGTTGGTCAGCCCGATGCCGGCCCTGCGGCAGCCGTCACCGTCCATCTGCAGGTAGACCGCGGCCGCCGCGGTGGCAAAGTCCCCGGTCTTGCGCTTGAGCTTGCAGTAGGCGGAGCCGCTGCCCGGCGGCGCCACCGGCACCCGGATCGCGGTCAGGATCTCGCCCTCCTCGATCTCGGTGAAAAAGGTGCCCAGGAAAAAGTCGCCCGCCGGCACCGTGCGCTCGCCTCCCGGCCCCTGCAGCACCATCTCCGCCTCCAGCGCCAGCATCACCGCCGGATGGTCGTTGCCGGGGTCGCCGTGGGCCACGTCGCCGCCGATGGTGCCGCAGTTGCGCACCTGGGGATCGGCGATCCACTCGGTGGCCTGCGGGATCAGCGGACATTTCTCGCGCAGCAGCGCCGAGGCCAGCAGGTCGTTCTCGGTGGTCATCGCGCCGATGTGCAGCCAGCCGTTCTCCTCGCGGATGCCACGCAGCCCGTCGATGCGGTTGATGTCGATCAAGTGCTCGAACTCGGCGAAGCGCAGCTTCATCATCGGCAGCAGGCTGTGCCCGCCCGCAAGAAGCTTCGCGTCGTCCCCGTACTGGCCAAGCAGCGCGATCGCCTCGTCCACGCTCGCGGGGGCGTGGTACTCGAAACGTCCGGGTATCATCGTGTTGTCCTCACTCCTCCAGGGTCTCCGCTCCGGTGCCGATGCACGGGCGGGGATCTCCACGCCTACCTATAGGGTAGTCCGTGGTACGGGGACAAGGGGGGGTTCACGAACGGACAGCTCGGGAACGTGAGTCGCGGATCGTAGGCTTGAACCGCGGCGCACGACGGGTGGGTTGCGGGTCGGTTTTAGGTTTTAGGTGGTAGGTTTTAGGTAAGAGATATCGGGGGCACGACCGGGCACCTTGCTCTTCGTCCGGACGCAGGCGTTGCCCGCAAGGCTCGAAGAGCCTGACAGGGTCGGGAATAGGCATTAGCGATCGTCGCTTCTTACCTAAAACCTAACACCTAAAACCTAAAACCCAACACTATCATTCCGTTATGACGAAAATCCCGGAACTGTCAACTGAGCCCGAAAAGTACTTTCAACCGTTGCACATTGCTCCGACTCACCGGTATCGGCGAGTCGTCGACCCCGTGCATGGCGACCGCAACGCGGTCGTTGTCGCGCTCCAGCGCCGAGGCGTGGTCGACGTTGATCATGTAGCGGCGGTGCACGCGCACGAAGCGGTCGGTGTCCAGGCGGGTCTCCAGGTCCGACAGGGACAGGTTCGACAGGTAGGTCTGCGCGCGGGTGTAGACCTTGGTGTAGTGGCCCGCGGCCTCGAAGTGGATCACGTCCTCCAGGCCCAGCAGAACGACCTTGCCCTTCTTGTAGACCGGCAGCTTGAGCAGCTGGCGCGGGCGGGCCGGGTCGGGCTCGCCTTCGTGGGGGCGCGTGGTGGCGTCCGTGACGTCGTAGAACACCATGCAGGTCCCGGTAGGGCGGCCGCTCTCGCCCCACATCCGGGAGACCTTGATCAGCAGGATCGAGTCCGGGATGGTGATCATCATCGCCATGGGCGGCGGCGAGTCCGCCGGGCACTCCGAGGACTGCAGCAGGAAGCGGATCTTGTCGCGGCTCTTCTCGGGATGCAGCTGGGTGATCTCCCGGCCGATGGCCGGACCGTAGTTGGCGCCCAGCACGCGCTGGGCCACGTTGTTCATGGCCACCACGTGGTTGTTCCGGTCCAGCCAGACGATGCCCGGGTCGAACTTCTGCAGCTTGTGCTCGAAGGATTCCAAGGCATCTCCCCCCGGCCATCCCCGGCGCCCGCGACCGCTGACCGGACACGGAACCCCTTGTCTCCACTCGGTGGAATCATTATTCGGGGATCGGCCAGGGAGCGCAAGCGCGCTCGAGCCGGATCCCCGCGGGAGCTTGCCGGCCGGCCGCCCCCGGGATTCCTTGTACAGCGGCTCCCGACCGCGGTTCGCGAATCTTCACACTTGCCGCGTTTATCGCCCAGCGGACAGCTTGGCGTGGAACAGAGGGGACCTCAGCGTCATGAGGTCCGGTATGCGGGGCCTGGCTGCACCGGCGCACGGAGGCCGGACCGGCGGCAGGCAGCCACTCGCGGCTGCGCTGCGACGGGTAAGGACGCGTCCGGGAGATCTTCCGTCCCGGCGGGACGCAAACCGTCATGGAAGATCGTGCAAACGCGCCCGTATCCGGGGACCGCCGTGTCGGCCGCTGCCGGTCTCGCCCGGAAATTCTGTCTCCAGGTGCCGCCTCACGGGCCCCCGGGGCTCCATTGCAGCAGGAGGTAGCGCAGGCCGCCGACGATCGGATCAGGGTGCGGCAGGCTCTCGAGCAGGTCGACGGGAGTCTGCCCGGCCTTGCTCGTGAGCGTTCGATCGGCGCCGCTGCCGAGCAGCAGGCGCACAACGGAGAGATCGCCCTGCACAACCGCCTCATGCAACGCGGTCCAGCCGGACCGGCTCTGGGCGGAAGTGTCCGCGCCGTGACGGATGAGCACGGCCAGGCATTCCAGCTCACCCCGGCGGGATGCTTCCATGGCGGCACTCCAGCCGCAGGCATCCCGGTGATTGACGCGGGCGCGGGCGCTCACGATCAGGCGCTCCGCCAGCGCCGGGCTGCCCCAGGCGACGGCGTAGAACAGCGGAGTCCAGCCGTTTTCGTCACGGACATCCGCGAGCTCCGGCATGGCGTCGATAATCCGTCCTGCCTGCAGCAGATCGCCCGCGATCAGCAGACGCAGCAGGCGGCGCGCGCGGCCGCTGTCGGTGCCCCGGACCTCGGCCGAAAGGGAGCGCGTGTTGCGCTCTCCGACGAGCGCATCCATGAAGGCGTGAATTCGCCGGGCCCCGGGGTGCCGCATATCGCTGTCTCCTGTGTTGCTCTTTGTTGATAAACAGGGCAAAGCACAAGATCCGCGAGCGCCCGGCTCCGGAAGGACGCTTCCCGAGACAGGCCCCAGCGGTCCTGGCCGTGCTTTTGTTGACTATGCTTGAAGAGTATCCCGCCACGCGGCTGTCGAAGCGGGGAATCGGGCGATGCGCCGCGCGGGAACAACAGGAGCCAAGTCATGAATGACAATACTGAAAAGCTGCTGGCCGTCGCCCGCAACGCCGGGATACCGGCGACGGTGACGGTGGAACGGGGACAGAAGGTGCGCCAGCGGATCACCCGGTTGCAGGGGTTACTGCCACCGGGCTACCGCCTGGAGCTGCACGACCGCCTGGGGCTTGGTCCGGGCTCGGCGAGGCAAGAGCACGCGCCGGCGATCAGCGACCTGCTGATCGAGGGATTCCCCAGCGAACTCCCGCTGCGGCTACACCTGGTGCCGGAAGATCCGGCCGGCAGGAGCCGGAGCCCGGCGTAAGCCCAGGTTCGCGGCCGCTCCTGTCCCGACTCAGCCGCCCTGCGCGGAGCGTTGGCCGCAATCGCCCGCGACCGTCGACGGGTCCTCAAGGCGGGAGCGGATGGTCCGCAGGATGGCGTAGATGTTGTTGCGCGTGCACCCAAAAGTCTCGGCGATCTCGCGCGCTGACAGCCCGTCAACGACACGCATGCGGAAGATCCGGAACTGGTTCGGAGGGAATGTCCCGCGGAGAGACTCGACATACGCGTCCAGCCGGGCCTGCTCGAACCGACTCTCTTCCAGGGTAAGCAGAGTGGTCTCCGGTCCGGGGCACGAGTATGACGCGCTCTGGCCTTCCGTGGCCCTGGTGTCGGGCGCTCGTTGGCCCGGGGCGATATCCGGCTCCAGGAGCGCTTCGGGGTCGCCCTCGTGCAGGGAGACGGGCATGAGATGGGCGGCCTCCTCCCGGAGGCGGGTACGGAACCGGTGCTTCAGCGCGCCGATGACCTTGACGATCCGGTCTTCGCCCGCGGCGCCGGGAAACTTCTCCAGCGACCGCCGGACCGCGTCGAAAGCATGCAGATAGACCAGCTGCTCCAGGTCGTCGCGACAGCTCCGGCACATCTCGGCCGAATAACGCAGCTGCCGGACGGCCAGGAGGACAAAGAAATCGAGGTTGGCCACGCAGAAGGATGGGACATCCAGTAATCGGTATTGGTCCGCGGAAAGCCGCGGCAGGTCATAGACATGAATGCTCTTGTTCACTGTTGTTTACTCCAGACGTGAGGTTTTTGGTTTTGCAGGCGTCTGGGCGCCGGGAATGACACGCAACTAACGAGTTTTCTGTAAATAGAAAGTGTAGGTTTCTAACTTTCGACCTTTATTGAGTTGAACTACGCATCTTGCGGGTTAAATATTAATTACGAGATTCGAATTTATAGAGCCGGGAGGATCGCTGCAAACCAAAGGCCGGATATGCCGACATCCGGCAGAATATAGCCGACGGGCTGTCGTGGGGGACCAGGCGGTTCCGAGGTCAGGTGACCCGGCCAACGACACTGGCGCGCAGGGCGCCGCGAAGGGGGATGCCATGGCATCGAGGCTGGACACATTCGACAAGGGCGATTTCTCGCTGGCGCAGATTCTCGACGAACTGCATCAGGCGCACCGGCAGAGCCTGTCGGACATCGCGATGCTGATGGGCGTATCGACCAACGCACTCTACCGGGTCCGGCGCGGGCGGACCGCGGCGATGGAAGTCGCCCCCCTGGTGCGCCTGTGCTGCGCCTACGGGCTTCCCTGTGCCCCGATCTACTACCAGAACGCGCTCTCCCCGCTCAACCCCTCCCAGCGTGCTGCACTCCGGCTCCCCGAAACCGCGGAGCTGTTCGATAGCGACGGCAGGGCGCGCGCCGTGCGGATCGCTGGCGGCAGCCACCATGACAGCGACAAACGGGCCGCGCCGGTCACGGTCCTGTTCGACGTGCTACTCGCAGCGTCCGACTTCCCTCGCTTCGCGCAGGCAGACCTCCGCGAACGGGCCCGGATCCTGGGCGACGCCTCCCTGTCGCGTGAAGTGCGGAGCCCGGGGTGGCGGCCGCTGGACGGGCGGATCTATGTCGACATGCAGGGGAACCATATGCTGGACCGGTTCCGGAAAGCGCCCAACATCCCCCCCGGGGCCGTGGTCGAGATCGAGCCGTTCCGCCCCGGGGAACCGCCCGCCAACGGCGAGATCGTCTTCGCCCAGGTGGACGAGACCCCGGCCACCTGCTACCTGTACCGGGGTTTCCACCAGGCGGGCGAGGAGCGCGAGGAATTCGGCGGCCTGCCGGCCGACGAGCCCTCGCGCACGATCGGTGACGCCGGCCTGGACCTCGACCGCCAGCGCGTCCTGATCGGCCGGCCGACACGGATCGTCGACTACCCGCTGCAGCGCTCAGGGTAGATGCGCAAGCACGCCGTCCGCACGGGGAACACGGGCCGCGGGGTACGGAACGTCCGTCGGTCACCGCCCGCCGCCCACGCGCTGCCCCCCCGGCCCGACCGGCCAAAATCCCGGGGGTTGTGATCGCTCCGCCCGGCCTCCCGTCGGCCCGGCGCGGCCGCGAACACCCGGGCTTCGTCCATAACCGTTGCGACTGTGCGGGATCCGCTCCCGGGTCAACGGGTGATAAAAGCGTTCCCGGCGGCTTCCCCCTTGGATCCGGCGCACCCGGCCACGGGAATCCCCGGCGCGATGCCGCAACCACTTGAGTTGACGAAATCCTGGAGGCAATATCAACGCAGGCTGCGAATACGGGCCATGACCGGACGGCGGCGTCCGGCGCAGGTCCCAGCGCCCGGGGGGGCATTATGGTTACAGGGTTGGGGACGCCCGTGCGAAAGCCTCGCGCCACGGCATCGGACAAACGTCCGGTCGTCTACCTGGAAGGCCTGAATCCGGGAGGCCATGCGGTTTCCCGGCAAATTGATGCGGCCTCCGAGAAGCTGGAGGATGACAGGATCCAGGAGGCCGCGGACAGGATCGACGCCGTGCTCGCCGAGTACCCGGATCACGTCGACGCGCTGCACCTTCAGGCGCTGGTCGCCCGGCGCCAGGGCCGACCCGCCGACGCGCTGGAGCGCATGCGGTGCGCGGTCGCGGCGGGCGCGTCCCGCATCCCGGAGCAGCTGCCGCTGGCCCGGTGCCTGATGCCCGGCGACCATGCCGGCAATCTTCCTTTTCTGCGCGCCTACTGCGGCCTGGGACTGGAGCTGATGGAGCACGGACGCGTCGAGGAGGCCTTCCGGGTGTTCGCCACGAGTCTCGACCTGTGCTTCCTCGACCCGTTCGAGGTCCGCCGCTTCATCCCCCTGCCGGCGTTTCTTCTGGGCCGGAACCGCACCGTGCTGGAGGTCTGCCGGCGCTACGTCACCGACGCCTCGGCGCCGCTGCGCTACGGCAGGCCGCTCGCGATGCTTCGCCTGCACCGGTCCCGCCCGACCACCCGCGCGGTGCTCGCCCGGGCCGTTGAGGGGAATCCGCTGGTGGCGCGCGTGCTCCTGCTGGACCGCAAGCCCGATATCCAGCCGCCGGCCGGCATTCGCGACGAGGCGGGCCTCGGCGAGGCCATGGACTACCTGCGGATGTATGGGCGCCTGTGGCGCGAGACGCCCGGCGCGCTGGACATGCTGCGCCGCCTGTCGCCCCGCGGCGCCGGAGGACCGGCGTCAGGCGGAGCGTGACGTGGGCAGCGGCTGCTCCTGGATCCACTGAACCGCGTCGAGGTATGCGCGACCGAGGTCTTCGGCGGACCAGAGCTCCTGCTCGTCCACCGCACGCCAGTCCCCGGCCTCGTAGCTGCGAATGGTTCGCAGCATGCGCCCGAACGGGCCCTTCTCCTCCAGGAGCGCCTGCCGTACCTCGTCCACCAGCGGCAGCTCGCTCACGACCTCGCGCATGGGGCACTGCAGCAGCGCATCGAGCATGGAGAACAGCCCCACGGTAAAGGCGCCCTCCCGGGTGTCCTCGCTGAGGTTCGCGGTAAGCCTTTCGGCCATCCGGGCACGCATCAGCGCCACCCGAACCAGCTCCGCGGGGCGGTCTTCCAGCCCCGCCAGCAGCAGCAGCCGTACCCAGTGACGCACCGGATCGATCCCCATGTAGGCGATCGCGTGCGAGACGGACTTCACCGTGATCGGCAGTCCGTAGTAGGCCGAGTTGACCCAGCGGAGCAGCTTGTAGTTGAGGCTGACGTCGTTGCGGATGATCGACTCGAGCTGCTTCGGCTCCACGTCGGGCCTCTGCAGCGCCGCCAGCAGACGCAGCACGTTCAGCCGGCTTTCCGGGAGCCGCCGGCGCTCGATCATCCTGGGCCGGCAGAAGAAGTACCCCTGGAAGTAATCGAAGCCCAGCTCGCGGCAGCGCTCGAACTCCTCCTCGGTTTCGACCTTCTCCGCCAGCAGCCGGGCCGGATACGCCGACAGGTGGCGGGCGTGCTCCTCAAGCGAGCCACCGTCCAGCGCCTGCACGTCGACCTTGATGATATGTGCCATCCCCGCGAGCGGGGCGGTGCTGCCCTCGAACGTGAAATCGTCCAGGACGATGGTGAAGCCCTGCGCCACCAGCACCTGCAAGGCGTCGCGCAGGGCATTGTCCACCTCGACGTGCTCAAGGACCTCCAGGGCGATGCGGCTGCTGCGGAACGGAAGCTCGGTGTGACGCAGCAGAAAGTCCCGCGTCAGGTTGAAGAACGCGTAGGCATTTCCGACCAGGTTCTCCAGGCCGATCTCGAGGAAACTGTTCAGGATCACCCGTGACGTGGCCCGGTTTCCATCCAGCACGTGCGCCCGGTTCTGTGGTCCGGCACGGAACAGCATCTCGTAGCCGAAGATGCCAAGCTTGCGGTCGAAAATCGGTTGCCGGCCGATTTGGACGGATTCGTATGCCTCGCCCTCGGGGGCGTGTTCAGGCTCCAGTTCCTTCACCTCATAAACCTCGGACCACCGTCGCGCGCGGCAGGCCGCAGGCCGCCGGCGGCGCGGACACCCCGTGCGATCGGGAATGCCTGCTCACCGGGAGCGCGGCCGCAACCAACCGGTTCGGCGTCGGTGAGCTCCGTGCATGCCGCGCCGCGCCGTGCGTCGGGGTGCTGCATATTCTGTACGTGGGTTGTCGCTGATGCGTATCCCTGCTCGTCCCGACCGACGGACGCCGCGGCGGCCGTTCGGTGGCAACGCCCGTGTGCCGGGACCTTGACCATAGTGCCATCCATTTCCTCAGTCAAAGCGTTCGCCCCTGGATTCACCCACCGGCGGTCATGCGCGGCTTCCGCCGACCGGCCGCCCTGCCCGGTGCCGGTCCCGATCGTCAGTGCACGAAGCTCCTCGCCAGGGATCCCAGCACCAGGTCCCAGCCGCTGATGGACACGAACAGCAGCAGCTTCAGCGGCAGCGAGATCAGCATGGGCGAGAGCATGATCATGCCGAGCGACATCAGGATCGAGGAGACCGCAAGATCGATCAGCACGAACGGGATGTAGATCAGGAATCCGAGTTGAAACGCGGTCTGCAGCTCGGAGGTGGCGAATGCCGGGACCAGCACGGTGAACGGAACCTGGCTGACGCTCCGGTAATGCTTGCCGTTCATGTCGACGAACAGGTGCAGGGCGCCCTTGCGCGTCTGGCGCTGCATGAAGCCCCTCAACGGCGTCTCCGCCCGGGCCACGGCGGCCTTGAATCCCAGGTTCCCGGCCAGATAGGGCTGTAGCGCCTGCCCGTTGACGCGACTGATTACCGGATGCATCACGAACGCGGTCAGGGCCAGCGCCAGGCCGATCAACACCAGATTCGGCGGAGTCTGGGACAGGCCCAGCGCCTGGCGCAGGATCGCCAGTACGATGATGATCCGCGTGAACCCGGTCATCAGCAGGATGATTGCGGGCAGGAACGCGAGCGCGGTAATGATCAGCAGCGTCTGCACGTCCAGCGAGTACGCCTCGCCGCCCCCGCCGGCCGGCGCCGCGTGCATCAGCGTCAGCCCCGGAGCGGCATGCGCCGCGAGCGGCGCCGCGAACGCCCCGAGGGCCAGCAGGGCGCCCGTGGCGCCGGGCCTCACGAGCGCCCCTCGCGCAGCCGCTTCAGCCGCCGGCGCAGCGTCCGGCCAAAATCGGGTGCCGGCGGCTCGATCCGAGTCCGCAGGCGACCCAGCCGGGTCATGCCGTTGCGATGCAGGCCCAGCACAAACTGCTCCTCGCCCGCCTCCACCACGACCACGGCGCATTGCCAGCCGACCGTGCGCGAGGCGATCACGCGCAGGCCCTCCCCCCGGCCGGCGGCGACGGCCGTGCGACCCTGCAGGTAACGAATCACCGTGACCATGACCACGAGCACGGCCATCACGCCGAGCAGGCCAATAAACATGGCGATCAGTGGATGCGCGGCATCTCCCATGGCGGACTGGCGGTCCCGTATTGTCAACTTGTGGCGGACTTCCCGCGGGCGGCGGCACCGCCCGCCGGTCAGCTCTGGGTCACGAAGCGGGTGATGTAGATCTGGCTCATGGGGCTGTCACCGAGCGACGAATCGCTGGCAGAGAGGATGCTGTTGACCAGTCCCAGCACGTTCGTCTTCATCGCCTTGCGGGCCGCGTGGCTGTGCAGGATGGTCGGCCTCTCGTCCAGCATGAACTCGAGCACCTGGCCGCGGATCTCCGGCTTGACCGACTTGAACTCCGCCACCGCCTTCTTGCTGGTGGTGGCGAACTTGAAGCTCAGCTGCAGGTAGGTGGTGCCGTTGTAGGCGCTCTTGTCGGGCAGCGAGATCACCATCGAGTTGAGGCTGGCGAAGCGGATTTTCCTGTGCGTGTCAGGCTTGTGCTTGTGACTGTCGGCCTGCTTGTGCGCCGCGTGGCCCCCGGAGGCCCCGGCCCCCTCCATCTTGATGATCAGAAATCCGGTACCGCCCCCGCTGATGACGGCGGCGAGCACCGCCACCAGCACGATCAGCAGCAGGGTCTTGTTGTTCGACGACTCGTCGGCCATGGGGTCTCACCTTGCTGTCTGCGCAGTCCCGCGGCATGGACCGCGGCGGCGGGGCCCGCAAGCCCGCCTCACGCAGGGATAGACGGCGGCGGTGTACAGCGGGTGATCGCGGCTCAGTCGTGCTCGCCGGCCAGGGGATCCAGCCGCGGATCGACCGCCATTCGCGCAGGATCCGGTGCGGACGGCTGTTCGCCCTGGCCGTTGGTCCAGAGCTGGAGTCGCCAGACGTACGCCAGGACCTCGGCGCAGGCCTGGTAGAGGGCCGTGGGAATGCGGTCCCCCGGCTCGCTATGGAAGAACAGCGCCCGCGTCAGCGGCGGGGCGGTCACCACCGGGATCCGGTGACGGCGCGCCCGCTCGCGGATGCGCGCCGCCAGCATGCCGGCGCCCTTGGCAATCACCAGCGGCGCATCGTCCTGCTGCTGGCGATAGCGCAGAGCCACCGCGTAGTGCGCCGGGTTGACCACCACCACGGAGGACTCGGGAAGCCGTTCCATCATGCGCGCCTGCGCCGCGCGCCGTTGAATGGTGCGCATCCGGCTCTTGACCTGCGGGTTGCCCTCGGTGTCCTTCCGCTCGTCGCGCAGCTCCGTGTCGGTCATGCGCAGGCGGCGGCGATGCATCCACGCCTGCAGCGGGACGTCGGCCGCCAGGATCGGCAGCGACGCGGCCACGCACGCCCCCAGCACCCACGCCACTGGCGCCAGCGACAGTCCCCAGTCCGGCGCGGCCGAGCCCGACAGCGCCGCCAGGCGCGGCGCGACCAGCCTTAGCGCGGCGGCGCCGGCGCTGCCGACCAGCAGAAACTTGAGCAACGCCTTGGCGGTCTCCGACAGCCGCTGCGGCGAGAACAGGTTCTTGATCCCCGAGGCGGGGTTGAGGCGATTCGGATCCGGGGTCACCGGCCGGGCGCTGAACACCCAGCCGCCGGAGAGCAGGCTCGCGGCCACCGCGACGATCCAGCAGGCCAGCAGGAACAGCGACAGGTACAGCAGCACGTGCAGGACCCCGCCGCCGAGCCTGCCGACGGCCCCGCTACCGCCGCCGGCCGAGGCCAGCAATCCGGCGACCGCGGCCCGCGCCCCGGCCAGGACCGATCCGCCCAGGATCACCAGCGCGATCGCAAACGCCGCCATCAGCGCCACCTTGGGCGCGTCGCTCGAGCGCCCGACCTGACCCTCCTCGCGCGCCTTCTGCAGGCGGTGCTCGGTTGGCTGGTGACGCTTTTCCTGGCCGTCATCGGCGCTCTCACCCTGGGCCATGGCCGCCTCCGGCGAGATGGCCGATCAGGCCCGTGGCGTGCTGGAACACGTAGTGGAACACCCCGTCGACGCTGCCGACCGCGCCGATCAGCAACCACACGCCGGCGAGAAACAGCAGCGGGAAGCCCACCGAGAAGATGTTCAGCTGCGGTGCCAGTGCCGAGACCACGCCCAGCACGGCGTTGACCGCCAGCCCGCCGACCACCACCGGCAGTGCCAGCCACAGGCCGGCGGTAAACAGCGACTGGCCGAACAACGCCACCGCGTGCCAGCTCCCCAGGGGCAGCGTGCCCGCGGGATTGACCGTGAACGAGTGATGCATGGCGGCCATCAGCCACAGCGGGCCGCGCGCCGCGAGATACGCCATCACCCCGGCCCAGAGCATCAGCTCCGACATCACCGGCATGGGCACGCCGGTCGACGGCGCGCTGAGCTTGGCGAAGCCCAGCCCCATCGAGAGCCCCATCATCTCGCCCGAGACCGTGATCACGCTCACGCACACCAGCATTACCAGGCCCAGGAGGGCGCCGTAGGCGATCTGCAGCGCACCGGCCAGCATCGCGTGCCACGGATCGGCCGGGAACGGTGGAAGATGCGGCAGGGCGGCACCGAGGGCCAGCGCGAACAGCACGCTCAGGCCCAGGCGCACCTGCGGCGGCACGTAGCGGCTGCCCGCCACCGGGGCGGTGAGGAACAACCCGCTCAGGCGCAGGAACGGCCACAGGAAACGGCCCATCCAGGTCAGGATTTCGGCCTCGGTTACGACCATCGCATGTCCAGCCACTGGCTCACGTGTCCCAGGGTGACCCGCAGCAGATGCCCGTCCAGCCCGAGCATCCAGCCGCCCAGGATCAGCACCACCCAGAACACCAGGATCAGCTTCGGGGCCAGCGAGAAGGTCGGGTCGTTGAGCTGCAGCAGGGACTGCAGCACGCCCACGACCACGCCTACCGCCAGCGACGTCCCGAGCACCGGCAGCGTGCCCAGCAGCAGCAGCTCCAGGGCGTGACGCAGCACGGTGGCGTAGACGGGCATGGCTCCTCGCTGGCTCGGTGGGCTTGCTGACCCTGCCAGTAAGACAAACCCGTCCCCTGTCAAGCCGCGCGCGGATTCCCGCCGCGGCCGCGGAAAAAAAGAGGCCGCGCGTAGCAACGCGCGGCCAACCGCCAGTCTCTATGCAGAGACGTGATCAGGGGAGGAGCTTGAGGAACGCCTGCTGGAGCTGCGAGGAGGAACGCAGCGCCGACACCCCGGCCTGCTCCTGGATCTGCATCTGCGTGAGCTTCTGCGAGACCTGGGGGATGTTGGCGTCCTGCACCACCGAGCGGGCGCTGGTGAGGTTCTGGTTGGTGGTGTTGAGGTTGCTGATGTTGTCCTGCAGCCGCTGCTGCACCGCGCCCAGGCGGCCGCCCTCGGACCCGAGCCGCTGCAGGGCGTACTTGACGATGTTGATCGCCGTGCTCGCCTTGCCCGTGCTCGAGACGTCGATCGAGGACACCGAGTCCAGGCTCGACTGGTTGCCCAGGCCGATGTTGCTGCCGCTGCCCAGCGAGAAGGTCTGGTCGCTCTGGAACTGGACCTGGCCCTGGATGGTCGCCGAGGCCGCCGCGGCGGAGCTGCCACCGATCTGGACGGCGGTGCTGGCTGAGGGTGCGCCCGATGCACCAGCCTGGGCCTGCGTCAGCTTACCCGCCGACGAGCTGGCGTTGGTGATGGCGATGTTCTGGCCGGCCGACTGGGTCAGCACCAGGTTGCCCGCGGAGTTCACCGTCGCCGCCACCCCGGTCTGCGAGGTGTGGTTGTTGATCGCGTTGGCGAGATCCTTGGCCGAGCCCGTGGCCGCGATGTGGACCTTATTGCTGATATTGCCGGCCGAGCCGTTGCCGAGGTCGAAGCTCCAGCTGCTGCCGCCCACCGTGAACGCCATCTGCGTGGTCGCCTGCGCCTGGACGTTGGTCTTGCCGGTCAGGGTGTTGACCGCGTCGGCGATCGACTTGGCCGACTCGTTGGCGGTAACGGACACGCTCGAGGAGCCGTTGCTGCCCTTGATCGTAACGGTGCCGGCGCTAAACCCGCCTGCGGAACCCGAGCCTTTGGTCAGGACACCCTCGGAGCCGCTGGCGTAGATCTGGCTGGATCCGCTGCCACCGGTGATCGCCTGGCTCGCCTGCATCCCAAGGCTGTTGGCATCGGTGCCCTGGATCGACAGGCTGATGGTCTGGCCGTTCTGCGCACCGACCTGGAACTGCACGCCGTTGAAGTTGCCGTCCAGCAGGTTGATGTTGTTGAACTGGGTCTGGTTGGCGACGGTGTTGATCTGCGAGGTGAGCTGGCCCACCACGCTCTGCAGTGACTGCGCCTCCGCGGTGGTCTGGGTGCCGTTGGCCGCCTGCACCGCGATGGAGTTCAGCTTCTGCAGGATGTTGGTCTGGTTCTCGATCGCGCCCTGGGCCGTCTGCAGCAGGGAAACGCCCTGGTTGGCGTTGGACGTGGCCTGCTGCACGCCGTTGATCTGGCTGGTGAAGCCCTGGGTGGTGATGTAGCCGGCCGGATTGTCCGCGGGGCTGTTGATGGTCTTACCCGAGGACAGCTGGGTCTGGTACATCGTGGTTTCGTTGGACGCGTTGCGGATCGAGTTCAGCGCCTGCAACGCTCCGTCGTTGGTGAGAATGGATCCGATTGCCGACATGACCGTGCCTCCTTCCTTTCGTCTGCCAGCGACCGCCGCTGCAGCCGCTTTCACGGGTACATTCGCGGCCGGGGCGGAATGTTTAACCCGGCCCGTGGCGGCGCCGGCATGCCGGTTCGCGGCCTTCACAGGGGAGATGTTTCTGGAATTATGAGAAGCTGCGCGTGGGCCGCCGGCCGGCCGGTTAAACTTCGCGCGCGGGAGACGAATAGAGGGCAAGCGCGATCGTCACCGGAACCCGGGAGGCACCATGAGCATACTGTCCTCGCAGATCAACCAGAGCCAGATCTCGCAGATGCTCCAGCAGCAGCGGGCCCAGCTGATGCAGCCGCTGCAGCTGTGGCAGGGCGAGATCCAGACCGACCAGGGACAGATCTCGGCCTGGGGCAAGATCGCGGGGGCCCTGTCGGGCCTCAAGAGCGCCCTGGGGGGGATCAGCAACCCGGGCAGCCTGGACAACCGCGGCGCCTCGACCTCGGCGTCGTCGGTGGTCACGGCCACCGCCTCCCGCAATGCCGCCTCCGGCAGCTACCGCATCGGCGGCGCCAAGCTGGCCCGGGCCCAGAACCTGTATTCCGGGACTTACGCCAGCGCTTCGGCCACCCTGGGCTCCGGCTCGGGCAGCCTGACCTTCAGCTTCGCCGGCGGTGGCTCGTCCGCGGTGACCATCTCCAAGTCCGAGATGAGCCTGAACGGGATCGCGCAGGCGATCAACCAGGCCGGGCTGAAGGTGCGCGCGAGCGTGGTGCAAACCGGCGGGGGCGCCGAGCTGACCCTCCAGGGCAGCGGTACCGGCAGCAGCAACGCCTTCACCGTCCGCGGTACCGGATCGCTCAGCCAGCTCGACTACGGCAGCGGTTCGGCCGGCAGCATGACCCTGGCGCAGGCGGCCCGGAACGCCACCTTCACCGTCAACGGGGTGCCCGTCTCGGAACCGGCAAACAAAACCACCGGCGTGGTCGGCGGCGTGACGCTCGACCTCGCCGGCAGCGGATCGGCCACGGTCACCGTCTCGCGGGACAGCTCCAAGCTCGCCGGCGCCCTCTCCGCGGTGATCTCCAAGCTCAACAGCGCCGTCGGCACGGTCTCCAAGGAGACCGCCTACCAGCCCGGCAGCGGCTCGGGCTCGGGACAGGGCTCGGCCAAGTCGGGCCCGCTGCTCGGCAACGTCTCCGCCGAGCGGGTCGGCAACGATCTGCTGTCGGCCGTATCCGGCGCCTATTCCGGCAGCATGACGGCGACCGGGATCGGCATTACGGTGAGCAAGACCGGCTCGGTCAGCTTCGACAAGGGGGCCTTCGCGACCGCCTACCAGAAGAATCCCTCGCAGGTCGAGGCGCTGGTGGGGCAGTTGTTCGGCGGCATCGACAACGTGGTGGGACCCGCAACCGGCGGCTACGCCACCGGCGCCAGCCAGACCTACAACGGCGGCGGCACGGTGGCGTCGGAGAAGAGCGCCCTGAATCAGGACATCAAGAACCTGAAACAGCAGATCCAGGATCGCACGAGCTTCGTCAGCCAGCAGATGCAGACGATCTCCAGCGAGTACGCGCAGATGGAGCAGGCGCTGCAGGCGAGCCAGGTCTCGGCCGCCTATCTCAGCGTGTTCTCGGGCAGCGGCAGCGGCAGCGGATCGGGAGGTGGATGAGATGGCGGCACGAACGGCACGCGGCACGGACCTGTACCGGGATGCCTTCGCGGCGTCCGCCTCCGGTGACGAGCTTCTGCGCATGGGCTGGCATGGCCTGCGCGTCTACCTTCGCCGCGCCCGCGAGGCCATCGGATCCGGGGATCGGGCGGACAAGGCCGCGGCAATCCACGCGGCCGATCGGCTGCTGGTGTTCCTGCAATCGATCGTGGCCCAGGGCGGGGACGCGGAGCTGGGCGCATCGCTCACGCGCATCTACCAGGCGCTCCAGGCTGCGCTGCTCAATGCCAACCTGTACGATGACGCCGGCGCCCTGGACTGGGCCGAGAGGGAACTCATCGCCCTGCAACGCTCGGTGAGCGGTGCCCTGAAGGAGGACGGCAATGGTGAACCCCGTTGACAAGACCGGCAATGCGCGTCCCGTAAACGAGCGGGTGCGCTCGTCGCACGGGGTGGATCGCGGCACCGCCCGGGGCGGCGTCCACACCGGCGCCAGCGGACAGGCCGACCAGGCCACGGTGAGCAGCCGCGGCGTGCTCGCCAACCGGCTGGTCGACGCGGCGCGCAACGCCAGCGGCGTCGACCCGTCGCACGTGCAGGCGGTCAGGCAGCAGCTGCAAAAGGGCGACTACCATGTCCCGGGCAAGACCCTGGCCCGCGCCCTGATGCTGGCCGAGTGGATCCTGAGGAACGGCGGCCGGTGATGACCGGGCAGGGTGACGACTTCGGGGTCGAGTGCCGCCGCTGGCTGCCGGTGAGCTGGAAACCCGTGCCGAAGGGGCTCTCGCCGGAGGAGCTCACGCGCCTGAACGAGTCCAACGAGCGCGTGCTCAGCTGGCTGCACGGCGCCGTGACCAACCGCGGCAATTCCAGCGACCCGGTGATCTTCCGTCTCGATATCATCGAGCACATGATCTCGCGTATCTGGGCCGAGATGGCAAGACCCCCGTCGCCGCGTTCCGCGGTCCTGGGAGCCAACCGGATCTCCTGGATCGAGCCCCTGTCCGGGGAGGATCCGGCCGCCGGCGGGCCGGGCGTCATCTCGATGCAGCTGGAAGACTATCCGCCGGAATCCGTTCGTTTCTACGCCACGCTCGAGCGGGTGGAGCGGACCACCCGCGGGCGCCGGCTGACGTTTCGCCTCGAGGGGTTGTCGCAGGAGGTCCGGGAGCTCTACGAGCAGATGATTTTCCAGTACTACCGCCGCTGGCGGGCCCAGTCGCCGCAGGAATAAGGGGGCACGCATGCGTCCGATCGAGAAGACCCTGGCTCACGCCACCGCCGCCGGCACCGGTGTGCGGGAGGCGGCGTTCCTGCTGGGACGAAGGATCCTGGACGGCGATCCGGACGCGATCGCGGGCGCGGCCCGGGAACTCGAGCGCAGCGCGATCGAGGCAGGACCGTCCCTGGCGGCCGCGGAACGGCTGCTCGGCCGCCTGGGAGCGGACAGCCTGGTGCAGTTCGCGCGGCGCCTCGCCGGGCGGGGCCGAACCCGCGAGGCCGACGAGGCCCTGGAACTCAGCGCCGTGCTGCACCTGCTGGACCGGGAGATCACCCGCGCGAACGAGATTGCCGGGGAGCTCGCATCCGGCGTCGACGAGGTCGCGAGCGAGATCCGCGCGCAGGCCACCGACGGCACGGGGCGGGTGCTGGGCAAGGCCTGAGCCGCCCATGCCGGATACCGCCCAGCTCTTTTCCAGCGTCAACGGGGTACGACTGCAGGCAGGCGCACGGGCCCGGCTGGCGCGGCACGTGGTGGACTCCCGGATCGAGCTGGTGCTTTCCCGCGCAAAGCGCGGCGGCAGCCGCTACTACCCCTTCGAGAGCGACGGCGACACGATCCTGGTCTACCCGGCGTTCGACGAACCCTCTCCGGTGGTCCCCCGCGCCGGGGAGACCGTGTACCTGCACTGGACCGAGGACCCGTTGCGCGGCGGGGAGCTGTGCGGGGTGGCTGCACGGGTCAGCGAGGTGCTCGCGATCGGGGACACCCACCGGGGAAGCTGGCTCGAGCTCGCGGATATCCTGTACCGGCTCGAGCGCCGGCGCGCGATCCGCGTGCCCGCCGCCGACGACGACCCGCTGGTGGCCCGCGTGTGGCTCGACCCGGAAGCGTCGCCGCTGGAACCCGCCGTGGTGGATGTCAGCGTTACCGGGATCCGCTTGCAGTGCACGTCGGACCAGGCACCCGCGTCGCTGGCGCCGGGAGCATCAGTGATCGTGGCCCTGCACTTCGACAACGACGCCGCCTGCGAATGTGCAGCCGACGTGGTCTTCGTGCGGGCGCGCGAGGACCGGATCGAGTTCGCGCTCACGCTGGAACCGCCCCCGGACGGCGCGCCCCCGCCGCTGGCCCGGTATGTCCGCCGGCGCGAGCGTGCGCTGCTGCGGGAAAGGCGGAGCGGCTCCCGGGACGATCCGGGGCAATGAGCAGGCGGGACGGCGGCATCCCCTAGGAGCCGATGTCCAGGACCAGCCCGTTACGCGTGACCCGCGCCTGAAAGCGCTTGCCGCTCTCCGGGTTCCGGACCAGGATCCGCTGTCCCGGGTGCCCGGATTGCAGGGCCACCGCGGTCAGCTTCACGGCGATGGCGCCGCTGCGCACGGTCACGGTGACGTCCTGCCCGCTGCTCACCGTCTGCGGCTGCCGAAGAATCCCGGCCGTGACTGTGGTACCGGCCGCCAGTGCGGTCGTAAGCGTCTGCCCGGTGACGCTGGCCAGGCGGTGAAACGCCTGCCCCTCCTGCCCCAGCGGGACCACGCGCGTGACCAGCCGCAGATCGCGCCGGGCCAGCGTGGCACCGGTGCGCAGAGTCCGCGCGGCAACAACCACGCGGGTCCGGCGGGCCAGGGTGACCGGCAGGTACACTCGCCAGTGCCGGTGCGGGCAACGGACCAGGGCGTCCCGATCCGCGCCGGCACCCCGGATCGTGATCGACGGTGGCCGCGGACAGCGCGGCATGTAGCGCATGGCCGCGGTGGAGCCGAGCTGCACCCGCACGTCCCCGCCCACCTGGCGGTGCACGGCGCGGGCGATGCGCGCCCGGAGATTGCCGTCCGGGCGGTGCGTGGCGGCCACCGCCGGCAGCGCGGCGACCAGCGCCAGCAGCGGCAATCCGGCCAGCGCTCTCACCGGGCGTCACTCCACGGCAGCGGGCTGCGCCACCGCCGACAGGAGCCATCCCGGCGGGCGGTCCTCCACCCAGCCCAGGGCGGCATGCGCCTCGCGCGTCCGCTCGCCCAGCTCGAACAGTTCCTTGGGGTCCTGCAGCAGCCCTTGGAGGGCCTTCTGCCAGGCGGCCGGACGGTCCGGGACGCGGATCGCCGGCAGTGCCGGCGGGGTATCCACCCCCTCCTCCAGCACCAGCGCACAGCCCGCGGCCGCGGCCATCAGGGTGAGGCGGCGATCGGGCCAGCCGGCCCCGGCAGCGGGCCGCACCAGCACATGCGGCGCGCTCGCCGCCAGCTCCCGGGCCCAGCCCTCGTCCGTCGCCGGTGGATCGATGCGGGCAATGGGACCGCGATAGACCGTCCCGGCGCGCTGGACCACCAGCCACGACACGCGCCCCGACAGCTCGGTCATGAAGTCCATCCACCAGCGCGGGCTGGTCCCCTCGTCCACCCACAGCACCCGGATCCGGCTGTGCGCCGTGGTGTTGCGCCGCAGCCCGTCCCAGACCCGCCGGGAAAGCAGGGGCGGGCTGACCTCGATCCGCGCGCGCGCCCCGGCGACCTTGCGCACCCGGTCGGCAAGCCCCTCGGAGGTCACGTAGACGCACTCCGCCTCGCGGGCAACACGACGCAGGTGCGGCACCTGGTCCGGCGCCACCGGACGCGTGAACAGGGCCGTGTAATCCAGCCCCGGCTCGTCGACCGGGCGCCGGGGATTGATGCGGACCCAGCGGGCGGCCGCGCGCCGGATGACCTCGGCCTCGGTCACGGGCTCGGCCACCCAGCTCACGCAGCCCGCCCCGCTCGCGCGCACCGAACGGGCCGCGTCGACCGCCACGCCGGTGTCGGCCGCGTCGCCGGTCATCAGCGTATCCACCGGGTCGGCGGGGACGATCCCGGCCAGGCCGGTGCGATCGTCGGACGCCAGCAGATCGCCGCTGATCGGCAGCGCCGGGTGATGCCAGGGGTCGGCGGCGCCCCAGCGCCGGCGCACGTTCGCGGCGGCCCCGGAATCCGCGGGTGAAAGCCGTTCCGGCGGCACATGCCACTGCACCGAGACCCACGGCGTCCAGAGCGCTTCGTGCCCCTGCTCGGCCGCCTGGCGCGACAGGTCCAGCCAGAAGTACGGCCCCGGCAGCTCGGAAGGCGTCACGGCGGCGAGCACCGAGCGCCGGACCGCCACGCACGGCGGTGCCACCCCGGTGGCACGCTGATCGACCGCCAGCCAGCCGCCGGGGCCGGGGTCGTTGGGCGGCCGCCCGACGCCCAGGTAGGCGACGCCGTTGTTCGCGCCCAGCACCAGCGGCCCGGCGATGGTGTCGCCGAAGCCGCCGGGCACCACCGCGCGCGCGCCGACCAGACCGATCCCGTCCCGCAGCAGGCGCGCCAGAAGATTGCCCAGCCAATCCGGCTCGACCGGCTCGCAGTGCGCATCCATCCACACCATGGCTTCGCTGTCGCTCGCCTCCAGCGCCGCGGCCACCATCGCGGCGCGGGTCCCGGCCGGCTCCGGCGCGCAGACCTTCTGCGCGAGGGCCCCGGCCTGGGCACGGATGCTGTCCAGGTATTGCCGCGCGCTCTCGTCCAGCCCCGTTTCCGTGCTGGCCAGGCACACCCGGACCGGCAGACGCGTGCGCCCGAGAATCGCCTCCAGCGCCGCGTGAATGCGCTCCTGCCCGGCGCCGTCGCAGTCGAGCACCACGCAGGCCCGCGGCGCCCCGGAAGGCATGGCGTGGCGGATGTGGAACGAACCGGTGAAGGCGCCATCGGCGACCTCCGCCTCGACCCCGCACCGCTGCAGGTGCTCCATCACGGCCCGCCGCGCGCAGCCCAGCGCGGTCTCCAGCGAGACCGCGTCGCGGCGGCTGTCCGGGGCGCGCACGTACAACGCCTCCGGGATCCGCAGCACGCTGGCGCCGGCCTCCAGCAGGCGCAGCTGCAGCTCGTACTCCTCCGCGCCCGGGTAGTTCGCCCTGAAACCGCCGAGATCCCGCACGACGTCGGTGCGGTACCAGACCCAGCTCCCCACGTACGGGCAGGAGCGCAGCCGCTCCCGGTCCCACGCCGGCTTGAAGCGTATCCACGGCTTGTCGGGATCATCCACGATCTCGTCGCTGTACGCGGCGGCCGCGGGCGAGCGCGCCAGGCACAGGGAGAAACGTGCGATGGCGTCCGGCTCCAGGCCGTCCCCCGCGTCCACGACCGCGACGTAGTCCGCGTCCGCCTCGGCGGCCGCGGCGCAGATCGCGCGGTTCAGGGCACCGTCACCGCTGACGCGGCGCACGTTCTCGTCGCCGGGCACGTCGGGGTCGTCGGTCACGATGGTGAAGGCCCGCGGCTGACGCCACTGGCCGCGCAGGGTGGTGAGCGTGTGGCCCAGCCGCGCGGCACTGCCCCGGCTGCAGGCGACCAGCACGTGCACCCCGGGCAGGGAAGCGGTCTCCCGCATCAGTCGCGCCAGGCGCTCCCGCGCGCCCTCGTCGGCCCGGTCGTCCGGCCGCAGGCGGTGGCGTGGCAGGCCCACCGGAGAGGCGCCGCTCTGCCGCGGCCCGCCGACCGCGGTGGGTGCCGGGCCGCCGCCGATTCCCGGGACGGCGCCGAGCCCGCTCTGACCGATCTCCTCCAGCAGCGTCAGCTGGTCTCCCAGCCGCGCGCGGAAGCCGTCCCAGAGCTGCGGGGCGAAGTCCCGGTCGCCGATCGCCTGCCAGATTTCTTCCACGGTTCGGGCCAGCGCGCCGGGCGTATCCGCGCGCGCCAGCGCCTTGCTGCGCCGCAGGTCGACCGTCAGGAACGCGCTGATCTCCCGCAGGGCTTCCGGCGTCCGTGCGGGGAGACCGATCTCCAGCGACTGCTCGATGCGGTGCAGCAGGGGGCCGGGCTCGCCGAGCAGGTCGGCGTAGGTGACGTGCGCGCGGCAAAGCTCCCGCGCATAGGCCTCGGCGGCCACAACGTGCGTGGCCCAGAGCAGCAGCGCGTGGCTGCGGGAGAGCCCGTTCTTGCGCTGTTGGCTGGCGGCCACTTCCCAGGGGTCGCGGTAGATGTGCACGACACCCGGCGCGCTGCCGGTCAGCGCCTCGACCGCCTCGCGATAGAGCGGGAACAGCCGGCACAGGTGGGGATGCTTGACGCCCCACAGGCCCGACTCGCCGAAGCGCGCCCGCAGCTGCTGGACCAGCTGCTGCCGGTAATGCTCCATGTCGCCGCGCAGCCACCACTGCTCCGGCAGGAAACGCGCGTCGTGCCAGGGCCGCCCGAGGCGCGCGAAGACCTCGGAATCGAGCTGGATCAGCTCCGGGATTTCGTAGTAGCCGCGCGGATTGTGCTCGTTCCGGGTCGCCTCGTTGCTAATCGTCACGCCGGCCCGCGCCAGTGCGCCGCACAGCGCGGAGGTGCCGCTGCGGTAATACCCCGCGATCAGGATGCCCTTGCTCATGGTCGCCACCGCCTAGACGTAATTGAACAGACTCAGCTTGCTGATCTTCGCGAACGTCCCCATGGCCGCCGTCAGCGCCATCTGGTGCTGATTCAGCGCGGTCAGCGCC
Organism: Gammaproteobacteria bacterium; assembly: GCA_035638695.1. GTDB lineage: Bacteria > Pseudomonadota > Gammaproteobacteria > UBA5335 > SLRW01 > DASQZJ01. The sequence continues at coordinate 65,652 of DASQZM010000096.1, read as the reverse complement.
TTCGGCCAGTTCACGTCGACGGCGTTCGAGCGCGCCGACTGCAGCTGCGTGGTCCGGCTGGCATCGCTGTTGACAGCCGAGCGCACCGCGCGCAGGGAGACTCCCATCCGCGCCTCCACCGAGGTCATCGCCGTCTCGGCCTGGTCGAGCGAGGCAAGCACCGAACCCAGCTTCTGGTTGAGGTGGGCCTTCTGCGCCGCCGTGTCGGTGGGCGAACGCAGCGCGGTCACCAGCTTCTGCAGGGTGGCGAATACGCTCTGCGGCCGGCTCGGGCTCAGGGTGAAGCTGTCCCCGCCCGCCGGATTGCCCTTGAAGCGGTACTGGACCCCGCCGAGGTTGAGCGACATGCCGGGCTGGTACTGGCCGCTCTGGACGGTCGAGCCGCCCCGGGTCACGGTATAGCTCAGGTTGCCGCCGCCGGCGGAGAACGACACCGTGTACGCCGTACCCGAGCGGCGGAAGCTGCTCGCCGCCGAGACGTCGTACACGCCCTGCATGCTGACGGTGGCATCCCCGCTGTTGCCGGCGGCGGCCGCCGCCGAGGCATAGCCGTTGCCGTCCGGCGGCGTCGCGAACGGGGCACCGGTGAGCAGATCGTTGACGGTCAGGCTGGGCGCGATGGAGACGGCGCCGCGCCCGGCGTCGCCCCGATAGACGACCGTGCCGCTGGCCAGCTCCTGGAACGGCGTGCTCTGCCCGCGGGTCCCCGCAAACAGGTAGTGGCCGTCCGGGGCCCGGGTGTTTGCCAGGTTCAGCATCTGCTCGCGCGCGCTCGCCACCTGCGTGGCCAGCGCCTCGCGGTTGCTTGCGTTGGTGGTGCCGTTGGCGGCCTGGAGGGCCACCGAGCGAACCCGGTCCAGCACCGTGACGGCATCGCTGAGGGTCTGGGTGCCCAGGGACAGGCGGCTCTCCAGGTTGCCGGCATCCGACTGGTAGCGGGCGTAGGCCTGGATGCGCGTATCCAGCCGCGACGCGGTCGCATAGGCCGCCGGGTTGTCGGCGGGGTTGTGCACGCGGCTGCCGGAGGCCACCTGCCCGGTCAGGGTGTTGAGCTTGACCCGCTGCCGGGTCATGCCCTGCAGCGCGGTGTCGTAGTACATCGAGGTGGTGATGCGCATCGCCCCTGCCCTCTATCTGGTTGCCGCGATCAGCGCCTTGAACAGCTGGTTGGTGGTGCTGATCACTTGCGATACCGCCTGATACGCCTGGGAATAGCGCACCATCAGGGTTGCCTGGTTGTCCTGCGAGACGCCCGAAATCTGCTGGTACTGGTCGTTGGCCGATTTCAGGGTCGCCTGGGCGTCCTGGGCGCCGGCGCTCGCGCTCTTCGCCCGGGCCCCGATGCCCGCGGCCATGCTGGCCCAGGCATCGCTGAGCGAGCCCCCCTGCAGGACGTCGGCCGTGTTCAGCCGCGACATGCTGTCGGCATTGCTGCCGCTGCTGGTTCCGGGCGGGCGCAAGGTGAAGGTATCCCCGGCCGCGGGGGCACCCGAGAACGGGACCTGCCAGTAGTGTCCGGAGGCCGCTCCCGGATAGGCGATGGCCACGTCCCCGCCCGAGCCCGACGAGTAGCTGCCGCTGCTGATCACCGTGCCCCCGGAGGTCCGTACCTGGTACTGCGAGGGGCTGGTGAATACCACCTGCAGCGACTGGCCGAAGTCGCTCGCCGGCACCGTCAAGGCACCGCCGGCGGGGCTGGCGACAACGCTGCCGCTCCCCGCCTGCGCGGAGCCGGAGTTGTTGTCCGTGACCGTGCCGCCGGAGCCCACCGTGCCGGCCGTCGCGGCGTATGGCGCGGCCGCGGCGATCGCCCGCGGATCGCTGGTCGCGGGGGCGATCAGCTTCGCCGCGGACGGTGCGGGATCGACGGTAAAGCGATCCCCGCTCGCGGGTGATCCCGATACCGTCAGCTGCAGGCCGTCGAAGCTCAGGGCACTGCCGCCGCCGAGGTTGCTGGTCCGGCCGCTGGCGGTGTCGGTCGCCTGCCAGGTGCCGCCGTTGTAGCTCAGCCGGAACGGCCCGCCGTCGGCTGGCAGCGCGGTCGCGTCGGTGAGCTGCGCGGTCAGCGTGGCCGTGCCGGTATTGGACGCCGCGGCGGTCGTTGCGGGTGCCGGCACGTTGAACAGGGGACCGCCCTGGCTGCCGTAGAGATCCCGGCCGTAGGCCTGCTGGCGGTTCACCAGGAATCCCGTGACGGTCGCCATGCGGTTGAGCTGCTGAGCGATCGCGGCAATCCGGTCTCCGGCCGCGAGCTCGGCACCGATGCGCCCGTCCCGGGCGCCTGGACGCACCCCCTGGGCGTTGGCCCCGGCGCTGAGGGAACGACTGCCGTTCGCGGAGATGTTGACCCCGATGGGTCGGGCCCCGGCCCGGTCGAGCAGCACCGTGCCGGCGACCGAGATGCGCAGGGTGTTGTCCGGATTGCGCAGCACGTGCACGCCGAGCAGCCCGGACAGCTTGGTCACGGCGGCCTGCTGCTGATCCAGCAGCGAGTTGACGTTCTGCCCCGGGGCCTTCTGCAGGGCGCGATTGATCTGGGCCAGGCGGGCCAGGGTGTCGTTGGCGGTCGTCACGTCGCTGGCGAGCGCCTGCCCCGCGTCCCGCTGCTTCTGCCCCAGGCTCCGGGCGGTCTGGTTGAACTGGCTGGAGAGACCGGCGAGGTCGTTGGTCACGGTGTTGCGCGTCGGAAGGTCCGCCGGCGAGGTCGCCACCGCCTTGAGGTCCGAGAAGAACTGGTTCATGGCCTGCGACACGCCGCCCTTGAGCGGCAGCTCCGCGGCGATGGCGGACAGGTATTGCGAGGTGACCTGCGCCGCGTCGCTGGCCGAGGTCGCCCGACGCAGGCGGTCATTGGCGAAGCGACTGACCACCCGCTGGATGCTGTCCACGGAGACGCCGTCGAGCTGCGACGAGAGCACCGGGCGGCGCTTGGCGTAGCCGGGCGTGGTCTGGTTGGAGATGTTCCCCGACACGCTGTCCAGGGACGCGCGGTAGGCGTTCAGGCCGGTCAGTGCCGTATCCATGACCCCGTTCAGTCCACTCATGTCTCGCTCCCGCCGGAAAGCCGGCCCGTCTGCTCAGGAATTCGCCCCGGCGCCGAATTGTTTAACGGCGCCCGCGGCAGCGGGCGTCCGCGGGACCCGGCAACCTCCGCGTAGGACGGGCCGCGCGCACCGCTGCCGCCTGCCGGCGGGCCGGCCCCCAACTGGCGGCGCAGCGCCCGGGTGAGGCTGCTCTCGACCCGTCCGCCGTAGCGCTCGGAGAGCCTGTACAGGAACATGCGCTGCCAGGTCCTGCCGCCGCTGCCCAGCATGTCCGGCCCGAGCCGCACCCGGCTCATCTGCTGCAGCACCTGGTTCCACAGCAGTCCCTCGAATTCCCGGATGGACCGGTCCAGGCGCGCACGATTGCCGGTGCCGCGGGCCTGCCCCGGTCCGGCGGCCCCAACGCCCGCCTGCGCGCGCATCTACATCACCTCCAGCTTGCCGTGCAGGGCGCCCGCCTTCTTGAGGGCCTGCACAATCGCGACGAGGTCGCCGGGCGTTGCGCCGACGGCATTCAGCGCCCGCGCCACGGCGCCGAGCGTGGTGGCCCGCGGGAACGTGATCACGTGGGCTTTCTGCTGGCTGGCGCTGACGCGGGAGTTGCGCACCCGCTTGGTGCGGCCGGCGCTGAGGGGGGACGGCTGGCTTACCCCGTGGCGGGTGGTGATGCGCACCGACAGGTCGCCATGGGACACCACGGCCGGTCCCAACTGCACCCCCGCCCCCATGACAATGGTCCCGCTCTGGGCATCGATGACCACCTTCGGCGCCTGGCGTCCGGGGCTGACCTGCAGCGACATCAGCCGCGCCATGAACTGCACCCGGTCCGAGCCGTGATCCCTCACCCGCACGAGCCCCGGATCGACGGCCTCGGCCACACCTGAGCCGAATTCCTGGTTGATCCGGTGCGCGATGTGCGCGGCGGTGGTGAAATCGGGGTTGTCCAGCAGCAGGCGCGTGCGTCCCTGCTGCGCGAAGCTGGCGCGGATCGCACGCGCCATGATCGCCCCGCCGGGGATGCGGCCGACGGTGGTGGAGTTGGTTCGCGAGGACGAGCCCGAGGCGCTGGCCTGGTATCCGCTCACCAGCACGGCCCCCTGGGCATCGGCGTAGACCTGTCCGTTGCCGCCGCCCAGGGGCGTCGAAAGCAGAATCCCGCCGTTGAGCGACTTGGCGTTGCCGATCGCGGACACCGTCACGTCCACGTGCTGCCCCGCGCTGACGAACGGCGGGACCTGCGCCGTCACCATCACCGAGGCCACGTCGTTGGGCTGCAGGAACGATCCCTTCGGGATGTTCACGCCCATGTGGCGCAGCATGTTGACCACCGACTGCTTGGTGTAGGGGATCTGGGTGGTCTGGTCACCGGTTCCCTGCAGGCCCACCACGATGCCGTAGCCCACCAGGTGGTTGTCGGGCGCTCCGCCGACGGTGACCAGGCCGCCGATCCGGTCGGCATGGGCCGCCGGTGCCGCCAGCGCCGCCGCCAACGCTAGAACGGCCAGATACCGGAAAGCACTCTTTGCAGCCATGGCACGCTATGGGCGTTGTTAATGGGTCCGTTGCCGACGTACTGCACGTTCATGCCGGCGATCTGATTGGAGGAGATCGAGTTGTCGGCGCCGATGTCCTCGGGGCGTGCGTAGCCGCTGATCTCGATCGTCCGGACGCCGCCGTTGATGTTGACGTTGGTGCGCCCGGACAGCGCCAGCACCCCGTTGCTCGCGACGCGGGTGACCACGGCGGTGACCTCCCCGGTCACGCTGCTGGATGCCTGGCTCTGGCCATTGCCCTTGTACGACTGGTCGCTGCCGGCATCGATCGCCGGCGAAAACTGCTTGCCGGCGTGATGGCCGAACGTGGCCGGCACTCCCAGGAAGGTGCTGACCGAGTTGCTGGTGGAGGACTGGCGCTTGAGCTGGCTGGAGTCGTTCTTCTGCGCCGCGGCCTGCTGCACGATGTCGATGGTTACCAGGTCGCCGCGGCGCCACATGCGATGATCCTGGAACAGCGACGCATAGGTGGTGGCCGGAAACACCGAGCCGTTGCTCGAGTTCGGCGCGGCCCGCGGCCGTGCCGGCATGGGCGAGGGCTTCAGGAACGCCTCGCGGCCGGGGGCGCGCGTTGCGCACCCGGTCAGCGCCAGCACCGCGACGCCCAGGAGCATCGCCGAAATCGCAACCGGGATCTTCATCATCCGCTCATCTGGGCCAGGTAGTTGAGCTCGTTGTCCGCGCCGCGCGCGACCTCGGTACCGAGCTGGAAGGAGCGCTGCGCCGCGATCAGGTTGGTCATGGCGCGGACCACGTTGACGTTGGAGCCCTCCAGGTAGCCCTGGTTTACCGAGCCCAGGCCGTTGCTCTGGGGCGGTGCGATCTGTGGTGCGCCGCTGGCGTTGGTGCGCAGCAGCAGGTTGTTGCCCATCGGCTGCAGGCCCTGCGGGTTGGTGAAGCTCGCCAGCTGGACCTGTCCCACCTGCTGGGCCTGCTGGGAGCCCGGCAGGGTGACCGAAACCGTGCCGTCCTTGCCGATGGTCACGCTGGTCGCGCTGTTGGGGACGGTGATGCTTGGCGAGACGGTGTAGCCGTCCGAGTTGACCAGCTGGCCGTTCTCGTTCACCTGGAACGAGCCGTCGCGCGTGTACGCGGTCTGGCCGTCCGGCAGCAGCACCTGGAAGTAGCCGGCCCCGTTGATCGCGAGGTCGAGCGGATTGCCGGTCTTGTTCAGGTCGCCCTGGGACTGGATCTTCTTGATCGAGGCCACACGGACGCCGGTCCCCAGCTGCAGGCCGGACGGATAGAGCGTCTGCCCGCTGGACTGCGCACCGGGCTGGATCCCGTCCTGGTAGAGCAGCGACTGGAACTCTGCCTGCCCCCGCTTGAATCCCGTCGTGTTGACGTTGGCGAGGTTGTTGGAAATCACGTCTATGTTGGTCTGCTGGGCCTGCAGACCGGTGGCGATGGTGTCGAGAGAACGGAACATCGGATCAACCTCCGCTGATCAACGCGTCCAGCCCCTGCTGGCCCTGCCCCGCGACGCGGGCCACGCGGGCCTGGAGCTGGAAGCTGCGTGTATCGCTGATAAGCCGCGTCATCGCACCTACGGCGCTGACGTTGCTGCCCTCCAGGTACCCCTGCTTCAGCCGCGTGGGCCGGCTCACGGCCAGCCTGGTGCCGGGCGCTACCGCAAAGCCCTCGCGCGCCAACCGGCGCAGCCGCCCCGGAGGGGTCCGGGCCAGCAGCAGCCGGTTGAAGGTCTGGGCCTGATCGCTGGCCTGGTTCGCGGGCACTCCCGAGATGGTGCCGTCCGCGCCGATCACCACGCGCCGCATCCGCGGCAGGCTGATCGGCTGGTGGTTGGCGCCCAGCACCGTGGCCCCCGAGGCCGTGCGCAGGAGGCCGCCGGCACCCAGGTGCAGCCGCCCGTCGCGGGTGAGCACAACCTGGCCGTCGGCCCGTCGCGCGACCAGCCAGCCCGCGCCTTGCAGCGCGACGTCCCAGCGGGCGCCGGTGTGCGTCAGGGGGCCGGCACTCGAGTCCGGCCCGCTTTGATCGAGTGCCACGTCGGCACCGGCCGGCGCCTGCGGGCCCTGGAAAGGCAGCGCCCGAAAACCGCCACGCTGGGCGCGGTAGCCGGTGGTGTCGGCGTTGTCCAGGTTGCCGGCGGTAAGCGCCTCGCGGTAGCTCGCCGCCTCCAGGCCGGTCATCGCCGTATACAGAACGGATGCGGTCATGGCATGCGCTCCGTCAGATCTGCATCAGCCGCTGCACGTCCTGCTTGTCCGTCTGGATCGCGCTGGTATTGGCCTGGTAGGTCTGCTGGAACTGGATCAGCCGCACCAGCGAATTGGACATGTTGACGTTCGACTGCTCGAGCTTGCCCGAGGCAATGCTCCCCGCCAGGCCGACGCCGGGGGTGTTCACTGCCGGCTGACCGGCCGCCCGGGTGGCGACAAACTCGTTGTTGGAGACCGCCGACAGGCCCTGCTCGTTGATGAAGGCGGCCATCGCGAGCTTGCCCATCGCCACCTTCTGGCCATTGGTGTAGTTGGCGTTGACGGTACCGTCCTTCGCCACGGTGGCGCCGTTGAACTGGCCCGGCGGATAGCCGTCGTTGGTGATGCCGTTGACCGCGAACTGCTGGGCGGCCAGCGTCGCGCCGGTGAAGTCGAAGTTGATGGCGCTCGCGCCCGACCCGTTACCCCAGTTGACATTGAGGGTGGCGTTGCTGCCGCCGGTGAGCTGGCCGCTGCCGTTGAACTGCAGCGTGGTCAGATTGGCCGCGCTGCCGACGTTGTTGCCCTGCGCGTCCCGGGGCTGGGCATAGACGGTCCAGGTATCCGGCGAGGTCGCGGTGCCGCTGCCCTGGTTCTTCACGAAGTACAGCTGCACGTGGTTCGCGTCGCCCAGGGAGTCGTACGCGACCACCGAGGTGGACTCGTCGTAGGTGTTCGGGTTGGTCTGGTTGAACGCGGACGAGATCGCCGGATCGTTCTGGTTGAGCGAGGGGACGACCCCGATGCTCCCGGTGGCCTTCGCCTGCAGGTTGCCGGTGCCCACCGTGAGCTTGGACAGCACTCCGGCGGGGGCGCCCGACGGGTTGATCGTGTAGCCCATCACGGCGTCTCCGGCGGCGTTGACCAGCTCATTGTTCGGGTTGAGATGGAACTGGCCGTCCCGGGAGTAGCGCTGCGCGCCGGCGTGATTGATGATGAAGAAACCCTTGCCCTGCACCGCCAGATCCAGCGGGTTGCTGGTGGTCTGCAGCTGTCCCTGGGCGAAGTTGCGCTCGATGTCCTGGAGCTTGACCCCGATCCCCGGGCTGTTGCTCCCCGCCGGCGGATAGATATCCCCGAAACGGGCCGACCCCGCCTTGAAGGCGGTGGTGTTGGCGTTGGCCAGGTCGTTCGAGACCACGTCCAGCCCGGATTGGGCGGCGTTAATGCCGGAAACCGAAGTATTGAGACTCATGGCCGATCCTCCTACAGGACATCCTGAACCTGGCTGAGCGCCAGGGGCTGCGGCTCGTTGGCGAGATCGAGCATCGCCTGGCCGCCGGACAGGTGAACCCCGGCGACGCGGAACACGCTGTACGACGTCGTCGGGACGGGCTGACCGCCGGCGCTGCGGCCCTGGACCGCGAACCGGTAGGCGCTGCCGGGTTGCCCGCCGTGCCACGGGAACGTGTGCAGTCCGGCGCCCTGCGCACCGAGGTCGAGCCGGTCGACAACCTTGCCCGAGCCGTCGAACACGGCCACGCGGACGTCGGACGCGTCGCCCCCGAGCCGGAACGCGCCGGTTGCCTGACCGGTGCTGTCCGGGACCATCGCGTCCCCGGACGTTGCAACCTGGCGCCCGACCAGCGCCACGGAACGGGTCAGGCGGTTCGCCTGGGCACCGCTTTGGAGGCCTTGCAGCTTCTGGTTGAGCGCGTTCACGCCCGAGGCGGTCGAGAACTGTGCCAGCTCCGCGGCCAGCCGGGTCTGGCTGACCGGATGCGCCGGATCCTGGTGTTGGAGCTGCGTCGTCAGCAGCGTCAGGAAATCCTTCTCGTTCAGGCTGTTCATCTTGCCCGTCGGCCCCGCGGCCGTGGTGCTGCCGCCGGTGGTCTGCACGGCGGTGCCGGGCAGTGGCGCGTTGAGTGCGCTCATGGAACACCTCCCTGCAAGGTTCAGAATCCGGAAATGATCTGCTGGTCGATCCGCTGCGCCTGGCGCAGCATCGCGACGTTGGCGGCGTAGCTGCGCGAGGCGTCAATCAAATCGGTCATCTGCCGCACGCGGGACACGTTGGAGCCGACCACATAGCCCCGCTTGTTGGCGAACGGGCTCCCCGGGTCATAGCTCTGTCTGAACGGTGCCCGGCTCTGCACCGTGCCGGTGACCCGGACGGTCTCCGGCCCGCTCGGGTCGGAGGCCGAGGCCGGGACAGCCCGGAAAACGACCTCGCGGGCGCGGTACGGCGCACCGCCCGCGGACGTGATGGAATTCGCGTTCGCCAGGTTCGAGGCGATGGTCTGCAGGCGCTGGCGCTGGGCCAGCAGCGCGCTGCCGGAGATCTCGTAGATACCGGGCTGGCTCATGCCTTATCCCCCGTTGCTCTGCGGCCGCAGGGCCTGGATCAACCCCTGCGTGGACTGGTCAAGGAACTTGAGCGTCGCGGCCGTGCGCCGGGCGTTGCGGGCCGCCGCCACGCTCTCGTAGGGAAGGGACACGTCATTGCCGTCGAGCCCCACGGGCAGCCCCTGTCGGTACTCCACCCGGGGTGGCCGGGCCGGGTCCTGCAGGCGGGCCTGAAGCGCGTTGCGGAAGTCGATGTCGCGCGCCTTGTAGCCAGGGGTATCGCTGTTCGCGATATTCGAGGCCACGAGGCGCGCCCGCTCGGCATCGAGCACAAGCGCTTCGCCGTAATAGCGAAGAAACTGGACGTGCGGCATAGCGACTGGCGGTCCCTGTGATGGTTTCGTTATTCCGGGCGCACGCGGTGGGCCCGGTTCTGGTCACGCTGTTCCGCGATCATCGGGTTGTGGCCGGGGCCGGTTCTCCCGTGCCCTGCCCGCCGCGGCGGCGGGGCGATATCAGTCTCCCTGCGTTGGCAACTGACCGGGCAGTCGCGCTGCCCTCCCGCGGCCGTTTGTGGCGCGCTTACCTAGACTAAACACCCCCCCAGTACAAAATCGGTCCGCAGCCAGCAGAGCCGGGCCGGCCGCCTTGGACACCGGGGGGTTTCTCTCTGCGGGAGCACCTCGACCCGGTCAGCGTCCCCGGCGTGACCCCCGCCGGTCACCCGGCCCGGATCCGGGAGGCTCCCGATACGAACGACAGGGCCAAAAGCCCGCAACGACGTGACCGCCAGTCCAGAATAAGGAGACGTTATGAGCCCGGTAACGGCAATCGCGCACGTGCGCGCGCCCACCGCACCCGGGGCAACCGCCGGCAGTTCCCAGGCCAGGGCCCCGGACTTTCTGAGCACCCTCGACCACGCGCTCAGCCGCGTCAGCGATGCCCAGCGCCAGGCCGGGGAGGCCACCCGGGCGGTGGCCTCCGGCGCCCCCGGGGCGAGCCTGGAGAAGGCGCTGGTCGCCTCGGACCGGGCCAAGGTCGCCTGGAACGCGACGGTAGCCGTACGCAACGAGCTGGTGAACGCGTACGACACCGTAAAGAACATGCCGGTCTGACCCGTCCCCGGCAGTGGACTGGGCCCGGCCCCTCAACCGGCTGCGAGAGCTCGCCGCGTGCGTCCCGCGCATCGGCTGGATGCTCGCAATCGTGCTGCTGCTGGCACTCGCCGGCCTGGCCGCGGTGAGCTTGCAGGGACCCGCGTACATGCCGCTGTTCGAGGGGCTCTCGCCGGCCCAGGGCGGCAGGGTGATCGACTCGCTGCAGAAGCTGGGGATCCCCTATCAGCTCAACGCCACCGGCAGCGTGATCGAGGTGCCGCAAAGCGAGCTCGCCCGCGCCCGGCTGAAACTGGGACAGCGGGGCGTACCGGCCAGCCCGGCCTCCAGCGCCTGGAAACAGCTGACACACGATTCCGTGACCACCAGCGCGACCGCCGAGCACGCACTGGACCGCCGCGCCACCGAGGCCAGCCTGGAGCAGGCGATCGAGCGTATCCATGGCGTCCAGGACGCTCAGGTCATGCTGGCCCAGCCGCGCGAGACCCCCTTCCTGCAGAGCCAGCCCAAGCCCAAGGCATCGGTGATCGTCACCGCGGGGCCGGCCGGCATCAGCCATACCCAGGCACAGGCCATCGCGCAGTTGGTCGCGAATGCCGTGCCGGGACTCGACACCCGGCGCGTCACAGTGACCAACCAGGATGGCGAGGTGCTCGCGCCCCGTGCCGACCGTGGCGTCGGACAGGCACAGTCGCAGCTCGCGTTCCAGAACCGCGTCGAGGCACAGACCACCCGGCACATCCGCGCGCTGCTCGAGCCCGTTCTTGGCGCGCGAAACCTGCGCGTTTCGGTCGCTGCCGGGATCGACTTTTCGCAAACCTCGAGTCGCAACGTCAGCTACGGACCGCAGGGCGCGGCCGACCACGTTGAACACGACCAGCAGCGGCGAGTGGGGACGACGCCGGCTCCCGGCGGCGTACCCGGATCACTGTCCAACCAGCCCCCCGGCAACACTTCGGCTCCCCTCAAGCAGCGGACCGCCAAGAGCGGGAGCTCGAGCCGCAAGCCCCTACCCGGCTCGCGCGACGACAAGTGGAACGTCACCTACGAGGTCGGCAGGACCGTCCGCCGAACCCAGGCGCCGCCCTGGGCGCTCAAGAGCCTGTCCGTATCGGTGGTGGTCAACCGCAACGCGCTGGGCAAAAAGGGAAAGACGCAGATCAGCCGCATCCGCGACCTGATCCGGGGCTCGCTGTCCGCCCCCAACCTGTCCGTGGACGTCGTGGCGGTGCCTTTCCGCAGGCACCCGGGCGCTCCGGCAGACAAAGGGCTCATGACCGCCGTGACCGATCCGTCGCTGATTCGTGCCCTGCTGGAGCTGCTCGCCGCGGTGCTGTTCCTGTTCGGCGTCGCCCGTCCCATGGGCCGCTGGCTGGCCGCGCACGCGGACACGTGGCCGGCCACGCTGCGCCCGGCGGGGGTCCCGGCGGGCGCCGCCGGGGAGAGCGAGGCCCACTCTGGCGCGGCCGCGGCGGCGGCGCGGGCAATCAGCAGCCAGGCACAGACCGAGGAACGCCGGCAGGCGGTGCAGGCGATCGCGGTACAGGAACCGGAGAAGGCCGCGGAGCTGATCCGCCGCTGGCTGCAGGACGACCCCCCGGATCCGGCCGGCGCCGAGGATGAGCCGTCATGAGCAGCGGGATGGGCGGTCTGGAGAAGGCGGCGCTGTTTCTCCTGTCGGTGGGCGAGGACACCGCCGCGCGCATCTTCAAGCACCTGGACGACCGGGTTGTCAGCAATCTCTCGAGCGCCATGTCCACCATCCGCGAAATCCCGGACGCCAAGGCGAACGCGGTGATGGACGAGTTCCTGGCCACGCTCAGCAACTCGCCGGGCACCAGCGTGGACAGCTTCCGCTACCTGCGCGAGGTGCTCGACAACTCGCTGGGGGAGCGGCGCGCCGCGGAGCTGATGGACTACGTGATGCGCGGCGGCGGTATCGCCATGACCATGGAAGTGGTGCGGGGTACCGATCCCCGCGCCCTGGCCGAACAGCTGCGCAACGAACGCCCGCAGGCGGTGGCTCTGACCCTGGCACACGTCGACGCCGCCATGGCGGCGGAGGTCATCTCCCGGTTTCCGGAAGAGATGGCGCAAGACGTGGTCTACCGCTATGCGCGGCTCGACGCCGTGCAGCCCACGGCACTGCGCGAGCTCAGCCGCACGCTGGGGGAGCAGCTGTCGGGCCACGCCGGCGAACAGCAGCTCTCCGGTATCGGCGGGACCCGACGTACGGCGGAAATCCTGAACAACCTCGAATCCAGCGTTTCCGAGAAGATCCTGCAAGGCTTGGCCGGGCGGGACGAGGAGACCGCCGAATCCATCCGTGAAAGCATGTTCACCTTCAACGACCTGATGAACCTGGATTCCCTCTCGCTTCAGACCCTGCTGCGCGACGTCTCCAACGAGCAGCTGGCGATGGCCCTGAAGGTGAGCGCGCCGGAGGTCCGCGACCGACTGCTGGAACACCTCAGCGAACGCGCCGCCGCATCGGTGCGCGAGGACCTGGAGGGCGGCCCTCCCATCCGGCGCGCCGACGCCGAGTCGGCCCAAAAGGAAATCCTCCAGGTGGCACGACGCCTCGACAGCGAGGGACGCATCACCATTGCCGGCGACGAGGAACTGCTATGAAGACTCCCACGGCTGCCATGCGCCGGCCCGCTGCCGGTCCGGATGCACCCCGGCACGGGCCAGGTGCCGCCGCCGGCGAATGGCACCACGCATTGGCCCAGGCCGGCAGTGGCAAGGACAGACCCCGGAAGACGCCGGCGGACACCGCCGGAGCGCGCCGCACGGAACCCGACGGCCGACGCCACCGCCGCCGGGATCTCCCGGCAGCAGCGGCCGCGGCAGCCCCACCGCTGCTGCCCGGCGGGAGCGGCGATGCATCCCGGCGCGTGGTGCTGCCGGCGGCCCGCACGCCCGGGACGCCGGATGGTGGCCCTGCCGGCACCGGCGCAGCCCGCACGCCGGGGCGCGGGCCGACCCCCGCTCTCACGGCAAGCAGGACAGCTGCGACGGGCCCGGGCCAAGGGACCGCGTCGGGCACCCGGCCGGGAGAGCGCGGCAGCGGCGCCGGCAACCCGGCGCGGCAAGTTGCCACCGCGGTCGTCCGCGCCGGGCAGCCGGCGTCGGATGCCGCAGCGGGCCACATGCGCGGCAACAACGGCGGGGCGCGGCCGTCGGCGGGCCAACCGCAGCGCTCCGCGGCGGAGGGGCGCCCGCCCCTGCCCGGCACCGCGAACGCCCCGGCCCATTCCGCGCGCGCGCCGCAGCCCGGCGACCCGGGTGACGCCACGCTGGGCAAATCCGGGTCGGCGACGCCGGCGCCGTGGAGCGGCCACCCGGAAAGGGCGCAGGTGTTACGGATGCCGCCGGCACAGTCACCGGCCGGCACCGGCACCGCGGGCGCAGCGCCCCAGGGTCCGGCCGCCGCGGGAACGCCCGCGACCGGACCCGCCCACGGACCCGGCGGTGCCGGTCCCGCGAACCCCGGTGTCGACGCCGGCAGTCCGGCCAACCTGGCGCACGGCCTGTCCGGCCGGATCGCCGGCATGCATCAGGCCGGCGACAGTCACGCCACCCTCAACCTCAATCCGCCGGGGCTTGGGCAGGTCCATGTGCATCTGCGCATGGACGGCAACCGATCGATCCACGTCAGTTTCACGCCGGACAGCCACCAGGCCGCACAGGCCATCAGTCAGAGCCTTTCCCGACTCGGCGATGCCATGAGCCGGAGCGGCTTGCACCTCGGCGGCGCGGAAGTCAATGCCGGCGGAGGCGGGATGCTGCAGGGCGATGGCTCCGGCGGGCAGCAGCCCGGTCATAATGCGCCGCCGGTGATCACGATGCCGCCTCCGACCCGCGACGACCCCGAGCGACAGCAGGACGGGAGCGGTGCAGGAGTGAGCGCGTATGCCTAGGAGCGCGATCGTACACACCGGCAAGGTCGAATCGGCGGACCTCACCGCGCCCGGGCGGGTCGTGCGCGGACGCATGCCGGCGATTGACGCGATCCAGGACCGCTTTGCCCGGCAAGTCCGGCTGGCACTGTTCTCCTACCTCCGCTCCAGCGGCTGCCAGATCTCCGACTCCCGGACGCGCTTCGCCGGTCACGACGAGGTGCTCAAGGACCTCGGCCCCCGGGTGTTTCTAAGCGTGGTCGACGTCAGCGGCCTCAAGTCTCTCGCACTGGTGGGGCTGGACCGTAACCTGGTGGGCGCCGTGGTCGATCAGCTGTGCGGTGCCACCGAACCGGGCGGCGAATTTCCCGGCGACTTCTCGCCCATGGAGCTGAGCGTGGGACACCGCCTGCTCGAGCTGGTCCTGGAGTCGGTGGCCCATGCGTGGCAACCGATCGTCGCGATCCATCCGCAGGTGGTCCGGGTGGAGCAGAACACCTCCCTGATCGCCATCGCCGACTCGCAGGAAATGCTGGTGGTCATGCAGTGCGCGGTGAGCATCGCCGCCGGGGGCGGCGCGATCACGTTCGCCGTGCCCTACACCAGCATCGAGCACCTGCGCGAGCGCCTGTCGAGCCCGGCGTCGCTGGCCGAGACACGCGCCGATGAAGCGGCCGAATGGCAGCACTCCCTGAACGAGCGGCTTGACGAGGTCGGTGTCTCTCTCCATGTGGAGATCGCCGGTGCACGCGTGCCGCTGGCCAGCGTTCGCGACGCCCGGGTCGGCAGCGTGATCCCGATCCGGGTGCGGCGCCGCGCCCTGGTGCGGGCACGTGGAACGATCGTGGCCGAGGCAGCCTACGGTGAGCGAAACGGCGAGCTGGCGATTCGCGTCGGGCGCCTGGCAGATGACAGGGGGAATACCCATGACGGACGAGAAACCGGAGAGTCCCGCCCGCAGCAGACGCAGCAAGTCCGGGACCAGGGGCGGGAACCGGAAGCCGGAGACGGCGGAAACGACCAACTCTGACCACGGCCCGGCGAGCACCGAGGACGCCACCGTCAAGCCAGCTGCCCTCGACCGGCTGGAGGAGTCCGATGCAAGCGGGGGCCCGGCGCTGGCCGACGAGCTGGTCGACGATATCGGCGTGCGCGTATCGGTCGAGCTCGGGCGCTGCGAGCTGGTGGTGCGGGAGCTGCGCGGCCTGTCGCGCGGGCAGGTGCTGCAGCTGGACCGGGGCGTGGGCGAACCGTTCGACGTGCTGGTCAACGGCACCCTATTCGCCCGCGGCGAAGTGGTGGTGATCGACGAGGATCAGTACGGCATACGGATCACCGAGCTGGTCCGGCGCCGCTGATCGGGAGAGCGCCATGACGGACATGAGCCAGGTCTCCAATGCGGCATGGATCGCGCTGGCGTGGCTGGCGGGTCCGGCGCTCGTTCTTTCGCTGACCGTGGGTCTTGCCGTGAGCCTGTTCCAAGCCATGACCCAGCTGCAGGAGAGCACGCTCAGCTTCGCACCCAAGTTCATCGCCTTGTCGGTGCTGATCGCGCTCGCCGGCACTGCCATGTTTCACGGCGTCACCCAGTTCGCGACAGCGCTGTTTCACTCGGTTCCGGAGCTGATCCGTGGCTGAGGCGGCCTCCCGCAATACGGCGCGGGTGACGCCGGTGGCAATCGCCGGGCCCGCGATCATCCTGGTGGTGCTCGCGATGATCGTGGTGCCCATGCCGGCACCGCTGATTTCCTTCCTGTTCGCGCTCAACATCTCGGCAGGACTGGTGATCCTGGCCGCGAGCATCTACATCCTGGGGCCCACCGACCTCACCTCCTTCCCCTCGCTCCTCCTGATCACCACCTTGATGCGCCTGGCCCTCAACGTGGCCACCGCGCGCGTGATCCTGCTGCACGGCTACCAGGGGCCGGATGCAGCCGGCCGGGTGATCGAGTCGTTCGGGCGCTTCGTGGTGGGCGGCAACTACGTGGTCGGATTCATCATCTTCGTGATCCTCGTGGTGATCAATTTCGTGGTGGTCACCAAGGGGGCCGGGCGCGTCGCGGAAGTCTCCGCCCGTTTCATTCTGGACGCCCTCCCCGGCAAACAGATGGCTATCGACGCGGACCTCAACGCGGGCATGCTCTCGCCCCCGCAAGCGGAGAAACGGCGCGACGCCGTGCGGCGTGAGGCGGACTTTTTCGGCGCCATGGACGGGGCCAGCAAATTTATCCGCGGCGACGTCATTGCCGCCATCATCATCCTGATCATCAATCTGGTCGGCGGGCTCGCGGTGGGTATGCTGCAGCATCACCTGCCGCTTGCCGTCGCCGCACGTGACTACACGCTGCTCACGATCGGCGATGGTCTCGCCGCGCAGATTCCATCGCTGACGATTTCCATCGCCGCCGGCATCGTCGTCACGCGGGTCGCCACAGGCGAGGCGGTCGGTGTCCAGGTGGTGTCGCAGATCGCGCGCTATCCCCAGGCGATCGCGGCCGCGGGCGGCCTGATGGCAGTGCTCGGCCTGGTACCGGGGATGGCGCACTGGCCGTTCCTGCTGCTGGCGCTGGGCCTGGGTCTGCTGGCCTGGCGGGCCCAGCGCCAGCGCACGGCTGCGGAGGCGTCGGGGGAGGCGACGGAGGAACAGGCGGCGGATCCGCAGGAGCCGGCCGACGAGGCGTCCGCCGTGAGCGGCGTGGATCCGCTGGGCCTGAAGATCGGCTTCGCGCTGGTCCCGATGCTCGAGCAGGAGGAAGCGCGACTGCTCGACCGGCTCCGCGCGGTGCGCAACCGCTACGGCAACCGCATGGGCTTCCCGGTCCCGCCCGTGCATGTACGCGACAGCAGCGACCTGTCGCCGCAGCAGTACCAGTTCACGATTCGGGGCGCCGCGGTGGCGGAATGGGAGGTCCAGCCCGACCGGTGGCTGGCGATCGAGGGCCCGACGGTTCTCGAGACCCTGGAGAGGGGACAGCGGACCGCGGAGCCGGTGTTCGGCCAGCCGGCCGTGTGGATCGATCCGCAGGACATCGAGCAGGCGGACACCTCCGGCTACACGGTGGTCGACGCTTCCAGTGCGGTCGCCACCCACCTCGGCCAGGTACTCGAGGACTACGGCTGGGAGCTGCTCGGACGCCCGGAAGTGGAGGACCTGCTGGGGCGCCTCGCCGATCGCAGCCCCAAGCTGGCGGAAGAGCTCGGCAATCAGCTCTCCACCAGTACCGTCCGGCGGGTGCTGCAGGCGCTGCTACGGGAGGGGATCCCAATCCGCGACCTGGAGCGCATTGCCGAGGCCATGGCGGAGGTCGCCGCCCAGGGCGAGAAGAGTGTCGAGCCCCTGCTCGCCGCCGTCCGCGTTGCCATCGGCCGCTTTATCGTCAGCCACCTCTGCGGCGACGAACCCGTGGTTCGCCTGGCCGTGATCGAGCCCGAGCTGGAACGCCTGGTGGCGCAGTCGCTGGACACGGCCCGGCAGCAGGGCATCGGCGAGGTGCTGGAGCCGGGAATCGCAGCACAGCTGCAAAGCGCCTGCCGTGACGCGGCCGACACTCTGCGACAGCAGTCCGTCCCGCCGGCCCTGGCGGTGCAGCAGTCGCTGCGGCGCCCGGTGGCGCGTGCCGCGGCCGGGATCATCCCGGTCATCGCACTGGAAGAGATTCCGGAGGACACGCGTCTCAGTGTGGTTCATACGGCGGCACCCAGGGAGGCGTCGTGAGCGTGGCCAGCCGCGAGAGCCTGGACGACGAGGCCGTCGAGCTGTACGGCGGCTGGATCAAGCAGGTGGCGCTGCACGTCAAGGCGCGCATGCCGTGGGCGGAACTGGACGAGCTGATCCAGTGGGGTGTGGTCGGGATGCTGGAAGCGCGCGAGCGGTTCCAGCCCGACAAGGGGCAGAGCTTCAAGGCGTTCGTCACCAAGCGCGTGCGGGGGGCCATGCTCGACGGGCTGCGGCGCGAGGGCACTCATCAGAGACACCGGAACGAGGCCAGCCAGGAGATGGCCGGCGTGGGCGAGCCCGCGGCCCCTGACGATCCGCTCCGGGAGGTCATTCGCCACGACGACCGCGAAAGGCTGGCGGGGGCCCTCGACCGGCTGACCGAACGCAGGCGGCTGGTACTGGCGCTGTACTACTACGAAGGCATGAACAACCGGGAGATAGCGCGGGTGCTGGGGGTCAGCGAGGCCCGCGCTTCGGTGCTGCGCAGGCGTGCTCTCGAGGACCTCGCCCGGTTGCTCGACACCCATACGAACCAGGCGCTCGCCGGGGAAGATACGTGAGACTCTCGTCCGTAATCGGAATCATCGGCGCGATCGGCGTGGTCTTCTACGCGAACCACGACGAGGGCGACCCCGTCGCCGCACTGCTCAAGATGTCCGCCGCCATGGTGGTGTTCGGCGGGACGTTCATGGCCATGCTGATCCAGTTCGAGCTCAAGGGTCTGATCCGGACGCTGAAAGCCCTGAAGTGGCTGGCCAAGCCCCCGGAGAATGATCCCGAAGCGCTGATCGCCAGCTTCGAGAAATGGACGCGGGAGGCGCGCAAGCGCGGAATGCTGGCGCTGGAGCAGACCGTGCACGAACTCCAGGACCCGTTCCTGCGCGAGGGTCTGCAAATGGTCATCGACGGCGTGGAGCTCGAGCCCCTGCGGCGTACCCTGGAAGCCCGCATGGAAACGGACAACCAGGCAGACGAACGGCCGGCCCAGGCCTGGGAGTCGGCGGGAGGGTACGCGCCCACCATCGGCGTTCTGGGGGCAGTGATCGGGCTTATCCACGTCATGCTCAACCTGTCGAACCCGTCCAGCCTCGGCGGCGGCATCGCGACGGCGTTCGTGGCCACGATCTACGGGGTCGGCTCGGCCAACCTCGTGTTCCTGCCCGTGGGCAACCGCCTGAAAAACGTCGCCGAGGACCAGGCACGTTACCGCGAGATGGTCCTGGAGGCGACCCTGCTGCTCGCCGAGGGGGCCAATGCGCAGACGATTCGCACCCAGCTGAAGAGCTTTGTTGCCGGCACGGCCAAGTCCGGCAACGAGGGGGTAGAGGATGAAAAAGCCGCGTAAGGAGAAAGACGAGTCCGAGCGCTGGATGGTCAGCTATGCGGATTTGCTCACCCTGCTGCTGGCATTCTTCATCGTGATGTACGCGATGTCGCAGCGGGACGTGAGCAAGTACAAGATCGCGGCGGAAAGCATCATGCGGGCCTTCCACGGCACGCCCCCCAAGATTGCGAGCGTCTCGGCGCCTTCCGGTCACGGGATCCTGCACCACCAGCCATCGCCGGTACCGCGCCCGGTGGAACACCCGGCCCCGCATGCGCCACACCTGTCCCGGCGCATGCAACGGCAGGTCGCGGCCCAGATCGAGGCGCTGCACAAGGCGGAGAAGGAGCTCAAATCGGTGCTGGGTCCCCTGGTGCAGAAACACCAGGTCAAGCTGCTGAGCGAACCGATGAGCCTGCGCATCCGCCTGAACGCGCAGATCCTGTTCCCCAGTGGCACCGCGAGACTGTCACCGGATGCCCGGAAGGTGATTGACAAGATCGCGCAGATCCTGGCCACGACGCCGCAGAACTTCAACATCGTGGTGCAGGGATTCACCAACAGCCGCCCGATCCACACCAGCCGATTCCGCTCCAACTGGGAGCTCTCGGCGGATCGGGCCGTGAACGTGGTGCACCTGTTCCGCAATAGCGGCATCAAGGGCAGGCGCCTGGCGGCCGAGGGTTTCTCCCACTACCACTCGATCGCGCCCAACCACACCGCCCGGGGGTTGCGCCTGAATCGACGGGTCGAAATCCTGATCCGGGCGCCGGACTCCGCCCGTCATCGGCCAGCGGATGTGCGGTCCGTGGCCCCCCAGGGCCCGGCGGATACCGGCGGCAAGACCACGCCCGCGGCCGGTTCTACCAGGGTGGCGGGCCATGGCGACTGACACGCGCTCCGCAAAAAGGCGCGGCAGCGCCAGCCCGCAGCTCATCCGTCCGCGCTCGGTCGGGCTCGCCGCCGGCCTGGCGTGGGCGGCACTGCATGCTCCGCACAGCGTGACGGCGGTATCCGCGGGCCGCTGGTGCCTGGGCGCGCTGACCATCGCCGTGGCCACCCGCGGCGGACTCGACCTGGCACTCGGAATACTGACCTGGCTGGCCGGATTCGGTCGCTGGTCGTGGCGCATGACGGAGGCGCAGCGCCGTCGCGGCGACCCGGAGGATTCCCGATGAGCTTTCACGCATCCTCTCCGGCGGACCGGGATCTCTCGCGGGGGCCCGCGGCGACAGGCCGGGGCGGGTTTACCGGGATGGCCCACACGGCTCCGCAGGAGCCGGCGCCCGGGGGGCCGGAAACCCGGGACGGCACACCGGAGCCGGAGATTGCCCGTTCACAGGAAAGGGCGGTGCAGGAAGGCCGCCAGACCGGCTACGAGGATGGCTTCGCCGAAGGCCTGCGGGCAGGGCGGGAGGCGGCAGCCGAAGAGCTGCGCCCGGCCCTGGCGGCCCTGGAGCGGCTGCGGGAGCAGATCGAGGCGCCCCTGATCTCGGCGGAAAAACGCCTCGCCGACATTCTCACGGAGGGGGCATTGCACTTGGCGCGCCACGTGATTCGAGCGGAGCTGTCGGCGGACCCGGGAAAGATCTCCGCCGTGGTAAGGGAAGTTCTGGAAGAGGCCGCCGCCGCCCGGACGGCGGGTCAATCGCTGAGCATGCGGGTCAACCCGGCGGACCTGTCACGGGTCGAGCCGATCGCGGATGAGATCGGGGTGGATCTCGAGGGCGATCCGGAGATCGAGCGCGGTGGCGCGCGGGTGACGCTGGCGGACAGCGACGCGAACACGGTTCACCGGATCGAATGGGACGCCCGGCTGGACACCCGCTGGAGCGCCATCGAGGCAAGCCTGATGCCGCCCGGGGAGTAAGCCCCGCGACGGCCGATGTCGGGAGACGGCGTGGTACTACCGGCAGAAAGACTCGAACGTGATCAACGGGGGGTCCCCGCGGCGCAGCGGCTGGAGTCGCTGCTTACCGGCTGCGAACGGCGCAGCCGTGCCCGGCTGGTCCGGGGTCTGGCGATGGACCCGGTACCCCGTTACGGACGGGTCATGCGCTCAACCGGAGAGGTGATGTACGTGTCCGGCCTGCCGGCGCCGATCGGCGCCCGCTGCATGGTGGAATCCGAGGACAGCGGCTGGCTGCCCGCGGAGGTGGTGGGGTTCGAGCACGACGCGCTGCTGCTGATGCCGGAGCGCGGTACCCACGGGATCACCCGCGGGGCGCGCGTGCGCACCCAGGAAGTGGTCCAGGCGCCCGCGGTGGGCGACGCGCTGCTGGGGCGCGTTCTCGACGGCAACGGCGTCCCGCTGGACAACAAGCCCCGCCCACGGCTCGACGAACACTGGCCCCTGTCCGGCCGCCAGCTGAACCCGCTGGAGCGGGCCCGCATCAGCGAACCCTTTGACGTGGGCGTCCGGGTGGTCAACGCCGTCGCGACACTCGCTCGCGGGATGCGCGTGGGGCTGTTCGCGGGCAGCGGCGTGGGCAAGAGCACTCTGCTGGGCATGATGGCCCGGCACGCGCGCGCGGACGTGGTCGTCGCGGCCCTGATCGGCGAGCGCGGCCGCGAGGTGCGCGAGTTCATCGAGGACAACATCGGCGAGTCTCTCGCCCGTTCCGTGGTCATCGCCTCGCCCGCGGACGCCACCGCCCTGGCGCGGCTGCACGGTGCCTACCGGGCCGCCGCCGTGGCGGAATACTTCCGTGCCACCGGACGTCACGTGCTGCTGCTGGTCGACTCGCTCACGCGGCTGGCCATGGCGGCACGCGAGATCGGACTGGCGACGGGCGAACCCCCGGTGACCCGCGGCTACCCTCCGTCGGTATTCGGCCTGCTCTCGTCCTACGTCGAGCGGGCCGGCAACGGCATTTCTGGCCAGGGCTCCATCACCGGCGTCTACACGGTACTGGTGGAAGGCGACGATCACCTCGCCGACCCCGTGGCGGACACGGCGCGGGCCGTGCTCGACGGCCACATCGTGCTCAACCGCAAGCTGACCGAATCCGCGCTCTACCCACCGGTGGACGTGGAGGCCTCGCTGTCGCGCGTCATGCCCGCTGTTACCGGGCCGGAGCACCGGCGCTGCGCGGCCCACCTCCGCGCGCTCTGGGCCAAGCGCGCCGAGAAGCAGGACCTGATTGACATCGGAGCCTACAACCCGGGAGCGGACCCCGTGCTGGACGAAGCGATGCAGCGGGCCGAGGCGATGCAGGCGCTGATCCGCCAGGGGCCCGACGAACACGTGACCCTGGCGGAGAGCATTGCGGCGCTCCGGGAAGCGATGGCGCCGCTGGACGCAAACACGAGAGGGGAGGACGGCAGTGCAGCGTAATACCCTGGCAAGGCTCCGGCTCCTCGCCCTGCGCGACGACCGGCGGGCGTCGGCGGAGGTGCGTACACAGCAGCAGGTACTCCGCGAACTGGAGGAACAGGAGCGGCTGATCGCCGAATACCGGGACAGCATCGCGCGGACCTGGACCGACGCGCCCGCCTGGATGGCGGCCTACGCCGCGGCCTTTGCGCGCGCCGCGGACCACGCATGCGACATGGCCCGGGCGGAACAACAACGGCAGGGACGCATCCTCGAACAGCATCTTGAGCAGTGGCACACGGTCCGGACCCGGCGTCGGCGCATCGAGGAAACCGACGCCCGGGCCCGGCAGCAGCAAGAGCGCAGTCACGAAAAAGACCAGGAGAAGGAACGCCAGGGCCAGTGGCGGCCAGGCCGGGACGGGTCGGGTTAGGGCATACGCACCCCTGCGGCCGGCAACCCGGGGACAGCAGCGAGCACCGACCGGCGGCCCCGGCAACCGTCGCAGCAGCGCGGTCCGGGCCATTTCCCGGACGAACCCCGGGGCAGCGGTGCGGTCAAAGTGCACGCACGCAGCCGCTGGATGCGCTGGCAGGGCGTTTTGGACGCCGCCGGGCATCTTGAACGGCGACCGGAACTGCCCTAGAGTCGTTTTAGGCCAACGTGTTCGCCGCCCGGGCCGCTTCCGGGCGAGAGATGGACGAAGGGGAGCCCAACCCATGACGACCCCCCAGGGAACCGGAACCCGCCACCGCGATGGCTAGCATTCCGGAGCTGTCCAACCCCGCGGACGAGCAATACCAGGCGAGCATCCTTCCCGGCGTCTCGCGGACCTTCGCGCTGACCATCCCGCAGCTTCCGGCGGGCCTGCGGGAGGCCGTGACGAACGCCTATCTCCTGTGCCGGATCGCGGACACGATCGAGGACGATCCCGAGCTGCCGACCGGGGAGAAAGAGGACTTCCACGCCCTGTTCCGCGCCGTGGTCGCCGGCCACGAGGCGGCGCGTGACTTTGCCGAACACGTGCGGCCGCGGCTGTCGGCCGGCACCCCGGAGGCCGAGCAGGAGCTCATCCGCAACACCGAGCGCGTGATCTCGGTGACGCACTCGCTGCGGCCGGCCCAGCAGCGGGCCCTGGCGCGCTGCGTGGACGTCATGTGCACCGGCATGCCCGAGTTCCAGCGCAACAGCCGCCCCGACGGGCTGGACAACCTCGGGGAGATGGACCGTTACTGCTACTACGTCGCGGGCGTGGTGGGCGAGATGCTCACCGAGCTGTTCTGCGACTACTGTCCCGAGCTGGCGCCCAGGCGCGAGGAGATGCTGCGTCTCGGCGTGTCCTTTGGCCAGGGGCTGCAGATGACCAACATCCTCAAGGACACCTGGGACGATCGCTCGCGCGGCGCCTGCTGGCTGCCGCGCGACATCTTCCTGGAAGAGGGCTTCGACCTCGCGCGCCTGGCCGAGGACCGCGGCGCCCCGGGCTTCGCGGCCGGCATGGTGCGGCTGATCGGCATTGCCCACGAGCACCTGCAGGACGCGCTGCGCTACACCCTGATGATCCCGCCCGCGCAGACGGGCATGCGCCGTTTCTGCCTGTGGGCGATCGGCATGGCGATCCTGACGCTGGACAAGATCCACTCCAACCCGGCCTTCACCGCCAGCAACGAGGTGAAGATCTCGCGCCGCGCGGTGCGCGCGACCATCCTGATGACCAATCTCGCCACGGAGCATGACCGCTGGCTGCGCAGCCTGTTTCGCTGGACCGCGCGCAATCTTCCCGACGGCGGCCGGGGTCCGCTGCGGGGATGGCCGCGGGCCGCCGGCGCGGATTCGTCCCCGCAGGACTAGGCGGCATCCCCTCCCCGGTACGAAGGCCGCGATCCGCGGTCCGGAACCGGAACCAGACACGAGCGCGACAAGAGCACGCCCACTGATGAGCAAAGAGACGTTCGCTGCAACGAGCACCGCGCCGGCAGCCGCCGCCGGGCCGCTCCCGGCGCTGTCCCCCTCGCGGGTCGAGGACGCCGTGGCGCGCGCACGCGCGGGCCTGCTGGAGGTGCAGCACCCGGACGGCCACTGGTGTTTCGAGTTCGAGGCGGACTGCACGATCCCCGCCGAGTACATCATGATGATGCACTACATGGACGAGATCGACGCCGACCTCGAGGCGAAGATCGCCAACTACCTGCGGCGCAAACAGAACCGGAGCGACGGCGGCTGGCCGCTCTACTACGGGGCGGAGATGGAGATCAGCTGCTCGATCAAGAGCTACTTCGCGCTCAAGCTCGCCGGCGACGACCCGGACGCGCCGCACATGAAGCGGGCCCGCGAGGCGATCCTGGCCAAGGGCGGCGTGGTCAACGCCAACGTGTTCACCCACATCGCGCTGGCGCTGTTCAGTGAGGTCCCGTGGCGCGGGGTGCCGTTCATCCCGGTCGAGATCATGCTCCTGCCGCGCTGGTTCTTCTTCCAGCTGAGCAAGGTCTCGTACTGGTCGCGCACCGTGATGGTGCCGCTGTTCATCCTGTGCACGCTCAAGCCGCGCGCCCGCAATCCGCGGGGTGTCTCCATACGGGAGCTGTTCACGGTTCCGCCCGAGGAGGAGACCCGCTGGTTCAAGTCCCGATCCTTCCTCAACCGCGTGTTCCTCCTGCTCGACAGGTTCGGCCGCGGCATCGAGCCCCTGATCCCCAAGGGCATGCGCGCGCGCGCCATGCGCAGGGCGGAGGCCTGGTTCACCGCGCGCCTCAACGGCGAGGGCGGCCTGGGAGCGATCTTCCCGGCAATGGTCAACGCCTACGAGGCGATGGACGTGCTGGGCTACGACCCGGACCATCCATACTGCGTCACCGCGCGCGAGGCGCTGCGCCAGCTGCTGGTGATCAAGGAGGACGAGGCCTACTGCCAGCCCTGCGTGTCGCCCGTGTGGGACACCGCCTTCGGCTGCATGGCCCTGCAGGAGGAGGCCGGCGGCGACACGCCCGAGCCTGCGCGGCGCGGGCTGGAGTGGCTGGCCGAACGCCAGCTCACCGACGCTCCGGGCGACTGGCAGGTCAACCACCCCGACCTGCCCGGCGGCGGCTGGCCCTTCCAGTACCGCAACGACTACTACCCGGACCTGGACGACACCGCGCTGGTCGCCTGGTCCATGCACCGTACCGGCGACAGCCGTTTCGACGAGCCCATCCGCCGGGCCACCGACTGGCTGGCGGGGATGCAGTCGAAGAACGGCGGCTTCGCCGCGTTCGATTCCGACAACGACCACTACTCCCTGAACGAGATCCCGTTCGCCGACCACGGCGCCCTGCTCGACCCGCCCACCAGCGACGTCAGCGCGCGGGTGCTGGCGCTGCTGGGCCGGCTCGGGCGGCCGCAGGACGAGCCGGTCAAGCGCCGCCTGGTCGGGTTCCTGAAGAACGAGCAGGAAGCCGACGGCTCCTGGTACGGCCGCTGGGGCACCAACTACGTCTATGGCACCTGGTCCACGCTCATCGCCTGCGAGCAGGCGGGCATCTCCCCGGACGAGCCCTGGGTGCGCAAGGCCATCGACTGGCTCAAGCGCATGCAGCGCGACGACGGCGGCTGGGGCGAGGACAACGGCACCTACGAGGTGCCGCCGCACGGCCACCGGGGCTACGCCAGCACGCCCTTCCATACCGCCTGGGCCATGCTCGGCCTGATGGCCGTGGGCGAGGGCGACAGCCCCGAGGTCCACCGCGGCGCCGACTACCTGATCCGCACCCAGAGCGAGGAGGACGGGCTCTGGCACACGCCCTGGTACTCGGCACCCGGCTTCCCGCGCGTGTTCTACCTGAAGTACCACGGCTACGACGCGTACTTCGGCTTCTGGGCCCTGGCCCGCTACCGCAACCAGCTGCGCGAGGCCCGGAGCTGAAGCACGTCGGCATCGTCGTCGCGATCCCGCGGGAAGCACGCTGTCTCGCGGCGCGCGCCACAGCCGGCGGGATCCGGTCGATGGGTCCCGGCACCCTGCTGCGCGTGGCCGGCGTCGGCCAGCTCCGGGCCGGCCGGGCGGCGGACGCGCTGGCCGATGCCGGGGCATCGCGCCTGGTCAGCTGCGGGTTCGCCGGCGGGCTCGACCCCGGTCTGCGCCCGGGGGAGGTGGTGCTTGCCGGGACGGTCATCTGCCCCGGCGGGGAAACCCTGCCGACCGACCCCGGCTGGCAGGACTGGCTCGCGGGCCGCCTGGAGGGTGTCCGGCGCGGCGCGTTGCTGAGCGTCGCGGCGCCGGTGGCCGAACGCGCCGCCCGGCAGCGCCTCCACCAGGCTCACGCGGCCCTCGCGGTGGATATGGAAAGCGCCGCGGTGGCGCGCGTGGCCGCGCGCCGGGGCCTGCCCTTCGCCGCCCTGCGGGTGGTGCTCGATCCCGCGCAGATGTCTCTGCCGGACGCCGCCCTGAGCGCGCTGGACCCGGCCGGGCGGTTGCGTGCGGGGCGCCTGGCCGGCTCCCTGCTGCGAAGCCCCGCGCAGGTCGTGCCCCTGCTGCGCCTGGCGCTGTACACTCGCCACGCGGAGGCCGCCCTGCGCGGCCTGGCGCGGAAACTGGAACAGGGTTGGGGGCCGTCGTGACGACGCTGATCACCGGGGCAACGGGGTTCGTCGGATCCTCCGTGCTGCGGCACCTGCTCGATGCCGGGCACGAGGTGCGCGCGCTGGTGCGCCCGCGCAGCGATCCGCGCAACCTGGCGGACCTGACGCTCGAGCGCGTCGCGGGCGATCTCACCGACGCGGCCTCGCTGCGGCGCGCGCTCGAGGGCTGCGACGCGCTGTTCCACGTGGCCGCGGATTACCGCCTCTGGACCCCCGATACCGGCACCCCCTACCGGGTCAACGTCGACGGCACGCGCGAGCTGATGCACGCAGCGCTGGATGCCGGCGTGCGCCGGATCGTCTACACCAGCAGCGTGGCCGTGCTGGGCCTGAACGCCGACGGCTCGCCCGCGGACGAGGACACCCCGGTGTTGCCGGCGGACATGATCGGCCACTACAAGCGTTCCAAGTATCTCGCCGAGGAGGTGGTACGCGAACTGGTCCGCACCCGGGACCTGCCCGCCGTGATCGTCAATCCCTCGACCCCGGTGGGACCACGCGACACCCGCCCGACCCCCACCGGCCAGATGATCCGCGACGCCGCGGCCGGCCGGATGCCCGCCTTCGTGGACACCGGCCTGAACATCGTGCACGTCGACGACGTCGCCGCCGGGCACCTGCTGGCATACGAGCGCGGAAAGATCGGCGAGCGCTACGTCCTGGGCGGCGAGGACCTGTCCCTGCAGGAAATCCTGTCGGAGATCAGCCGCCTGACCGGCCGCCGGCCGCCGCGGGTACGCCTCGCGCCCGCCCTGATCATGCCGGTGGCGTATGCCGCCGAGGCGTGGGCCAGGGTCAGCGGACGCGAGCCGCTGGTCACGGTCACCGGCGTGCGGCTGGCGCGCAAGCGGATGTTCTTCTCCTCCGGCAAGGCGCGACGGGAGCTGGGCTACAGCACGCGCCCGGCCAGCGAGGCCCTGGCCGACGCGGTGCGCTGGTTTCGGGAGAACGGGTAGCTGCTCAGCTGGTCTTGGTCCGGCCGCGCAGGCTGACCACGGCGCCGTCCTGGCTCGCTCCGGGTTCCTGCCGGAAGCGCTCGATCGTGGCCCGGATGCCCGCCGCGTCGAGGCCGGCATCGGTGAGCTGGTCCTCGCGCGAGCCGTGCTCGATGAAGCGATCCGGCAGCCCGATGGTGAGCAGGTCCACGTGCATCCGGCTCGCCGCCAGGTACTCGCCGACCGCGCTGCCCGCCCCGCCGGCGACGACGTTGTCCTCGACCGTCACCAGCATCTCGTGCTCGCGCGCGAGCTTGCGGATCATCTCGCGGTCGAGCGGCTTGACGAAGCGCATGTTGACCACCGTGGCGTCGAGCGCCTCGGCCACCTCCAGCGACGGCGCCAGGATCGCGCCGAACGCCAGGATCGCGATGTGCTTGCCCTTGCGACGGGTCTGCGCCTTGCCGATCGGCAGCGCCTCCATCTTGTCCTCGACCGGCACGCCGGGGCCGTTGCCGCGCGGGTAGCGCACCGCCGCCGGCTGATCGAGCTGGAAGCCGGTGTAGAGCATCTGCCGGGTCTCGTTCTCATCCGCCGGAGCCATCACCACCATGTTGGGCACGCAGCGCAAATAGCTCAGGTCGAAGGCGCCGTGATGCGTCGGGCCGTCCGCCCCCACCACGCCGGCGCGGTCGATCGCGAACAGCACCGGCAGGTTCTGCAGCGCCACGTCGTGGATCAACTGGTCGTAGGCTCGCTGCAGGAAGGTCGAGTAGATCGCCACCACCGGCTTGAGCCCGTCGCAGGCCATGCCGGCCGCGACCGTCACGGACTGCTGCTCGGCGATGGCGACGTCCAGGTAGCGGTCGGGGAAGCGCTTCTCGAACTCGACCAGTCCGGAGCCTTCGCGCATCGCCGGTGTGATCCCCATCAGGCGCGGGTCGCATCCGGCCATGTCACACAACCACTTGCCGAACACCTGGCTGTAGCTGGGCGAGGACGGCTTGCCCGACTTCTTGATGCCCACCTTGGGGTCGAACGGCTTGACCCCGTGGTAGGCGACCTGGTCGGCTTCGGCGTGCCGGTAGCCCTTGCCCTTGCGCGTGATCACGTGCAGCAGCCGCGGGCCGGTGTGGCCGCGCAGGTTCTCGAGAGTCTGCACCAGCGTCGGCAGATCGTGGCCGTCGATCGGGCCGAAGTAGTTGAAGCCCAGCGCCTCGAACAACGCCCCCGGGACCAGCATCCCCTTGGCGTGCTCCTCGAACCGCTTGGCGAATTCCCACGCCGGCGGCATGTGCTTGAGCACCTGCTTGCCGCCCTCGCGCAGCGCCGAATAGATGCGCCCGGAGGTCGTGCGCGCGAGGTAATTGGTCAGAGCGCCGACGTTGGGCGAGATCGACATGCGGTTGTCGTTGAGGATCACCAGCAGGTCCGGGCGCAGGTCGCCGGCGTTGTTCATCGCCTCGTAGGCCATGCCGCAGGTCATCGCGCCGTCGCCGGTGATGGTCACCACCTTGCGGTTGGCACCGGTGCGCTGGGAGGCGATCGCCATGCCCAGGGCCGCGCCGATCGAGGTCCCCGCGTGCCCGACGCCGAAGGTGTCGTACTCGCTCTCGGCCCGGCGCGGGAACGGCGCCAGGCCCTCCCACTTGCGGATGGTCCCGAGCTGCTCGCGGCGCCCGGTGAGGATCTTGTGCGGGTAGGCCTGGTGGCCCACGTCCCAGACGAGTCGGTCCTCCGGGGTGCTGAACACATAGTGCAGCGCAATGGTGAGCTCCACCGTCCCCAGGCCCGCGCCCAGGTGGCCGCCGTTGGCGGCGATGGTGTCCAGCAGGTAGTCTCGCAACTCCTCTGCAAGCTGCTCCAGGTCGCTCCGGTCGAGCGCTCTCACGTCCGCCGGCTTGTCAATGCTTTGCAGCAGAGGGTAGGGCATTCGGTGTTCTCCCCGCTCCATGGTTCGGGATTTGGCCACCGAAGCGGCGGAAAGGTTCCGCGCTCCGTTGCGCTCCCGCCATCGTATCGTAATGACAACAGTCCGCGGCCGCACCATGCAAAAGTGTACGGCCTCGCGTATCCTTTATTACATAACTTGATACCAATGTAGTTCAAATGCTAAAAGTCCCGCAAAGTCGGCACACGGCGGTCCCCGGGCAACGCCCGGCGGCTCGCGGGAGATGATCCCGGCCGCCGCTCCCTGATACGGTGTGCGCGGCGCGGGACGCGCCCGGCAACCGCGCCAGGCCCGCAGCGCCGCGGCGGCGGCCGGGGCACGCCGGAAGACCAAATGCGGAGCAGGTTATGGAAGCGACTCTCGCACAACCCCGTGGATTCTGCGCCGGCGTCGTGCGCGCCGTGGACATCGTCGAGCGCGCCCTCGAGCGCTATGGAGCTCCGGTCTACGTGCTGCACGAGATCGTGCACAACGGGCACGTGGTGCGGGACCTGGAGAGCCGCGGCGCCATCTTCGTGGAGTCTCTGGACGAGATTCCGCGGGGTGCGGTGACCATCTTCAGCGCCCACGGCGTGTCGCGCTCGGTGGTCATGGAGGCCGATTCCCGCGGCCTCGAGGTGATCGACGCCACCTGCCCGCTGGTCACCAAGGTGCACAAGCAGGCGCAGCGCTTCGATCTCGACCGCCGTGAACTGATCATCATCGGCCACGTCGGCCATCCCGAGGTGGAGGGCACGCGCGGCTCGATCAACGGCCCGGTGCACGTGCTGTGCTCGGTCGAGGAGGTGGAGCAGCTGGCGGTACAGGATCCCTCCCACCTGGCCTACGTGACTCAGACGACGCTCAGCCTGGACGACACGCAGGCCGTGGTGGAGGCGCTCAAGCGCCGCTTCCCCGAGATCCGCGGGCCCGGGCTCAAGGACATCTGCTACGCCACCCAGAACCGGCAGAACGCGGTGCGCGAGCTCGCCGCCCACTGCGACGTAATGCTGGTGGTGGGCGCGCGCAACAGCTCGAACTCCAACCGGCTGCGCGAGGTCGGGGAACAACAGGGCACCCGCGCCTATCTGATCCAGAGCGAGGACGACATCGATCCCTCCTGGTTCGACCAGGATTCGCGCATCGGAATCACGGCGGGAGCGTCCGCCCCGGAGGTCCTGGTCCAGCGCGTCCTGGACCGGCTCAAGGGCCTGGGCCTGACGGACGTGCAGGAAGCGGACGGCATCCACGAGGTCACGACCTTCGCCCTGCCGTCCGCGGTGTTATAGGTGCCATAGGTGCTATAGTCGTGGTTTGAAAAATACGTCCCGTATTTTTCGAACCTCGTCGGGCCGGACCACGCGCCGACCCCGGCGATTGGCGAAAATCCGGGACGCATCTCCCGCGACCGCCGACATTTTCGAGTGTACGCGGCGGGCGGAACGACCTCCCGCCCCGGCCACAAGGAGAAGGCATGGGCATACCGCTGATCCAGCAAGCGAGAGTTGCCAGTTACATCATCGGCAAGAAGCTCAAGGGTGAGAAGCGCTACCCGCTGGTTCTCATGCTCGAGCCCCTGTTCCAGTGCAACCTGGCCTGCCCGGGTTGCGGCAAGATCGACTACGAGCAGGACATCCTCAAGCAGCGCATGAGCGCCGAGGACGCGCTCGGCGCGGTGGACGAGTGCGGCGCGCCGGTGGTCTCGATCCCCGGCGGCGAGCCGCTGATCCACAAGGACATCGTGGAGATCGTCGAGGGCATCATCGCGCGCAAGAAGTTCGTCTACCTGTGCACCAACGCCGTGCTGCTGGAGAAGAAGCTGCACCTGTTCGAGCCCTCGCCCTACCTGACGTTCTCGGTACACCTGGACGGCGACCGCGAGCGCCACGACGAGTCGGTCGATCGCGAGGGCGTGTTCGACAAGGCGGTCTCGGCCATCCGCACCGCCGCGGAGCGGGGCTTCCGGGTGAACGTCAACTGCACCCTGTTCGACGGCGAGGACCCCGAGCGGGTGGCGCAGTTCTTCGACCACGTCTCCACGCTGGGAATCGAGGGCATCACCGTCTCGCCGGGCTACAGCTACGAGCACGCGCCCGACCAGGACGTGTTCCTGCCCCGCACGCGCAGCAAGGAGCTGTTCCGGGAGATCTTCCGCAACGGCAAGCAGCGGAAGAAGAAGTGGCCGCTGAACCATTCGAGCCTGTTCCTGGACTTCCTGGCGGGCAACCAGGCCTACGAGTGCACGCCCTGGAGCAACCCGACCTACAACATCTTCGGCTGGCAGAAGCCGTGCTACCTGCTGGTCGACGAGGGCTACGCGTCCAGCTTCCGTGAGCTGATGGAAGAGACCGAGTGGGAGCACTACGGCTTCGGGCGCAATCCCAAGTGCGACAACTGCATGGCGCACTGCGGCTACGAGGGAACCGCGGTGGAGGACGTGTTCCGTCATCCGCTCAAGGCCTTCATGAAGTCCCTGAGCGGACCGCGCACCGAGGGCCCGATGGCCCGCGAGCTGCCGATCCGCTACGACCCGGAGAACCCCCCCGCTCCGGCGGCCGTCAACGAGGTGCGGGTGCCGGTGGAGGATATCTCGCGCCGGTACGGCAATCGCTGAGTGCCCTGGCTCGACCTCGCGCTTCCCGGCTGCCTGATGTGGCTCGGCGTGCTGCTGGTCCCCTGGCAGCCGTGGCGGGTGCGCGAGCGGCTCGAGGCCGACCCGGGTGCGCCGGAGCCTTCCCTGGATGACGTCACGGTCCTGATCCCCGCGCGGGACGAGGCGGACGTGATCGGCGAGACCCTCGCGGGCCTCGGCGAGCAGGCGCCGGGCGCCCGCGTGGTGGTGATCGACGACGGCTCGAGCGACGGCACTGCCGCCAGGGCGCGCGCGGCCGGCGCCGAGGTGATCACCGGAAGCCCCTTGCCCGAGGGCTGGGCCGGCAAGCTCTGGGCCCTCGAGCAGGGCCGGCGGACGGTCGACACCCCCCTGATCCTGCTGCTCGACGCCGACATCCGCCTGCGGCCGGGCACCCTCGCGGCGATGCGCGCCCGGCTGCGCCGCGAGCGGCTGCAGCTGGTCTCGCTGATGGCCGAGTTGCGCATGCACAGCCCCTGGGAGCGCATGCTGCTGCCGGCCTTCGTGTTCTTCTTTCGCCTGCTCTACCCGTTCGGCCTCGCCAACGATCCGCGCCGGCGCACGGCCGCGGCGGCCGGCGGCTGCCTGCTGCTGGAGGCGGCCGCGCTGGACCGGGCCGGCGGGTTCGCAAGCCTGCGGGGAGCGATCATCGACGACTGCTCCCTGGCGCGCCGGATCAAGGCCGCCGGCGGGCGCACCTGGGTGGGGCTCAGCCACGCCGCGATCAGTCTGCGCCGCTACGAGCGCCTGTCCGCGATCCGCGACATGGTGGCGCGGTCCGCCTACACGCAGCTGCGCTACTCCGCATTGCTGCTGGCGCTGTGCACCGTGCTGATGGTCGCCGCCTTCTGGCTCCCGCTGGCCGCGCTGGCTGGCCCGGCGCCGGCACGATCGGTGGCGCTGGTGTCCCTGGCCGCCATGGCCACGGCTTACCTGCCGACGCTGCGCTTCTACCGGCTCCCGGCGTGGTGGTGCCTGGCGCTGCCGGTGATCGGCGGCTGCTTCCTGGCGATGACCTGGATTTCGGCGCTACGCTACTGGCGGGGCGAGCGCTCGCGCTGGAAGGGGCGCGTCTACCAGCGCGGCTGAGCCGCGCCGGGTCTCCGCGCTCCGCCGCCACGGGATTCGCGCAAGGGGATCTCCTGCCCGCCGCCGGCGGGCGGGCACGGAACGTCACGGGGATCGAGCACGGAGATGTCGGCACCTGCCACGGACCTGCCACGCAAGCGGCAAACGCCGCGCCGGGACGCGCCGCTGCGCTGCCTGTTCGCCGTCCACGACTGGGGCCTCGGCCACGCCACCCGGGACCTGCCGCTGATCCGGGCGCTGGCCGACGCCGGCCACGCGGTCACGGTGCTCTCCACCGGCCGGGCGCTGACCCTGCTGCGGCAGGAACTCGGCGGGCGCTGCGAGTATTTCGACTACCCGGATATGCCCAAGCCGCTGGGCCGCACGGCCGCGGGGTTCTACCTGCGGATGAGTCTGAGCATGCCGCGCGTGCTGTGGCTGTTCCGCCGCGAGCGCGCGCTGACGCGCCGGCTGGTGAGTGAACGGAGCTTCGACCGGGTGATCTCCGACAGCCGCTTCGGGGTGGTCTCCACCGAGGTGCCCAGCTACTACATCTTCCATTCCCTGCGCCAGATCATGCCGCGCCCGCTGCGGCCGTTCGACCGGCTGGTCGAGCGCAACCAGCGCCGGATGCTCTCCGACGCGCGCCTGGTGCTGGTCCCGGACCAGGAGGTGGATGGCATCGCGGGCCGCCTGTGTCACGACCTGGCCTGCGACTGGAGCGAGCGCGCCGCCTACCTCGGTATCCTCTCGAGCGTGCGCGCCGATCCGGTGGCCCCCGACGTCGACGTCTTCGTCAGCGTCTCGGGCGCGGAGCCGCAGCGCAGCTACTTCGAGCGGACGGTGCTGGAGCAGGTCCCGCGGCTCCGGGGACGCCGGGTGGAGGTGGCCCTTGGCCGCCCGGACCTTCCCTACCGCCGCTGGCAGCACGGCGACGCCACCGTGCATAGCTATCTCGATCGGGCCGGGCAGCAGCGCATGCTCAACCGGGCGCGGCTGGTCGTGACGCGCTCCGGCTACACCACCCTGATGGAGCTGGCCGAGCTGGGCCGGCGTGCGCTGCTGGTGCCGACCGTGGGCCAGAGCGAGCAGGAGTACCTGGCCGACTACCATCATCGCCGCGGGCACGCCCACGCGGTCCGCCAGTCCGAGCTCGACCTGGCGCGCGATGTCCCGCTCGCGGAACGCACGCCGGGCCTGCCGCGCGCGCACCCGACGGCGGAATCAGTCCGTCGGTTCCTGGAGCTGGTCGGCGCCGGCGCTGGCGCGCACGAGGTCGCGGCGCAGCCAGAACAGGACGGGCAGGCACAGTAACCAGATGCACGCGGTCCAGACCAGGCGGAAGCCGAGCAGCATCGCCAGCCCCTCGGTGAAGCTGTAGCCCCAGGCCTGGGCGGCGCCCATACCCGCGATCTCCACCACCCCCACCTGGCTGGTCACACCGCCGAACACCAGCGCGATGGAGAGCGAGAAGGCGTAGATGCCCGCGGCCTGGACGAAGCCGAGCCGCGCCACGCCCACGCCGTGGCTGATGGTGTAGAACGCCATGATCAGCGCACCGATGTACAGCACGGTCAGCCAGCCCCGGCGGGCGAGGATGCGCAGGTCGGCAAGTATCGCCAGGGCCTGCAGGAACTCCACCGGTGCCCGGGCCGGCAGCTTCAGCCTGCGCGTCACCCGGGCGGCCCCGCGACGCAGCCCGCGCCAGCGCGTCAGCACCAGGACCACTGCCACCAAGCCGGAGATACAGGCGAGCGCCAGCGGCCGCAGCCAGGGCCAGCCGTGCACGCCGGTGATCGCCAGCGCCAGGAACAGCAGCCCGGCCTCGAACACCAGCATCAGGGTGGTGACCGCCGCCGAGCGGTACAGTCCCGAACCCTGCAGGCGCTGCAACAGGTAGTTCTGGGCGTAGATCCCGAGCGGCAGAGTGAGCGTGAGCTCGCCGACCGCGTAGGCAAGCAGCACGTGCCGCCAGTGGGCGTGGATCCGCAGCTCGTTCAGGAAGCCGCGGAACTGCAGGCCCTTGAGCGCCAGGTAGGCGGCCGCCAGCGCGAGCGCCCAGAGCAGATACGGCACGGGTATCCGGGTAATCCGCGCAAGCATCTGCGGCACGTCCGACAGGCTCACCGCCGCCGCCAGGAGGCCGCCCGCGAGCAGCAACGGCACCGCCACCTTGGGCTGGCGCACCAGCTGCCAGAGCCGCCGCAGCCGTCCTCTCATCGGCATCCGTCCCGGTAGAGCCCGGGGTGGACCGACGCGATCGAGTCCAGCTCGTTGCGGAAATAGCGCAGCAGCTCCTCGGCCCCGCCGCGGTCGGCGCGACGGCGCCAGAACGCGACGCACTGCTGCACCCGTTCCTCCCGGCGGGCCGGATCCAGCAGCAGCGGGTCCACGGGTATGCCCTCGGCCTCGCAGCGGGTCGCCGTCTCGCCCAGGTACCGTTCCAGGGCCCGCGGCGCGGATCCCGACAAGTCGAGGCCCCGCTCGCCGAAATGGCGGGCCGCCAGATGGCTGGCGTTGACGGCCCACTGCTGCAGGATGGCCCGGCCGGCCATGGCGTCGGTCTCCCGGCGGGAGCGTCCGCGCAGGTCCATGCGCGGCTCCCCCACCCGGATGAGCACCCGCGGCCGGCCCGGGCGCATGGAGTCGTAGCTGAGCGCGACGGGCAGCACCGGGGCGATCCGCGCGGGTGTGTTCAGCAGGTGATGCAGCGCGCGCCGCGGCCGGCCGAAGCGCCCGTCGCGGGAGACCGTGCCCTCGGGCTCCAGCACCACCGTTTCGCCGGCCTCCAGCAGCTCCACGAACACCTGCAGCTGGCGTTCGATGATGTCACGCTCGTGCGGCTGCAATGCCCGCAACGCCGCCAGCGTCGAGCGCCGGAAGGCCCGGCGCCCGGCGAGCAGCTCGCGCGGCGCGCGCAACGCGTCGCGCACCGACAGCGACGCCTCCGGCCGGCCGAGCTCCCGGGCGATGGCCTCCGCCGATTGCGGGCGCAGGACCTCCGCCAGGGGCCGGTCGCCGAGCACCGCCAGCACGTCGGGCAGCAGCTCGCCCGTGCTGTGCTCCGGGATCCGCCGGATCGGGCGCAGTCCCAGCCCGCGCAGCACCGGGCCGATCGACAGCCGGTACAGCGGTGCCCGCAGCACCCGCGGCCAGTGCGGCAGATAGGCTCCGAGAAAGCCCGGACGGAACAGGTCCTCGCGCGCGACGAAAAAGGGCGCCACGCCCTCGAACCGCAGCCGCAGCCGCCGTCGCTGCATCAGCAGGCTCCCCAGCAGGGGGCCGTCGGTGTCGTAGCGGTGATTGGCGATGACCAGCGCGCCGGGCGCGTGGCGCAGGTGCTCCCGGCCGAACGTCTCGACCTCGAAGCGCGCCTCGGCCACGGCGCAGATCAGCATGCCCAGCAACGCCGGGGCCGGCTTCTCCCACCAGCGAAACCCGGCGCGTCCGTCACCGGGTGCCACCTGGTCCACGGTCTGCCCGTTTCGTTCCATATCCGTACGCAATCGGAGAGCAGGACGCAGCGCAGCTGCCCGTTGCGGCGCCGACCCCCGGGCGGGCCGGCAGCGACGGCGACCACAGCCGTTGCGACGGGCACGCGCCGCCGCGACGGGCGCTTTCCTGCGGTGATGCGACCCGGGCCTAGCTCGCCAGACGCTGCAGGCCGTGCGCGCCCTGCAGGCGCCGGAACTGCATCGCCTCGTCAGTCACCGGCGTGTAGCGCAGCTTCAGCAGGTCCATCACGTAGTTCTGGTGCACGCGCCACGGCTCCTTGTCGGCCTGCCTGGGGAACAGGTGAACGGCACGCTGCACGTAGCCTGAGCTCAGGTCCAGCAGCGGCTTGGTTTCCAGGTTCGGGTCGTCGTTGTGCGGATAGCACCACGCGTAGCCGTGCCGGTCCATGTAGTTGATCAGGCGGCAGGCGTACTCGCAGGTGAGCTCGCTCTTGAGCGTCCAGGAGGCGTTGGTGTAGCCGATGACCGAGGTCAGATTGGGCACCTCGTCGAGCATCATCCCCTTGTAGCTGAGGTGCTTGCCCGGCTCGACCCTGGTGCCATCGACGAACAGCTCGGCGCCGCCGAAGGCGATCATCTCCAGCCCGGTGGCGGTGACGATGATGTCCGCCTCCAGCTCCCTGCCGGACTGGAGCCGGATCCCGTTCCCGGTAAAGCTCTCGACCCGGTCGGTAACCACCGAGGCGCGTCCCCCGCGCAGGGCCCGGAACAGGTCCGCATTGGGCACCAGGCACAGGCGCTGGTCCCACGGGTTATAGCGCGGCCGGAAGTGCGCGTCGAGATCGAAGTCCGGTCCCAGCTCCTCGCGCAGCTGCGTCCGCAGCATCTTCTTCACCGTCTCCGGCCGGCGGCGGCTGAGCTGATAGAAGAGCATCGTCATGACGATGTTCTTGGTCCGCGTGAGCCGGTAGACCACCGACTCGGGCAGCAGCTTGCGCAGGCGGTCGGCGAAAGCGTCCCGGTCCGGGCGCGAGACCACGTAGGTGGGCGAGCGCTGCAGCATGGTGATGTGCGCGGTTTCTTCCGCCATCGCGGGGATCAGGGTCATGGCGGTCGCGCCGCTGCCGATGACGATCACCCGTTTGCCCCGGTAATCGAAGTCCTCCGGCCAGTGCTGCGGATGCACCACCGGCCCGCGAAAGCGCTCGCGGCCCGGGAAGTCCGGGGTGTGCCCGCGCTCGTAGCGGTAGTAGCCGCTGCACCACATCAGGAAGCTGCAGGAGAAACAGGCGGTCTCACCGGAACCCGTCTCCGCCTCGACCTCCCAGCAGGCATGGCTGGAAGACCAGGCCGCCCGCCTGACGCGGTGGTTGAAGCGGATGTGCCGGTCGATGCCATTCTCGCGCGCGGTGTCAAGGATGTAGTGACGGATCGACGGTCCGTCGGTGACCGTCTTTTCACCGGTCCACGGACGAAACCGGTAGCCCATGGTGAACATGTCCGAGTCCGAGCGGATGCCCGGATAGCGGAACAGGTCCCAAGTGCCGCCCATGTTGCTGCGGCTCTCGAGGATTACGTAGCTCTTGCGGCCGCCGCAGTCGTTCTGCAGATGATAGGCCGCGCCGATGCCGGAAAGGCCGGCGCCGACGATCAGCACGTCGTAATGCTCGGTCTTCATTTCGCGTGCTCACTGCGTCAACTGATTGAAACGCATCATGCCATCTCGCGCCGCGCCCGTCATGCATGGTGCGTCCGGCGGACCGCGGAACCTACCTCAATTAGTAAAACGGGATGCTACCCGAGCGCGATCCCGGCCGCCAGCGGCGCCCGGCCGTCACAGCGCGGAAGCGAACAGCTTCGCCGCCATGATCACCACCGCGATCGCGACCACGATCCGGATCCACTTCTCGCCGCCCCGGATCGCCAGGCGGGTCGCGATCCAGGCGCCGGCCGCGTTGCCCACCGCCAGGGTCAGGCCCAGCAGCCAGTCGACCTGGCCCCGCCACAGGAAGATGCCCAGGGCGGGCAGCGTGTACACCAGGATGATGAACACCTTGTGCACGTTCACGCGCACCAGGCTGATCTGCAGCAGGCGCTGCAGACCCGCCATGAAGATGAAACCCACCCCGATCTGGATGAACCCGCCGTAGAGGCCGATGCCGAACATGACCGGGTAGACCAGCACGCGGCGCCAGCCGCCGGGCCCGCCGCCACCCGTGGACCGGGACGCGGGCAGGAACAGGGCGATCACACTCAGCACCAGTACCACCGACAGAACCTGCTGGAACGCGCTGTTGTCCATGTGGGACGCGAGCCAGGCGCCCACCAGCGATCCGGGCAGCGCGGCGAGGGCCAGCTTCATGCTGGTCGGGAAGCTGCCGCGCTCATGCCGGCGGAAGCCGTAGACCGCGGTGGCGTTCTGGACGGCGATGGCCACCCGGTTGGTGCCGTTGGCGGTGAGCGGGTCCACGCCCAGGAAGATCAGCACCGGCACCGAGAGCATCGAGCCGCCGCCCGCCAGCACGTTGATGATCCCGGCGGCCGTGCCGGTGCCGAACAGCAGAGCGCTCTGCAGGGGAAGGTTCATGCCAGGCCTTTAGGGCTTTTCGTTTGTCACGGGCGCACTGCCGCGCAGTTTGCCGCATTTCCCGCGACGGGGAAACCGGCCGTGTGCCACCTCACCGGCTGGAGCAGGGACCCCTGGATTTTCGGTGCCTATTCGGCCGCCCTGCCCGACCACCATGCCCTCAAGGAAGACCTGGCCCGGCCGCTCGGTCCGCGCGTGCATTGCGCCGGCGAGGCCACCGTCGGGGACGACTTCGCCACCGCCCACGGCGCCTGGAACTCCAGGCTACGCGCGGCCGGGGCGATGGTACGGGCCCTCGGTGGAGCTGCCGGAGCCGGCGGCGCCGCCGCGGCATCCTGAGTGGTCACCTCACGGCTCGTCCAGTTCCGGCCGGTCGCGGAACTGCTCGAGGGACTCGGGGTTGGCCAGGGCCTCGCGGTTGCCGGGGTCCTCGCCGTGGATCATGCGGCGCACGGCCAGCTCGGTGATCTTGCCGCTGCGAGTGCGGGGGATATCCTCGACCTGCAGGATCCTGGCGGGCACGTGCCGGGGCGAGGCATTCGCCCGGATCGCCGCCCGGATGCGCCCGCGCAGCGCGTCGTCCAGGCTCAGCCCCTCGCCCAGGCGATAGATCTCGTTCTCCTGCAGCACGCGCAGAAGATGCGGCTGCATATCCAGGGGGAGCTCGCCGATCTCGTCCAGGAACAGCGTGCCGCCGTCGGCGGCTTCGATCTTGCCCTTCATCCCCCCGCGGCGGGCGCCGGTGAAAGCGCCGTCGACGTAGCCGAACAGTTCGCTTGCCAGCAGCTCGCGGGACAGGCTGCCGCGGTTGATCGCCACGAACGGCCCCGTGGCCCGGCCACCGCTGTCGTGGATGGCGCGCGCGAACCGCTCCTTGCCGACCCCGGTTTCGCCCTGGAGCAGGACCGGCACCGGCAGGTCGGCCAAACGTTCGGCCGTGCGCACCTCCTGCTGAAGGGAAGGCGCCGCGGCCAGAATCCTGCGGAAGGATTCTGAGCACTCGCTGGCGGCCGGCGCCAGGGGCACCGAACGCGCCGTCTGGCGCGTGACGGGCACAATCACCAGCGTGCCCAGGCAATCGCCGCCGAGCGTAACCGGCATGGTCCAGTTACGCTCGAAGGTATCGGCGACCCGCCCGTTGGCGTCCAACAGCCGGTTCTCCTGCAACAGGGCCACCGCCCGGCCCGTCTCCGAGGGCAGCCGCGCCGGTGCAGCGCCGCCAGTTCCCTTTCGCGACGCGCGCGACGGCGCACCCGTAGGCCCATTCGACGACGCGATCGCCCGCGCATCTTTGATCCAGATCAAATTCGGCCGACACGTTCGGGCTTATCCTTACGCCCGTCGCAAGCGGGGCCCAGTCGCCCCCACGACATCCGCGTCGACATCCTCGCCCGGCGCGGCGGCATGCGCCGCCGGCTCCGGCGCCGAAGAGCCAGGATGGCTCCTTCACGGCGGATCGACGCACCGGCTCTGCAAGGTCCCGTGGGACCGCGGCGGGAGTCGGGTGCGTCCCCATCCGCGACGAATCCGGCCGAATGCGACGTGCTCCGTACGATCGGTGCAGGGACCCCTTCGTCACGGGAGACTATGGCAAAGAGTGAGGCACCGGGGACAGCCGACCGACCGCGGCCCCGCCGCGCGGGCGGGTGGCAGGACCGGACCGGTCGGTCCGGCTTTTCGCCGCACTCCCCAAGCCGTGTGACCAGCGACAGTTCGCCAGCCTGTTCCCGCCTGGCGGGGCATGCCGGCGACCCGTCCGGGAGCGGAGCCGATGCACCCGGGAACACCAGCGCAACTGACGCCACGCCGTACGCTCCTGGCTGCCGCCCGGGCCGGGACCGCTTTCGCGCCCAACCGGAAGCTCAAGTAGGGGAACCTGCAGCCCATGCACCATCTGGCTACCGTCGTCGACCTGTCACGGGCGCAGTTCGCGGCCACTGCGCTCTATCACTACCTGTTCGTGCCGCTCACCCTCGGCCTGTCCTTCCTGCTGGCCGCCATGGAGACGGTCTACGTCATCACCCGCCGCGACATCTACCGGCGCATGACCCGGTTCTGGGGCAAGCTGTTCGCGATCAACTTCGCCCTCGGGGTGGCGACCGGCCTGACCATGGAGTTCCAGTTTGGCACCAACTGGGCCACCTACTCGCACTTCGTAGGCGACATCTTCGGCGCGCCGCTGGCGATCGAGGGCCTGATGGCCTTCTTCCTCGAGTCCACCTTCGTGGGCCTGATGCTGTTCGGCTGGGAGCGCCTGTCGCGCACCAAGCACCTGCTGGTGACCTACCTGGTGGCGCTGGGCTCGAACCTCTCCGCGCTGTGGATCCTGATCGCCAACTCCTACATGCAGCACCCGGTGGGATCGCACTTCGATCCCACCACCATGCGCGTCCAGCTCTCCAGCTTCACCCGGCTGATCTTCAACCCGGACGCCCAGGCGAAGTTCGTGCACACCAGCGTGGCCGGATTCGTCACCGGGTCGATCTTCGTGCTCGGGATCAGCGCGTACTACATGCTGCGCGGCCGGCATCTCGAGGTGGCCAAGCGCTCTTTCCGCATGGCCGCCCTGTTCGGCGTGTTCGCAATCCTGGCCACGATCACCCTGGGCGACGCGCTCGGCTTCATCGACGGCTCGGTGCAGCCGACCAAGCTGGTGGCGATGGAGGCGTTGTGGAAGACCGCCGAGCCGCCGGCCGGCTTCAACCT
This sequence comes from Gammaproteobacteria bacterium, assembly GCA_035638695.1. Classification (GTDB taxonomy): domain Bacteria; phylum Pseudomonadota; class Gammaproteobacteria; order UBA5335; family SLRW01; genus DASQZJ01. Next base: position 23,245 of record DASQZM010000096.1, on the reverse strand, counting down.
GATCGCCTGGCCGGACCAGAAGGCGCAGCGCAACGATTTCGAGCTCAAGATCCCGTACGTGCTCACCCCGCTGATCACGCACAGCCTGCACAAGCCGATCCCGGGGGCGGATGCGCTGGAGCGGCAGGCCCGCACGAAGATCCGCGAGGGCATCCCGGCGCTGGAGGCGCTGCACACCCTGAGCAGCCATCCCGACGATGCGGCGGCGCGCGCCCGGTTCAAGGCGCACGAGAAGGACCTGGGCTATGCATTGCTGCTCGAGCGCTACGCGCCCGACGTAAGCAAGGCCAGCCCGGCACAGATAGGCAAGGCGGCGCGCGATACCATCCCGCCGGTGTTCCCGGTGTTCTGGTCGTTCCGCATCATGGTGGCGGCCGGCTTCGCGATGCTGGCGCTGTTCATCCTGGCGGTGCTGTACTCGATCCGGAACCAGGTCAGCGACAGACCCTGGCTGCTGCGCCTGGCGTTCTGGTCGCTGCCGGTGCCGTTCATCGCCAACTTTGCCGGCTGGGTGGTCGCCGAAATGGGGCGTCAGCCGTGGACCGTGTACGGGCAGCTGCCGACCTGGCTGTCCGCCTCGACCCACTCGGTCGGCTACATGGTCTTCTCGCTGAGCGGGTTCGTGCTGCTGTACTCGATCTTCATCGTGATCGAGATGTCCCTGATGGTGAAATTCGTCCGCCAGGGCCCGGACGACGGCGGGCCACCTCCCGACCGCTCCGGAATTGCCCTCCGTGAACCCCGGCTGAGCGAGGTCTGATCCGATGGACCTGTACGCGATTCTGAAAATCACCTGGTGGGCCCTGCTGGGCATCCTGCTCACCGGCCTGGGCGTGATGGTGGGCATGGACATGGGCGTGGGCGCCTCGCTGCGCTACCTCGGCCGTAGCGACGGCGAGCGCCGCGCGGTGATCAACATGATCGCCCCGCACTGGGACGGCAACCAGGTGTGGTTCATCCTGGGTGGCGGCGCGGTGTTCGCCGCCTGGCCGACCATCTACGCCACCGCGTTTTCCGGCCTCTACATCGTCATGCTGGTGCTGCTGTGGAGCATGATCGTCCGGCCGCTGGGCTTCGAGTACCGCAGCAAGCTGCCCTCGCGGCGCTGGCGCGGTGGCTGGGACTGGATGCTGTTCGTCAGCGGCGCCGTGCCCATGGTGGTGTTCGGCGCGGCCATGGGCAACATGCTCGAGGGCGTGCCGTTCCACTTCACCTGGAACATGGTGTCGTACTACACGGGCAGCTTCATTTCCCTGTTCAACCCCTTCGCGATCCTGTGCGGGCTGGTGTCCCTCGCGCTGGCCCTGTACCAGGGCGGCGCCATGGTGATGAACCGCGGCGAGGGCGTGATCCGCGAACGGGCCCGGCGCCAGCTCACCGTCGCCGGCCTCGCCGCCCTGGGGCTGTTCACCGTCTGCGGCGTGTGGGTGTGGCGCATGGCCGGCTACGTGATCACCGGCGGAGCCGACCCGGCCGGCCCGGCGATCCCGCTGCACAAGACGGTTGCCGTCGTATCGGGCGCCTGGCTGCACAACTTCCAGGCCCGCCCGGTGCTGTGGCTGCTGCCCGCCGCGGTGTACGTCGCGGTTCTGCTGGGGATCGCGGCGGCGCGCAGCGGCCGCTCCCATGTCTCCTGGTGGCTGGGCGTGGTGTCCTGGATCGGCACGCTCGGCACCCTCGGCGCCGCCACGTTCCCGTTCATGATGCCGTCCTCTTCCAACCCGTCGCAGAGCCTGACCGTCTGGGACGCCTCATCGAGCCGGAGCACCCTGCTGTGGATGCTCGGCTGGAGCGTGGTGTTCGTGCCCATCATCCTGACCTACACCAGCTGGGCCTTCTGGGTGATGCGGGGCAAGGTCACGCCGGAAAAAGTGGAGCAGGATGAGCACGCCTACTGAGACGGAGCTACTGGTAACCCGACCGACAGAGGAGCACGATGAAAACCGCCGTACAGTTCGGATTCTGGTTCGTCCTCGCGCTGGTGGCGCTGCTGCTGGCCATCCTTCTCGGCGAGCGCGCCTCCTGGTACTTCGCCTGGGTGATCGGCACCCTGATGATCGTGCTGATCGCGGTCGCCGGCACCGTGATGCTGGACGCCCAGGACGGCCACGGTCACACCTCGGGCTGAGTCCGGGTCCCGCGCCCCCGGCACGCCCCGGGGGCGCTCGTCCTTCCTGCCGCCGCCCCGGACCGCTGCGCGCGCCGGGGAATGTTCCCGCGCCGTCGCTGTCTATATCGTCATTCCGGCCATCCGCTGGGTGCCGGACCCCGATCCGAAGTGAACAACGCGGCCGTCGGGATGCGAGCGGCCGCAACCGAGGCAACCGGCACATTTCCCGGTCCCGGGTCCGCCCGGCCGGGCGGACGGACTGTTGGCTCCATGACCGAGGACGTCTACGCATACGACCTGTCGCGTACCCGATCGGCGCGGGAGTTCCTGGCCAAGTTCTGGCGGCTCGCCGCGCCCTATTTCCGCTCCTCCGACCGCCGCCGCGCCTTCGCCCTGCTCGGCGCCATCGTGTTCCTCACCCTGGGCACCGTGGCGCTCAGCGCCGCCATTACTTACTGGTACAAGGGCTTCTACAACGCCCTGCAGAGCTACAATGCCGCGCGCATCTGGCACGAGGTCATGGTCTTCGCGGTGCTGGCCGTGCTGTGGGTGCTGTCCAACCTTGCCGAGCAGTACTTCCTCCAGGTGCTGCAGAACCGCTGGCGGCGCTGGCTGACCACCGCCTACGTGCACCGCTGGATGACCCGCCATACCTACTACCGGATGCAGGTGGCCGGCACCCGGGTGGACAATCCCGACCAGCGCATCGCCCAGGACCTGGAATTCTTCACCGGCCAGTCCCTGCAGCTGCCCCAAGGGCTGCTCAACTCGGTCGCCTCGATCTTCGTGTTCGGCTTCGTGCTCTGGCGCCTGAGCGAGCCGGTCAGGGTGTTCGGCGCCCATATCCCCGGCTACCTGGTATGGGTCAACGTCGCCTACGCCCTGATCGGGACCCTGGTCATCATCTGGATCGGCAAGCCGCTGTTCTGGCTCAACAACATCTACCAGCGGGCGCAGGGGGACTTCCGCTACGGCCTCGCCCGGGTGCGCGAGAACGGCGAGTCGATCGCCACCAGCCGCGGCCACGGCGCCACCGCCCGCCACCTGATCGAGCGTTTCCAGCCGGTGTTCGACATCTTCCACCGCCGGATCCGCCGCAACCTCGGGGTCAACGGCTTCTCCTTCAGCTTCAATCAGGCGGCGGTGCTGATCCCGGTGATCGCGGTGCTGCCCGCGTTCCTGGCGAAGGAGATCATGCTGGGCGGCGTCATGTCGGTGCTGAGCGCGTTCAACAACATCCAGCAGGCCTTCGCCTACCTGGTCGACAACTTCACCAGCAACGGCAACGGCTACCTGTCCCTGACCGAGTGGATCGCGGTCATCGACCGCCTCGACGAGCTGCGCGAGGAGAGCACGGCACAGCATCCCCCGCGCCAGGCGATCCACGTGACCCGCAACGAGGGCGAGGGCCTCGCCCTGCGCGACGTGAACCTGGCGCTGCCGGACGGGCGCACCCTGGTCCGCGGGCTGGGCCTGGAGCTGGCTCCGGGCGAGCGGGTGATGATCACCGGGCGCACGGGCGTGGGCAAGAGCACGTTACTGCGCGTGCTCGCCGGCATCTGGCCCTGGGGCAGCGGCGGGGTCGCCCTCCCGAGGGAGCCCCTGTGCTTCGTGCCGCAGCGCGCCTACCTGCCGGAGGGCCGCCTGATCGACGCCGTGGTCTACCCGCGCCGCCGCGAGGTCGACGCCGACGAGCTGCGCCACTGGCTGGGGGTGTGCGGCCTCGATCACCTGCGAATGCACGTTGACACCCGCGACGCCTGGGACAAGCGCCTGTCCCTGGGCGAGCTCCAGCGCATGGCCTTCGTCCGCTTGCTGCTGACCCGGGCCAAATGGAACCTCCTCGACGAAATCACCTCATCCATCGACGAAGAGCTGGAAAGCGAACTCTACGACCGCCTGATCCAGGAGCTGCCGAATGCCACGATCGTCAGCATCGCGCACCGGTCGACGCTTCGATCCTTTCATCTGCGCGAGCTGCACCTCGGGACGGATGGGGGATGGGACATTTCCGAGATCGAGGGCTCGGATCAGCGGCAGCGGTGGGGGAGGAGATGAAAGTCGGTTTTAGGTTTTAGGTGTTAGGTTTTAGGTGTTAGGTAAGAGCGGCTAGCGCGGTGCCGGAGTTTTCTGGCTGGACTTACACTTGCGTCCGTGACGGGAGGGTACGGGAATCGGGCATGCACCCAGGTCATTCAGTTGAACCGGAGCGATGCCACCAGAGCTACACTCTTACCTAAAACCTAAAACCTAAAACCTAACACTCGCACCTCGGCGCTCCGCAGCGCGTCTGTACCCAAAATCCCCGACCTCGATCTCCGGCTCCGCGCCGGAAACGACGGCCGCGACGATCTTCCCCGCCCCCGCCGAGAACGTCCAGCCCAGGTGGCCGGTGCCGGTGGCCAGGTAGAGGCCCGGGACCGGGCTTTGGCCCAGCAGGGGGCGGCCGTCGTGGGTCATGGGGCGCAAGCCGGCCCAGGGCTCCGCGCCGGCCGGGTCGACGCCGCGGACCAGCCCGGGGAAGAGTTCGGCGGCGCCCCTCAGCAGGGCGCGGATGCGCCGTGGGTGGGCGCGGGTGTCGAAACCGGCCAGCTCGGCGAAGCCGGCGATCCGCAGGCGCGCGCCCAGCGGCGCGAACACCAGCCGCCGGCCGGTGTCGAGGATCGGCAGCGCCGGGGCCTGCGCCGGTTCGGAGAGGGTCAGCGTGGCCGAGTAGCCCTTGACCGGGCAGATCGGCAGGGCCAGCCCCAGCGGCCGCGCCAGCCCCGCGCTGTAGCTGCCCGCGGCCAGCACCACGGCATCCGCGCGCAGCTCGCCGCCGGTCGTGTCCACCCCGCTGACCCTGCCGCGCTCCCGAAGCACCCGGCGAACGGTGGTGCCGAGCCGGAAGTCGGCGCCCAGCTCGCGGGCCCGGCCCGCCAGCCGCCGGGCGAACAGGCGCGCGTCGCCGCACTCGTCGTCCGGGTAGTACATGCCGCCGGCGAGCCGCACCCGGGCATCCTCCAGCGCCGGCACCCGCCGGTGCAACTCGGCCGAATCCAGGGGCTCGGCGCGCACGCCGGCGCGCTCGAGCAGCGCGGCCTGGCGTCGGGCATCCTCCAGCGCCTGCGCGTCGCGGAACACCATCAGCGCACCGCGCGCCGCCTCGTCGTAGCGCAGCCCCAGCCGCGCGCGCAGGTCCCGAAGCTGGCGGAGGCTGTACAGCGCCAGGCGGGCGTTGGAGCGCAGGGAGGCCTCGAACAACTCCGGACGGCTGTGGCGGAAGAAGCCCCACGCCCAGCGGGTCGCGGCCGGCAGCGCACTCGGGTGCACCACCAGCGGCGCATCCCGGCGTCCCAGCCAGCGCAGCACCTGTCCCGGCAGCCCGGGACCGTTCCACGGCGCGGCGTAGCTCGCGTGCAGGATGCCGCCGTTGGCGAAGCTGGTCTCGCTCGCGACCGCCTCGGCACGGTCCAGCACCGTGACCTGGTGGCCGCTCTCGGCCAGGAAGTAGGCGGTGGTCGTGCCGAGCAGGCCGGCGCCGATGATGATGACGTGCATTCGACCTCCACGATGGGGGTTCCTTCATTGTACGCCCGTGCCACGCGCGACCGGGATCTGGTATGGTTGCCAGCCGCCAGGCACCGGGAGGCGAACCGGACGCGGTCGGGGGGCCGCACGCCAGCTCCGCGCATCGGCCGCGGCGATGGCGCATCCGGAAGGAACCGATAACACCACCCCAGGAGCGGCCATGGCCCCGGAGCAGGACTCGACCGCGAAGCGGCCCTCGCGCACCCATCTCTTCCGCGGGCGTCCCCACACGCCCAAGAGCGTCGTTGCCGGGACCATCGGCAATGTCATGGAATGGTACGACTTCGGCCTGTACGGCTTCTTCGCGCCGGTCATCGCCAGGCTGTTCTTCCCGTCGGGCAGCCACGTCACCTCGCTGATCGCCACCTTCGGGGTATTCGCCGCGGGCTTTTTCATGCGCCCGCTCGGGGGCATCGTCTTCGGCTCCATCGGCGACCGTTTCGGCCGCGCCACGGTGCTGCGGATCTCCATCCTGACCATGGGCACCGCGACCTTCCTGCTCGGGGCGCTGCCCACCTTCGACCAGGTCGGCCGCTGGGCCGCGCTGGCCCTGGTGGGGGTACGGCTGCTGCAGGGCCTGTCGGTGGGCGGCGAGTTCAGCGGCTCGGTCACCTACATGGTCGAGACCTCGCCGCTCGACCGCCGCGGGCTGTCCGGCAGCTTCGCCAACGTCGGCAGCCTGGTCGGCACCCTGGTGGGTTCCGGGCTGGCCGCACTGGTCAGCACGCTGCTGCCGCAGGGACCGCTGGACGCGTGGGGCTGGCGCGTGCCGTTTCTGCTGGGCGGCGTGCTGGGCGCGGCCGCCTGGCTCTACGTGCGCAACATCCACGAAACGCCGCACATGCAGCACCACGAGTACCAGCACGCGGACGACTCGCCCCTGCGCGAGGCGCTCACCCAGAACCGTCGGGAAACCATCCTGGCGGTGCTGTTCGCCAGCGGCTACGGCATCGTGTTCTACATCCCGCTGGTCTACCTGCCCACCTACGCCAGCCAGTTCGGCTCGGTGAGCAACAGCCTCACCCTGCAGATCAATTCCCTCGCGCTGGCCCTGTCCATCCCCCTCATTCCGCTCAGCGGGTGGTTCTCCGACCACTTCATGCGCCGGCGTCACGTGCTGCTGCTGGCCTTCGTCGGCCTGGCCGTGACCGGCTGGGCCCTGGTCACCTTCTCCGCGCGCAGCTTCGACGCCCTGCTCGTGGCACAGGTCCTGCTGGCGCTGGGCGTGGCGCTGCCGCTGGGCGCCGCCCCGGCGATGCTGGTGGAGCTGTTCCCCGTGGCCGACCGCCTGACCGGCTACTCGCTGGCCTACAACCTGGGCCTGGGCGTGGCCGGGGGCACCGCGCCGATGATCGCGACCTGGCTGATCTCCGCCACCGGCTCGCGCGCCGCGCCCGGATTCTACCTGGCGCTGGCGGCGCTGCTCTCCGCCGGGGCGCTGTATTGCATGCGCGACCGCAGCCGGGAGCCACTGCGCTGACGGCTGAGCGCACCCATCCGGAGATTGAAGCGAATCCGCTGGCGGGAAGCATTGACACGGGCAGAGAATTGAACGAATATTCGTTCAAGGAGCGTATATCGTCGTTCGGGGCGCCGACAACACCCGCCCCGAACCCAACAACATGGGGCCGGATCGGCTGATCCGCGCACCGCATCCTGGCACCGCCCATCCGGCGCGCCATGCGGTCCCGGCGGCGCCGGATCCGGAAGGCCCGTCCTGTGCTGCCGGAGCCGTCTCGGAGAACACCGGCAGGAACGGGGTGCGTGAAATGGCGTACCAACATCAGAGTCCCCCACCGGGGGAAGGGACGTGGCGACCGGCGACAAACCGCGCGCAGGAAACCACCCCTCCCGACGACGAAGGCTCCGTGCCGAACATCGCCGACCTTACCGAGCGCCTGCGATTTTCGCTGCGCGACGGACACATCTGGTTCGACACGCAGCGCGTGGCGCTCATCCACGTCTCCACCCTGGCCTGGCTCCGACGCGAGCTGATCCACAAGCTGGGGGTGCCGGAGGCGAAGGTCCTGATGGCACGCATGGGCTACGCCTCGGGCTGTCGGGATGCCATCCTGGCACGCAAGCTCCGCCCGCACCGCAGCATCGAGGACGCCCTGCTCGTCGGGCCGCAGTTGCGGGCCCTGCAAGGTATCATTTCGGTGCAGCCGGGCAAGCTGGATGCCGACATCGCCGGCGGACATTTCTCCGGCGACCTCACCTTTACCGGCTCCTTCGAGGCCGACGCCCAGATCGCCCATGCCGGCCTGACCGGCGAGCCGACCTGCTGGATGCAGGCGGGCTATGCCAGCGGCTACGTAAGCACCTTCATGGGCCGCCGCGTGCTGTTCAAGGAGATCGAATGCCACGCCACGGGCAGTCAGTGCTGCCGGATGATCGGCAAACCGATCGAAGACTGGGAGGTGGTGGAAGAGGAATGGAAGGACCTGCAGGGTGACGCCGCCGCGGGCGGCGGGTCGCGGCCGCACGAACCGCAGCAGGCACCGGGCGCCGCGCCGGACACCAGGCTTCCCGAATGCGGGGATCGCAACTTCATCGAGGGAGTCGTCGGGGTCTCGTCGGGGTTCGTCGCCGCATGCCGGATGCTGCAGAAGGCGGCCGGGACCAACGCCACCGTGCTCCTGCTGGGTGAGACGGGGGTGGGCAAGGAAATGTTCGCCCGCATGCTGCACGGCATGAGTCGCCGCGCCGACAAGCCGTTCGTGGCGGTCAACTGCGCGGCCATCCCGGAGACGCTGATCGAGGCGGAGCTGTTCGGGGTGGAAAAGGGCGCGTACACGGGCGCGACCCAGTCCCGGGCCGGACGGTTCGAGCGGGCCGACTGCGGCACGCTGTTCCTGGACGAGATCGGGACCCTCACGATGGCGGCCCAGATCAAGCTGCTGCGCGCCATCCAGGCGCGGGAGATCGAGCGGATCGGCGATACCGGCACCCGTCATGTGGATGTCCGGATCGTGGCGGCAACCAACGTGGATCTCAAGAGCGAGGCGAAGGCCGGGACGTTCCGCGAGGATCTCCTGTACCGGATCAACGTGTTTCCCGTGCGCGTTCCGCCGCTGCGCGAGCGTCGCGACGACATCCCGCTGCTCATGGAGCACTTCCTCCAGCGCTATGCGCGCTGCCACGAGCGGTCGGTATCCGGGTTCACCGCGCGCGCGGTCGACGCCCTCTACGAATACGAGTATCCGGGCAACATCCGCGAGCTGGAAAACCTCGTCGAGCGCGCCGTCATCCTGGCCGACGACGCCGGCCTGATCGATATCAACCACCTGTTCGCGCCCGAGGATCTGCAGTCCTCCATGGTCTTCAAGCTGGACGCAAAGGGTGGCCTGCAGCAGGGGGCCGACGATCCGGCGCATACCGCGGCCCGGTTCACCGACGTCTTCGACGCCATGGTCGCTGACGGCCTGTCGCTCGAGGCGATCGAATGCGAGCTGATGCGCCGGGCGGTGGACCGCTCCAACGGCAAGGTCGCCAGGGCGGCCCGGCTGCTCGGCATGACGCGACCGCAACTGGCCTATCGCCTGAAGAAACTCGACGGCGACCACCCGGAGTGAATGTGCGCATCACAACCCGGGACGGTCCCCGGGGGCGGCTGCCGTTCACCTTGCCATGCGCACCGCATCCCGGCCGGTATCGCCCTGCCAGCGCTCGAACAGCTCGTGTTCGACGCCGAGCTGGTCCAGGGCCTTGCCGATGCTCTGGTGCACCAGATCCAGAATGCTCTTGGGGTGGTGGTAAAACGCGGGCACTGGCGGCAGAATGCAGGCGCCCAGGTCCGCCGCGCGCGTCATCAGTTCCAGATGCCCCTTGTGTATGGGCGTCTCGCGAACCATCAGAACCAGGGGACGACGTTCCTTCAGCGTCACGTCGGCGGCGCGCACGACCAGATTGTAGCTGAATGAATTGGCGATCGCGGACAGGCTCTTGACGGTACACGGGGCCACGATCATGCCACGGGTACGAAACGATCCGCTGGCAACGGCGGCGCCGACATCCTTGTTGTTGTAGACGGTGTCCGCCAGCGCCCGCACCTCGTCGAGTGTGTACTCGGTCTCGATGGACAGGTTGCGGATCGCGGATTCGCTCAGGATCAGGTGCGCTGGCTGGCCCAGCTCGCGGACGGCCTTGAGGAGCTCGACGCCGTAGACGACGCCGGTCGCGCCCGTGATGGCAACCACAATGGGCAGGCTCATGTCGGCTTTCCTCTCGATTGCAGGAGCCGCTCGCTGAGCAGCCCGATGATTTCGCGGCAGCGGTCGAGCACCACGCTGATACCGGGGGCGTTCAGGCCGTCCCAGTGAATGCCCGCCGTCACCACCACGTGCGTTGCCAGAGCGCCCGCCAGGGTTTCGGCGGCCAGCTTCACCACCACGTCCTCCTTGTGACCGACGTAGGTCAGCACGGACGCGGTGGCGCTCGTTCTGGATTCGTCCTCGAGACTGGGGCGCGGCTGCGCCGCGGCAACGGCGCCGATATGGGGCCGGTCACCGCCCCAGATCCACACCAGCAGGTCGTCACCGATCCACCTTGCCTCGGCGTGGACGCGGTAGCTCTGGGCGGCGGTGCGCACGGACGCCGGCGGCAAGTCCCGGGGAGCCGTGCGGGGGAGGCGATTGCGGGCGTGCTCAGGCATGGGCCGTCTGCACCCTGGCCTCGGCTTCGAGGATCTCGTAGCCGGCACCTTCGAAGGCGTCCACGACCGCCTGAAGGTCGTCAGACTCGAAGCGCACGACCAGGCGCCTGGGATGATCGTCCTCCGGGCCGTGCAGCGGGTAAATGGAATGCAGGACGGCGCCGGTGCCGTCCACGATCGCCGCGATCCGTCCAACGGTTCCGTGCCCGCTCTCGCCAAGCGACAGGGTGAGGCCGCTCCACTGCTCGAACGCGCCGAGGAATCGGGAAGCCAGCCGGAAGACCTCGGTGGCCGAGATCAGCCCCGCCAGCCGGTCCCCGTCCATGACCGGGAACTGGCCGATCCCGAGCGCCTGTCCCTTCCGCAGGCAGTGCTCCATCGTGTCGTCGACCCGGACCGTCTCGGGCGTGCGCACCATCAGGTCCCGGACTTTCAAGCGGTTGACCAGGAAGTCGAACTCGTGGGGGTCCTGCTTGCGCGTGACGAAATCGTGCGCACGCAGGCAACTCGCCCGCGTCAGCAGACCGCGCAGGCCGTCACCGTCGACCACCGGCAGCGCGTTCAGACTGTTCTCGGCCAGAATCCGTTCGGCATCGGCGACCAAGGTGTCACTCGTGACGGTCGCGGGCGAGCTCTGCATCCAGTTCCCGACGATCATCTCGCACTCTCCTTTGGCGAACACCGGTCGGGTGCCCCGCTCCACTTGGAGCGGGGCGTCGGCCGGCTCAGGTGGTTACCGGCTTTTCGGCCGCCGGCTTCGCCGCTGCCACCGCCGGCGTCTCCTCCGATTCGGGGCGCGTGAGGCGATCGATCATGTCCGCGACGGGGCTGGCGCCGCTGAAGCCGTACTCGTTCCAGCGCTCCGACACCCGCTGCAGCACCGGCCGGCTCATGAAGATCTCGCTCGGTTTCTCCTTCCACTCATACGGGGTGCAGGCATCGAGGATGATGCGACTGGTCACCTCCCGGGCGCTGATCGGCAATCCCGGGTCCAGGGGGGTCGAGCGGCCCCGGTCGATAATCTGTGCCGAGCGCCTGGGGTCGAAGCGCGTCGACAGTGCCCACCAGACCCGCTCCCAGTCGTCGGCGGCGATGTCGTGGTCGACAACGATCACACCCTTGAGCCCGTAGTGGCCCGTCGTGGTGGCGATCACCGCATTGCCGGCGTGGTTCGAGTGCCCCGGGTACATCTGCTTGACCGACACCACGGCCCAGAAGCGGCCGCAGGACTCGGGCGGGATGAACACGCTCTGGATTCCCGGCACGCGCATGGTCTCGAGGTCGTGCCACAGCGTGGCCGTCCGGTTGAGCGACTGGATCATGTGGATGTCGTTGATCGGCTTGCCCACGGTCGTCGACCACATGATGGGGTTGTTTCTGTGGAGGATGCGCTTGATCCTGAGAAACGGCTTCGGGTAGTCCTTTCCCTTGTTTCCCGAGTAGTACCCGGTGTACTCGCCGAATGGCCCTTCCTCCAGCAGTTGGTTGGGGTCGATGAACCCCTCGGCGATGATCTCGGCCCTGGCGGGCAGGGTCAGTCCGGTCAGGTCGGACTGGAACACCGGCACCGGGCGCTGGCGCAGCGCGCCGGCCACGTTGTACTCGTCGCACTGGGCACTGATCAGGGTCGAGCTCGTCAGGAACAGCACCGGATCGGTGCCCACGACGTAGGCCGCGGGCATCAACTCCCCGCGCTCGGCGTACTTCTTCAGGTGCATGTCCCCGTGCTTGCCCTTGATGATCTGGGAGCCGAGGATGTCCCTGTCCAGCACCTGGGAGCGGTAGGTTCCGAGGTTGGTCCAGCCGGTGTCCGGGTCACGGGTCACCAGGAAGCCGGAGGTGACGAAAAAGCGGCCGCCGTCCTCCGGGTAGAACCAGGGCGAGGGGAACATGTTGATGTCGATATCCTCTCCCTCGACGACGTTCTCCATCACCGGTACGTCGGTCACGTGCTCCGGCGGGATCAGCTCGCGCGTGGTCAGCTTCATCCAGCGCTTCGACAGATTGCTCATCGAAAGGGACGGATCCTGCTCCAGGGCGAGGGCGAGCCGCTCGGGTGTCGTGAACGCGCTGGTGAACACCGGGATGTCGTAATCCTTGACGTTCTCGTACAGTAGCGCCGGCCCCTTCTGCTCCTCGTTCACCTTGGAGACGTGGCACAGCTCCAGATTCCAGTCCACTTCCGTCTTGACGCGGTGCAGGACGCCGTGCTCCTCGCAGGCCGCGATGTAGCTTCTGAGGTCGTCGATCATGGCTTGATTGCTCCTGTCATTGGTCATCGCCGATACCGCGGTGGATATCGCATGCCGCCGCCGCGCGGCGGCCCTCAAGAGACCTTCCTGCCCGCGATCATGCTGGCCACGATGTAGTCGAGACTCGTCCCGGAACCGGACGAGACCGCGCTGGCCGGCTTGCTGCCCCAGACGGTTTCCGGGCGCGCCTGCAGCAGAAAGATGTTGCTGCCCTCCGGGACCTCCTTGTCGATCGCCCATTCGATGTCCATCGGACGGCCATAATGGCGCTCGACCCGCGTTCCCATGCGCGCCAGTTCCAGCAGCTCCTCGTCGACGACGGACTGGATCGACTGGCGTTCTGCCGGGACCTCGGCGCGCCGCGAGCACTGCCGTTCGAGATCGACCGTGTAGCAGAACTCCTTGCGGCAGATCGTCCGCTTGACCACTTCCATGGTGATCTTGTTGAGGTGGAACTGATCCGGGGTGACCTCGCCCGAGACGACCGACTCGCCGAAGCCGAAATTGGCGTCGATCACGATCGCCGAGCGGTCGCCCGTCACGGGATTGAGTGTGAACATCACGCCGGCGGTGTAGGCATCGACCATTTTCTGCACGCCCACGCTGATGGCGACCTCGTCCTGGGCAAAGCCCATTCGCTTGCGGTAGGCGATGGCGCGGGAGGTGTAGAGGCTCGCGATGCAGCGGCGCACGTGCTCGAGAACGTCGTCGACACCGCGGATCCACAGGTAGGTGTCCTGCTGCCCGGCAAAGCTCGCATCCGGCAGATCCTCCGCTGTCGCGCTGGACCGCACCGCCACCGGCGTCGCCGGCATGCAGCAGTGCAGCGACAGGCGCCGGTAGAACTCGCCGATGGCATCCTCCAGCGCGATGCTGAACGGAGCCTGCTCGATCTCCCGGCGAACGGCCGCGCTCGCGCGCTCGAGCGCGGCCGTGTCATCGGGATCGAGCGGTTCGAGCACCTGCCGGATGCACTCGGGCAGGTGGTTCTGCTCCATGAACTGGCGAAAACCCGCGGTCGTGACCGCAAACCCCGGGGGCACGCGCGCACCGGCCTTGAGCAGCTCTCCCAGCGAGGCGTTCTTGCCCCCCACCAGGGGCAGAGAGTCGCTCGCGCAGTCCTCGAACCAGCAGACCAGCGGGGGCTTGGCATTCATGGTGTCTCCTCCAGTTCCTTCCTGCGGGTCGCGCCTAGCGGATGATCGTGATCGCGCCGGTCGTGCCGTCGACCCGGACCCGCTGGCCGGTCTTGATGATCTTGGTCGCGTGCCCGGTGCCCACCACCGCAGGCATCCCGTACTCGCGACAGACGATCGCCGCATGGCTCATCACCCCACCGACGTCGGTGACGCAGGCCCGGATCTTGGTGAAGGCCGGCGCCCAGGAAGGCGACGTCGTCGGGGCCACGAGGATTTCGCCGTCAGCGAGCCGGCTGACCTCGTCCACGGTGCGGCAGACGCGCGCCACGCCCTCGGCAGCACCCGGACTGCCGGGGAAGCCGGAAAACTCGGTGACGTTCTCCGGGTCCGACACGTCCTGGATCCGGGCCCAGGCGTCCAGCGAATCGTTGGTCACGCCCCAGAGGACGACGGTGAAAGGCTCCTGGATCTTCTCGGGCGGCGTGCCGACCGCCGGCGGCGGGCTCCACGCCTGGAACTTCTCCATGACGGCCTTGCGCCAAACGATCTCCTTCGGCCAGACCTTCTGTCCGCGCGGCTTGACCCCCGTGGCCCAGGCGGTCACCAGGTCCCACAGCGCATCCTTGATCTCGGCCCGCCGGAGATACCAGACGTCCTCCAGGTCCTCGATCAGGCCGTGATCGCGCATGATCGCGGCGACCTCCCGGACCTTGTTCCAGAACACGCTGTGAAACCAGTGCTCGACGTAGAACAGGTGGTTCTCGACGTACGGGAACACGGTCCTGGCGGTGCCGAGGAGCTGGTCGAAGGTGGCCCGGTCGGCGTCGGTCGCGATCAGGTTGCGGTACTCGCTCACGATGCGGTCGCGCTGGCGCTGGACCTGCTCGATCGGCCGCTCCAGGGAGGCACCCTCCCGGATCTTGCCGGCGTACATGCGGATCGAGGCGAACGGGACGTTGAGGTCGTCGTTCCACGCCCTGTCGTGGTGATACCACCCGGTTCCGGTGGAAATGTTGAACCACGGATAGCGCGCCTTCTCGAAGCTCGCGAGCCACTCGCGTCCGGGCCCGGTGCCCTCGAGCGCCTGGCGTGCGCTCTCGAAATCCTGGTGGGCCTGCAGGGTGTCGTCGACCCCCCGCTCCACGGCCCCGCGCGCCAGGTTCTTCAGCTCCTCGTCCGGCTGATACATGATCACGTCGATGCCCGAGATCATCTGCGTGACCTGTTGCACCGGGATGTCGGGAAAGAGCTTCTGGCAGAAGTCCATGAACGTGACGTAGGCGGCGTACCCCAGGTTCAGGAACTCGAAGTGGTACTGCCAGCAGCGGATGCCCAGGTCGATGAGATCGTCATAGGCCTTGAGCAGGTGGTAACCCTCGGACTCGCCGACCGCATCGGTGACCACCGAGAGATCCTCGAGCTCGGGCGGCGCCGGGATCTTGAGCGCCTCGAGCTCGGCGATCGTCTTCTTCATCTTGTCGACCCACTTCGTCTCGAGCGCGTCCCAGTTCTCGTAGTAGTAGCCGGCACGCTCCATGAAGAGCGCCACCCGCGCCTCGATCTCCTTGGGATCCTTCACCGGAACCGGTGTGATGTAGATATAGCCGTTGATGATCCGGTGATCGACCCCGTAGACCGGGGGCACGGAGAATATCCGGGTGTTGTATTGCGACAGCGCCAGATACCAGGCCTCGTCCCAGATCATGTCGAAGGGGTACAGCGGCTCCGGATAATGCAGGCCGTCGTAGAACCAGAAACCGTTGGCCTCGTAGTCGTGGCGCTCGGGATCGTCGGTCACGAACTGGTACTGGTAGGGATACATCCGCTCCCAGCCTTCGGTGCCCGGAATCGCCTCAACCGCGTGGGGTGCCGGAAATGTTGCCGGCGCCGGCGTGATTACTGTTGCCATCACCTGTCTCCTCGCGCACTGTGCCGTCGCTTCGGGGCGGCCGTCGGTGTGTCGTTCTCGTCCGCCACAACCCGGGGCCGGATTTCGCGGCGGCGATTCAGGGCGGTCATGGACCGGCCCGCAATGCCCTTAAAGCAAACTTGGTGCCAAATTACCGGTTTGCTCGGGCCGGCTGCCGGCAGATGCCGGCAATCGGTGTGCATACCGATGTTTCCACAGGGTTTTCCTTGTCCTGCTCGCCCCCGCCGCTTTCCGGTGGGCGACCGGCCTGGCGGCGCGGCCTTCCACCACGGGCGTCTCCGTCCGCCAAAAGTGACGATTTCGTGCATTCGCCCGGCGCTCGGCGGTTCGCTCAGGCATGGTCCACCGCTCCCGTGCGCGGCGCCGCAGCCGCCATGTCATAGAGCCTGATGAACTCGTCTACCGCGGCGCGGGCGAACTCCGGGGTATACAGGTGCAGGTCGAGCTCACGGATGGTCTCGGGATCGGCGATACGTTTTTTCAGTTCGTCCACGAACGCCGCGTCGGCCTCGGGGTCGTACAGGGGGCGATCCTCCCGGTCCAGTGACGACCAGCCTTTGAGCGGGACCAGGAAGGTATAGGGACCGTTGGCATTATTGAGACGCTGGGCGATCTCCCGTGCCGCCTGACGCAGTTCCTCGGCGGTCGAGCGGACCTGCACCCGCAGGCTGTCCATCGCGTACTGCTTGCGATCCCGCGTCGCCGCCAGCTTGTCCTTGCGGCCCCCGTAGCTGATATGGTCCAGGCCGCAGGGCGCGAGGATCATGGGGATTCCGGTGTCACAGGCCGCCGCCAGGCGATCCGGCCCGGGGTCGCGATTGCCCTCGTAAAGGTGCTCGATCACCCCCCCGAGACACACGTCCATCACGCCGGCGAACAGGCCATCGCGGATCATGCCCTCCATGGCCCGGTCGCCCCGGCCCTGCGCATGGCACGGCACCGGGGTGAAGCCGGCCTCTTCCAGAAACCCCACCGCCGCCTGGACCGCCATCTCGCCCGGACCGAAGTTGCTGATCGCGACCAGCGGTCTGGCGGTCTCGATGTCGGGACCGCCGGACATCTCGACCATGCCGCAGATAGCCCCCACCGCATTTATGATCTGGGCCTTGAGCAGGGGGTTGAGCTTCACGATGTCGAGCACCGTGTGGTGCATGGTGAGATCGCGCGTGCCCACGTATTGGTCGATATAGGCCGGGTGGGCCGCCATCGGCGAGGCCATCACTTTCGGCATGCCGAACGGCAAGCGCTGCATGATGCTCGTCGTCACCAGGGTCGCCGTCCCGCCGCCCACGCCAAACACCCCATCGACCTCCCCGGCCCGCAGCAGGTCCTCGACGATCGCGACTGCGCCGTGGATCTGGTTCTCGGTCGCCGTATCGCGCTTGACGCGGTAGTACTCGCGCACCGTGCCGATCGGCAGGCCCCCGCGCCGGGCGACCTCCTCGCAGGTGATGTCGCCCGGAAACGGGGGCGGCTCCTCCATGCTGAAATCCAGAAACAGCGCCCGATGCCCGCGGCTTTCGATCAGCTCCTTGACGAAGCGGATCTCCTCGCCCCGGGTGTCCAGGTTGCATACGATCACGATGGTTTTCTTGGCTGCCATGCGGACGTCTCCCCGGTTGTGAACACGCCCGCCCCAGGGGACAGGCTCTTGCGTTTCGCTCTAGCAAGAGACATGCCAGCGACATCCGAAACGCGACGCCTCCACGTCCAGGGGCCGGATACCATACGGAGATACGCGCCCCGACGGGTGCGGGCCGCGCGAAAGCAGCTCCCCGTTACCGGGCGGCACGCGAGGAACGCATTCTTGACGATTTGGTCACTTTTCGAGGCGCGGGGCGGGCCCGGGTGACCATTTGATGGTTCCGCGGCGGGGCGCCGCGGCCTTGCCGGGGACGCCAACGCCAAAGCGGAGGGCAGCCGGGACGGGGCGCCGGTTCAACCGCCCGGCGCGGCCTCGCCCGCAACGTCCAGCAGCGCGGCCAGCTCGCGCGCACGCGCGTCCAGCGCGGCCCGGTCGGCCGGCGCCCCGAGCCGTCCCGTCAGATGGCGCAGCAACCGCAACAGGGCGCGTGCGGCATCGCCCCGATAGCGCGGGATGAGATGGATATGGACGTGCGGAACCTGCTGGTTGGCGCCCCTGCCGTCGTTAAGAAGCAGGTGGATTCCACTCAGGCCCCACGCGGCGGCCCGTTGCGCCCGGATGACGCGCCTTGCCGTGTCGAACAGACGGGCGCCTTCGGCGGGAGTCAGGTCGTTGACTCCGCCTGCGTGCCGTCTGGGGATGACCAGAGCGTGGCCCTTGCTGACGGGGAACAGGTCCATGACCACCAGGTCGGATTCGTCCTCGTGGACCACGGATGCCGGTTCGGCCCCGGCGGCAATCCGACAGAATACGCACTCCGGCATGCTTGCTCTCCGCGGGCGCAGGCGCGGCACCTGCCCTGCGCATCGGCGCGTGGCCACGCGGCTGCCGAATCCGCCCGGGCCCGTCGCCCATGGGCAGACATGCCCTTCGCATTCTCTGCCTGGGCCCCTCCCGCGTCCACCACGGCGCGCACTTGATGCGTATCAAGTGCGCTCTGCCAGGCACCCGCTAACATGATGCCGATACCGGCAACCGGAAAACAGCGGCACCTGTCATGCCCAAGAGCTCCCTGTCCATTGCCATCACCGGCAGTGGCGACTGCCTGCACGCCACGCAGTGGGCGGTGGGTTTGGCCGAGGCCCTGCAGACACCGGCGATCGTGCTGAGCGATCAGGCGATGGGCCAGGCCCGCGCGGTCATCGACGAGCCGCCGAAGAAGGCGTTCGCGCGCGCCTGGTCGCGCTGCGCCCGATCGCGCCCGCCCTTCCCGAGAGGATGGCGGCCGCGCTGGAGGGCTGCCGCCGCGTGCTGGTGGTCGAGCAGAACCACGACGGCCAGCTCCACCGGTACCTGCTGGGCCACTATCGCCTGCCCGGCGAAGTCCGCGCCTGGCACCAACCGGGCCCGCTGCAGATCCGGCCCGCGGATGTCCTGTAGCAGATCCTGGCCCTGGCACCCCGCAAACAGGAGGTCATCGAATGAGCGCGGCGATCCCGGCGATCAAGTCAAAGCACTACAAGCACCGTATCCGTCCCGGCTTCGAGCCGACTGCCGACCGGCGCGAGACCTTCCTGCGGCTGATGGACGACGACTGCCTCACCACCGGCCTGCGCTTCTGCCGGGAGCGCCGGGTGTGGCGCCCCGCCGAGGTGGCTGCCGCCAGCCTCGATTCGATTGCCGCGGCCTTCCGCGCGGAGACGGCATGAAGACCCTGGCCGAATTCCTGGCGTACGCGGTGACCCTCGAGGAGGAGGCCGCCGAACGCTACCGGGAGCTGGCCGAGGTCATGCGTCGCCAGGACAACGTCCCCGCCGCGGACCTGTTCGAACGCCTGGCGCGGGCCTCGTACCTGCATGCCGCCGAGGCCGCCGAGCGCGCCCGTGTCGAGGGCGGGGTCGCCGAGCTCAAGCCCTGGGAGTACGAGTGGCCGGACAGCGAAAGCCCGGAGTCGGCGACCCTCGCGGACAGCCACCACCTGATGACGCCGAATCATGTCCTGCGCATGGCGCTGGTGGCGGAGCAGACCGCGGAGGTGTTCTACCGCCGGGCCGCGGAGCGCACCGACAACCCCGAGGTGCGCGAGCTCGCGCTCGAGTTCGCGCGCGAAGAGTCACGCCACGTGGCCGAGATCGAGCGCTGGATCCTGCGCTACCCGGAAGCCGACGCACACTGGGACGACGACCCGGATCCCCCGGCCGCGCACGGCTAAATCGCCGCGCGTACTTCCACAGCAGGACGTCGAGGCGGTCGTTCGGCCGGTAGGGCGTAGCGTATCTGATATATATGTTATTTATCTCCCCGTCGACAGGGACTTGCGCAACGACCGGGAGAACGGCTCCCGGCATTGCCCCACGTCAATGGGACCCCACGGGCGGGTCGACAGGGTCTGGCGGACGGGCGTAATCTGCCTGTTGGGGGACGGCTTCGCGGGACGCCTCGCTGCGTCCCGGGTGACCGGGCCGGCCGAAACAGTCTGGGCACATGCAGGACGCGGCTGGGGCCGCGGACAGGCACCTGGTGGTGCCGGGAGTTACGCAATGCTTGACGGGATCAGTATCTGGCAGCTCCTGATCATCCTCGCGATCGTCGCGCTGGTGTTCGGCACCAAGCGGCTGCGCAACATCGGCGGCGACATGGGCTCGGCCCTGCGCAGCTTCCGGTCCGCCTTCCGCGGCGACGACGAGACCGAGGGCAAGGAGTCCTCCGGAGGGATCGACCCGGAGAAGCTCACCCGTTTCGACGACAACGAGCGCGAGCCCGCCGGCACCGAGCATGCCGCGCACGGCCGCGGCGAGCGCTAGACATCATGGATTGACCTGCCCGTCGGGTCCGCCCGCGTTGCTTCCGTTCGCATCCGGCGCGGCCGGCTGAGCACAGCCGGCCATGTTCGACATCGGCGTTTCCGAGCTGCTCCTGGTGGGTCTGGTCGCGCTGTTGGTGGTCCGGCCGGACCGTTTGCCGGGCCTGGCGCGGACCGCCGGCACCTGGATGCGCCGCGCCCGCACCATGATGGAAAGCGTCAAGGCGGACGTGGACCGCGAGTTCAGCCGCGGCAGCGGTGCCGCCACCGATGAGTACGAGAACCTGAAGCGGGAGTTCAGCGAGCTGCGTGCCGAGATGAGCCGCTTCTCGCGGGACGCGCGCGGCGCTCTTATCGGGCCGGCGCAGGAGCCGCCGCAGGCGGAACCGCACCAGCCCGGCGATGCCCTGCCCCCGCCGACCGCCGGCGGGCCCGAGGACATCGAAGCGCCGCCGGCGAGCCCGGTCCCTGCGGACGGCGGCGACGGACCCGGGCTACCGCCTCCCCCGCCGCTATAGCCGCTGGTCCAGCCAACCCTGCAGGCGCGAAAGTAAGCCCGTGAGCGGGCGTGGTGCGCCGGCGCGGGAGCCGGCTCGCCCGGGTTTCGCGTGGATGCCGAAGAACGACTTCGCCGCGGGCGACATGCGCTCCGGAGACCAGGGCGGGTCCCACAGCAGCTCCACGTCCACGGATTCCACGGCGGGGACCCGCTGCAGGCGCTCGCTGGCGCCCGAGAGGATGTAGTCCTGCGCCGGGCACCCCGGGGTCGTCAGCGTAATCCCGGCCCGCACCCGCCCGCCCTCGATCTCCAGCCGGTACACCACAGCCCCAGGTCCACCACGTGGTAACCGAGCTCCGGGTCGAGCACCTCCCGCAGGGCCGCCAGTATCGTCTCCCGGCCGGGCCCGACCGCTCCGTTCATGGTCCCTCTCCGCGGCGGATGAACAGCCGCACGCCATCGTTCTCGGCGCGGGTGCGGATGGCCGCGCCGCGCTTTTCCAGCTCCGGGTACAGGAACACCGGGTCACGCGGGTTCAACGCCTCCAGCACCTGCCCGGGACGCAGCCGTTCCAGCGCTTCGAGGATCCGCACCAGCGGCTCGGGCGGCACCAGGTCGCGGTTGTCCAGGAAGGTGCTCGCTGCCGGCCACTCGGCGTCCGGCTCGTCGCCCGGGCGCGGCGGCGCCTCGGGCGCCGGCGCCGGATCGGCGCCGGGCGTGAACCGGACCTCCCAGTCGCCCTGCGCGTGCCGGACCGCCTCGTGCGCGAAACCCTTGCGTCCCAGCACCGCGTACAGCGGCAGGGGCTCGAAGGTCGCCCGCAGGCGCAGGGACTGCCCCGGCCGCAGGCTCCGTACCGCCTGCATGATCCGCGGCAATGGCTCACCGCCGGTGCGCAGCTCCGCACGCACATCCAGGTCCAGGGGCTCGACATCGTTCATGGCGAAACCTGCCTTGTGGGATTCGTCTCCGGGCGCCGCGCGCTCCGGATGCAAAGCAGTTCATAGGAGAGCAGCAGCGATCCGGGATCTGCCTCCGGCCTACTTTGCGCTGGTGATGGCCACCGGCACCTGGTGGATCCCGATGCTGCTGCCGGCTTTCCGGGGCCCGGCCCCGGACGCCGGCCGAGTGATGGAAGCGCCGGATCAATCGGGGCCTGTCGAGGCGACCCGAGCGGGTCAGGGCGCGCCGCCCTCGAACCGCACCCGCTCCTGCTCGGCATCCAGCTCCCGGAGCAGCTCCTCCCGCAGACGTTCCTCGGCGCGGGCCCGGGTGTCGCGGTCGAGATACGACCAGGCTTCCGCGACGGCTTCTTCCAGCAGCTGGCGGGCGAGCACCGGGGCCGGCCGGGCCAGCTCCGCGGCGAGTGCCTCGAGGCGGCGCCGCAGCGCGTCGGCCACGGTGATCCCGGCGGTATCCAGCCGCGTGCCCGGCTCCGCCGCCCGGCCGTGCGCGCGCTCCAGCAGGCGCCGCGTGAGCGTCGCCACGTGGGCGTGCTCACCGGCGCCGAACAGCACCTGCTGGATGTAGTAGTTCTCGAACTCGCGCTTGGCCTCGAACACCCAGCGCCCGCGTCGCAGCCAGTTGACGTCGCGCAGCGGCAGGTGCGGGGCCGACAGGTAGGCCGCGCCCCGCTCGCCCATGTCCGCGATCCAGCGTTCGCGCTCGATCGCGGCACTGACCGGCGGCTGCCCGTGCAGCCCGTGCACCACCACGTTGCGCGCGACCAGCGCCGCCTGCTGCTGGGCCGGATACACGGCATCGGGCACGCCCACCGGCACCGGCGTATCCGTCACGCGCTCCCTGGCCGTGCAGGTCCCCAGGGCGAAGATCCGCTCCTGTCCCTCGGCGCGCAGGGCCGCGTCGACCCGGAACAGCCCCGAGCCGTCGGCCCAGGGCATGTCCCGCAGCGCCTCGGTGCCGCCGAAGCGCGGCCATACGACCGCGTAGTCGTAGGGGCGCGTCTGCGTGCCGCCCCCGCCGGCCGCGGTGAAACGCGCCTGGCCGTCGCCGAGTTCCTCCAGCCGGGCATTGCCGATCCACTCGATGTCGTGCGCCGCCAGCGCCTCCTCCAGCGCTTCCCGTTCCACCGGTCGGTCGAGGCCGAGATGACCGGGATAGGGTTCGGGCGTAATCAGCGCCACCGGCACCCGCCCGCGCAGGCCTCGCCGGCGCAGGTCGGCGTCCAGCAGGAAGGCATACTCGTACATCGGCCCCAGGATGGAGGCACCGGGTCCCGCCGCGATCACCACCGGTCCCGGCCGGTGCAGGTACTCCTGCCAGGCCGCGTGGGCCCGGGACACCTCCTCGGGCAGGATCACGGAGTGCACGCGGGCATCGGCCTGCGCGCCCGGCAGCTCCTCCCACAGCGGCCGGATGCCGGTCGCCAGCACCAGGTAATCCCAGGACAGGGTCTCGCCGTCGGCCAGCCGGAGACGTCCCTGCTCCGGCTCCGCGGCCTGCAGCGGCTGTGCCCGCAGGCGGATGCCGCGGGCCTCGAGCAGCGGCTCCAGCTCGAAGCTCACCTCCTCCGGCCGGCGCCAGCCCAGGGCCAGCCAGGGGTTGGACGGGATGAAATGGAACCGCGGGCGCTCCGAGACCACCGTCACCCGCGCCTCGTCGCCCAGCTCCGCCTTGATTCCGTAGGCCGTCGGAACGCCGGCGATGCCGCCGCCGACCACCACGATCTCCCTTGTGGCCATG
>DASQZM010000095.1:0-36695 GCA_035638695.1 Gammaproteobacteria bacterium | reverse complement strand
GCTCGGGACCTACATGGTCGACCGCGACGGCAACGCGGACGGCGAGCGTGCCGGTGCCCTGCTGAAGGAGTGCGAAAAGCGCGGCCTGCTCATGATCCGCTGCGGCGCCTACGGCCACCAGGTGGTGCGCTGGCTGCCGCCGCTGATCGTAAACGCGGAGCAGATCGACCAGGCCGCCGAGATCTTCGCCCAGGCCCTGAAAGCCACGGCCTGAGCAAACCGCCCCGGCCCGCCTGCCGCGGGCCGGGGCTACATATCCCCCCACAACCCCTGCATCACCGCGATCGCCGCCGCCGCGGCGGTCTCGGTGCGCAGGGTTCTCGGGCCCATGCGTACCGCGGTGAAGCCGCATTCGCGGGCACGCGCGGCCTCGGCGTCGTCGAGCCCGCCTTCCGGCCCGACCAGGAGGGTCGCCCGGGCCGGCGGCGGCAGGTCGGCCAGCCGCGTTCCCGCCGCGGGGTCGAGCAGTAGCCGGGTGCCGTCGCCGGGATCCTGCGCGAGGCGCTCGTCCAGGGGGCGGGGCATGGTGACTTCCGGAACCACCGCGCGGCCGCACTGTTCGCAGGCGCTGCGGGCGACCCCCTGCCAGTGGTTACGCCGCCGCACCAGGCGCTCGCCCGGCAGCCGCACCATGCTGCGGGTGCAGAAGACCGGGTCGATGCGGGTCACGCCCAGTTCCACCGCTTTCTGCACCGCGTAGTCCATGCGTTCCCCGCGGGAGATGCCCTGGATCAGGCTGATGGCGAGCGGGGACTCGCCCTGCGGATCGCGGCGCGCGCCCACGCGCACCGTCACGACCTCGCGTGCGACCGATTCGACGTGTGCCCCGAACTCGCCGCCGCGGCCGTCGAACAGCACCAGGGCGGCACCCGGCCCGAGGCGCAGTACGCGTGCGACATGGCGGGCCGCCTGGCCGTCCAGGTCGACGGTGTTGCCCGCGCGCAGCGGCTGATCGCAGTGGATGCGGGGAGTGCGCACTAGGCGGTGGCCCGGTCGATGCCTTCCGCGGCCACCCGGGCCAGGTGGTCGATCTGCTCCGGCGTGATGACGTACGGCGGCATGAAGTACACCACGTTGCCGAGCGGGCGCAGCAGCACGCCGTTGGCCAGACCGTGGCGGAACACGTGGAGTCCGCGGCGCTCCTGCCACGGGAACGGCTGGCGGCTGCGCCGGTCGCGCACCATCTCCATCGCCAGGACCATACCGTGCTGGCGGATCTCGCCGATGCGCGGATGATCGGTGAGGTGCTCGACGGCCCGGCGCATGTGCCCGGCGAGCTCACGGTTGCGCGCGATCACGTCGTCGTCGCGGAAGATGTCCAGGGTGGCCAGTGCCGCCGCGCAGCCCAGCGGGTTGCCGGTGTAGCTGTGCGAGTGCAGGAACGCGCGCAGTTCCTCGTACTCGTCGTAGAAGGCCTGGTAGACGCCTTCCCCCGTGAGCACCACGGAAAGCGGCAGGTAGCCCCCGGTCAGGCCCTTGGAGAGGCACAGGAAATCCGGGCTGATGCCGGCCTGTTCGCAGGCAAACAGCGTCCCGGTGCGACCGAAGCCGACCGCGATCTCGTCGGCGATCAGGTGGACCCCGTGGCGGTCGCAGGCGTCTCGCAGGAGCCTGAGATAGACCGGGTCGTGCATGCGCATGCCACCGGCGCACTGGACCAGCGGCTCCACGATGACCGCGCAGATTTCGTCGGCGTGCCCGGCCAGCACCGCCTCCATCTCCGGGAACACGCGCTCGGCGTAATCGGCCCAGCTCTCGCCCGCTTCACGCTCGAATGCGTCCGGCGAGGTGACCTTGAACGTGTCCATCAGCAGCGGATCGTAGGTCTGGCGATAGAGCGGGACGTTGGTCACGGCCAGGGCCCCCAGGGTCTCGCCGTGATAGCTGTTGCTCAGGGTGACGAACCGGGTCTTGCGCGTATGGCCCCGGTTGCGCCAGTAGTGGTAGCTGAGCTTGACCGCGACCTCCACCGCGGAAGAGCCGTTGTCGGCGTAGAAGCTGCGGGTCAGGCCCGGCGGCGTGACCTGTGCGAGCCGCTCGGACAGCTCGATCACCGGCTCGTGGGTACAGCCGGCCAGGATCACGTGCTCCAGGGTTTCCAGCTGCTCGCGGATGCGGGCATTGATGCGCGGGTTGCAGTGGCCGAACAGGTTCACCCACCAGGAGCTGATCGCGTCCAGGTAGCGGTTGCCGTCGAAGTCCTCCAGGTACATGCCCGCCGCCCGCCGGATGGGGATCATCGGGATCCACTCGTAGTCCTTCATCTGGGTGCAGGGGTGCCACACGGATGCCAGGTCGCGCCGCGCCAGCGCGGCGTTGGCGGCGCCCTGGGGCTCGAATTGCACGGACATGCTTCCTCCGGTGAATGCGGCGACGCGGGAGCGCGGGCCCGGCTCAGCCCAGCGCCTTGACGAACACCTTGGAGTTGCGCTGGTAGTTGTACATGGCCTGGCGCGAGACCGGAAGATCCTGGATCCGCGCCGGTTCGAAGCCCTGCTCCCGGAACCAGTGCGACGTGCGCGTCGTGAGCACGATCAGGCGCTCGATGCCGCGGCTGCGCGCGCGCCTCTCCAGGTGGCGCAGCAGCGTCGCGCCCCGGTCCGCGTTGCGGTAGTCCGGATGCACGCCCACGCACGCCAGCTCGGCGGCGTGCTCGGGCGGGAACTCGTACAGCGCGGCGCAGGCGATGATCATGCCGTCGCGCTCCATGACGACGAAGTTGTCGATCTCGAGCTCGAGCTGCTCGCGCGAGCGGTGGACCAGGATCCCTTCCTGCTCCAGCGGCGCGATAATCTGCAACACCCCCCCGACGTCGTCAATGGTGGCGCCGCGCAGGGTGTCGTAGCGCTCGCTGGTGATCAGCGTGCCCACGCCGTCCCGGGTA
Source organism: Gammaproteobacteria bacterium (assembly GCA_035638695.1). GTDB lineage: Bacteria > Pseudomonadota > Gammaproteobacteria > UBA5335 > SLRW01 > DASQZJ01. The sequence continues at coordinate 33,811 of DASQZM010000095.1, read as the reverse complement.
TACAGCTCCTGCAGCAGGGCGCCCTGGTGGCGGCTGCACAACAGGTGCGCCCGGGCGACGCCGCCGCGGCAGGCCCGCACCGCGTGACGGATCCGGAGCCGGAGCCCGTCGGTACAGGATCCGCCGTCGCACAGCGCCTGCGCCTCGGTCGGCGTCAGCTCGCCGATGCGCTCGTCCGCGCTGTCCGTGAGTGGGGGCTCGCCGCTTACCAGCAGCAGCTTGTCCGCCTGCAGCTGGATCGCGGCCGCCGTCGCGACGTCCCCGGTGTCGAGCAGGAACGCCTCGCCGGTGGGCGAGCAGCCGATAGGCGAAAGCAGCACCAGCGCGCCGTCGCCCAGCAGGTCGCGTATCGTCGCTGTCCGGATGCGCCGCACCTCGCCGCTGTGCAGGTGGTCGACGCCGTTGCGGATACCGATTGGACGCGCCACCACGAGGTTGCCGGAAACCAGCCGGATGGCGGTGCCGGCCATCGGGGTCCCGCTCAGGCCGGTCGAGAAGCGGGCCTCGATGTCGATGCGCAACCCGCCGACCGCCTCCCGGGCGCAGGCCAGGGCGTCCGGGCCGACCACCGGGAAGCCGTTGACCCGGCCGAGCTCCAGACCGCGCTCCGCGAGGCGCGCCTCGATCTGGGGCTCGGCCCCGTGTACCAGCACCAAACGGACGCCGAGGCTGGCCAGCAGCGCGATATCGTGCACCAGCCCGGTCGCCTCGGGCGAGCGCAGGGTGTCGCCGTCGATCGCGAGCACAAACGTCCGGCCGCGGTGCGCGTTGATATACGGCGAGGAGTTGCGGAACCACTTGACGAATTCCGCCGCCGAGATTTCCTGGGTCATGCCGTGACTTGCCTTGGTCTCCGGGAGTCCGGGGAGAGCGACCCCCGTGTCCTTACACGGTCATCCGGCTCGAGCCGTGGCTGGCCGGGCTTGCGGCGAACCATCCCCGCCGGCGCAACGCACCGGGCCGGCCGGACCCCGCTTAACGACTTAATAACTTAAAACTCAACAACTTGCTGAATCGAACCGGTCGCTCCTAGTCGACTTCGGCCTCGAAGCAGAATCGCTGCACCAGCTGCCGGAGGATTTCGCGCATCGGCTCGATGCGGTCCAGCGCCAGGTATTCGTCCGGCTGATGCGCCTGCTCGATGTCGCCGGGCCCGAGGATCAGGGTCTCCATCCCCATGCGACTGAAGAAGGGTCCCTCGGTGCCGAAGTCGACCGCGCCGGCGGTCGCGCCGGTGAGGGACTCGGCGGCCCGGATCACGGCGCTGTCGGCAGGTGTCTCCATCGCCGGCACGCCATCGAACAACGGCGCGTAGTCCAGCTCCAGCCCGCTGCCCTCCAAGGCCTGTGCGGCCGCCGCTCGCAGCTGCCGGCGCAGGGTTTCGATCTGCATCCCGGGGAGCATGCGCAGGTCGAAGTGCAGCTCGCACTCGGGGCAGATCCGGTTGGGATTATCGCCACCGTGGATGTGCCCCAGGTTGAGCGTGGGGCGGTCCACGTGGAAGGCCGGGTTGCGGTTGTCGCGCTGCAGCGTCTTGCGCAGCTCGAGCAGGGCACCCAGCACCCGGTGCATCCCCTCCAGGGCATTGCGCCCCAGGGTGGGATCACTCGAGTGCCCCGAGGCGCCGAGCACCCGCAACCGCTCCATCATGATGCCCTTGTGCATGCGCACCGGCCGCAGCCCCGTCGGCTCTCCCACCACGGCATAGCGGGCACGCGGGTGGCCGCTTTCGGCCAGGCTGCGGGCGCCACTCATGCTGCACTCCTCGTCCGCGGTGGCGAGCAGGGTCAGGGGTCGGACCGGGCGCCGGGCGGTGAACTCGGCCGAAACATCGGCGGCGATCGCCAGAAAGGTCTTCATGTCCGAGGTGCCCAAACCGTAGATGCGGTCGTCGCGGACCGTGGCCGAGAACGGGTCGCTGCGCCACCGGCCCTCGTCGAAGGGGACCGTATCCGTGTGTCCGGCCAGCACCAGGCCGCCGTCCCCCTGTCCCAGGGACGCGACCAGGTTGGCCTTCTGGGGCTGTCCGGGCAGCGGCAGCAGCTCGGTGGCGAACCCCAGCGTCTCGAGCCAGCCCGCCAGGTGTTCGACCACCGGACGGTTGCCGAGGTCAAGGTCGGGGTTGGAGCTGCTCACCGACGGGATCGCCACCAGCTCCCGGATCATGTCCAGCATATCCGGTATCTTGCGCATGGCGGTGATTCTGTACTTCGGCCGGGGCGTGCGCAAGGCAAGGGACTTGATCCCGGCAGCCAGCGCGCCTACCGTTGGTCCCTTCGGTGCAACGCCATTTCTGGCACCGACCAACAAGGATAACCGGCGCGGTCCGGATGACACTTTCGGGATTGCCAGTGACTCGCGGACAAGACTCTCGTGCGCACGGACCCGGTGTTGGGACGCGGACCCTGTGTCCGCCCCCCGTGGATACCGAAAGCGGCCGCCTGGGGGGTGCCCGGTGGTGTCCCTCCCCGCATCGCGACGCCCGCCCCGATCCCGCCGACATCAGCCTCGTCGTCGTGCATGGTATCAGTCTGCCGCCCGGCGAGTTCGGCGGCGACTGGATCGACGCGCTGTTCACCGGAGCCCTTCCGACCGACGCGCACCCGTACTTTTCCGGGATCGCGGGGATGCGGGTTTCGTCCCACGTTCTCATCCGCCGGGACGGCGAGTACGTGCAGTACGTGCCGTTTCGCGAGCGGGCCTGGCACGCGGGGGTTTCTTCCTTTGGCGGCCGCCAGGACTGCAACGACTATGCCATCGGCATCGAGCTCGAGGGCACCGACGAGGATCCCTACGAGACGGTGCAGTATCGTCGCCTGGCCGCACTGTGCGCCGCCCTCATACGGGCGTATCCGGCCGTGACGGAGGACCGCATCGCCGGGCACTGTCACGTGGCACCGGGCCGGAAGACCGATCCCGGACCGGCATTCGAATGGAATCGGCTGCGTCGGCTGATCCGGGCCGTGCCCGCCTGATCGGCCGCGGAGGAAATCACGGCACCATGGCTATTATTTCGATACTGCTGGTGTTCGGCGCGGAATACCTGCTGGGTGACGCGGAGCGGGTGAGAAGCCCGGCGTGGTTCCGGTCCTGGCACGAGGGCCTCGCCCGCATGGCGGGCCGCTGGCCGGGCTGGGACGGGCCGCTTGGGCTCCTGCTGCTGGTGGGGCTGCCGGTGTTGGCGCTGATCGCACTGCAGCTGTTCCTGGTGTGGCTGGGGCTGGGATTCGTCGCCTGGCTGGTCGGTCTGGTGGTGCTGTATTTCAGCCTCGGGCCGCGACGCCTGCCCGAGCAGGTGCGCCTGTTCCTGTCCCGGGCCGCGGAGGGCGGGGACAGCGCGCTGGACCTGGTGGCGACCCTGCTCGGCGAGCGCCCGGGCGACCTCGGCGCCGCCAGCGCGGGGATGCGCGATGCGCTGGTGACCCAGTCGGCGGAACGCCTGTTCACGGTGCTGTTCTGGTTCATGGTGCTTGGGCCGGTGGGTGCCCTGCTCACCCGGCTGGCGAGCTTCGCCCGCGACGATGCCGGTGGCGAGGGCCTGGCCGACTTCGCCGCCAGGCTCGCGGGCGTGCTGGCATGGATCCCGGTGCGCCTGCTGGCGTTGACCTACGGGCTGGTTGGCAGCTTCGAGGACTCGCTGCACGAATGGCGCGAATGGCGTGACGGCGAAGCGGACTCGATCGGCGACGCCGGTCGCGGCCTGCTGCTCGCCGCCGGCCGGGGTGCGCTGCGGGTGCACGAGGACACCGCGGACCGCGACGATCCGGACGCGGTGGCAACGGCCCTGGAGCTGTATCACCGCGCGCTGGCGGTCTGGCTGATCCTCATCTCCCTGCTGACCCTGGTCGGGTGGCTCGCCTGAGGGGCGGAGGAGTGACCCCGCCGGCAGCGGCGGCGCGCTTGCTCATGGCTCGCCTCGGGTGTGCGGCAGCCCTGCTTGCGGTGCTGGGAGTGCCGGCCTGCCTTGCCGCCGCGCACGCGGCGGGTGCGGTCTCGGCGCGCGACGATACCGGCCAGCTCATCCACCTGCCGCATCCGGCCCGGAGGATCGTGAGTCTGGCCCCCCACGTCACCGAGATGCTGTTCGACCTGGGGGTCGGCAGCCGCGTGGTCGGGGCCAGTCGCTACAGCGACTACCCGCCGGCGGCGAAAGGCATCCCACGCGTGGGCGGCGCCGCGGGCCTCGACTACGAGAGGATCCTGGCGCTGCACCCGGACCTCGTGGTGGCCTGGGCTAGCGGCACCGGTGCGGGCCCCATCCACAAGCTGCGCCGGCTGGGGCTTAAGGTGTTCGTCAGCAGGCCTCGCAGCTTCGCGGACATCGCCTCGAGTCTGCGGCGGCTGGGCCAGCTGGTGGGGCGGCCGCAGCGGGGCAAGGCGAGGGCGCAGCGCTTTCGTCAGCGGGTGGTTGCGATCCGCCGGCGCTGGAGTCACCGCCGACCGGTGCGGGTGTTTTACGAGATCTGGAACCGGCCGCTGATGACCGTCGGCGAGCCACATATCATCAGCGAGGCGATCCGGGCGTGCGGCGGACGCAACGTCTTCGGCGACCTGGATTCGCTCGCGCCCCGGGTGGCGGCGGGCGCGGTGCTGGGCCGGGACCCGCAGGCCATCGTCGTGAGCGGACCCCGCTCGTGGCTCGCTTACTGGCACCGGTGGAAACAGTTGCCCGCGGTACAGCAGGGGAATCTCTTCCGCCTGGACCCCGACCGGATCCAGCGTCCGGGCCCGCGGATCATCGAGGGTACCCGGACGCTGTGCCGGGACCTGCAGCAGGCGCGGCGGAGGCTGACCGGAAGTGCGCATCGGCATTGACCCGGGCGGAACCAAGATCGAATGGCTCGTGCTCGGTGGCGGCCTGTCCGCGCTGCGCCGACTGTACCGCAACGTGCCGGCGCTGCTCGCATTACCTCTGACCGGGTTCGTAGTGGCTGCCGGCGGGACTGGCGGACAGGGCGAATGACCGGGTTAGACTGGACCCCACCCGATACCCGGGTGTGGCCGCGCCCCGGCCGCACCGACCCGATGGAGGTGTGAACGTGTCGAATACGCAGACGGTCGCGGACCTGGCTCCGGCCACGCGCTACGCGCAGCGGGACGGTGTCCGGCTGGCGTGGGCCGCCCTGAACGAGCAGGGCCGTGGGCTGCCCCTGGTGATGGTGATGGGCCTGGGTGGGGTCAAGGAGGACTGGCGGCACCTGGCCCCGGCGCTGGCCCAGGACCGCCCGGTGCTGATCCAGGACAACCGCGGCATGGGCGAGAGCGATGTGCCCGAGGGCCCCTACGACATGGAAATGCTGGCGCGCGACGTGTACGCGCTGATGGACGCCGCCGGCTGGCAGCGGGCCCACCTCATGGGCATCAGCATGGGCGGGATGATCGCCCAGACCATGGCGGTGCTGGAGCCGGGGCGCTGCGAGCGGCTGGTGCTCGGCTGCACCAGCCACGGCGGCCGGGGCCAGGTGCCCGCCTCGCGCGAGGTGCTGGCGAAGCTCGACCCGCAGCCGGGGCGCGACGCCGAGGAAGTCGTCCGGGACCTGCTGCGGGTGAACTACACTGAGCAGTGGCTCCGGGAAAACCCGGACCGCTTCGAGTCCCTGGTGGTGGAACGATTCCGGTACACGCGGCGCGTGCGCGGAATCGAGGCGCAGCTGGCGGCGATCCGCGGCTTCGACGTGGAGCACCGCATCGGCGACCTGCCTCACGAGACACTGGTGCTGCACGGAACCGACGATATCCTGATTCCCTTTGCCAACGCCCGCTTGATCCTGCAGAAGATCCCTCGCGCCCGCCTGCACCCGCTGCCCGGATGCGGGCACCTGTTCTGGGACATGGACGGAGGCGCCAGCATCACGGCCATTCGCGAATTCCTCGAGGACGCCGGATGAAGATCCCCGAGATACTGCTGATCGAATCGCAGCACAAGCCCGGCAGCCTGGCCCGGATCCTGCAGGTCATCGGGGAGGCCGGCCTGGTGATCGAGAACCTCGACGTGGTCAAGCGCGACCAGGACAAGACCGTGTGGGAGGTCACCCTGAACCTCGAGGCCGACGTCGAGTACAACCTGGCCGAGGCGATCAATGCGCTGCCCAACGCGCGCCTGATCGGCAAGTCGGACCGGGTGTTCAACCGCCACCGCGGGGGCAAGATCCGGATGGTCTCCCGGCTCCCGCTGACCTCCCTGCAGGAGTTGCGCGATGTCTACTCGCCCGGGGTCGCCCGGGTCTGCCTGGCGATCCGCGACGACCCTTCCCTGGCGCAGGAGTACACCGGCCTGCGCAACACCGTCGGCATCATCACCAACGGCACCGCCATCCTGGGGCTCGGCAATATCGGGCCGGTTGCGGGCCTGCCGGTGATGGAGGCCAAGGCCGCGCTGATGGCCCGGCTCGCGGGCCTGTCCGGGATCCCGATCCTGATGCGGGAGACCGATCCGGACCGGGTGATCGAGACCGTCGAGCGGATCGCACCCTCGTTCGGGGCGATCCAGCTCGAGGACTTCGCCGCCCCGGACTGCTTTCGCATCGAGGAGGAGCTCCTGCGGCGCCTGGACCGGCCGGTGATGCATGACGACCAGCACGGCACCGCCGTGGTGTCGCTGGCCGCGCTGCTCGGTGCCGCCCGGCGCATCGGCCGCAGCCTGGAGGACAGCGTGGTCGGCCAGGTCGGGCTCGGCGCCGCCGGCATGGGCATCGCCAACCTGCTCGCCAGCCACGGGCTGCGCAAGCTGATCGGCACCGACCTGCGCGAGGATGCGCTGCAGCGCTTCGAGGCCATGGGCGGCCGGCGCGCGAGCCTGGACGAGGTAATGGCGCGGGCGGACATCGTGATCGCCACCACCGGGGTCTCCGGCCTGATCCGGCCGGAGAGCGTGCGCGAGGGGCAGCTGATCCTGGCGCTGACCAACCCGGACCCGGAGATCCTGCCGCGCGAGGCGCTCCGGCACGGGGCGGCGTTCGCGGCAGACGGCGCCAGCATCAACAACGTGCTGGGCTTCCCCGGCCTGTTCCGGGGTGTGCTCGAGTCCGGGGTACGGGCATTCAGCAACGAGATGTTCCTCGCCGCGGCCCGCACCCTGGCAGAGCTGGCGCCGGAGCATGAGCTGGTGCCGTCGCCGCTGGATCCGGCGGTGCACGAGGCCGTGGCGGAGGCGGTGCGCGAGGTGGCCGCGGCCGGCTGAGCCGTCCACCGCGGCGTCAGCCGGCGCGCCCGCCGATCAGGCCGCGCCGTCGCAGCGAGGCGAAGCCCGCCAGCGCCAGCGCGGTGATGCCGGCGCCGGTCAGAAACGTCGCCGCCGGCCCGAAGGCCTGCCAGATCTCGCCCGCCAGCACACTCGCGACCAGCATGGCGACGCCGCTGACCAGGCTGAACATGCCGTAGGCGGTGCCCCGCAGGCGCGCCCCGGCCGTGTCGGCCACCAGCGTCACCAGCAGTCCCTGGGTCAGGCCCATGTGCAGGCCCCAGAGGGCCGACCCCAGCGCCACGGTCCACGCGCTGCCCGCGGCGGCCAGCACCAGGTCGGCGGTGATCAGCGCCAGCAGGCCGGAGGCCAGCAGCCCGCTGCGCCCGATGCGGTCCGACAGCCGGCCGACCGGGTACGCGGTGGCGGAGTACACCACGCTCATCACCGCCAGCATCATCGGGATCAGTGCCTCGCGCAGGCCGATGTCCTCGGCCTTGAGCAGCATGAAGGCCTCGCTGAAGCGCGCCAGCGTGAACACCCCGGCCACCGTTACCACCAGCCAGTAGGCGGACGGCAGCCTGGCCAGGTCGCGCCGGTGCAGCGGCAGTCGCGCCGTGCGCTCGCGCGAGCGGGCCGGTTCGTGCACCGCTGTGGCCAGCACCATGACGGCGGCCGCGGCGGGGATCACCGCCAGCCAGAACACCAGCCGGAAGTCGTCGCCGCTCAGCCACATCAGCAGCATCGCCAGGCCCGGGCCCAGCACGGCGCCGACGGTGTCCAGCGACTGGCGCAGGCCGAACGCGGTACCGCGCACCGGCGCCGGGGCGAGGTCCGCCACCAGGGCGTCACGCGGCGCGCCGCGGATGCCCTTGCCGATGCGGTCGATGAAGCGCGCCACGAACACGGCCTCGGCGCTGGCGGCGACCGCGAACAGCGGCTTGCTCAGGGTCGCGAGGCCGTAGCCGGCGAGGGCCAGCAGCTTGCGCCGCCCCAGCCAGTCCGACAGCGCGCCCGAGAAGGTGCGCGTGACCAGCCCGGTCGCTTCGGCCACGCCCTCGATCAGCCCCACCGAGACGGTACTCGCGCCCAGCGCGGAAACCAGGAAGATCGGCAGCAGGCTGTGGATGGCTTCGGATGAGGTGTCCATGAACAGGCTTACCAGCCCCAACGCCCACACGCCGGCGGGCAGCGAGCCGCGGGACGCTCCACGGGGCTGGGGTGCTTGTTCCTGCATGCCGGCAATTACCAGCCTTCTCGAGGGTATGGTCAGCTCTCAGAGCCGTCGTGCGCTTCGCCGGGGAGGCGCGCAAGGGTCCCATGGCTGGGGCCGCGCTTCGCTCTCACAACACCGCTGCCGGAGCGCACGGCGGCGCAGGCAGCCGCCGAGGCCTGATCATACCTTCGAGAAGACGGGTATGTGGAGCGGGCGGTGACGCCGGCGCCGCCGGGCGGCCCGGCTCACGCCGCCGGACGGAAGCTGCGGGCGTCCGCCCGGTGCCAGGCGCCCTCCCAGTCGGCCGGAAGGGAAACCCCTTCCAGGAGCTGGTTCGGTCGCAGGAAGGAGTAGATATCGGCATAGGTCACCGCCGGACCGTCGGTCCGGCGATGCCAGATCAGGTCCGGCGTCAGCCGGTCCGGGTCGTCATGGCCGAGGGCTCCGGTCAGGTCCAGGAAGCTTTTCAGCGTGGCGCCGTGCAGGTTGCGCACCCGCACGTGCTTGGTCTCCACGTCCAGCGCGCGGCTGCGCCGGGGATCCTGCGTGGTGACGCCGGTGGGGCAGGTGTTGGTGTTGCAGCGCAGCGCCTGGATGCATCCCAGGGAGAACATCATCGGGCGCGCGACATTGCACAGCTCGGCGCCGAGCGCGTGCTTGATCACCATGTCGAAGCCGGTGGCGACCTTGCCGCTGGCGATCAGGCGGATGTTCTCGCGCAGGCCGGCTCCGGTCAGGGCACTGTGTACGTAGGCCAGGCCCTCGTTGATCGGCGTGCCGAGGTTGTCGGTGAACTCCACCGGCGCCGCGCCGGTCCCGCCCTCGGCCCCGTCCACGGTGATGAAGTCCGGCAGGATTCCGGTGGACCGCATGGCCTTGCAGATGGCGAGGAACTCGCTGCGGATGCCCAGGCACAGCTTGAACCCGACCGGCTTGCCGCCGCTCATCTCGCGCAGCCGTGCCACGAACTCGAGCAGGCCCTCGGGGCTCCCGAACTCCGAGTGCGCCGGCGGCGAGATGCAGTCCTCGCCCAAGGCGACTCCCCGCGCCGCGGCGATCTCCCCGTTTACCTTGACGCCGGGCAAAACGCCGCCGTGGGACGGTTTGGCGCCCTGGGAGAGCTTGATCTCGATCATCTTCACGGCGTCCAGCCGCGCCTTCTCGCGGAACTGCTCCGGGTCGAAGCCGCCGTCCGGGGTGCGGCAGCCGAAGTAGCCGGTGCCGATCTGCCAGACGATGTCGCCGCCGTGGCGCAGGTGGTAGCGGCTCAGCCCGCCTTCGCCGGTATTGTGCGCGAAGCCGCCCAGCAGGGCGCCCCGGTTCAGTGCCAGGATGGCATTGCCGCTGAGCGCGCCGAAGCTCATGCCCGAGATGTTCAGGCGGGAGGCGTCATAGGGGTGGCTGCACTGCGGGCCGCCCACGGCGATGCGGGCGGTCTCGGCCGGCGGCACCCGCGGCGCGAGCGAGTGATAGGCGAAGTCGTAGCCCTGCACGGTGATGTCCTGCTGGGTGCCGAAGGGCAGGGTGTCGCCGTTGCCCTTGGACCGCCGGTAGATCAGGGTGCGCATCTCCCGGTTGAACGGGCGCCCGCTCTGGTTGGTCTCGACGAAGTACTGCCGGATCTCCGGGCTGATGAACTCCATCATGTAGCGCAGGTGTCCGATGACCGGATAGTTGCGCAGTACGTTGTGAGGGGAGTTGATGTCGTACAGCCCGATCAGGATGTACGGGACCGCGAGCACCAGGAGCCATGCGATCGGGTGCCAGAACACGTATACGGCTCCGATCACGGCGAGCACAAGCGCGGAGACCCCGTAGTAGACGGCACGCATCATGGTGAGTGTTCCCTTTCCGGTTGGATACCGGCGCCCCGGAGCATCCCGACTCCACGCCAGAGCGCTGCCCCGTCGCCGTCACGCGATCAGGGGACCGTGCGCCGGATGCGGCTTTCAGCCGACCACCGCCATTTCGAAATCGTCCCTGGACGCGCCGCAGTCCGGGCAGGTCCAGTCGTCGGTTATATCTTCCCAGCGGGTTCCGGGCGGGATGCCCTCGTCGGGCAGTCCCTCCGCTTCATCATAGATGAAGCCGCACACCTGGCACTCCCACTTGCGGTATCCCATATCCCCTTCCCGTTTTTCCGGGGCCTGCGTGGGCCCCGCTCGGTTTCCCAAAACCGGTGATGCGGCCGAACAGCCCGCCCATCCGTGGCGGTGCCCGAATCGCGGGTCCCACGATTCAGGGGTGGCGCTTGGGCCCGCTGGATCCCGGAAAGCGTCCGGCCCATCGCCGCCACATCCGTCCGTATCCCCTCGGCCCACCCTCCGCGGCCGGACCGATCCGGCCGGGAATGCGCGCATGCCCGTCTGGGTCGCGGGAGGCGGTGTCAAGCCCCGGGACGGGTCCCGTCCGCCACCCCCCGACGCAGCAGGTGGTCCACCCAGAGCGCGGTTTGCCGGTCGGAAAGCCGGTTCTGCTGCTGCCGGGCCGAGAGGTTCGCCAGGTCGATCCAGGCCAGGGGCTGATCCTGCTCGGCGCAGGAGAAGACCGCCCGGGTGCGCTGGCCGGTTTCCGGGTCGATCTGCCACTGCAGGCACTGCGAGCACACGCCCTTGAGCATGCACTGCATCGGGCTGCCCACCGTGCCCACCGCCTGCACGTCCGGCGCGAAGCGTGCCTGCAGCCCGTCCTCGAGAGCCTTCTGGAAGCCGCTCAGCAGGCCGGTCCCGCCCATGATCATCACGCGCGAGACGTCCGCGAGCCGGGTGCCGCCGGCCTCCGGGCCCAGCTCGCCGTCGCCGTAGCGGCGCACCACCTCGACCATATCGGTGGCCTGCAGGGAAACGTCGCCCGGGCGGCGGGCGCGGATGGTTTCCGCGGAGGCGGTGCACCAGACGATCTGGTCGGCCGAGTCCTCCAGCTCCTCCTGGTGATCGACGTCGCCCGGGGAGCCGAACGCGGCCACGTACAGCACCCGGTTGCCCGCCTCGCGCAGGGCCTTGCCGATATCCAGCATCACCGCCGCGCCCCAGCGGCCGGCGACGATCATCACGGTCCGGTTCCGGGGGATCTCGGTGGGCGCCCCGGTCGGGCCCATCAGGACCACCGGGTCGCCGGGCGACAGGCGCCCCACCAGGCGCGGCGCGCTGCCCCACTGGAGCACCAGCAGCCGTACCATGTCGTCCTGCACCCCGGTGCCGCTGACGGTCAGCAGCGGTACCTGCAGCCGCGTGCCCTCCACCACCGGGCTGAACGCCTCGAAGGTCTGCAGGCGGAAGAACTGCCCGGCGCGGAAGCTGCGCGCCGCCAGCGGCGCGCGCACCCACAGCTCGACCATGGCCGGGTTGTCGCGGTTGACCGAGATCACCCGCGGCGTAAGCAGATCCTCCATGCGCGTGGCGAAGGCGCCGTAGTCCGCCCACGAGGCGTCCGGCTCCGGCAGGTGGCGCAGCGAGGCCATCACCTTGGGGTAAGTGCGGGCGCTGGAGGTGATCGCCTTGACCACGCTGCCCTGGAAGGCGGGATGGGTGTCGCCGACGAAGCTGACCATGCGCCCGTCCTGCTGGTAGGAGGTGAACGGACCGAACTCGTCCTGCTTGCAGTGCTCCGGTACCTGCACCGGCTGCAGCCCGTTGCTGTGCTCGACGTGGGGCAGGAAGTGGTCGGCCTCCAGCTCGAAGTGCCCCGGGTGCTCGCGCTCGTAGATGGTATTCGGCACCGTGCCCGCGGCCACGAACACCGACCGGGCGGGCAGGGTCAGCTCCTCGGCGGTGCCGAGCCAGCGCCCCTGTTCCTTCTTCATGCGCCGGAACATCACGCGGCGCACGTGCCCGTACTCGTCCAGCTCGGCGCGCAGCGGGTTCAGCCCCTCCGCGTAGTACAGGCCCTCCTGCATGGCGTTGATCACTTCCTCGTGATTGCGCGTATAGGCCGGCGATGCATTCAGACCCTTGCGGTAGGCGATGGTGACGCCGCCCCAGCGGCGCAGCAGGGACCCGAAATCGGGCTTCTCGCCGGCGCGCGCGGCGCGCTCGCGCTCGGCCCGCACGGCGCGGCCGTGTTCCAGGAACTGGTCCAGGATGCACCGATCCTCCTCGCCCAGCCCGGCGCGCGCGGCCTCTTCGCCGCGGGCCTCGACCAGGCGCTCATGGCGGCGCAGGACCTTCTCCACCTGCTTGATGTAGTACGCCTGCACCTCGGTGGCGGTATCGATGCCCGTGAGGCCTCCGCCGATGACCACGGCCGGCAGGCGCACCTGCAGACTGGCGATGCTGGTGGCCTTGCCGGCGCCGGTCAGCTGCAGCGCCATCAGGAAATCGTTGGCCTGGCGCATCCCGCGGGCGAGGCTGTTGCCCATCGGGATCACCCGCGGCAGCCCGGCACCGGTGGCCACGCAGACGTGGTCGAAGCCGAGCTCCCAGGCGGTCTCGAGCGTCAGGGTCCCGCCGAAACGCACGCCGCCGAAAACCTGGAAGGTGCTCCGGCGGGCCAGGGTGAGGTAGATCAGCTTGAGGAAGTTCTTGTCCCAGCGGACCGTGATGCCGTACTCGGCCACGCCGCCGAAGCCCATCAGGATGCGTTCGTCCAGCGACTCGACCAGCTCCGACCAGTCGCGTACCGGCCGCTCGAGCAGCTCCTCCGGCAGCGGCTCGATCTTGAGGCCGTCGATGCCGACCACCGCGCAGCCTTCCATGGTGAGATGGTGCGCCATGGTGAAGCCCGCCGGGCCCATGCCGGCGATCAGCACCTTGCGCCCGTTATACGGCCGCTGCAGGTATTGCTCGGCGCGCAGCGGGTTCCAGCGGGTGAGCAGGTCGTAGATCTCCACGCCCCAGGGCAGGTCCAGCACGTCGGTCAGCACCCCGGTCTCGACCTGCGGGATGTTGACCGGGTCCTGCTTCTGGTAGATGCAGGCCTTCATGCAGTCGTTGCAGATGCGGTGACCGGTGGCCGGCACCATCGGGTTGTCGATCATGATCATGGCCAGCGCGGCGATCGGACGCCCGTCGCGCTTGAGCACGTGCATCTCGGAGATCTTCTCCTCCAGCGGGCAGCCCGTGAGGGTCACCCCCAGCGGGTCGACCTTGTAGCCGAGTTCGGGCTTGGCCTTCTTCTCCGGGAACCCCTTGGAGCAGAAGTCGCCGTCGTGATCGTGGCAGTAGATGCAGTAGCTGATCTCGGACTGCACCTCTCTCCGGCTGAAGCGCGCATCGGTCAGCTCGAAACCGTCGCGGCGGCGCTGGTCCTCGGGGCGGCCCTGGTAGCGTCCGGCGGGATCGTCGGCCACCGGCTCCAGCGGCACCAGGTTCGCGTGGTCGAGCTTCTGCGGCAGGCGGAAGCTCGGCCAGCGCGCCACCCGTCGCGGGCCCGCCTCGCCCCGGCGCACGTGTACGCACCACTGGGTCAGGCGGTCGATCTCGTCCCGGTGCGCGGCGCGATCCGCCAGCAGCCCGAGGCCGAAGCGGGCCACGGCCAGCTCCTGTTCGGCCGGGGGCGCACCCGCACAGCCGGCGGCCTGCATCAGCCAGTCATCCAGGAGTTCCAAGGACGCCTCCGGATCGCCCCGGTACTTGCGCGCCAGGCGCTGTACGAACTGCTCCTTGAACCGCATCACCGTGCGGTCGGCCAGCGCGGCCTCACGCATGCGCTCGACCTCGCCGCCGATCGCGAACAGGTCCGTGACGAAAGACTCCAGGTGGGGCGCGAGCTCGAGCAAAAAGGCGCTGCGCTCGACGGGCTCGGGCCGGTATTCCCCGCTGCGCCAGCCTTGCAGTCGCGCGGCCAGCTCGGGGTCGGCGTCGCCGAGACCCTCGCGGAACGTCCGGTCGAGCTGCACCAGCCCGTCCGGCGTGCGCAGCTGGCCGAAAGAAAACCCCCGGGATTTCAAGGAAACGTCATCCATGCTAATCGGAACCCTACAAGTTAACGCAGCCGGGCGCCCGGCGTCACGGGGCGGCAGGTATGGCATCCTGCCGGGGCACGTTCCAGGCGGCGCCTCAGCCGGCCGTGTCCGGAGCGCTCCGGTCCAGGTGCTGCAGCTTGTCCGGAACGCCGTCCCACTGCTCGGCATCGTCCGGCGGCGGCTTCATCTCCGTGATGACCGGCCATTCGGCCGCGAGCTCCGCGTTGAGCTGCAGGAAATGTTGCTGATCCTCGGGCAGATCGTCCTCGGAGAAGATGGCTTCGGCGGGGCACTCGGGCTCGCACAGGGAGCAGTCGATGCATTCTTCCGGATCGATCGCGAGGAAGTTCGCTCCTTCGTGGAAGCAGTCGACCGGGCACACCTCCACGCAGTCGGTGTACTTGCACTTGATGCAGTTTTCTGTGACGACGTAGGTCATGAACGGTTTCCGTCGTGGCCGGTCGGTACGGCGGGGTGCCGGACCGTCCCGGAAGCTTAAAGACATATTAATTATATATCTTTAACCCGGGTGCGCGGAAGCCTCTCCGCGTTCAGCCCGGAAGGAGGTCGGCGAACAGGAAGCCGTCGCGCTGCACGGTCCGACCGGTCTCGACCGCCACCGGCTCGCGAAACATCGGACCCGCGTGGCAGAAGGTGTGGAACTCCCCGTTTTCCCCGCAGGGATCCACGCCCGCCGGCAGCGCGGCGAGGAACGCCCCGTCGAACGGCCGCCCCGCCGTCCCGGGCGGCATGCGCGCCGGGTCGAGGCAGACGATGGTCGCTTCCAGGCCGCCGGCGATCATCTCGCGGGCCAGTTGCGCCGTGTCTGCACCCCACAGGGGGAACACCGGCTCGATCCCGGTGCCGGCGAGCTGATTTTCGCGGTATTGGCGCACGTCTTCAAGGTACAGGTCACCGAACGCCATGTGCGTCACGCCGGCGGCGACGGCCCGATCGACCAGCTCGCCCATGGCCCGTTCATACTCGCGGTTGGGACACGGCTCGGGCAGCGGCACCCGCCAGACGGGCAGCCCGGCAGCCCGCGCCTGTCGTTCCAGCAGCGTCTCGCGCACCCCGTGCATGGCTACCCGCTCGCGGCGCGCATTCACCGTGCTTACCAGGCCGGCCAGCTGCCACTGCGAATCCTGCCGCAGCCGGTGCAGCATCCAGGCGCTGTCCTTGCCGGAGGACCAGGAGACCAGCAGGCGCGACATGCTCATTCCCCGCGCCCCCCGCGCTCGTGCCGCCAGAGCACGTCCGCGTGACCGGTATGTCGGTTGATGTAGCGGGCCATGACGAACAGGAGATCGGAGAGCCGGTTGAGATATCCCAGCACGTGCTCGTTCACCGGCTCCGCGCGGGCCAGGCTCACCACCCGCCGTTCCGCCCGCCGAGCCACGGTGCGGGCCAGGTGACAGGTCGCCGCGGCATTGCCCCCTCCGGGCAGGATGAACTCCTTGAGCGGCGGCAGGCCGCCGTTCAGGGCGTCCAGCCATCGCTCCAGGCGCGCTACGTGCTCGCCGGTGAGCATGGTGTGGCCGGGAATGCACAGCTCGCCGCCGAGGTCGAACAGGTCGTGCTGGACGTCCACCAGACGCTCGCCCACCGGCTGCGGCAGCGCGGGACAGGCCAGCAGCATGCCGAGTACGCTGTTCAACTCGTCCACCGTGCCGTAGGCTTCCACCCGCAGGGCGTCCTTGTCGGTGCGCGAGCCGTCGCCCAGCCCGGTGGTGCCCTGGTCGCCGGTGCGCGTGTAGATCCGCGACAGTCTGTGTCCCATGCTAGCCTTCCAGCCGGTAGATCACCGGCAGCTTGACGTTATGCAGTCCCCCCGCGGGCCAGGCGCTGCCCACGTCCAGTCGTCCCACCCTCCGCAGCGCCCGCACCGCGGAGTGGTCCAAAACCGCGTGGCCGGAGCTGCGCGCGACGCGAACGTCGCTGATGCGTCCGTCGCCGCGCACCGCGAAGTCCAGTACCACCCGGCCCTCCCAGCCGCGGCGCTGCGCGATGCCGGGGTAGTGGAAATACCGCCGGAGGTTGCGCCGCACCTGGACCAGCACGCGTGAGCGGGCCGCGCTGGCACTGACCCCGCCGGTCGCATTGTGCCGGCCGCCCCGCGGCGTCTTGGCGTGCGTCCCGGGGCTCGCCTTCGCGGCCGGTTGCGGCCGTGCGGACCAGTCCCGGTGAGCACTGTCCGCCGGCCCCTGCGAGGTCCCGTCCGATCGGCTCCCCGGAGCCGCCTGGGTCCGTGTCTTGTGCGAGCGCGCGGCCGGCTCCGGCGACCGCGGGGAGGCGCGCCGTACGACGTGCCGGGGTGCCGGCGCGGTCGTTGTGGCCGCGTGCGCGGCGGCAGACGCCGGGGTCGAATGGTGCTCGCTCCGATGCCCGGAAGCCCGTGCCTTCGGCGCAACGCTGTGCCGGCGGCGGGGAACCGGCGCGGCCCCCAGCCGCACGGCCAGGGGGCCGGCGTCCCGGGCTGTCGGCAGGGACAGCTGCGCCGGGCGCAGCACCGCGAGCACCAGCGAGGCGTGCAGGGCGAGCGAGAGCAGGAGGAAACGGCCCAGCCGCCCGCCGCGTTCCGGATTGCCTGCCAGGACATTCACGCCGGCCTCGTCTCCCGTGAGTGCGTGCGGGCGATCCATTGTACAGGGGCCCGGGCCGCCGCGGGTCGACGATGCCGGGCGCGGCGCGCGGGATGCCGCGGGCAGACCCCTCACCCCGGCAGGAAGCCGCGCCCGGCCGGTGTCTCGACCGCGTGCAGGGGATGTGCGTAAAGGGCCTCCAGGCGGTCCTCGCGCAGCATCTCCGTCGCCGGCCCGTGCACGCTGGCGCCGTCCGGGTGCAGCAGCAGCAGGTGGTCGCAGTAGCGGGCGGCCAGGTTGACGTCGTGCAGGCTCATGATCGCGGCGTGCCGGCCGTCCGCGAGCGCCTCCCGGACCCGGTCGAGCACCAGCACCGCGTGGCGCAGGTCCAGGTGACTGGTCGGCTCGTCCAGCAGATAGATTTCCGGCGCCTGGGTGAGCACCGTCGCAAGCGCGAGCCGTTGCCGCTCTCCCCCGGAGAGGGTGGCCACCGGACGCCCGGCCAGGGCCTCCAGGCCTGTCTGCCGCAGTGCCTGGCGGGCCCGTTGGTGGTCTTCCCGACCCTCGCCCTGCCAGGCGCGCAGGTGCGGGTGGCGGCCCATCAGCGCGGTCTCGCGCACGCTGGCGGGGAAACTGTCGTGATGATGCTGGAAGGCGATGCCGATGGCGCGCGCGATGCGCCGCCGCGACAGCTTCGACAGCGGCACGCCGCGTAGCCGGACCTCGCCGGACGCGGGCCGGCGCAGGCCGGCGAGGGTATGCAGCAGGGTGGTCTTGCCGGCCCCGTTGGGACCGAGCACGCCCCAGCACTGGCCCGGCTCGATCGCCAGGCTCAGCGGCGCGCTGCGGCGCCCGGGCACGTCCGGATCCAGATCCACGAGCTCCAGCAGCGGCATCACGACCCCCGATTGAGCAGGTAGAGAAACGTCGGCACCCCGATCAGGGCGGTGATCACGCCCACCGGCAGCTGCTCGGGTGCGATCACCGTCCGCGCCAGCGTGTCGGCGGCGGTGAGCAGGGCACCGCCGGCGAGCGCCGACGCCGGCAGCAGCAGGCGCTGGTCGTTGCCGGTGGCGAGCCGCAGCATGTGCGGCACCACCAGGCCCACGAAACCGACCGTGCCGGCCACGGTGACCGCGGTGGCGGTGAGCAGCGAGGCCAGCACGTAGATCCCGAGCTCGAGCGGGCCCGCGTTCACCCCCAGTGCCGCGGCCTGTTGACGACCGCGCGCCAGCAGGTTCAGGTGCCGCCCCAGGGGCACGCACACGGCCAGGGTAAGCAGCAGGACCAGCAGCGCCGGAACCCCCCCGCGCGCACGGCCCAGGTCGCCCATCATCCAGAACAGCATGCCGGACAGGTCACTGCCGGGACTGAGCGCCAGCAGCAGGCTGATCACCGCGCCCCAGCCGGCAGCCACGACCACTCCCGTGAGCAGCAGTCGGGTCGCGCTCCATTGTCCGCGCAGGCGGGCCACGCCAAACACCAGCAGCATCGACAACATGGCTCCCGCGAAGGCGCCCCCGGACACCACGGTTCCGGCCCAGCCCAGCATCATCGCCGACAGGGCGCCCACCGCCGCTCCCCCGGAGATGCCCAGCACGTAGGGATCTGCCAGCGGATTGCGCAGCAGCACCTGCATCAAGGCTCCCGCCACCGCGAGCAGCCCGCCCGTGGCGAACGCGGCGACCGCGCGCGGCAGTCGCAGGCCGAGCACCACCGCGCGGGCCAGCGGCGTGCCGTGACCGACCAGCGCGCCTGCCACCGCGTGCCAGCCGAGGCCGGCACTGCCCGCCAGCAGGGCCCCGGCCAGCGCGAGGGCTCCGAGCAGGGCGAGCGCGAGCAGGATGCGGACCGCACGGGTCATGGAGCGTTCCGGGTCTCCGCGGGACGGCGGCAAATGATGCGGACTTTAGCATGCGGCATTAGCCCTGATCGCAACGGGTAGCGTATCCTGCCGGGAGGGCCTGTTGACGCTTGCCCGCGACGCGGCGCCGGCGGGCATTTTGTCGCGCGACCAGGCGTCGGTAGCGCGCTGTGGCGGCGCCGGATCAGCGAGCGGCGAGGCAGGATTGCGGGAAATCGGCCCGTCCCTCCGGGGGGCGCCCGAAATGCCGCCATCCGGCATTGCCGGTGGACTGGCTGCGACGCGCGGAGTTCCCGCCCCCCGCCCTGCCTGGCCGCATTTCCGTCAGCCACGGGGGGCCTCGGGCACGTTTCAGCAGGCCCTGGTTTACTCCGGGCGTGCCGCCGGCTCCGGGCGGACATCCGCCGTCCCCGGACCGGCCCGGTACGCCCCCCGCCAGGGGAGACGCAGGAAAGGACCATGGCCCGCAGCGAACTGCTCGAAACCGCTATCGACGCCGCCCGTGCCGGGGAGCACGTCATCCGCCACTACTATCTCGACGACGTCGCGGTAAAGCTCAAGTCGGACCGGACACCCGTGACGGTGGCCGATGTCGAGACGGAGGAAGCGATCCGGGCCGTGCTCCGGGAGCGGTTCCCGGAGCACGGCTTCTACGGCGAGGAGACCGGGCGCGACGGCGGCGAGAGTGACTACTTGTGGCTGATCGATCCGATCGACGGTACCAAGAGCTTCGTGCGGGAATACCCCTTCTTCTCCACCCAGATCGCCCTGATGCACCGCGGCGAGCTGGTGCTGGGGGTCTCCAATGCGCCCCTGTTCAGCGAGCTCGCCTGGGCCGAGCGCGGACGCGGCGCGTGGCTGAACGACGCGCCCGTGCACGTCAGCGCCATCGACCGTCTCGATGAGGCCACGCTCTCGCTGGGCAACGTCCGCTCCGCGGCGGGTTCCGAGCTGTGGTCCCGGATCGGCGCCCTGGTGCGCGTGCTCAACCGCACCCGCGGCTACGGCGATTTCTACCACTACCATCTGCTGGCGGCGGGCAAGCTCGAGATCGTGCTCGAGTCGGACCTCAACATACTGGACATCGCCGCGCTGACGGTCATCGTGCGGGAGGCGGGCGGTATCGTCACCGACCTCGAGGGACGGGACGTGGACCTCGAGACCACCAGCATCCTGGCGACCAACGCCGCCATCCGGGACGGCGTCCTGGAGCTGCTCCGGGGTTGAGCCGGGAGACCGGCGCCGGTCTCCGGTCGCCGGCCGGGCAGGCGCGCGCGAGCCCGCCCCCGTGACCCGCTCCATCAGCCCGCATTTCTCACCGCCGTCCGGCGCGAGGGCGTCGGGGCGAGCGCATCGCCGGCCGCAGCAGGAGGGGGTGAGAAATGCGGCTAGACCGTCTGGCGGTAGAACTCCAGCGACGGCGGGCCCTGGAGCAGGTCCCGGAGCGCGCCGCCGACCTCCTTGAGGTGCTTGCGGTGCGCTTCCAGCGCCTCCTGGTCCGCGTACTGCTCGTAGACCATGAACAGGCCCGGGTCGTCCTTCGCCTGGTGCACGGCGTAGGCGTGGTTGCCGGGCTCCTCCCGGACCCGGGGCACGATCTCGCGCATCGCCTGGATGAATTCCTGTTCCCGTCCGACCTTGACCTGCAGCTTGGCGATGATGGTCAGCATCTGTCTCCTCCCGGGGCGCGGGCTGCGCCGTTTACTGGTTGGGGATATGTTTCTGGAAGTCCAGCCAGCGATTGTTGCCGGTGTCGGCGACCATGAGTCCCTGGCTGAAGGCACGCAGGCCCGCCGGGGCGTCCAGGGTCCGGTCCGTGGGCGTGGCGTCCGGGCTGCCGTCCTGGTTGTCGTCGTTGGCGGCGTGATGGGTGAAATCGCTCTGTCCCAGGACGATGTCGGCTGCGGCATCATTGCTGGCGGGTCTGCTGTCGAAGATCAGCACCCGGTTGTTGCCGGTGTCCGCCACGTACAGGCCGCCGCCGTAGCCGTCCACGCCCTTCGGGTCGTTCATCAGGGTCTGCGAGGCGCCGGGGGAGCCGCTGGTCATGTCCGGCTGGCCCACGACCACGTCGGCGGCGACGTCGTTGCTGCTGATCGCGGAGATGTCGTTCCAGATCAGCACCCGATTGTTGCCGGAATCGGCCACAATCAGTTCGGTACCGTTGGACCAGACCGATGTGGGGTCAGACAGCGTCTTGGCCGACGGGCTGGTGTTGCCCTGGTTTGCGCTGCAGCTGCCCGGGGCGGTCTGGCCGAGTATTTCGTTTGGCGCTTGGCCGCTGACCAGGCTGGTGACGTCGTTCCAGATCAGCACCCGGTTGTTGCCGCTGTCGGCGACGATCACCTTGCCGCCGGCGATCGCGACGCCGCGGGGATTGTGCATCCCGGTGCTGTCGCAGGCCGAAGCGCTGGTGGTCAGGTTCTGCTGGCCGAGCGCGAGGGTGGCGCTCGCGTTGGTCGTGGTGGGCAGCGAGTTCCAGACGAGCACGCGGTTGTTGCCGCTGTCGGCGACGGCCAGGTGGCTGCTGTCGTTGGCCACGGCCGCGGGTTCACTCAGCGTGCTGCCGTCGGGCGAGGACCGATTCTCGTTGACGGCGCCGTGGTAGAGGTCAGTCTGTCCCAGCACGAAGTCCGCCTGGTCAGCGGTGTTGTTGTTGATGCCGTTGAAGCCCAGCACCCGGTTGTTGCCGGTGTCCGGCACGTAGTAGCCGTTCTGCGCGGTGCTGGACGCGTACGGATACGTGCCGACGCTGCCCACCGGGGCGTTCATGGTGTCGGACGCCGGCGTGGGGCTGCCCTGGTTGGCCTGGTTGCTGGTGAAGTCGCCCTGCCCCAGCACGATGTTCGCGCTCATGAAGTCGGTGTAGCGCGGCGTGTAGTCGATGGGCGAGATTCGGCAGGCCGCCAGCAGAAGGAACGGCACAACCGTGGCCCCCGCGGCCAGGTGGCGGAGCTTCATCGGGAATCCTCCGGGCGTATCGTGCGGGTTGCGTGAGCGAACCCCGGCAAGCCTATCCCCGCCCACCATCACTGTCCAGCGGCGCCGGCACGGGGCCCCGGCGCAGGGTGATCACCGGCCAGCCGCGCCGCACGGCCTCCTCGTGCAGCCTGGGATCCGGGTCCACGATCACCGGATGTTCGACGCGGTTGAGCAGTGGCAGGTCGTTGATTGAGTCGCTGTAGAAGTGGCTGCCGGAGAGCGACTCGCCGCGCCGGCGGATCCACGCCTGCAGTCTCAGCACCTTGCCTTCCTGGAAGCAGGGGATACCGGTCACCCGGCCCGTGTACCGGCCATCGACGATCTCCGGCTCGGTGGCGAGCAGGTCGTCGATGCCGAAGGCTCTGGCGATCGGGCGGGTGACGAAGGCGTTGGTGGCGGTGATCACCAGCAGCCGGTCCCCGGCGTCGCGGTGCCGCTCGATCAGGCGGCGTGCCGCCGGCAGCATGACCGGTTCGATCTTCTCCTGCATGAACCGGCGGTGCCAGGCGTCGAGGCGCTCGCGCGGATGCTCCGAGAGCGGTTTCAGAGAAAAGTTGAGGAATTCACGGATGTCCAGCGTGCCTTCGACGTAGGCGCGGTAGTAGCGAAGGTTCTCGCTCTTGTACCAGTCCCGCTCGACCACGCCCTGATCGGCCAGGAATTCGCCCCACAGGTGGTCGCTGTCGCCGGCCAGCAGCGTGTTGTCGAGATCGAACAGGGCGAGGGCCAACGCAGACTCCGGTCCGGTTCAGCGGTGAACGGGGGGAACATCACCCGCGGCGACGCAGGTGCCCGCAAAGCGTAAAGAAATCGCCGCCCGGGCACAACGACGGGGCATTTGTGCCCCGGCCGGCGCTTGTGGAAGAATGCAACATACCAATACCTTCGAGCAGATTGGCAATTTCACATCGGGTGACGCGCCGTGATCGACGCCGACGGATTCCGACCCAACGTGGGGATCGTCCTCGCCAACCGGGACGGTCGCGTCTTCTGGGGGCGCCGGATCGGCCAGGACGCGTGGCAGTTTCCCCAGGGCGGGATCAACACCGACGAGAGCCCGGAGGAAGCGCTCTACCGCGAGCTGCACGAAGAGGTGGGTCTGCGCCGTGCGCACGTGGAGATCCTCGGCGCCACCCGCGGCTGGCTGCGCTATTATCTGCCCAGACGTTACATCCGTCGCCGCTCGCGGCCGCTGTGCATCGGCCAGAAGCAGGTGTGGTTCCTGCTGCGTTTCCTCGGCGGCGAAGCGGACGTGTGCCTGGACCGCACCGACTCGCCCGAGTTCGACGACTGGCGGTGGGTGGACTACTGGCGACCGCCGCACGAGGTGGTCTTCTTCAAGCGACGCGTGTACCGCCGCGCGCTGACCGAGCTGGCTCCGCTGGTTCGTCCGGGGTCGGCGTCCGCCGGCACCTCCCGCCCGAACCGGCCGGCCCCCGGCCGCTGAGCCGCGCCCGCCGCATTCCGGGCGGTCATCCGGTCACGGCTTGACCACCACCAGGATCACGATCGCGACCAGCAGCACGGTCGGGATCTCGTTGAGGACCCGGTAAAAGACCTGGGGGTGACGGTTGGCGTCGCGGCGAAAGTCCAGCATCAGCTTGTACAGGTAGCCGTGATAGACCAGCAGCAGCGCCACCAGGCCAAGCTTGGCGTGCAGCCAGGGCGCGGCGTGGAATGCTGCCCAGAAGCCGTCGGCGAGCAGCCAGATGCCGAACGCCACCGCCAGCGCGGCGCCGATGGTGGTGATGCCGAACAGCCGGCGTTCCATCACTTTGAAACGCTCCGCCTCCTCCGCCGCGGTGATCTCCGTGTGGTAGACGTACAGCCGTGGCAGGTAGAACAGCCCGGCGAACCAGGCGATCACGAAGATAATATGAAAGGACTTGATCCAGAGCATCGCTGTTCCCGGGTCTCGTTTCGTGCGGCACTACGCCCGGCGGTCCGCGGCCCGGCCGCTCGGACACGGCGGGCGCGCCGGAACGTGGCGCTGCCTTCGAGCGCGTGAGTATGATAGGAAAGTGGCGTGCTGACGAGGGCAAGATGATCAGGATCGGAATCGTAGGGGGGAGCGGCTACGCCGGTATCGAGCTGATGCGCCTGCTTTCGGCGCATCCAGACGCGGAGCTGGCGGCGGTGACGTCGCGCTCGGAAGCCGGCCGGCCGGTGACGGAGGTGCTCCCGGCGCTGCGCGGGCTGGTCGACCAGAGCTTCCGCGAGCCCGACCCGGTGATGCTGGGCGAGTGCGACGTGGTGTTTTTCGCTACCCCCAACGGCACCGCCATGGGGATGGCGCGCGAGCTGCTCGAGCGCGGCACCCGGCTGATCGACATCGGCGCGGATTTCCGGCTGCGCGACGTGGCGGCCTGGGAGCGCTGGTATGGCATGCGCCATGCGTGTCCGGAGCTCGCGGAGGAAGCGGTCTACGGTCTGCCCGAGATCAATCGCGCGGCGATCCGCGCGGCACGCGTGGTCGCCAACCCGGGCTGCTATCCCACCGCGATCCTGCTGGGCTGGCTGCCGCTGATCGAGGCCGGGGTCATCGACACGGGCTACCTGGTGGCGGACGCGGTCTCCGGAACCTCGGGCGCCGGGCGTGGCGCCAAGGTCGCGACCCTGTTTTCGGAGGTCAACGAGAGCTTCAAGGCCTATGCCGGCACGGCGCATCGCCATCACCCGGAGATCCGCCAGGTGCTCGATGCCCGCGCCGGTGGTCCGGTCGGGCTGGTGTTCGTGCCACACCTGGCGCCCGTGACGCGCGGTATGCACGCCAGCCTGTACGGCCGGCTGGCCGATCCCGGCGCGGATCTGCAGACGCTGTTCGAGCAGCGCTACCGCGACGAGCCCTTCGTCGACGTGCTGCCGGCCGGCTCGCACCCGGAGACGCGTACGGTACGCGGCAACAACTATTGCCGGGTCGCCGTGCACCGCGCGATGGAGCCGGAATCGGTGGTGGTGCTGTCGGTAATCGACAACCTCACCAAGGGCGCGGCCGGGCAGGCGATTCAGAACATGAACCTCATGTTCGGGCGGGAAGAGACGGCCGGGCTCGACAGCCCCGGGCTGGTGCCGTGACGCCACCGGGAGGCCGCCGTGGCGCCGGCGCGGGCCAGCTGGTCGTCAGACCCCATCATCCCCGCCGCCGCGCGGCGCTGGCGCTGCTGGCCGTCCTGGCGGGCGGCGGCGCGGGATTCGGCCTGTGGTCGTGGGGCCACGTGCAGGCCGGTTACGACCTGAGCTCGCTCCGCGAGCACAACCACCGCCTGCGCAGCGCGCTCGAGAGTCGCCGCGCGGAGGTCGCCCGCCTGCAGCAGCAGGTGGCGGATCTTCGGCAGGCGCGCAAGGTGGACCGGCAATCGGGCACCGATCTGCGGCACACGGTGGAGCAGCTGCAGGACAAGATCCTCGAGCTGCGCCAGGAGGTCAGCTTCTACCGCGGCATCGTCTCCCCTTCCGACGCGCAGGCGGGATTGAGCATCGAGGAGCTGCGCCTGCACAAGGCGGGCGGGCCGCACCAGTATTACTATCGGCTGGTGCTGATCCAGGCGCTCAAGCACGAGAGAAGGGTCTCGGGCGAGGTCCGGGTTACGGCCTACGGGGAACGGGACGGGCAGGCGGTGTCGCTGCCGCTGGGCCGGTTCGAGGACGGTCACAAGGACAGCCTGCACTTCTCGTTTCGCTACTTCCAGGAGCTCGACGGCATGTTCGTCTTTCCCGGCGGGTTCGTGCCTGCCAGACTGGAAGTCCGGGTGCGGCCGCGCGGCCGCGGGGGCAAAGAGGTCGATCGCTCATACGACTGGGCGACGCTGTTCGGATAGGAGAGGTCGCCATGTGGGGCAATTCCGGTTCCCAGAAGCAGGCTTCCCGGGTGGATACGCTGGTGGGACGCCATACCGAGGTCCGCGGTGATGTCCGCTTCAGCGGCGGCTTGCACGTGGACGGGCGTATCGTTGGCAACGTGATCGCCGAAGGGGACGACGCCGTACTCAGCGTGAGCGAGCACGGGGCCATCGAAGGCGAAGTGACGGTTTCCAACGTCGTTCTCAACGGCAGCGTCAACGGCGACGTGCGCAGCTCGCAGCGGATCGAGCTGTCCCAGCACGCGAAGGTCGCCGGTGACGTCTACTACAATCTGATCGAGATGGCCATGGGGGCATCGGTGAACGGACAGCTGGTGCACCAATCGAATGAGGAACCGCTGCTCGCGCTGCACCACGAGCCGCAGCCGTCCACGAGTCCGCCGGGCGGGCAGGCAGCGGATGGCGAGGGCGTTTGACGCTCGTGCCAGACGGGTGCTAACTTTCTGATTAAGCGGTAATCAGACTTACACGAGGTAGATTTCAGGTGATGTCCACGGTTGCAGAACAGGAAGCCGAGAGCCCGCTGCTGTTCACGGATGCGGCGGCCAGCAAGGTGCGCGAGCTGCTCGAAGAGGAGAGCAACCCGGGCCTCAAGCTGCGCGTATTCGTATCGGGCGGCGGCTGCTCCGGGTTCCAGTACGGTTTCACGTTCGACGAGAACGTCGAAGAAGGCGACACCAGCGTGGAGAACGCGGGGGTCACTCTGGTGGTCGATCCGATGAGCATCCAGTACCTGACGGGTGCCGAGATCGATTACACGGAAGGCCTGGAAGGCGCGCAGTTCGTCATCCGCAACCCGAACGCGACCACGACCTGTGGCTGCGGGTCGTCGTTCTCGGTCTAGCGCGACGGGCGGCGGTTCGCCATGCCGCCGCGCCCGGACCGCAGGCGCGGGCGGGTGATGGTGGCCGGCCTCGGCCGAACAACAGCGGGCAAGCGGGCCAGATGCGCCCGCTTTTTTATGCCCGCCGTGTCGATGACCGCGAGAGTGCGCCGGGATGCCGGCCGACAGCCGGTGGCCGGCCCGCATCCGCGGTGACGGACGCTCCAGGGGGGCGGCGTTGAGCCAGCCTGTTGACCAACGCATGGCCGCGACTCCGGCGGCGCAGCCGGGCGAGGAGGTGGCTGCGCTCGACTTGGGATCGAACAGCTTCCACCTGGTCGTGGCGAGGCTGTACGGAGGCGAGCTGTTCGTGCTGGACCGCCTCAGGGAAAGCGTGCAGCTCGCGGCCGGCCTGAACCAGCGCGGCCGTCTCGACGGCGCCGCGGTCGAGCGCGCCCTGGCCTGCCTCGAGCGCTTCGGCCAGCGGGTCGCGGGAATCGCCCCGCACCGGATACGCGCCGTCGGCACCAACACCCTGCGCACGGCCCGCAATGCGCGGGAGTTCCTGCGCCGCGGAGAACAGGTCTTCGGTCACCAGATCGAGGTCGTGTCCGGTTTCGAGGAAGCGCGCCTGATCTACGCCGGCGCCGTGTTCGCTCTCGGGCACGGGGAGCGGGAGCGCCTGGTCACCGACATCGGCGGCGGCAGCACCGAGCTGATCATCGGCCGGGGTCGTGAGCCCCGCATGATGGACAGCATGCAGGTCGGCTGCGTTAGCCTGACCCGGAGCTGTTTCGCCGATGGTCGCATCTCCCGGAAGCGCATGCAGCGGGCGCGTCTTGCTGCTCTGCAGGAGCTGGAGCCCGTGGCCCGGATCTACCGCGAGGGCACCTGGGAGGAAGCGGTCGGCGCTTCCGGGACGATCCGCGCGGTCGAGGCCGTAATCCGCTCACGGGGACTCGGCAGCGGCATCACTGCCGACTCGCTGGACGCGCTGGAGCGCGACCTCGTGCGCGCCGGGCACGTGTCCGCGTTGCGGGAGCCGGAGCTGGATCCACAACGGGCCGAGATCTTCCCGGCGGGTGTCGCCATCCTGCGCGGGGTGGTCGAGGCGCTGGAGATCTCCCGCATGGGCGTCACGGGGGGGGCGCTGCGGGAGGGCCTGCTGCTCGACCTCGCCGGCCGCCGGGAGCGCGCCGACATCCGCGAGCAGACGGTCGCCGCGCTGATGCGGCGCTACGCCGTGGATATCGCCCAGGCGCGGCGAGTCGA
The DNA here is from genome assembly GCA_035638695.1 of Gammaproteobacteria bacterium. Classification (GTDB taxonomy): domain Bacteria; phylum Pseudomonadota; class Gammaproteobacteria; order UBA5335; family SLRW01; genus DASQZJ01. The sequence continues at coordinate 6,130 of DASQZM010000095.1, read as the reverse complement.
AGCGACGGCTTTGGCGGCGTTCCGCCAGGTGGCTGATGCCTGGGGGCTGGACGGGTATGCCCGGCAGCTGCTGCGCTGGGCAGCCTGCCTGCACGAGCTGGGCCTGAGCATCGCCCACTCCCGCTACCACCGGCACGGCGCCTACATCCTCGAAAACGCCGATCTGGCGGGGTTCTCGCGCCAGGAACAGCAGCTGCTGGCGACCTTGGTGCGCTGCCACCGGCGCGGGTGGCGACGGGCGCTGTTCCGGGATCTGCCCGGCGAATGGCCCGTGCGCACCGCCCGCCTGGCGGTGCTGCTGCGCCTGGCGGTGCTGCTGCACCGCGACCGCGGCGAAGTCGCGCGGACGGTACCCCGGCTCGAGGCCGGCACCGATCGACTGTGCGTTCGACTCGGCCAGGACTATCTGCAACGCCACCCCTTGACCCGGGCCGACCTCCAGGAAGAAGTCCACCGGCTGCGCTCCGCCCGGATCCGGCTGGAGATCGATTAGGCAGGCCGGTTGCAGGCGGGCAGAAAGGCCGGTCCTGCCCCGGCGTAAGCGTCGCCCGCCCCGTATGGCTGAGGGGAGGATCCCGCGGGAGCGGGTCGGCCTCGGTTGCACGGTGACGCTCGCTGCAGTGCGAGGGCGGGGACCTGATCAGCGCCGATGCGGTGTCCGGGGGGCGCGTCTGCCGCCCTGCCCGGACCGCCGTGCGCCGGTTGCGACGCGCGCCGCTACGCCCGGCGTACTTCGTTTTGCCGGACAGAGGACCGGGACGCTCCGGTGAACCGCTGGCTCTGACCGGGAGGATCAGCGGGCGCCGTCCCCATGCTCCGCCAGCAGGGCCTCCTGTGCGCAGAAGGGGGTCGCGCGGCCCGGCGTGCTGCGGAGATAGCTCCCGTCCGACTGCAGGATCCAGGTCTGGGTGTTGTCCCGCAGGTAGCATTCCAGGTCCCTGAGCATCTGCTCGCGCAGCTCCGGATCGTCCACGGGGAAGCAGACCTCGACGCGGCGAAACATGTTGCGTTCCATCCAGTCGGCACTTCCGGCGAGGAGCTCGGGCTCGCCGCCGTTGTGGAAGTAGAACACGCGTGCGTGCTCGAGGAAACGCCCGACCACCGAGCGCACTCGGATATTGTCCGAGATGCCGGGGATGCCGGGGCGCAGGCTGCACATGCCGCGCACGATCAGGTCGATGTTGATCCCGGCCATGGAGGCGCGGTACAGGGCGCGCACCAGTTGCGGCTCGATCAAGGCGTTGACCTTGACGATGATCCGCGCGTCCTCACCCGCCCGGGCATGGCGGATCTCCCGCTCGATGCGCTCCAGCATCGCCCGGTGCAGGGTAAACGGCGCGTCCAGCAGGCGCGTCAGCCGGGCGAAGCGGCCCAGGCTCGTCAGGCGCATGAACACCCGGTGCACGTCCTCGCCCAGCACCGGGTCGCTGGTCAGGAGCCCGTAGTCGGTGTACAGGCGCGCCGTCTTCGGGTGGTAGTTGCCGGTGCCCAGGTGCACGTAACGGCGCAGTGCGCGCCCCTCGCGCCGCACCACGAGCGCCAGTTTGGCGTGGGTCTTGTACCCCACGACGCCGTAGAGGACGTGGGCCCCGGCTTCCTGCAGGCGGTTCGCCAGCGCGATGTTGGCCGCCTCGTCGAACCGGGCCCGGAGTTCGATCACCGCGGTGACCTCTTTGCCCGCCTCCGCGGCCCGCACCAGCGCATCGACGACGGGCGACTCCGGGCCCGTGCGGTAGAGCGTCAGTTTGATCGCCAGTACCTGCGGGTCCACGGCGCCCCGGCGGAGAAAATCCACCACCGGCGCAAAGGCGTCGAACGGGTGATAGAACAGCACGTCCCGGCGCCGCACGGCTTCGAACACGTTCTTGGCTTGCCGCAGCGGGGGAGGGATTGCCGGCGTGAAGCCGGCGAACTTGAGGTCGCTGCGCTCGACCAGGTCGTAGACCTCCAGCAGGCGGTTGAGATTGACCGGGCCGTTGACCCGGTACAGATCCTCGTCCCCCAGCCCGAATTCGGCCAGCAGGTCGTCGGCGACGTCGTCCGGGCATTCCTGGGCCACCTCCAGGCGTACCTCGTCCCCGTAGCGCCGCGAGGGGAGCTCGCCCTCCACCGCCCGCAGCAGGTCCTCGACCTCTTCCTCGTCGACGAACAGCTCGCTGTTCCGGGTGACCCGGAACTGGTAGCAGCCGCGGATTTCCATTCCCGGGAAGAGCTGGTCCACGAAGGCGTGGATCACCGAGGACAGGAACACGAAGTCGGTGCCCGTGCGGCGCCCGGAGCGGCGGGGCAGGTGGATCAGGCGCGGCAGCGAGCGGGGCGCCTGCACCACGGCCAGGCTGGTGCTGCGGCCGAACGCGTCCTGACCGCTGAGCGAGACGATGAAGTTCAGGCTCTTGTTGAGGATGCGTGGAAACGGATGGGCGGGATCCAGGCCCATGGGGGAGAGCACCGGCAGCACCTGGTTCTGGAAGTAGCGCCGCAGCCAGCGGTGCTGGGCCTTGGTCCAGGCGTGGCGGCGGGCAAAACGGATGCCCTCGCCGGCCAGCTCCGGGATCAGTTCGTCATTGAGCACCCGGTACTGTTCCGCGACCAGGCGCTCGACCCGCTCGCGCACGGCGTGCAGCACCTCCTGCGGCGACAGGCCGTCGATCCCCGCCTGGGTGGCGCCCATCTCGATGCGCTGCTTCAGACCCGCGACCCGGATCTCGAAGAACTCGTCCATGTTGGTGCTGGCGATGCACAGGAACTTGAGGCGTTCCAGCAGGGGATTGCCGGTATCCCGGGCCTGCGCGAGCACGCGCCGGTTGAATTCCAGCATGCTCAGCTCGCGGTTGATGTACAGGTCCGGCCGGTTGAGGTCAGGGGTGTCCAAGGCAAGGTATCCCGTGGCCGTGATCTCCCCCTCCAGTGTAACCCGTTCCCGTTACGCGGCCATGACAACGGGAAACATCGCCGCCAGGGATCAGGGCCCGAGCGAAGCCGCGTAGATCGCGCCCAGCACGGCCGGGGCCCGCGCGCCGGTAACCGCGGGCAGGTTGCCGGGCTCACCGTGGAGCGTGCGCCGGGCCAGCCAGGCGAAGGCCATGGCCTCGATCCAGTCGGGGTCCAGACCGGCGGCCGTGGTCGGGCGCACGCTCGTGCCCGGCAGCTCGGCTGCCAGGGCGCGTATCAGTTCGTCGTTGTGCACCCCGCCCCCGCACACCAACAGCTCCTCGGTCTCCGGGGCCGCTTCGCGCAGCGCCCGGGCAACGCTGCGAGCGGTCAGCAGGCACAGGGTCGCCTGCACGTCGGCCGGTTCGCCCGCCAGCGCTCCGCCCCCGCGCGAGCGCAGCCAGTCCGTGTTGAACAGCTCGCGCCCGGTGCTGCGCGGACCGGTCCGGGCAAAATACGGCTCTCCCAGCAACCGCTCGAGCAGGTCGGGCCGCGGCGTTCCCGATGCGGCCCATGCGCCGCCGGCATCGTGAGTGCCCCGGCCATGCTCCCGGGCCCAGGCGTCCAGCAGGCAATTGCCGGGGCCGGTGTCGAAACCGCGGGCGTCGCCGCGGGCCGGCAGCAGCGTCAGGTTGGCAATGCCGCCGATGTTGAGCACCGCGCGGTCGCGCCCGGGGACGCGCAGCAGGGCCTGGTGGAACGCGGGCACCAGCGGGGCCCCCTGGCCGCCGTCGGCGATGTCGCGTCGGCGGAAATCGGCCACGGTGGTGATGCCAGTCCGCGCGGCGATAACGTTCGGGTCGCCGAGCTGGACCGTGTAGGGCGGGTCGCCGTCCGGGTCGTGGCGCACCGTCTGCCCGTGGCTGCCCACCGCGCGTACCGATCCCGGGGGGAGCTGGCACTGCTCCAGCAGCGCGTCGACCGCGTCCGCGAACAGGCCCCCCAACCGTGAATCGAGCCGCGCCGCGGCGACCAGGCCGCCGCCGTCGGCGGCCGAGCCGATCGCGGCCACGGCCTCGCGGATCCAGCCGGGAAGGGGGTGGGCGAGGCTGGCGAGCAGCCGCGGAACCGACGGCGCCAGGTCCACCAGGACCGCGTCCACGGCGTCCGCGCTGGTGCCGGACATGAGCCCGATGTAGAGGTCTTCGCGGCTGCCTTCCATGATCTCCTCCGGGTCGTGAGCCGGCGGAACGGCGCGACCGTACTGCCACGGACCGGTATAATCCGCGCTACCTCGGGTTCGCCGCGTCGGGAATGGACCGAACATAGCGCCGCTCCGGTCGCCGGTCAATCGCGGGCGGTGACGGGTTCCGGACGCCGACGCCACCGATACGCCATGCACGCAAGGAGACCCGAATGACCCCAGACCGCGACGCGCTTGCCCTGATCGAGCGCGGTGCCGAGGAAATCCTGCCCCTGGCGGACCTGAAGCAGAGGCTTGCGGCGGGTCGGCCGCTGCGCATCAAGGCGGGATTCGATCCCACCGCGCCGGACCTGCACCTGGGGCATACGGTGCTGCTGAACAAGCTGCGCCAGTTCCAGGACCTGGGTCACGAGGCGCTGTTCCTGATCGGCGACTTCACTGGAATGATCGGCGATCCCAGCGGCAAGAGCGCGACCCGCAAGGCGCTGAGCGAGCAGGAGGTGCGCGCGAACGCCCGCACCTACGAGCAGCAGATCTACAAGGTGCTGGACCCCGAGCGCACCCGGGTGGTGTTCAACTCCACCTGGATGAACGCCATGAACGCCGCCGACATGGTTCGCCTGGCCGCGCAGCACACGGTGGCGCGCATGCTGGAGCGCGACGACTTCCGCCAGCGCTACGAGCACCGGCAGCCGATCGCCATCCACGAGTTCCTCTATCCCCTGATCCAGGGCTACGACTCCGTCGCGCTGGAGGCGGACGTCGAGCTCGGTGGCACCGACCAGAAGTTCAATCTCCTGGTGGGGCGTCAGCTGCAGGAGAATGTCGGGCAGGCGCCGCAGGTGGTGCTGACCATGCCGTTGCTGGTGGGCCTGGATGGCGTCCAGAAGATGTCCAAGTCGCTGGGCAATTACGTCGGGATCAGCGAGTCGCCGGACGACATGTTCGGCAAGCTGATGTCGGTCTCCGACGAGCTGATGTGGCGCTACCTGGAGCTGCTCAGCCTCGAGCCGTTGGCGACCATCGAACACTGGCACCGCCAGGTGGACGAGGGCGCCAATCCCATGGACGTGAAGATGCGTCTCGCCTCGGAGCTGGTCGGCCGCTTCCACGGCCACGCCGCGGGGCGCAAGGCGCAGGAGACCTTTCTCGCCCGTTTCCGCCGGGGCGCCATGCCCGAGGAGATTCCCGAGGTCGAGCTGTCGGCGCCGGCCGGCCGCCTGCGCGTCACCAATCTGCTCAAGGCGGCCGGGCTGACCCCCAGCACCTCCGAGGCGATGCGCATGATCCGGCAGGGGGCCGTGCGGATCGACGGCGAGCGGGTTTCCGACACGGCCCTGGAAATGGCCGCCGGCAGCCGCCACGTCTACCAGGTCGGGAAGCGCCGATTCGCCCGCGTGCGTTTGGTCTGAACGCCGGGCATGGTGGCGCGCCGGCTGTACTCTCCAGGCCGATCAGGGACTTGCGAGGGCCGCTCGATTCCGCCGAAGACAGTTGTTGACCTGTCCGTGAAGGCTCCTATAATGCGCCCTCTCGCCGGCATCGAGATGCCGGCCGGCGGGAGCCGGGGCGGGTGTCGGCGACGCGCGTTCCGACCCGGGTCCGGACGCTTCGGCCCGGCGGTGCGAGGGCCGCTGGTCGGCGCTCGGGAGGTGTTGACGGAAACGCGTCCCGGTGTATAATAGCTGGCTCTCTCCGCGGCACTGCGAGTCTCTCGCGCGCCGCAGCACGGTCAGACCAAGGCGGCGCCCTGCGCCGCGCCGGGCAACCGGACCGCTCTTTAACAAGTCGGGTATCGAGCAGCTTATGTGGGCGCTCGCGTCGATGAGGATGCCAGAGACAGCGGCGTCATTTCCGGGCCTTCGGGTGCGGGGATGCGTCGAATCGGTTTGACTGCCTCGTGCAGTCGGCATTTTTAACCGAAGAGTTTGATCCTGGCTCAGATTGAACGCTGGCGGCATGCCTAACACATGCAAGTCGAACGGCAGCGCGGGGAAGCTTGCTTCCCTGGCGGCGAGTGGCGGACGGGTGAGTAACGCGTAGGAATCTGCCCAG
>DASQZM010000094.1:0-5721 GCA_035638695.1 Gammaproteobacteria bacterium | reverse complement strand
ACGCCAGGTGTCGGTCGTGGCCAGGCGGACGTTCGCCACCGCGCTGCCGCTGGGCATGTACTTCACCTCGGGATCGACCCCGAGGTTGCCGATGAGAATGACCTTGTTCACTCCCCGCGCCATGGCTGGTCCCTCTTGTGTCTTCGACCGATCGGGCTGGCCGGCGGATGCCGCCGGTAACCGGTCATACTACGCAGCGGGCTGCACCGATACCACCCTGCGCGGCACGCGCTCGCCCAATGCCCATCACGCAGCGCCCGGGCGACCCGGGCGTCGGCTCAGGCGGCGTTGCTCCCGGAGAACTCGCGCAGCGCGGACTCGTCCAGCTCCTTGCTGTCGACCTTGAGATAGGCGACGCCTTCCTCGCCCACGACCACCGCGTCCGCCACGCCGCGCACCGCCAGCAGCTTCTCGGCGAGCCGGTCGGCGTCCCCGCTGCGCAGCCGCCCGACGCGCAGCAGGTAGCTGCTCAGGTAGCTCGGCCGCGGCATGGTCGTCGCGATCCCCAGCCATACCAGGGCCAGGCAGCCGGCCAGGCCGAACACTCCCGCCAGGCCGTAGTGACCCTGCACCCAGCCGCCCAGCGTGCCGCCGACGAAGATGCCGAAGAACTGGGAGCTGGAATACACGCCCATGGCCGTGCCCTTGCTGGTGGGCGGGGCAACCTTGGAGATCAGCGAGGGCAGGCTCGCCTCCATCAGGTTGAACGCGGTGAAGAACACCACCAGCGCCGGCGCCACCGCCCACAGCGTCCCGTGCCAGGCCATCAGGCCGAACTGGGCGGCGGCGATGGCGAGGATCGAGCCGAGGAACACCGGCTTCATGCGCCGGTACTTCTCGGCGATGATGATCAGCGGCACCATCCCCAGCACCGAGACCGCCAGCACCGGCAGGTACAGGATCCACTGATCGTGCACGCTGACGCCCGCCACCCCGTGCAGCGCCAGCGGCAGCGCGACGAAGGTGGCGGTGAGGATCGCGTGCAGGGTGAAGATGCCGAAGTCCAGCCGCACCAGCTGGCCGTCGCTCAGCACCCGCCGGAACAGCGCCGGGACCGCCTCCGTGTCCCGGTGCACCCGCACCCGGCTGGGATTCGGCGTCACCCAGAGCAGCACGCCGATGCCCAGCAGGCCCAGCACCGCCGTGAGCCAGAAGATCCCCGGCACGCCGATCCAGGTGTTCAGGACCGGTCCCAGCACCACCGCCAGCGCGAAGGACATGCCGATGGTCATGCCGATCACCGCCATGGCCTTGGTGCGCTGCTCCTCGCGGGTCAGGTCCGCACCCAGCGCCAGGATGGTGGAGCCGACCGCGCCGGCGCCCTGCAGCAGCCGGCCCAGGATCACCCCGTCGATGCTCCCGGACATCGCCGCCACGGCGCTGCCGATGGCGAACAGCAGCAACCCGCCGGCGACCACGGGCTTGCGCCCGATGCGGTCGGAGAGCATCCCGAACGGGATCTGCAGCACGGCCTGGGTGAGACCGTAAATGCCCAGGGCGAGGCCGATCAGGGCCGGCGTCGAGCCGCGCAGGTGCTGCGCGAACACCGAGAACACCGGGTAGATCATGAACAGCCCCATCATCCGCAGGGCGAAGATGAAGGCCAGGGAGAGGCTGGATCTGCGTTCACCGGCGGTCATGCCGGACATCGAAGAGCGGCTGGGAGCCTCCTCGGACACGGTCTGTTTCCTTTTGATGGACACTGGCGAGACGGGGTATATTATCAGGTTCCCTTTTGCGCGGAAAATTCGATGGATACGATCCGGATCCGGGGTGCGCGCACCCACAACCTGAAGAACATCGACCTGGACCTTCCCCGGGACAGGCTCATCGTCCTGACCGGGCTTTCCGGCTCGGGCAAGTCCTCGCTGGCGTTCGACACCATCTACGCCGAAGGGCAGCGGCGTTACGTGGAGTCGCTGTCCGCCTACGCCCGGCAGTTCCTGTCGATGATGGAAAAGCCCGACGTGGACCACATCGAGGGGCTGTCACCGGCGATCTCCATCGAGCAGAAATCCACCTCGCATAACCCGCGCTCGACGGTGGGCACGGTCACCGAGATCTACGATTATCTGCGGCTGCTGTACGCCCGCGTGGGCATCCCGCACTGCCCCGATCACGACACGGTGCTGCAGGCCCAGACCGTCAGCGAGATGGTGGACCAGGTGCTGGACCTGCCCGAGGGCACCCGGCTGCTGCTGCTCGCGCCGATCATACGGGACCGCAAGGGCGAGCACCTGCAGGTATTAGAGGGCCTGCGGGCGCAGGGGTTCATCCGGGCCCGCATCGACGGCGAGGTCGTCGAGTTGGACCAGGCGCCCGCCCTCGACCCCAAGCGCAAGCACAGCGTCGACGCCGTGGTGGACCGGTTCCGGGCGCGCCCGGATTTGGGCCAGCGCCTGGCCGAATCGTTCGAGACCGCGCTGCGCCTGGCCGAAGGGATCGCGCGGGTGGGCTTCATGGACGAGCCGGAGCGGGAGGAACTGGTGTTCTCCGAGCGCTTCTCCTGCCCCGAGTGCGGCTACAGCCTGTCCGAGCTGGAGCCGCGGCTGTTCTCCTTCAATAACCCGGCCGGCGCCTGCCCGGACTGCGACGGCCTGGGCGTGCGCCAGTTCTTCGACCCCGAGCGCGTGGTCACCCACCGCCAGCTTGGGCTGGCCGGCGGCGCCATCCGCGGCTGGGACCGGCGCAACGTCTACTTCTTCCAGATGGTCAGCTCGCTCGCCCGGCATTACGGCTTCGACCTGGAGACGCCGTTCGAGGAGCTTCCCGAGCGCATCCAGCGGATCGTCCTGTACGGCAGCGACGGGGAGGCGATCGACTTCCACTACCTCACCCCGGGCGGTCGCGAGACCATCCGCCGCCACCCGTTCGAGGGCATCCTGCCCAACCTCGAACGGCGCTACTGGGAGACCGATTCGCCCGCGGTCCGCGAGGAGCTGGCCAGGTACCTCAGCGTACGCGAGTGCCCGAGCTGCGGCGGCGCGCGCCTCAACCGCGGGGCGCGCCACGTGTTCGTGGCCGGCACCACGCTGCCCGAGGTCACCGCGATGTCGGTCGAGCGTGCCCACGCCTTCTTCGGCGCGCTGGACATCGGCGGCCAGCGCGGCGAGATCGCCGCCCGGATCCTCAAGGAGATCGGCCAGCGGCTGGAGTTCCTGGTCAACGTCGGCCTGGACTACCTGACGCTCAGCCGCAGCGCCGACACCCTCTCCGGCGGCGAGGCCCAGCGCATCCGCCTGGCCAGCCAGATCGGCGCCGGCCTGGTGGGCGTGATGTACGTCCTGGACGAGCCCTCGATCGGGCTGCACCAGCGCGACAACGCGCGCCTGCTCAACACGCTGATCTACCTGCGGGATCTCGGCAACACCGTGATCGTGGTGGAACACGACGAGGAGGCGATCCTGACCGCGGACCACGTGGTCGACCTGGGCCCGGGGGCCGGGGCCCACGGCGGGCACCTCGTCGCCACCGGCACGCCGGAGCAGATCAAGGCCGACAGCGCCTCGCTCACCGGGCAGTACCTGGCCGGGGTGCGCCGGATCGCGGTCCCGGACCGGCGCCACAGCCCGGACCCGGAGCGGATGGTCCGCATCCGCGGAGCGCGCGGCAACAACCTCAAGGGCGTGGACGTGGACATCCCGATGGGGCTGCTGACCTGCGTGACGGGGGTGTCCGGCTCGGGCAAGTCGACCCTGATCAACGACACGCTGTACCGGTTCCTGGCCCGCGAGCTGAACGGCGCGGCGGTGACCCCGGCACCGGTGGACGGGGTCGACGGCCTGGACAACGTCGACCGCATCATCGACATCGACCAGAGCCCGATCGGGCGCACGCCCCGCTCCAATCCCGCCACCTACACCGGCCTGTTCACGCCCATCCGCGAGCTGTTCGCCGGGACCCCCGAGGCGCGCGCCCGGGGCTACAGGGCGGGACGGTTCAGCTTCAACGTCAAGGGCGGACGCTGCGAGGCCTGCCAGGGCGACGGCGTGATCAAGGTGGAGATGCACTTCCTGCCCGACATCTACGTCCCCTGCGAGGTGTGCCACGCCCGGCGCTACAACCGCGAGACGCTGGAGGTCCGTTACAAGGGCCGCAACATCCACGAGGTGCTGGAGATGACCGTGGAGGAGGCCATGGACTTCTTCAGCCCGGTGCCGGTGGTCGCGCGCAAGCTGCAGACGCTGATGGACGTGGGGCTGGGCTACGTGCGCCTGGGCCAGAGCGCCACCACGCTGTCCGGAGGCGAGGCGCAGCGCGTCAAGCTGGCCCGCGAGCTGTCCAAGCGCGGTACCGGCAAGACCCTGTACATCCTCGACGAGCCCACCACCGGGCTGCACTTCCATGACATCGAGCAGCTGCTGCGGGTGGTGAGCCGGCTGCGGGACCAGGGCAACGCGGTGGTGATCATCGAGCACAACCTCGACGTCATCAAGACCGCCGACTGGATCGTCGACCTCGGTCCCGAGGGCGGCGACGGCGGCGGCCGCGTGATCGCCACCGGGACCCCGGAGCAGGTCGCCGGCGTCCCGGCCTCGCACACCGGTCGTTTCCTGCGCCCGGTCCTGCCCGGCGCGGCGACCGGCAGGACCGCCTCCCACTGACGGCTCGTAGCGCGCCGCCCGGCACGGTCGGCGCGTTCCCCCTGAGCCCGACCCTCCCCGGACATCCCGGCGTGGGCATCCTGCCCCCGCCGCAACACCCCGCCCGGAGAACGTCACATAACCGTCATAATCCGTTCACTTCGCGGTCATGATCCGCTTTCATAGTGGCCGCGTGCTTCGGGGCAAGCGTAGTTGCATACGCTACGCCGGGGGGAACGGATACACCCGGACGCACCCGTGTGGGATTCCCCGCCGAAGCCGGGCCCGGCAGACCGAGGGGTCCGCCGCGCGGGTCCGTTGGTCCGGGCCCGGTCGACCAAACGTCTTTTCCGAAGGAGAGTCACGCATGCACAAGAAAGTTCTGACCGCAGCCGCGCTCGCCGCCGTCTGCGCCGCGGGGAGCAGCACCAGCGCGATGGCGGCCGGGTACACCAGCCCGGACGGCAACACCACGCTGGGCGCCAAGATCTACTCCGACTTCACGAGCAAAACGGTCAAGCAGGACGGCCAGAAGGTCAATCCCAGCGGCCTGGGCTTCGACGTGAAGCGTTTCTACCTGAACATGAACCACGACTTCGGTCCGATGTGGTCGGTGCGCCTGCGCACGGATGCCCGCTACACCGACGCCCCGAACGGCTCGGGCCAGCCCAATGTCTCGGTGTATGTCAAGCAGGCCTATATCCAGGCGAAGTTCTCCAACGCCTTCAAGCTCTCCCTGGGCGAGAACGACATGCCGTGGATCCCGTTCGAGGAGCACATGTACGGCTTCCGCTACGTGGAGAACACGCTGATCGACCGCACCCACTTCGGCAACTCCGCCGACTTCGGCCTGCACGCGGGCGGCAAGACCCGCAACGGCATGGTCGACTACAACGTCGCCATCGTGAACGGCAGCGGCTACCACAGCGACAAGCGCAGCCGGTCGGTCGACTTCGCCGGCCGCATCGACGCGCAGTTCGTACCGGGTCTGCACACGGCGCTGGGCTTCTACAACGGCAAGCGGGGCGAAAATGTCTACTCGGCACCGGGCGTGCAGGTCCCGACCCAGAATACGACCCGCTGGGACGCCCTGGTGGCCTGGATCCAGCCCAAGTACCGCGTCGGCGCGTCCTACTTC
>DASQZM010000093.1:0-99683 GCA_035638695.1 Gammaproteobacteria bacterium | reverse complement strand
GGGCCTGACGGGCTCCACCCTCTCCTACGGCGGATCCGGTGTTGCCGGCAACACCGTGAGCGTGAACGCGCAGCGCAGCGGGTTCATCGCCAGCGGTGCCGCGGGGGGGCAGGCCAGCGGCAAGGTCGCCGGCGGACTGGCGGTGGTCGCCAACGTCGCGCAGGACACGGTGCAGGCGACGGTCAGCGGGCTGACCGGGGGCACGAGCAGCGGGAGCAACCCCAAGGCGCTGCCGGCAGCCCTCGGTACGCTGAGCGTCTCCGCCAATGACAGCGCGCAGATCTATGCGCTCGCGGGCGAGCTGGCCGGCAGCGGCAGCGGCGCGCTGGGCGGGGCGGTGACCGTGAACTGGCTCGACCAGACCGTGGCCGCGGACCTCAGCGGCTCGACCCTGGCAGCTACGAACCAGGTCGAGGTGCAGGCGACCGGTGCGGGCGAAGTCCACTCCCTGGCCGCGGCGGCGGCAGTCTCCGGCAAGTTCGCCCTCGGCGGCGGCCTGGGGGTGAACATTACCGGCAGCAAGGTCACCGCCGAGGCTGCCGGAGACAACCTGGTGAGCAGCGCGAGCCCCGACGTGACCGTCGCGGCGAGCGACAATCCCGGCATCCTCGCGTTCGCGTTCGGCGGCGCCGGATCCGGCAAGGTCGCGGCCGGGATCGGGGTGGCGGTCAATCGGCTGGGAGACACGACCACCGCCGCAGTGACCGGCGGCAGCCTGCACGCCGGGGATCTCACCGTGGCCGCGAGCTCGGGCCGGAGCATCAACACGCTCGCGATCGGTGCGGCGGTCTCTGCGTCCGCCAGCGGCGCCGGGTCGTTGGTCACCAATATGCTGGACGGGACGACCACGGCCGATATCTCCGGCGGTGCCCAGGTGACGGCGCTCAACAACGCCGACATCACGGCGGCCGACAACAACGAGATCACCGGCGCCACCGGCGCGGTGGCGGTGAGCGTCACCCGCGCCGGGCTCGGACTCGGGGTGACGGTCAACCAGCTCAAGGACGACACCCAGGCCTATGTCGGCGTGGCCTCGGGGAGCTCCGCCACCGGCAAGACGACCTCGGTGAACGCCCTGGCGCAGGGTACCAGCGGGGTGCAGGTCGCCGCCGGAGCGATCGGTACGCACAAGAATGCCCAGGGCAAGACCGTGGGCAACGAGCAGAGCGTGCAGGCGCTCGGCAGCTACCAGGGGTACGCCGGGCCGCAGGTCGGCGGGCCGGCCGGCAACACGCTGGTCGAGGCCACCACCACGGTGCACGGCCTGGCCATCAACGCGGAATCGCTCAACAGCGTCACGGGGCTGAGCGTGAGCGTAAGCACGGCGTTCAACCCCGATGGCTCGGTGGCGCTGGACGCGAGCACGGTGACCAACGTGCTCGGCGGGAAGACGCTCGCCTACGCCAGCGATGCCCACCTCGACACCCAGGGATCGGCGGCGGCAGGTCAGGCGCTGAGCGTGATCGCCTCCCGCCACGATTTTGCCGGCAACCTCGTGCTCGGCGCCGCGGCGGCGCCGAGCAGCGACGCGGGCGCCTCGGGCGTGCTGGGCGTGAACACCTTCAATGCGCAGACCCGGGCGTATCTGCAGGGGGGCAAGGCGACGCCCCTGGGGCAGGCCAATGTGCTGGCCCGGGCCTCCCAGGACAGCTTCGGGCTGGGCGTGGGCCTGTCCTCGGCCATCGTCAGCGCCGCCGGCACCGGCATGATCGACGTGTTCAGTGCTCACACCGAGGCCTATGCGCAGGGTCTCACGCTCAACGCGCAGTCGGTCACGGTCAAGGCGCACGATCGCACCGGGATGAACCTGGTCAGCGGCTCCGGCACGATCGGGATCGGCGGCGGCGCCGCGGGCACCTTCCTGGTGGTCGACGGCAGCAACACCACCCGGGCGTGGGTGGGCGATCCGAGCGGGAAGAGCAAGACGACGGTCGACCTCGGCGGCGGCAACCTGGACATCGAGGCCACCTCCCGGAACGATCTCTGGACGCTCGCGGTGAGCGGCGCCGGCGCCGGCGGCGTCGCCCTCGCCGGCCAGGCGAGCGCGATCGTGATGCAGGGCGACACCGAGGCCAGCCTGGACAACGCGACGGTCGGCGGTCTGGCGCCCAGGGTGCCCGCGGGCGCCGTGACCGTGTCGGCACAGGACACGACCGACATCAACAGCTACGCCGGTGCCATCGCCGGCGGCGGGGGCCTCGGTGTCGGGGCCGGTGCCAACATCGTGGCTTTCCAGCAGACGGTCGCCGCGTCCCTGAACAACGCCGACGTCACGGTCGCCGGCCCGGCGCAGGTCGATGCCACCTCGAACAAGTCGGTCGAGGCGGTCACGGCCACCGCCGGGATCGGCGGGTCCGCCGGCATCGGCGGCGCGGTGGGACTGATCCTGCTGGGCTCGGGCAGCTCGGGCCAGGCGCTGGACGCGCTCAACAAGAACAATTCGGGGACCCTGGCCTCGCAGAGCTCGATGAGCAACAACTACGGCGCGTTCGATCTGGGCACCGCGGTGAACAAGCCGCAGCAGGACGCGACCACGGCGACCGTCTCGGGCGGCAAGGTGACCGCGGGATCCGTCACGGTCTCCGCCAGCGACACCACCAGCACGCAGAACCTCGCCGGCGCCGCGGGCGTGGGTGTGGCCTTCGGCTTCGGCGCCGGCATCGCGGTGACCCGGGTGTACGACACCGTCACCGCGGACGTCGAGGGCGCGCAGATCACCGCGGGCTCGGTCACGGTCAGCGCCGGCGCCAGCGACGGCGGCCGCCTGCCGGCCGAGAAAAAGAACAGCCCGGGCCACGCAGTCCTGGTGCAGGCCTATGACGGCGCCGCCGGCCTGGGCTTCGGACTGGGCGCCGCGATCGCCGACGGCGAGGTAAACACGCAGGTGACGGCCAAGGTGCAGGGCGGCACCCTCACGGGCAACACCAGCAACGCCCTCAAGGTTTCCGCCAGCGACGGCGAGTCCACAGCCGCCACCGGCGCCGGGGCGACTGCCGGCGCGGTCTCGCTGGGCGGCGTGGTGACCACCGCCGCCAACAACTCCCAGGTGAACGCCCAGCTGGGCGGGACCGTCGGCAGCTACCGCGGCGTGAAGGTCGCGGCAACCGGCGGCGGCACGGCATCGGCCAGCGCCACCGGCGTGAGCGCGGGGATCTTCAGCGGCAACGCCGCCGCGGCCACGGCGAGCAACGCGAGCACCGTGACCGCGGCGACCCTCGGTGGGGCAACGATCAAGAACATCGGCGCGGACGGGGTGCAGATTCTGGCCACCGGGAGCCCGGTGGTGTCGGCGACCGCGACCGGCGTATCGGTGGGTTACGGCGCTTCGGTCGGCGCCTCCGTGGCCACGGCGACCAGCAACGGGACGGTCCAGGCCAATCTTGCCGACGGCACCGTGCTGTCCGGGCCGGAGAGCCTGACGCTGAAGGCCCGGGGTACGCCCACGGTCACCACCCAGGCACAGGCCGGAACGGGTGGCATGCTCGGGGTGCAGGCCGTGGTGTCCACGGCGACCAACGACATCGGGGTGTCCGCCACGGCGGGCCCAGCGACTAAGTCGGGCACCTCGCAGGGCGTGACGCTGCCGGACGGCGACGTGCTGATCGAGGCCGACCAGGTGGGAACCACCGCGGCCAGCGGCACGGGGGTGGTGGGCGCCGCGCTGGCGGCCGGCGCGGTCGTGGTCAACGCCGACGCCGGCTCCAACGTCGCCGCGACGCTGGGACCGAATGCCGCGGGGGCCGCGGGGCGCAGCGGCGACCTCTCGATCAAGGCCGCCGGCAGCGACTCCCTGTCGGCCCAATCGACCTCCGGCGCCGGCGGCCTGGGCGCTCTCAACGCGGCGGTCGCCAAGACCGACCTTGGGTCCAGCACCGTGGCGCAGACCCAGGGCACCTCGGGAACGCTGGATGCCGGCGCGTTCGTGCTGTCGGCGCAGCACAGTGCCAGCGCCTACAGCCAGGCCGACAGCACCAACGTCAGCCTGGCCGGCGGGGGCGCCGCCCTGGCCGAGAACACCGGCGACTCGACGGTGAAGGCGACCTACGGCAGCGGCACCGAGGTGCAGGCCGGCTCGGGCGCAATCACGGCGAGCAACAGCTACTCGGTGCCCGCCAACGGCTGGAACGCCAACGGCAAGGCCGGTGGCGCGCTCAACGTGAACGCGGTTTCGGCGACCACCAACCCGACGCTCACCACGGACGCCTTCGTCGACGGCGGCCGGCTCACGATCGTGGGGGATCCGACCCAGCCGGACAGCCACGCGCTCGTGATCGGCGCCTCCAACGACCTGTCCGGCACGATCCAAGCCGAGGTCTACACCGGCGGGGCCGTCCAGGGCCTGACCGCCAGCGCCAGCTTCGAGGGCACGGAGAGCAGCAACGTCAGCGTGGCGAGCGGTGCGAGCATCGACGCCAGCGGCAATGTGGTCATCTACTCGGGGGCGGCCGGAGGGGTCAGCGCCAATGCGCTGGCGCACACCTGGGGCGGCGCGGGTGTGGTCAACAGCAACGCCAGCGCCACGCTCACCGCCAACCAGGCCATCACCCTGGCCGGGGTCATCCGCTCGGACAACGACATCAGCGTGCGGGCCGGCTACGGCCCGACCGAGCGCGCGAATGCCCTGTCCGCGGGCGCGACCAGCCACGCCTACAACTACACCGCGCTGGCCGTGGGCACCACGCCCTCCGCCTATGCCAAGGTGACGGACCACAACCACATCGACGTGGCGGGCCAGGTGCTCGCGGGGGGCAATGCCTCGCTGCTGGCCTCGCCCGGACAGCACCGCGAATCGGCCACCGCGATCGGCAAGAACACCTACCAGGAGGCCGTGCAGGAGGTCGTCGACTTCTTCATCGGGCTGATCAACAAGATCGCGCACAAGACGGTGATCAAGCCGGTGACGCTCGAGTACCGGGCCGGCAGCACCGGCGACGACGCGACCAGCAGCGTCGACGTCACCGGCACCGTCGAGGCGGGTCTCTCGGGCCACCAGAAGCTCTCGCTGAGCCTGTCCAGCGGCAAGCTGGCGGCGTCCCCCGACTCCTCGCCGCTGATCCAGTACTCGGTCCGGACCTGGAACTACTACCAGTACCTGGAAAACCAGCTCAGCCAGGTCCAGGACCAGCTCGCCAACACCTCGAATACCCAAGTGCGCGGTCGCCTGACGTTCGAGGAGAACCGGCTCAAGAACGAGATCAGCGGGCTCGAGAACTCCGGCGGCAACCCGCTGCCCGCGGCCGAGAGCGTGCCGCTGGTCCGGCTGCACGATATCCTGGTGCGCTCGGGCAACGTCACCATCGACGGCGGTTCGGTCAATACCCAGGGCGGAACCGTGAAGGCCCTGGGCGTGAAGGGAGTCACCGTCGACAACTCGGCGCCCGCCTTCCTGCAGGTCAACAACGTGACCGTGCACAACGGCGGCGGTCGGGTCGACATCAACGGCCGGATTACCGGCACGGCGGCCGGGACGAAGCCCGCGGTCAGCATCGACAGCAGCTTCACGCCGCCCACGGACAGCAACGAGATCGCCCCGGACATCTTCCTGAACGGGGAGATCTACAACCCGGGCGGCTCGGTAGTGGTGCAGGACAGCGCCGGCTCGATCCACAACCAGGGCGCCATCAACGCGCTCACGGTGTCCCTCGCCGCGCTGAACGGGGGCTACTTCCAGGGCTACGTCCGGGGCTATCACAACCCGGGCAACAAACAACCGCTGACCACCGCAGCCAGCGTGATTGCCGGCGGACCGGTGTACGTGGCGGCCGCGTACCTGAACGTCGACGGCCTGATTCAGAGCGGCCACGCCACCCTGAGCGTCAAGCTTCCCGGCACCCTGGACGCCGAGCTCAAGCAGCTCGAGGCGCAGTACCGGCTCGGCAGGTCGGCCCTGATCGCGTACGTCAAGCAGCACAAGAGCGACAGCCTGTCCTACGACGCGACCACGGGCTACGTGCGGATCACGCCCAGGGCGAGCATCTCCAATCCCGACATCATCCCGGCGTTCTGGAATCCGACCGACGACAACATCATGCTCAACGCCGCCGACTCCCAGCCGGGGCGGGTCTACCTGTACGGCAGCATTTTCAATACCGGCAGCAACTCGCGGATCATCGCCGCCGGCGGCCTGGCCGACATCACGGTGACCAATAACACCAGCCTGCCCGTGGTGGTGCAGGGTCTCAACGCCGGCCAGGCCAACGCGGGGGGGCTGGTGCAGATCACCGACACCGCCAAGGTCTACACGCACAACGGCAAGCCCTACCTCGCCCCCAACGGCCAGAGCTACCGCCTGGTCACGGAGTACCGCTACAACCCCGTCACCGGCAAGACCTCGCTGTACAAGTACGGCGCCGCGGCGCCCGGCAAGCTCGGCGCGGCGGACGCCAGCACGCTTGCCCCCACGACGGCCGGCAGCTCCGTGAACTACCAGATCGCCGACGACGGCGGCGGCGTCTGGTACCTGCCGAGCGCGACCGGGGGCGAGAGCGCCGGGCTGCACCGGCCCGGGTCGTCGACCAGCGTCGACTGGGCCAGGCTGAGCGGGGTCTACCCGGCGGGCAACCCCATTTCGATCCAGTTCGTCGGCCAGAGCCACGGCAACATCGACGTGACCTCCCCGGCCGGCATCTGGCTCAAGGCCGGCGTGAGCAACAGCACGGGCCCGGTAAGCCTGAGCGCGAGCGACGGCGTCATCGGGAGCCTGTCCGATGCCGCGACCGTCACGGGGCGGGACGTGACCCTCAGCGGCAAGGACGGCATCGGCAGCGGCGCGCTGACCGCGCCCCGGATCTCGTGGTACGACGCGGTCCTGCAGATTCTGCTGGGTGGCTCCTGGGTGAGCTCGCCCGGTCAGGGCACCCGGGTCGTGGCCAGCTCGGGGCCGCTCGGCGTGAGCCTGGTGGGCTCGGGTACGCTGAACGCCACCAGCGCCGACGGCAGCATCGCCATTGGCGACTCCCAGGGCGGCCTGACCCTGGCCGCGGTAAGCGCGAACAACGGCGCGGTAAGCCTGTCCAGCGAAGGCGATATCGTGTCCGACGGGAGCGCCAGCCCGGCGATCGTCAGCGGCGGCGATCTGACCCTGAGCTCGACCCAGGGAAGCATCCACGGCCCCTCCGGCGCGCTGCCGATCAATGTCGGCGGCGCGCTGGACGTCACCGCGCCCGTGGGCACGGTCAATCTGGCCCAGGCGGCGGCTGCCGGGAATCTCAGCGTCGGGCAGATCACGGCCGGCAGCAACGTGACGCTGGCCGCCCCGGGCGGCTCGATCGTCAGCGCACTGGCGCAAACCACCAACCAGAAGGGGCTGGCCCAGCTCAAGCAGCAGTGGACCTCGTTCGGGCTGACCGGCAGCGCTGCTGCCAAGGAGGGGAGCGACGGCCTCGCCCACATCGAGAAGGACTTCAAGCTGGCCTACCGCCAGTACTGGTCGCTCAAGGGCTACGTGACCTTCGCCGGCTCGGGCAAGAAGATGCACGTTTCGGGGCTCACGCAGGCCGGCTACAGCCGGTACCGGGCGGCCGCCGCCGCGGCCAAGGGCATTCCCGATCCGGCGACCCTCACCCAGGCCCAGATCCTGTCCTACGTGCAGCAGAAGAACGTGGGGAGCAGCCTGGTCGCCCGCTACCAGTCGTCAACCGCCGAGCTCGGCCAGCTCACGCGGTCCTACGGCTTCCACGCCAGCCAGGTGAATCCGTATCTCACCAACGAAAACGCCAGCGGCTTCGCGCAGACCGTGGCCAGCGGGCTGAAGAACACCGTCACCGCCGGGGTGAGCTGGACCCCGACGCAGCTGCTCGACACCGTGTCCCAGCAGGCGGTGTTCGGCACCGCGCCGAGCTACCAGACGCAGGCGCCGAACATCGTCACCCCGGGCCGGATCACCTTGCTCGTCGGCTCCACGTCGGCCACCGGCGCCAAGCTGGGCTCGGCCGAGACCCCGGTGACCATCCAGGTGCCCACGGGCGCCACGGTGACCCTGACGCCGCAGCAGGAGGCGGCGCTCGCGGCGGCGGCGCCGGGCGACGTCACCGTCTCGCCGATCAGCAACGGGAAGCTGATCACCATCACCCGCTACCACCCGATCTACGAGCAGGGTGCCAGCCGGGTGGACGCCAGCGCGCAGCACGGGCTGTACCTCAAGACGGCCAGCGGCAGCCTCAACGCCGGCAAAATCACCAGCCCGCAAGGTGAGATCCGGCTGTTTGCCCAGGCCAGTCTGCTGCCGGTCACGGGCGAAAGCGTATCCGGCGGTGCGACCGGGGTGGTGCTCGACGCGGTCAACGGCGCCATCGGCGGTGCGAGTGCGCCGCTCGCGATGACGGTGACCGGGCCCCTGGATTCGGCCAAGGCGGGCGGCGACCTCTACCTCGAGCAGACCGCCGGCCCCCTGCAGCTCGGCAACTTCTACAGCGGCGCCACCGGCTCGATCACGGTGGACCACGGGGGCATCGCCTCCCTCTTCAGCGATGCCTCGGTGGCGCACGTGGCGGCGCAGCACCTGATCCTGGACACCGCGGGGGCGGTCGGGACCGGGACGCCGGTCGTACCGCTCGCCGTGACGCTGGGCGCGGGCGGCCTGTCCGGACAGGTGGGCGGATCGCTGGCTGTCGCCTCGCCCACGGCGGACCTCGCGGTGCACGGGCTCAGCGTCAACGGTCCGGTCACGCTCCAGGCGACGCTCGGCGCGATGACCCTGGACGCCCTGGAGAGCGGGGCGGGCAACGGCCCGGCGGTGACCCTGACGGCGGGGACCACGATCCGGGGAGACAGCCCCTCGGGTGCGGATATCGCCGCGCCGGGCGTGGGCGCCGAGGTCTCGCTCACCGCGGGCACCGGCATCGGCACGGCCGCCCGTTACCTGGTCCTGAACGCACCGGTGCTCGCGCAGGCCGACACCACCACGGGCGGTATCTACCTCAGCGACCTGCAGAGCATGCATGTGGGCTCGATCCGGGCGCCGGGGGGGCGCATCGGCCTGAGGGTCGCCGGCAATTTCTCATTCGGGACCCTGCTCGCCGACAAGGGCCTGGATCTCAGTGCCCAGGGAAATCTCAGCGGCAGCCACGCAGGGGTCACCGACGGCCCGCTGACTGCCACCGCGGGCGGCTCCATGGATATCGGCACTGTGAGCTCGCCGGACGTGGTCACGCTCACCGCCAACGGGGGGGACATGCACCTGGGGACCCTGGTCGCGGCCGAGGCGACCCTGGCCACGCCGGATGATCTGGACGTGCACCAGGCCTACATCGAGAACCTGATCCGCTTCTACTCGCAGCAGCTCCAGGCGCATGTCCGGCAGCAGCAGCGGGCGCGCGGCCCGCTGAACCTGCAGGTGGAGGGCTGGCAGGGCGGCATCGACCGCCGGGTCGATCTTTCCATCGACCCTCCCCACCTGCCGGTGATCGGGCCGTTCCGGGTCCGCAACGGCGTGGTGCACGTCGCCGGCGACCGCTACCGACTGCAGCACGCCTACATTACGGGCGCGGTGCGTTTCCTGACCCCCCGGGCCAGCGTGCTGGTGGACGACGCGAGCCCGCGGCTGCAGCCCGCGGACGTGCAGCTGTACCAGCCGGGACAGCTCTTCTACCTGGCCCAGGACGGCCTGGCGAGCTATACCGACGCGTTCACGGAGCACTACCGGACCGGCTACCGGGTCTCCGTGCCCAACTACATCGGGGGCCACGAGCAGACCTTCGTCGACTACGGCGGCGGCAGCGCCTACATCCGGTCGATGCAGTCCGGGGCGCGCAATGGCTACCGCGCGTGGGCGTGGCTGGAGACCGTTGGCCACGGCCCGCGGGTGTCGAACCTGCGCGGCGTGATCGCGCCGGGTCCGGGGGGTGCGCTCAACCTGGGCGGCGCGAGGGGCTCGGACGACCGCAACGATCGGAGTCCGGAATGAGGGGCGCGTCAGGGATCGTCGCGGCGGCCCTGCTGGCGGCGCCGCTGGCGGCGGCGGCCGCGCTGCCGCCGAGCGTCAGTTCCGGCGCCGCCCAGAGCCGCAGCCGGCGGGAGCGGCAGCGCCTCGAGCGGCAGCAGTCGCACAGCGGCCTCCACGGCCCCGTCCTGGTGGGGCCCCACCGACGGCACCAGCATGCGGCGAAGGGCGGACCCAGCTTCACGCTCAAGCGGGTCCAGTTCAGCCGCTCGCGCTTTCTCGCCGCGCGGCGCCTGCAGGCGCTGGCCAAGCCCTACCTGCATCACCCGATCCACGTGGCCGACCTGTACCGGCTGGTGACGAAGGTCAACGGGCTGTACGCAAAGCGGGGCCTGGTCACCGACCGCGCGATCCTGCCGCCCCAGCGGATCCGGCACGGCATCGTGCACATCCGCCTGGTCGAGGGCCGGGTGGGGGCGTTCCGCATCCGCGGGCTGCGCTACACCGACCGCAGCTTCGTCACCAGCCGGGTGCCGGTGACCCGGAACGGCCAGGTGCTGGACTCGGCCGAGCTGGAGCGGGAGCTGATCTGGTTCGACCGCACCAACGACGTCGCGCTCAAGGCCAGCCTGCGCCCGGGAAGCCGCTTCGGGCTGACCAACGTCCTGCTGCAGGCGGTCGAGCCGCCGCGCTACCGGCTCGATCTGCTGGCCAACAACGAGGGCGAGCGCTCCACCGGTCGCCTGCAGGGCGGCATCTACGGCCTGATGTACGGCCCGCTGGGCCGCGGTGACCGGCTGAGCCTGTACGCGGTCAAGTCCCACGGCGCCTTCAACGGCAACTTCGGCTACCAGATCCCGCTGCCCGCCCGCGGTCTCAAGCTGAGCCTCAGCGCCGCCCACAACGACATTCACATCATCGACGGGCCCTACCAGCAGCTCGACATCCGCGGCCACGCCGATGTCGGCCAGCTCGGGCTGACGCGGCCCCTGGTGGCCGGCCGTCGCTGGCTCGTGACCGCGGCCGCCTCGGCATCCTACACCGAGGACCGGACCGACGTCGGCGGGGTCCCCCTGAGCCGCAACTACATCTGGACCCCGGGCGCCGGGGTGACCGCGCAATACGACCGACCGGGCCAGAGCTACCTGCTGACGCAGACCGTGGAGCGCGGCTTCGCGCGCGAGGCGCTGGGCCAGAACCGGGTGTACTGGATGCTGCCCGGCTCGTTCAGCGCCCGGCTGCAGGTCGGCGGCCCGGTTTTTGCCACCGTGAGCGGCGGGTGGCAGTACAGCCGCGCCGGCAACCTGCCGCCGTCGCAGCTGTTCCAGATCGGCGGCGCCGACACGGTGCCGGGCTACCCGGTCGGGGCCGCCTCCGGCGTCAAGGGCTTCTACGGGCACGGCGCCATGCACCTGCGCATCGCCAGGAATGCCTCCCTGGGCCTCGGCTACAGCAACGGCGCGGTGTACGCGACCTACCCGAGCCACACCTCGCTGCAGAGCGTGGACGTGGGCCTGCGCGGGCGCCTGCCGCGCATGGGCCGCCTGGGGCGGGTTTCCTGGCACTTCAGCCTGGCGCACCCCATGACCACGGTGGTGCCCGACGAGACGCACTGGATCGCCTACTTCAGCGTGGTGGCGCCGATCCTGTTCTGAGCCGGGTCGCCCGGCCCGCGCCGGCTACTGCGGGCGAGTAATTGCCAATCTTCCAGAAGGCATGGCAATACCTTCTGGAAGATTGGTAGCTCCAAAGAGTGGGCTTCTCGGAGCGGCCCGGCCTCGTGGCCTAATGAAGCTGGCGCCACGAGCCGCTGTGGCTGCTGGTGCCGCGCTCCTTGACGGTGGTGATCTGGCCGCCGGAGCGGGTCACCAGCTTGACGTCCCCGATGTCGCCCTGGCGGGTGCGCAGCAGGCTCGGGGCGGTCGCCAGGCCCGCGCCCATGGACAGGCCCACGGGGTTCTCGCCGTTGACCTGGTCGTTGCTGTTGAGCTGGCCGTCGCCGTTGAGGTCGAGCTCGGGCAGGGGGAACGAGCTGCCGTTGGCGTAGTTGAGCGCCATCAGGTAGCTGGAGCCGCCCGCCGAGCAGGAGCCGCCGGAGCTGGCGTCGGGCACGTAGGTGGTGAAGATCACCCGGCCGCTGTCGAGGCGCGGACGCGTGACCACCCGCTCGCCGGCGACCGGCAGGTTCATGTACCAGCCCGAGACACCGGTCTTGGTCCAGTCGACCGCGTTGTGGCTCACCGTGCGCACCTGGTTGGTCCCGTTGAACGTCGTGGCGCTGGTGGTGGTCAGCGTCTGCTGGACCAGGTTGCTGCGCGAGATGGTGGCGCCGCTGCCCTTGTCCCACAGGCCGTAGAACGACTGGGTTCCGGTCGTGGTCAGGTCGTTGCTGCCCAGGAACCTGCCGGTGCCGAAGAACACCAGGGTCCCCTTGAGCCGGGGGTAGTTCGGCTGCAGGGTCACCGCCGGCTTGGTGGTGATCGGCTGGTCGTTGCCGCTGCCGTCGGTGGCGTGGAACAGCACCGTGGCGCTCCAGTTGGTGGGGTTGGTGCTGGAGATATCGACCCGCCAGAGGTTGCCCTGCAGGTCTCCCGCGTAGACGGTGGTGGCGATCGGCGAGCCGCTGCTGGAGATCACCGCCGGGGTCGACAGGCCGTTGGCCTTGGTGAGGTCGCAGGCGGCGGAGACCTGGGCGCAGAGGTCGATGCGCCGGATCAGGCTGCCGGTCTGGGCGTCGACCACGTACAGGTAGGGCTTGCCGTCACCGTTGTTGTAGCCGGAGCCGAAGATCACGACCGACTCGGTGGTGTTGGTGCCGGTGGCGATCCGGGCGATCTGCGGCTGGCTGTAGGTCTTGCCCAGATCGCTGTCGCTGTACTCCCAGAGCACCTCGCCGGCGACCGCGCTGCCGGTGGTCATGGCGCCCGGATCGGTGACGTCCAGGGCATAGATGCTGTCACCACCGTCGTTCTCGCCGCCCACCAGGATGGTGTGCCAGGAGCCGTCGGAGAACTGCACGTCGCCGGCGTTGGGCGAGCCGTCGACGAAGAACTGGTGGCTGTTGTTGTAGGTCGGTTCGGTCAGCCTGTAGAGGTTGCCGAACACGCCGTGGGGTACGTACGCGAACAGCTCCTTGCCGTTGTTGGCGTCGAAGGCGTGGAGCATGCCGTCATCGCCGCCCACGTACACCACCGGCGTGCGGTTGGCGTACTGGCTCTGGAATGCCTGGTAGCTGGACGAGCCGTAGAAGTCCCTCGGCGCGCCGACGTACAGCGGATTGCTGTGCACGATGTCGCCGAGGATGTGCGCGCGGTTGCGGAAAGGCCCGCCGTTGCGCTGCTCGTCACAGGTGGCCCCGCGCAGGTACTGCAGCCGCGCCTGCCCCCACTGGGCCGCGGTGCTGCTGGCGGTCGAGCCGCCGCACAAGGTGATGCTGGTGGTCCCCGCCGAGGTCTCCAGCAGGCCCTGCTCGTTGCTGCTGATGTCGGACCAGTGAAACGGCACGCCCGCGGCCGAAGACGCGTCCCAGGTGGCGATCGCGCGGCCGGTGTCCCAGTTCTGGCTGTCGAGCTGTGCCTGGGCCTGCCATTTCGCCGCGCTGGTCGTGTTCTGCACCGTGCCGTTGCTGTTGATGGGATAGGCGAGCAGGTTGCCGGTCCAGTCGCCGTAGAGGTCCTGGGAGTCGAACTGGGCCTGGTAGACGGTGGTGTCGGTGCGCAGGCCGGTGGAGTTGATCGCGGCCGAGGAGGTGGTCTCCGTGGCAGCCTCGACCTGGGCCAGGATCGCCTGCAGGTCGGAGGCGACCGCGCTCGGGCTGGTCGCGGGGAAGTAGTCGCCGGTGCCGCCGGCCACCGCCATGGCCTTGAGGGTCGCGGCCGCCTGCGGGTTCCGGGACGGATCCACGCCGGCGCCGAGACCCACCACGTAGGTCTTGACCCCGGCCTGCTTCAGCGCCTGGATCTTGGCGATCGCGTCCTGCAGCGCCTGATCGTTGGTGCTGGCCAGCGAGCCGTCGCTGTTGAAGCTGGCGGTGACGCCGTAGTTCTTCGCCGCCGCGCTGCCCAGCGGAGGCCAGGCGTTGCCGTCGAGGTCCTCCGTCGGCAGGCCGTCGGTGACCAGCACCACGTAGCGCTTGGCGGGGCAGCCGCTGCTGGTGGCGGGCGCGTTGCTGCCGGTGTAGTAGTTGTCGGCGTAGTTCAGAAGGCCGGCCAGCGGCGACTGCGGCGCGCCGGCGCTGATCGCCTGGCTGGAGGTGTCATTGGTTTCCGGCTTCAGATAGGGCACGAACTGCTGCACGTAGGAATTGATGTCGCTCTGGGTCGGGTGGGTACCGGCCGAGCTGATGCCCACCAGCAGCTGGGCGCCGGTCGCGCTCACGCCGGAGTCGTCGTAGCCGAAGCCGCGTTTGGCGAAGTAGACCTGCGGAGAATAGGGCACGTAGCCGGCGTTGGTCGGCCCCATCGCGAAGCCGCCGCTCATGTCGGTGACATCGTTGTAGGACAGTGAGACCTTGCCGGACTCGTAGTCGGACAGGGAGTAGTTCGGCGGCCAGGGCGACGACGGGGACGGCCCATCGTGGACGATGAACCGGTCGGGCAGTCCGCTGCCGGCATAGAGCACGTCGTTGATGGAGGGGGCGTCACTGGTCTGCGAGATGATCATGTAGTTGTCGGTGGAGGCCCCGCTGCCGGAGCCGTAGTAGCTCTGGATCGCCTTGCAGTCGGCGTCGCTGTTGTTGTAGCAGGGATTGGGCACCCAGGTGCCGCTGCTTGGCTTGCTGGTGGCGAACTGGAAGCCGTCGGGGCCGCTCATGTAGTACACCCAGGTGTGGTAGACCGACTTGCCGCTGACCTTGTAGTCGGCCAGGCCGAAGTCGGTGTTGCCCGAGTACTCCTGCAGGACCTCCTTGATCGCGGCCTTGGCGACGTTGAGCCGGCTGGCGGAGTTGTCGTACTCGACGCCGCTCTGCGTGACCGTATAGGGCGCGCTGGTGCCCGCGGTATCGCCGCTGACCGGCGCGGTGAAGCCGCTGGGCACCGTGTAGTCCACGGGCGAGCTGGAGCGCTCCAGGGCGCTGTCGGCGGTGGTGCCGGAGCCGGTCATGATCGCGCCCGAGAGGTCGCCGTCCATGGACTGGGAGTTGCCGATCTCGATCAGCACCTGCGGGTGCGTGGGCTGGACCAGGGTCAGCGGGACCGGCGAGATCTGGATCTGCGGCGGCGTGCTGGCGGTTGAGATGATCGGGGCCAGCAGCAGGGACAGGCCGGCGGCCGCGTAGAGTGCCGCGTGCGGGCGCTTGCCAGCGAGGGAGTGTTCACGCTTCATGGCCGGAAATCGCTCTGCAGGATGACTTGCCCGGGAGCACCGTCATCGGTGCCTTCCGCCGTGACCTGGAAGAACTGCACCGGCGGCACGTTGCCGTAGCCGGGGCGCGAGAGGTTCTGGCCCGGGGCCGGGGAAGGGGGCAGCTTCTCCACGAAATAGCGCGGGGGGTAGCGCAGCAGGGTCCCGGAGTAGGCGAGCGTCGCGGTGGACGAGCCCCAGTTGATCGTCTGCCAGCGGGGGGTGTTGGCCGGCGGGTTCTCGAGGTAGCAGCCACTGCCGCCGAAGGTCGGGCACAGGGAGCCCAGCAGCAGGTCGGCTTTGGCGGCCGCCAGCGCCGCCTCGGCCCCCTCGAAGGCCTGCTCATGGCCCTGCGAGTGCTCGGTCATGCGGTACTGCAGGGTCGAGGTGTCCGAGGCCAACACGCCGAGCACCATCAGCACCAGCAGTACCACCATGGTGATGATCAGGGCCACGCCGCGTTGTCGCTGCCGGTGGCAAGAGGTCCGGACAGGGTTCGCCATGGTCAGCTCTCCCGGTTGCGCAGCGCGACGAAGCCGGTGAAGACCCGCCGCAGGTAGCGATCCTGCGGCACGGATTCGGTCTGCTCGAGGATCGTCATCTGCCTGGGTCCGACCTTCCCATTCGTGAGCGCCCTCTGCCGGCTCGCGGCGAGCAGGCCGACGCGCACGCTGACCACGTTCTTCCAGGTACTCACGCCCGAGGCCGGGAAGTATTGGTTCGGCACCTTGTCGCCGTCGGAGTCCACGCCGTAGCGGATCTGCAGGTCGTCGATCCCCCCCACCAGCTCCTTCTCCTGGCCGTTCTCGTACTCGTACAGGCCGCAGTCGTGCGCGCTGCAGTCGGCGGCCCCCGAGCGGCTGGCCACGAAATAGCTCACCCGCGCGATCTGCTGCACCTCGGCGCCGGCGTGGAACGCGCTGCCGAGGTCCTTGGTGGCGTTGCCGGGGCTGTAGGTGCTGCCGGTGTTGTGGGCGATGTTGCCGTTGGAGGTGGTGTAGTTGGTGACCTGGAACACGGAGGCGGAGGCGCAGTCCGAGACCATCAGGATCTCGCCGTCGCTGACCTTGGGCGGGCTGACCGGGGTGACCTTGAGATCCGCTGCGGTATTGGGCATGTCGGCGGTGATGCGCTGGCCGTTGCCTTCGCTGGTGGTGATCGTGACGATGTCCGAGCCCGCCACCGGCGGCTCGGGCAGGCTCGACAGCGTGGCCGGCTCCGCCGGGCTCCAGCCGCCGCTCACAGCGTCGAAGCCCTCGATACCCTGGCCGAAGTCGTAGTTGAACGCCGAGGGGCTGGTCAGGACGTTATTGATCGACACCTGGCGGCCGCCGCAGCCGGTATAGCCGGCCATGCGCAGCGAGTCGTCGAGCAGGGCCAGGGCGAAGCGCCCGCTCTGCTGCACCTGGGCGCTGCCGCGGTTGAGCCCGTAACCCTGCCGGGCGGCGAGGTAGACCCCGTACACCGCAGCCAGCAGGATCAGCGTCATGCTCAGCGCCACCAGGACCTCCAGCACGCTGAAGCCGGCGCAGCGGCGCTGGGGGTGTCGCGACGGGGCGTTCACAGCGAGGTCCTCACCGAGACGCTCGGGCGCCGGGTAGTGTTGGCACCGGTGCCCTTCTGCCAGGAGATGGTCACCGTCACCTGGCTGTACGAGTTGTGCGGCGCGGTGGTGATCGCGGCCTCGCCCCCGGGCAGGTCCGAACGCACCAGCGCGAGCCACTGCGCCAGGTCCCAGGCGGTGACCTGGGCCGGAGTGCAGGAGGCCGTGTCGCAGTTGGTGACCGTGGAGCCGGAAGGCGGCTGGCTCGCCAGCGCCATGTCATAGCTGCCGGAGGCGGCCTGGTCCCGGTTGACCCGCATGCGGTCGAGCATGTCGTAGCCCAGGCGGTCGGCCTGGGTGCGCAGGTAGGCGGAGCGGTTCTGGTGCAGCGACACCATCTGCAGCTTGGCCAGGCCGAGCACGCCGACGGCGAAGATCGCGAGCGCGATCAGGACCTCGATCAGGGTCCAGCCGCCGTGGCCTTGCATGGATCGATCCGGAGTCATCGCCGGCCTCCTCACGGGCAGCTCAGCGCGCCGCCCGCGGCGGTGGTCGAGCCCGAGCGGACGTCGCCGGCGGGGGAGATGATCGCGGACACGGCGTGGGCGGCGCCCTGCGGGCCGCACACGGTGAAGTAGCCGCCGGTGTTGGACAGCCCCGAGGGCCGGTAGGCCAGGTAGCCGATGCCTCCCAGGTGGGCGCTGAGCGTGAAGTGGCCCTGCAGCGCCGGATAGCGCTTGACCACCGGATCTCCGGTGCCCACGCTCCCGGTGCTGCCGGAACGGTTCTCGACCACGATCCAGCCCCGGCTCCACTGGCCGTCGCAGCTGGTACCCGTGGCGCTGCCGCACAGGGTGGTGGGGACACCGTCGGAGACCGCGAAGGAACGCGCGGTTTGCACCGCGTTGACCATGGCGTCCAGGCTGGTGACGCGCCGGTTGCGGGCGACCATGTTCTGCAGTGCCGGCAGCCCCAGGGTCAGCACGATGGTGCCGATCGCGATGGCGACCAGCAGGCCCAGCAGGGTGAAGCCGCCCGACCCGCGCGGTACTCCAGAGAGCATCCCCGACGATCGTCCGCGAAGCAATGTATACATCTATTAATTTCTTCCCTGGCCTCGCAAGGCGGCGGCCGCCGAGCGGCGGAGTCGGTCCGACGACCGTGATCGCCCGCGCCGGGCGCTTCACTTCGCCGTGCGAACGCCCGCCGCCCGTAGCGTTGTCCTTGTTCAAGCATGCGCGCGTATCACTCCGCCTACAGTTACAAGAACGATGCAGCAGGCAAACGGTTCCCCCCCGGGGGCGCGGAAACGAACGAGCGGTCCAACTCCGGCGACGAACGTCCCGACGGGATGGCTTGGCGGCGGCGGAGTCCGGGGCTGACCGGCAGCCGTTGCCGGCGGTGCTTAACAAGTGCCCGGAAACCGGGTAAGCTCGCGGCCTCGCGAGGGAAATTTCACTGCTCTATACTGACTCCAGGAGATCGCGACGGCGTCGCCGCCGCCCGCGCGGGGAGGAGTCTGAAACGCGGAGATTGATGACGGGCAAGCTGTACGTCAAGACCTGGGGCTGCCAGATGAACGAGTATGATTCGTCGAAGATGGCGGACGTGCTCTGGCAGGCGCGGGGGCTGGAGCTGACCGATGAGCCCGAGCAGGCGGACGTGCTGCTGCTGAATACCTGTTCGGTGCGCGAGAAGGCCCAGGAGAAGGTGTTTTCCGAGCTCGGCCGCTGGCGCGATTGGAAGCGCGAGCGCCCGGAGCTGGTGATCGGCGTCGGCGGCTGCGTGGCCAGCCAGGAGGGCGAGGCCATCGTGCGCCGGGCGCCCTTCGTCGACATGGTATTCGGACCGCAGACGCTGCACCGGCTGCCGGAGATGGTCGATCGGGCGCGCGCGAGCCGGGCGCCGGTAATCGACCTGTCCTTCCCCGAGATCGAGAAGTTCGACCGGCTGCCGGAGCCGCGCGCCGAGGGTCCCACCGCCTTCGTATCCATCATGGAGGGCTGCAGCAAGTACTGCACCTTCTGCGTGGTTCCCTACACCCGGGGCGAGGAGGTCAGCCGGCCGCTGGACGACGTGCTCGGCGAGGTCGAGGCGCTGGCACGGCGTGGCGTGCGCGAGGTCACGCTGCTGGGTCAGAACGTCAACGCTTATCGCGGTCCCATGGGCGACGGAACCATCGCCGACCTGGCGCTGCTGATCGATCACGTGGCGATGATCGACGGCATCGAACGGATCCGCTTCACCACCTCCCACCCGCGCGAATTCAGCGACAGCCTGGTGGAGGTGTTCGCGGAGCAGCCGAAGCTGGCGGCCCACCTGCACCTGCCGGTGCAGAGCGGCTCGGACCGGGTACTGGCGCGGATGCATCGCGGCTATACCACGCTGGAGTACAAACAGCGCATCCGGCGCCTGCGCGAGGCCCGGCCGGGCATCTCGATCAGCTCGGACTTCATCGTCGGCTTCCCCGGAGAAACCGAGGGGGATTTCGAGCGGACCATGGAGCTGATCGCCGAGGTGGGCTTCGACCAGTCCTTCAGCTTCGTCTACAGCCCGCGCCCCGGCACCCCGGCGGCGGGCTTCCCGGACGACGTCCCGCTGCAGCTCAAGCAGGAGCGCCTGCGTCGGCTGCAGGCACGCATCAACGAGCAGGCGATGGCGGTCAGCGAGGCGATGGTCGGGAGCGTGCAGCGGGTGCTGGTGGAGCGCCCGTCGGTCAAGGACCCGGATCGGCTCGCCGGGCGCACGGAGAACGGCCGCTGGGCGAATTTCGATGGCCCGTCCGCCTGGATCGGACGGTTCCTGGACATCCGTATCACCGAGGCGCTGCGCAACTCGCTGCGCGGCGTGGCGGTCACCGACGAGGCCGGCGATCCGGTCTCGTCCGATGCGGCGTAGAGGTACTGCAGGCAACTTGAGCGCGGCACGGCATTCCCTGGACCTGGTACTGGAACCCTTCGACAACGAGCGGCTCGCGAGCCTGTGCGGACAGTTCGACGAGCACCTGAGGCAGCTCGAGAAACGCCTCGGGGTCGAGATCAACAACCGCGGCAACCGCTTCCGCATCGTCGGTGACAGCGAGTCGCTCAAGGCCACCGACGGCATCCTGCGCGACCTGTACGCGGAGACCGCGCGCGAGGCGCTGACACCCGAGCGGGTGCACCTGTTCCTGCAGGACTCCGGGCTGAGCGAGCGCACGCAGGCGCACGAGGCGCAACAGGCGCCGACGGAGCCGCGCGGCGAGGTCGAGGTGCACACCCGGCGCGGCCGGGTGCGCGGGCGCGGGGCGAACCAGCAGCGTTACCTGCGGGCCATCGCCACCCACGACATCAACTTCGGCATCGGTCCGGCCGGCACCGGCAAGACCTACCTCGCCGTGGCCTCGGCAGTGGACGCGCTGCAGCAGGACGGGGTGCGGCGGATCGTGCTGGTGCGGCCGGCGGTGGAGGCCGGCGAACGCCTGGGTTTCCTGCCCGGCGACATGTCGCAGAAGGTCGACCCCTACCTCCGGCCGCTGTACGACGCCCTGTACGAGATGCTGGGCTTCGAGAAGGTGGACCGGCTGATCGAGCGGCACGTGATCGAGGTGGCGCCGCTGGCGTACATGCGCGGGCGGACCCTGAACGAGTCCTTCGTGATCCTGGACGAGGCCCAGAACACCACCATCGAGCAGATGAAGATGTTCCTGACCCGCATCGGCTTCGGCTCGACGGCGGTGGTCAACGGCGACATCACCCAGATCGACCTGCCGCGCAACGCGACCTCCGGCCTGCGGCACGTGATCGAGGTGCTCGGGGACGTCGAGGGCATCAGCTTCACCTTCTTCACCAGCCGCGACGTGGTCCGCCATCCGCTGGTGCAGCGGATCGTGGATGCCTACGAGGCCTACGAGCGCGAGCGCGGCGGAGACTCCGACAGGTGACGCGCGTGGCGCTGGCGGTGCAGCGCGCCAGCACGGCCGGTGACCTGCCGTCCGACGCCGACATCGGGCGCTGGGTGGAGGCCGCGCTGGAGGAGTTGCCGGGGCCGGTGGAGCTCACCGTGCGGCTGGTGGACGAGGCCGAGGGCGCGGCGCTCAACGAGCGCTACCGCGGCAGGCCCGGGCCGACCAACGTCCTGTCCTTCCCGTTCGACGCGCCCGACGGCGTCGACCTGCCGCTGCTGGGCGACCTGGTGATCTGTGCGCCCGTGGTGGCGCGCGAGGCGGCCGAGCAGGGCAAGCCCGCCCCGGCCCACTGGGCGCACATGGTGATCCACGGGGTGCTGCACCTGCGCGGATACGAGCACCAGGAACCGGCGCAGGCGCGGCGCATGGAAAGCCTTGAAATCCGCGTGCTCGGCCGTTTAGGCTTGCCTGACCCGTATTCCTTCGAGTGGGCTCGATAACGCAAGCGATGGACGCTGCCTCATCTTCCTGCCAATGCCGGGGGTTCGCCCCGCCGGTCGCTGTTTGCCCCGTACCTGTCCCGCCCGCAGCCGGCGTCGCCGACGGTGTCCCCGCGGCATCGCTCCGCGCGCTGTAGCCGCGCCCGCGCGCCGCATCACCCGGGTGTCCCGATGAGCGATGACAGACCCAGTAGCAACGGTCCCGGCGGCCGGTCCTGGCTGGAGCGTTTGGGCCAGGCGCTCTCCGGCGAGCCCCGGGACCGGGACGAACTCACCGAGCTGCTGCGCGACGCCCAGCACCGCGGCCTGATCGATGCCGACGCCGAGGCGATGATCGAGGGCGTGCTGCAGGTAACCGAGATGCAGGTGCGGGACATCATGATCCCGCGGGCGCAGATGACCGTGGTGGAACGCGACGCCGCGCTGGACTCGATCCTGCCGATCATCATCGAGTCGGGCTACTCGCGCTTCCCGGTGATCGGGGAAAGCCGTGACGAGGTGGTCGGCATCCTGCTGGCCAAGGACCTGCTGCGCTACGCCAACGAGAGCGGGCGCCGCAGCTTCAACATCCGCGAGGTCCTGCGGCCGGTGAGCTACATCCCGGAGAGCAAGCGCCTGAACGTGCTGCTCAAGGACTTCCGCGCCAGCCGCAATCACATCGCGATCGTGGTGGACGAGTACGGTGGCGTGGCCGGCCTGGTGACCATCGAGGACGTGCTCGAGCAGATCGTGGGCGAGATCGACGACGAGCACGACTTCGAGGAGGACACCTCGATCCTGAAGTACAGCGAAAGCCGCTATCTGGTGAAGGCGCTGACCGACATCGAGGACTTCAACGAGCACTTCGGCAGCCGCTTCTCCGACGAGGAGTTCGACACCATCGGTGGTGTGCTGATGAACGCCTTCGGCCACCTGCCCAAGCGCGGCGAGAGCATCGAGTTCGGCGGCATGCGGTTCCAGATCCTGCGTGCCGACAGCCGGCGCATTCACCTCATCCAGGTCAACCCGAAGCCCGAGCCGCGGCAGAAGGAGACGGTCTCCTGAGCGACCCGGTCCCGGGGAGGCCCGGGTAACGGCGTGTCCGGGCCGTACCGGCGGTGCGGCCCGGACCTTCCTGGCGCCCGCCCGGAACGGCACTTTTCCGCGGCCGGGCGGTCAGCGCAACAGGGGCTCGTGGCCCCGTTTTCGCCCCGCCCCGCGGCGGCGCCTGCGCGCGCCGGGGCGGGCCCTCGTTTGCGCCGTGCAGGCAGAGGCCCATGCCGGAAGATGTCCGACCATTGCGCGGATGGGGCAGGTTCGTCCGGTCCGTCGTCGCTCCCCTTGTTGCCGGCGCGCTGCTGGTGCCGGCGTTCGCGCCGTTCGACTGGTGGCCGCTGGCCGCGATCTCGCTGGCGCTGCTGCTGGGCCTGTGGGCGGGCTGTCGGCCGCGCACCGCCGCGGCCCGCGGGTTCCTGTTCGGGGTGGGTTGTTTCGGGCCCGGGATCTACTGGCTCTACATCAGCGTGCACACCTTCGGCGGCGCCCCGGTCTGGCTGGCGGTGGCGCTGACCGTCGCGCTCATCGGGTACATGTCGCTCTACCCGGCGGCGGCGGGCTGGCTGCTGTGCCGGCTTTTCCCCGGCGCCGGCGCGGTGCGCTCCCTGCTGGCTTTCCCGGCCCTGTGGGCCCTGCTCGAGTGGCTGAGGAGCTGGCTGTTCACGGGCTTTCCCTGGCTCAGCGTCGGCTACAGCCAGATCGATACCCCGCTGGCCGGCTACGCGCCCGTGCTGGGGGTGTTCGGGGTCGGGATGGCGCTCGCGCTCAGCGCCGGATGCCTGTGGCTGCTGCTCTCGGGACCACCCCGGCGGCGCTTGCTCGCGCTCGGCGCCGCGGCGGCGGTGTGGGCGGGCGGCGCGCTGCTGGGCGGCGTCCCCTGGACGCATCCGGACGGGCGGGCGCTGACCGTGGCGCTGGTGCAGGGCAACGAGCCGCAGAACAAGAAATGGCTGCCGGACAACCTGATGCCCACCCTGCAGCGCTACCTCCGCCTGACGGACGGCCACTGGAACGACGACCTGATCATCTGGCCCGAGGCCGCGATCCCGGCGCTGTACGACAACGTCAGCGGCTTCATCGACGCGCTCGGGCACAAGGTCGCGAGCCACCACAGCCACCTGATGCTGGGGGTGCTGCGGCACATGCAGCGGGGCAACCGCTACTTCAACTCGGTGCTGGACATCGGCCCGCACGGCGGGCGCCATTTCTACTACAAGCGTCACCTGGTCCCGTTCGGCGAGTATTTCCCGGTGCCGGATTTCGTGCGCCAGTGGCTGCGCATCCTGCACCTGCCCTACACCAGCCTGAGCCCCGGCCGTCCCGACCAGCCGCCGCTGCCGGTCGATGGGGTACCGGCGGGCGTCTCGATCTGCTACGAGGACGCGTTCGGCTCGCTGATCGTGCGGGACGTGCCACCGGCACGGATCCTGGTGAACGTCAGCAACGACGCCTGGTTCGGACACTCGATCGCGCTGGCGCAGCACCTCGAGATGACGCGCATGCGGGCGCTGGAGGCCGGGCGGCCGCTGCTGCGCACCACCAACACCGGGATCACCGCGCTGATCGGCTACCGCGGGCGGATCCGGGCGAGCCTGCCCAAATTCCACGCCGCCGTTCTCACCGGGCGGGTGCAGCCGCGGCGGGGCGCGACGCCCTACGCCATCGGGGCGAACAAGTGGCTCGTGGCACTGGCCGGTGCCGGCCTGTTCCTGGCGCTGCTGCTCGCGCCGCGCCTCAGTAGGCGAGATCCACGCTGAGCCCGGCGTAGCCTTCGCCGGCCAGGCCGGCGTACTTCTGGTAGCCGCCCTCCAGCTCGACGTGCCAGCGCCGCACCACCGGCCAGCGGACGAAGACGCCGCCCTGCCAGGCCCGGTAGCCCGGGCCGCCCTGGCGGACCACGGACGGCCCGACGCTCAGCCCGCCCGGGAGCCGCCGCGCCGCGCGAAGACGCCCCCAGTAGTTGCCGGGCCCGAGCGCGTCGTTGGCGATCACCCGCAGCGACCAGCGGCCCGCGAGGCGCTGGCGCCACTGTCCCTGTACCAGCAGCAGGGCGCGCCCCCCGCGCGCGTCGTTGGCGGGGTCGTCGGGCCGCAGCCGGGTGTCCTGGTAGCCGGGTGCCAGCGACAGGGAGCGTGCGCCGGCGGCGTCCGACCACGCGTAGCCGACGCCCAGCGAAGCACCCGGCGCCCGCGCGTGAATGGTGGTGTCGCCGCGGCGGTAGCGGTAGGTCGTGTAGCTGAGCCAGGGGCGCAGGAACCAGCCCCGGCCGAGGCTGTCGCCGCGGAGCGCGTGGATCCACCCGGCGTAGCTGGAGTTGCCCCCCGCGGACCACTGGCTGCCGGCGAGCAGCAGCGAGCGCGGCGCCGCCGCGGCGGGCCGCGTGGTGGCGGCCGTAGCCGCGAGCAGCAGCGCCGCGACAATGCTCCCGACCCGAACAGTCGGCCTCGTGGTCATGGCGTCTCCCGGCAATCTCCGGCCATGCGTGCCGGCTCAGGTGGTCTCGGGACTCAGACGCGTCGGTGCCAGCCGGGCCGGTTCCGGGGCCTCCCGGCTGCCGGCCGGTGTCGCGAAGCCCAGGCGAAGCACGCGCAGCCCGTGGCGCACCAGGTCGCGGTACTCGGGCACTTCCGCGACCCGCCCGACCAGCAGCTCGCGGCGGGCGGCGGTGTCGCGCCACAGGCGGATCGGCCGGTCCTGCGGCAGCTCCCGGAAGCTGATCACCACGAGGTCCTGGCGGTCGCCGGCATCGCTGACCAGCCCCAGCACGTCGGCCCACGGGTCCGCCTCGGCCAGCAGCGGCACCCAGCGGTGTCCGGGGTCGGCTACCCGCACGGGCCGGCGGCCCCGCAGCAGGTCGCCGAGCCATTCCATGGGCGGACGCATGCGCTCCGAGATCGCGTTGATGCGCCACTGCAGGTCGGAGCTGTACAGGAACCGGGCCAGCGCGTCGGGGAGCTGCCCGGGAATGCGGTCCGCGATCCAGAAGGTTTCCAGACCGATCCGGTCGGAATCGGATGAACCGCCGTGGGCGACGCGCGCCACGAAGGGGATGCGGATCCCGGGCAGGTAGACCTCGCCGGCGACGCGCTCGCCGGGCGCGAGCGCCGGCGGCCGCGCCATGCGCAGGCACATGCCCCGCGCCGAAATGTCGTGGGCGACGCCGGTGGCCGGCTGCTGGTTGATCATCAGGGCCGCCGGCAGCGGGACCGGGAAGCGGTAGTCACGGCGGTTGCGCGCGCGCCGCAGGGTGTGGCTCACGGCGCGCACGCCGATCGCCAGCACCAGGGCGGCCCACAACAGGTTGGCGATGAACGCCGTCAGCGGCAGCTGGCGGTGGCTGGGCCACAGCCACACGCCGACCCCGCTCGCGACCAGAACGAAGCCCAGCTCCAGCAGCTGGGGCAGCAGCAGCGCGGCTTCGGAGCCACGGCCGGCGAGCCCCTTGTCGGTGACCCGAAAGGGGATACGCGAGCGCAGCAGCGCCAGGGTGGAGAAGGCGAAGGTGAAGCTGCGCAGCAGGTTGTACTCCTCCACGTAGAGGGAATTGCCGTAGCCGCGTGCGAGCTCCTCGAAGACCCAGAACTGCAGGAAATAGTAGGGGACGAAATGCACCGCGAAGGCAACGTCCAGGGTGCTGATCGGCATGATGCCGGTGATCAGCACCACCCCCGGCAGGGCGTACAGGAACAGCCGCGGCCAGGCGTCGAAGTAGGTCAGCACCGAGGCGAGATTGCAGACGCGCTGGGCCAGCGTATGCCCGCGGCGGAACAGCAGCCCTTCGCGGCGCCAGACCTGCATCGCGCCCTGGCCCCAGCGCAGGCGCTGGCCCACGTAGCTGCGCAGGCTGGGCGCCGCGAGACCGAACGCCAGCGCCTCGTCGTGGTAGACCGAGCTCCAGCCCGCGCGCTGCAGGCGGATCGTGGTGTGCAGATCCTCGGTCACGGTGCCGGTGGCGATGCCGCCAATGTGCTCCAGGGCCGCCCGGCGCATCACCGCCGAGGTGCCCACGAACATGGTGGCGTTCCAGTAGTCCTTGCCGCGCTGGATGACCCGGAAGAACAGCGACTGCTCGCCCCAGCGCAGCGAGTGCCCGCCCCGGACCTGGTAGGCGTCCAGGTTGTAGAAGGTCTGCGGACACTGCACGAAGGCGACGTCCGGGTCCCGGAAATAACCCAGCGTGCGGCGCAGGAAGCTCCGGTCCGGCACGTGATCGGCGTCGAAGATCGCGATGAATTCCCCGTGGGTCCGGGCCAGCGCGTGGTTCAGGTTGCCGGCCTTGGCGTCGGTGTTGTGCACCCGGGAAATGTAGCGGCAGCCCAGCGCGTGCGCCAGCAGCCGCATGTCCCGGCGGTTGCCGTCGTCCAGCAGCCAGGTCTGGTGCGGATAGTCCATCGCGATCGCGCCCACCAGGGTGTGCCGCACCATCGCCAACGGCTCGTTGCGGGTGGTGATGAACACGTCCACGGATCGGTGGTTGGGCGGGGGCGGACTGTGCCGTGACGACAGCCGCCAGACCATGAACAGGTGCATCAGGATGCTCAGCGCGAACCAGGCCTCGGCGGCGAACACCGCCAGCGACAGGGCGAGGGCGCCCGGATTGAAGGTGCCGGTGCGCCACACCAGGTACCATCCCGTTACCCCGAGAAACACCAGCACCAGCAGCTGGCGTGCTCGCCCCAGGTGCTCGACCTGGCCGCGCTCCGGCGGCTGCACCTGAATCCGGTCCGGCCCGCACCCGCGGCGGCTCGTGACGCTGGCGTCCCTGCTCGCGATGGTATCGTGCTCCCGTGTTGTCGGTTGGCTGTCGCGCCGCCGCGGCGCGCCGCTGATGCTAGCACCCTGCCGCAGGCCTGCCGGAAAGGCAATGCAAGATCCCTGCCAACTCCGTCATCTTCGGCAACTCCATGATCCGGCGCGAAATGCCGTGCAAAGCGGTGGGACGCCGGCCGGTCCATAGCGTCCGCAGATCCCGACGCCGGGAACACCGCCGCGCGCCCGGATACCGCAACCGCCTCCGCTGCGGCCCGCCCGCGGGGGTTCGCCCGACCGGGCGCAGTGTCCGCGCTTTCGCACAGGCCGATACCCACCGTGCACCCGGCGGCGGGAAACCCCTCGGAGCAACAGCGTCCCGGGCAACGAGCCGATGGGTGGACCCGCTCGTTTCGGGAGGCTAATGACCGCGGGCCGGCAGGCGGTTGAAGGCCTTGCCGTGGCACCGGGGGCAGGGCGGCAGGTGGCCGGTGCGTCGCAGCGTGACCGTCTGTCCGCAGCTCCGGCAGGCGAAGGTTCCGGGCGCGGCGACCTCGCCGGTGTAGTAGCTCACCGGTCCCAGACCGCGCTCGAAGTTCGCCAGCTCGACGCGGGTCATGTCGGTGGCGGACTGCCAGTAGTCCCGGAACCACTGTTCCAGGTACTCCAGGTCGAACTGCAGCCAGTCCCGCAGCCCGCGTCCGCCCGCGGCGAGAAACTCCCCGGCATCCTGCAGGTCGCGGCGCAGGTACTCGCCGACGCGGTCCGCTTCCTCGCGGCTCAGCTCGCCCAGCTCGACCGCGCGTTCCTTGGCCCGCTCCAGCGCGAGGTGGAGCTGCGGCGAGCTTCCGAGATCCTCCAGCGCATCGCGCACCCTCTCCAGCATGCGGTCGTAGGCGTGCGGCTCGCGCTCTCCGGGCTGCCGGTCGCGATCGTCTTCGGGCGGTCTGTCGGCCATCGGAATGC
Source organism: Gammaproteobacteria bacterium (assembly GCA_035638695.1). GTDB lineage: Bacteria > Pseudomonadota > Gammaproteobacteria > UBA5335 > SLRW01 > DASQZJ01. The sequence goes on along the minus strand of DASQZM010000093.1, from coordinate 71,781 downwards.
TCCTGGATGTGTCGGGTCCAGTGTACTACCGGCCACCCCGTCAGGTCCCGGCGTGTGCCCCGGCGGGCCCCCGGTTCCGGCATTACCTCTGACCTGCCGGCGGCGTGGCCCGGTCAGCGTTGAGGCCGGCAGCAGCCGGGGAGTATCCTTACCGGCTTCGTCCACTCCACAGCACACCCGCGCCATGCAGCGACAACAATACCAGCCACACGAGGTGGAGGCCGAGGCCCGCGAGTACTGGGAGACCCATCGCAGCTTCCGCGCGGTCGAGGATGCCGGCCGCGAAAAGTTCTACTGCCTGTCGATGTTTCCCTATCCCAGCGGCAGGCTGCATGTGGGCCACGTGCGCAACTACACCATCGGCGACGTGATCTCGCGCTACCAGCGCATGCAGGGGCGCAACGTGCTGCAGCCCATGGGCTGGGACGCGTTCGGCCTGCCGGCGGAGAACGCCGCGATCGCCAACAACGTGCCGCCGGCACAGTGGACCCGCTCCAACATCGCCTACATGCGCGACCAGCTCCGGCGCCTGGGTTTCGGCTACGACTGGGAGCGCGAGCTGGCCACCTGCGATCCCTCCTACTACCGCTGGGAGCAGTGGCTGTTCACCCGGCTGCTGCGCAAGGATCTGGTCTACAAGCGCGCGGCGCCGGTGAACTGGTGTCCCACCGACCGCACCGTGCTGGCGAACGAGCAGGTGATCGAGGGGCGCTGCTGGCGCTGCGATACCGTGGTCGAACGGCGCGAGATCCCGCAGTGGTTCATGCGCATCACGCGTTACGCCGATGAGCTGCTGGACGAGCTCGAGCGCCTGCCGGGCTGGCCCGAGGCGGTGCGCACCATGCAGCGCAACTGGATCGGCCGGTCCGAGGGTGTGGAGCTGCGGTTCCCGGTGATCGGCGAGGACACCTCGCTGAGCGTCTACACCACGCGCCCCGACACCCTCATGGGGGTGACCTACGTGGCGCTGGCGGCGGAGCACCCGGTGGCGGTACGCCACGCCGCGGACCGCCCCGAGGTCGCGGCCTTTCTCGAGGAGTGCCGCCATGCGCAGGTCTCCGAGGCGGCCATGGAGACCATGGAGAAGAAGGGCGTGCCGCTGGACCTCCGCGCGCGCCACCCGATCACCGGGCAGGAGCTGCCCGTGTGGGTGGCCAACTTCGTGCTGATGGAGTACGGCACCGGCGCGGTGATGTCGGTGCCCGCCCACGACCAGCGTGACTGGGAGTTCGCGCGCCGCTACGGCCTGCCGATGCGCCAGGTGATCGCCCCGGCGGGCGGCGGCGAGGTCGACCTGGAAGCCGGCGCGTACCCGGACAAGGGGGTGCTGGTGAACTCGGGGCGCTTCGACGGCCTGGAGTTTTCCGGCGCGTTCGACGCGATTGCCGCGCAGCTGGAATCGGAGGGCCTGGGGCGGCGCCGGGTCAACTACCGCCTGCGCGACTGGGGCGTGTCCCGCCAGCGTTACTGGGGCGCGCCGATCCCGGTGATCAACTGCGCGCGCTGCGGCGCGGTGCCGGTGCCCGACGAAGATCTGCCGGTGGTGCTTCCGGAGGACGTCGAGCTCGATGGCGGCTCGCCGCTCAAGCGCATGCCCGGCTTCTATCGCACCCGCTGCCCGGAGTGCGGCGGCGAGGCGGAACGCGAGACCGACACCTTCGACACCTTCATGGAGTCGTCGTGGTACTTCGCCCGCTACGCCAGCCCGGACAACGACGCCGCGATGCTGGACGAGCGCGCGGATTACTGGCTGCCGGTGGACCAGTACGTCGGCGGGGTGGAGCACGCGATCCTGCACCTGCTGTACGCGCGCTTCTTCCAGAAGCTGCTGCGCGACGAGGGCCTGAGCCGCGCCGGCGAGCCCTTCCGCAACCTGCTCACCCAGGGCATGGTGCTCAAGGACGGTGCCAAGATGTCCAAGTCCAGGGGCAACACCGTCGATCCCGAGGACCTGATTCAGCGCTACGGTGCCGACACCGTGCGGCTGTTCATCATGTTCGCGGCGCCGCCGGAGCAGACCCTCGAGTGGTCGGATTCGGCGGTGGAGGGCGCTCACCGCTTCCTCCGGCGGCTGTGGAACCTGGTGCAGGCGCACGCGGCCTCGGGACCGGCGCCGGCGATCCCGGCCGGGCGGCCGAGCCGGGAGCAGCAGGCGCTGCGCCGCCAGCTGCACGAGACCCTGCGCAAGGTGGGGGACGACATGGGTCGGCGCCACACCTTCAATACCGCGATCGCGGCGGTGATGGAGCTGGTCAATGCGCTGGGGCGGGCGGGCGGCGAAGCCGCGGGGGACCGGGCGGTGATGCAGGAGGCGCTCGAGCTGACCGTGCTGATGCTCTCGCCCATCGTGCCGCACGTCTGTCACGTGCTCTGGCAGGCGCTGGGGCACGAGGACGCGGTGGTCGACCGGCCCTGGCCGGAAGTCGACCAGGCCGCGCTGCGCCGCGACCGCATCGAGCTGGTGGTGCAGGTCAACGGCAAGCTGCGCGGGCGCATCGAGGTGCCCGCGGACGCGGCGCGCGAACGGATCGAGCAGGTCGCGCTGGCGGATGCCAACGTCCGGCGGTTCGTCGCCGACAAGGCCGTACGCAAGGTGATCGTGGTGCCCGGCAAGCTCGTCAACGTGGTGGTCTGAATGGCCGGGCGCGCGGTCGCGGCGGCCCGGCTGGCGCGTGTGCTCACCGCGGCCGCGCTGGCCCTGGCGGTGGCCGGCTGTGGCTATCACCTGCGGGGCGCGCGCAAGCTGCCGCCGTCGATGCAGCGCCTGCAGCTGCAGGTGGTCGAGCCCTACGGTCCGCTGGCGGTGAACCTGCGCCGGGCGCTGTCCGACGCCGGCGCCACGCTGGTCGGGCAGAGCTCCGGCGGGCGGGGCAAGACGGCGGTGCTGGAGATCCTCGAGAACCGCGTGAGGCGCCGGGTGGTGGCGGTGGACTCGGCCGGCAAGGCGATCGAGTACGAGCTGAGCCTGAAGGTGGCCTTCCGCGTACGTGCCAACGGCAGGACGCTGCTGTCGCGGCAGGATCTCGAACTCACCCGCGACTATCCCTACAACCCCAGCCAGGCGCTGGGTAACGAGGCCCAGCAGAACACCACCCTGGACGCCATGCGGCGGGAGATGGTGGACCTGATCATGCTGCGCCTGAACGCCGCCGCGGGCGGCGGGCCTTCCGGCGGGTCCGGCGGCGCGGCCGGAGGGAGCAAGTGAAGCTGCGCCCGGGAGAGCTGGGGAGCCAGCTCGCGTCGGGGCTGGCACCGCTGTATGCCCTGAGCAGCGACGAGCCGCTGCTGCTGCAGGAGGCCGCCGACGCGGTCCGCGCGGCGGCGCGGGAGCAGGGCTACGCCGAGCGTGAGGTGCTGTTCGTCGAGTCGGGCTTCGACTGGTCGAGCCTGGCCGAGCAGGCCCGCAGCATGTCGCTGTTCGCCGACCGCCGGCTGATCGAGCTGCGCATGGCGTCCGCGCGGCCCGGGGACGCCGGCTCCCGCGCCCTGGGCGCGTACGCGGACGCCCCGCCGGAGGACACGCTGCTGCTGGTGCTGCTGCCGCGGCTGGATGGGCAGGCACGCGCCGCGAAGTGGTACAAGCGCCTGGAGCGCGCCGGGGCGGTGCTCGAGCTGTGGCCGCCGGCGCCGCGCGAGCTGCCCCGCTGGATCGCCGCGCGCTGCCGGCGGCGGGGGCTCGAGATCCGTCCCGAGGCGGCCGAGCTGCTGGCGCAGCGCACCGAGGGGAACCTGCTGGCCGCCGCCCAGGAGATCGACAAGCTGCCCCTGCTCGCGGGCGGGGCGCCGGTGGACGCCGAGCTGGTGCTGGGGGCCGTCGGCGACAGCGCCCGGTACGACCTGTTCGGCATGGTCGACGCCGCCCTGGAGGGCGACGGGGCGCGGGCCCTGCGCATGCTGGAAGGCCTGCGCGGGGAAGGCACCGAGCCGCCGCTGGTGCTGTGGGCGCTGGCGCGCGAGCTGCGCACCCTGGAGCAGGCGGCCTGGCGCATTGGACAGGGCGCGGGCGCGGACCGGGCGCTGGGCGAGCTGCGGGTGTGGAAGCGCCGCCTCCCGGTCCTGCGCAGGGCGCTGGCGCGGCACGACGCCCAGGGCTGGCGCGAGCTGCTCGAGGCGGCGGCCGGCCTCGACGCGGTGATCAAGGGTGCGCGCGAGGGTAACGCCTGGAACGGGATGGTACAATTGGTCGCATGTATCGCGGGCTTGTTCCCCCCGGCGCGGATGCGATCGGGGTGTTGACGGGCCACCCGGGCGGGACGGCAGGAAGGCGGCGGTGTACGGCATGAGCGCGAACCCCGAGCGCGACAACGCGGTGGCGGACGTCGCGGCCTACATGGCCGAGGTCGGCCGGCGCGCGCGCGCCGCGTCGCGGCTCATGGCGGCGGCGGAAACCGGCCCGCGCAACGCGGCGCTGGAGGCGACCGCGGCAGCGCTCGAGACCGCGCGCGAGACCCTCGGGCAGGCCAACCGCGCGGACCTCGAGGACGCCCGACGCGCGGGGCTTGACGCGGCCCTGGTCGATCGCCTCGAGCTGACGCCTGGGCGCACCGCGGGCATGGCGGAGGGGTTGCGCCAGATTGCCGCGCTGCCCGACCCCGTGGGCGAGATCAGCGAGCTGCGCCGGCGTCCCTCCGGGATCGAGGTCGGGCGCATGCGCGTGCCGCTGGGGGTGATCGGCATCATCTACGAGTCGCGGCCCAACGTCACCGCGGACGCCGGCGGGCTGTGCCTCAAGGCCGGCAACGCCGTGATCCTGCGCGGCGGCTCGGAGGCCGCCCGGTCCAACCGTGCGATCGCCGCCTGCATCCGCGAGGGGCTGCGCTCGGCGGGCCTGCCCGAGGATGCGGTGCAGGTGGTCGCGACCACCGACCGCGCGGCGGTGGGTCACCTGATCCGGATGCCGGAGTACGTGGACGTGATCGTCCCGCGCGGCGGCAAGGGCCTGATCGAACGCATCGGCCGCGAGGCCCGGGTGCCCGTGATCAAGCACCTGGACGGGGTGTGCCACGTCTACGTCGACGCTGCCGCCGACGCCGACAAGGCCGAGGCCATCGTGGTCAACGCCAAGACCCAGCGTTACGGCACCTGCAACACCTGCGAGACCCTGCTGATCGCCGAGCCGCTGGCGGCCGAGCTGTTGCCGCGCCTGGCGCGGACACTGCTGGCGGCGGGCGTGGAGCTGCGCGGCTGCGGGCGCACCCGCGAGCTGGTGCCGGAGGCGCGGCCGGCCACCGAGGAGGACTGGGGCACCGAATACCTCGGGCCGATCCTGTCCGTGCGGGTGGTCGCGGGCCTCGACGCGGCCATCGAGCACATCGCCCGCTACGGCTCGGCGCATACCGACGCCATCGTCACCCAGGACTACAGCGCCGCGCGGCGCTTCCTGCGCGAGGTCGACTCCGCCTCGGTGATGGTCAACGCGTCCACGCGCTTCGCCGACGGCTTCGAATACGGCCTCGGCGCCGAGATCGGGATCAGCACCGACAAGCTGCACGCGCGCGGCCCGGTCGGGCTCGAAGGGCTGACCAGCCGCAAGTGGGTGGTGTTCGGGGATGGCCAGGTCCGCGCCTGAGATCGGCTGCCGATGAGCGCTGACGCCCGACCCACAGGCGTATTCGGCGGCACGTTCGATCCCATCCACTTCGGTCACCTGCGCCCGGCCCTGGAGCTGCGGGAATCGCTCGGCCTGGACGAGGTCCTGTTCATCCCCAGCGCCGTTCCGCCGCACCGCGACACGCCCAACCTCGATGCCGGCACGCGCCTCGAGCTGCTGCGCCTGGCGGTTTCGGGCCAGGCCGGCTTCCGGGTCGACGACCGCGAGCTGCGCCGGCGCGGGCGTTCCTACACGGTCGACACGCTGCGCTCGCTGCGCGACGAGCTGGGCGCGGCCAGACCGCTGTGCCTGCTGCTGGGCCTGGATGCCTTCCTCGGGCTGCCCCGGTGGGACCGGTGGCGGCAGCTGCTGGACCTGGCGCACGTGGTGGTCGCGCACCGGCCCGGCTGGAACGCTCCCTCGGTGGGCGAGCTGGGCGCGCTGATGCGCGAGCGCAGCGTGCACGACCGGCGCACCCTGGCCGAACGCCCCGCCGGGTGGATCTACTTCCAGGGCGTTACCTCCCTGGACATTTCCGCCACCCGCATCCGCAGTCTCCTGGCCGCCGGCCGGAGCGTACGTTACCTGCTTCCGGACCTCGTCTGGGAACGCATCCAACGCGACGGACTTTATGCCACCCATGCAACCTGACACCCTCAAGGATCTCGTCGTCGACGCGCTCGAAGAGCGCAAGGCCGTCAATATCCGCGTGCTGGACGTCAGTCACCTGACCACGGTGACCGACTGGATGGTGATTGCCAGCGGAACCTCCAAGCGGCACGTGCGCTCGCTGGCCGACAACGTGCTGGAGCGCACCCGGGAGCGGGGCGTGCGCCCGCTCGGGGTCGAGGGCGAGGCCCAGGCGGAGTGGATCCTGGTCGATCTCGCGGACGTGGTGGTGCACGTGATGCGCCCCGAGGTACGCGAGTTCTACAACCTCGAGAACCTCTGGCAGGCGCCGGCGGAGGTGGCCGCGCGCGCCGGGGGCGAAGGCCGCTCCGGGGAAGCATGAGGCTGCACCTGGTCGCCGTGGGCCGGCGCCTGCCGGCGTGGGTGCGGTCCGGCTACCGCGAGTACGCCCGGCGCCTGCCGCCCGAGTGCCCGCTGGATCTGCACGAGATCGCGCCGGGTGCGCGCGGACGCGGCGCGGATACCGCCCGCGCCGTGCGGACCGAAGGCGAACGGATGCTGCGGGCACTTCCGGCCGGCGCCCGGGTGCTGGCGCTGGACGAGCGCGGTACCGCCTGGGACACCCGGGAACTGGCGCGGGAGCTGTCCGGCTGGATGCGCGACGGCGACGACCTGGCCCTGCTGGTCGGCGGACCCGACGGGCTCGCGCAGAGATGCCTGGATCGCGCGCGGCAGCGCTGGTCGCTGTCGCCGCTGACCCTGCCGCACGGCCTGGTCCGGATCCTGGTCGCGGAGCAGCTCTACCGCGCCTGGTCGATCCTGGCGGGCCACCCCTACCATCGCGACTGAGCGCAGGCCGATGTCCCGGGACCGTTCCGCACTCGTGCTCGCCTCCCGCTCGCCGCGCCGCGCCGCGCTGCTGCGCCAGGTCGGGCTCGCCTTCGACGTCATCGTCGCCGACGTCGACGAGACGCCCGCGCCCGGCGAGTCAGCGGAGGCGTGCGTCCGGCGCCTCGCGCTGGCCAAGGCCCGCGCCGTGCTGCAGCGGGCGCCGGGGCGCGTGGTGCTGGGGGCGGACACGGTGGTGGTGCTCGGGGAGCGGATGCTGGGCAAGCCGGCCGGGCGGGAGGATGCGCTGGCGATGCTGGCGTCCCTGTCCGGGCGCGAGCACCGGGTCTGCAGCGGTGTCGCCGTCCTCGGCGCCGGGCGGGAGCTGGCCGCGGTCAGCGTGACGCGGGTACGCATGCGCCCCCTCACCCGCGCGGAATCGGTGGCATACTGGAACACCGGCGAGCCGCGCGACAAGGCCGGCGCCTACGCCATCCAGGGCCGCGGGGCGGCCTTCGTCGAGGCTCTCGAGGGCAGCTACAGCGGGGTCGTGGGGTTGCCGCTGTGCGAGACCGTTTCCCTCCTGCGGAACATCGGGCTCGACGTGACCGCGGTCTGGTCCGCAGATGGTTAGGGCGCGGATAATTCCGGGGACAGTATGCGGAACTCTGTCCGCCATTTACTGGTTTCTGCGTTCGCCGGTGAGGAGTTCCGTATACTGAGAATTTCCCTACCGCTCCATCCAGGCTGCATCGACGTCCGCTGAATGTTGGGTCACACTAACCCGGTCAGGGGTAATGCCGCATCTCAGCGCTCCTGTCGGTCTGTCTGGCAAGGTGCGAGCAGCGCAGTGCGGTCGGGCGCTACGCGACCGACGAGCAACGCCGTCCAGACGCGGCGAGGCGAGCGCCCTGCGGGAGAGCGCGTGAGCGGCAACGATGGCGTTGCGCTCGCTCGTCGGGGCAAAGCTACGCCTTCGCTCCCGCGCCTTGTCCTCACCAGCCACGCGCTCTCTAGAGACGTGGCGTTCCCCCGGACCGGGTTAGCATAAACGGCCAGGGAAGGCAGAGTGCTGAAGCGCTTTCATGAGTGAAGAGATCCTGATCAACGTGACCCCCCAGGAGACCCGCGTCGCCCTGGTGGAGAACGGCGTGCTGCAGGAAGTGTTCATCGAGCGCTCCAGCCGGCACGGCATCGTCGGCAACATCTACAAGGGACGCGTCCTGCGCGTGCTGCCGGGGATGCAGGCGGCTTTCGTGGAGGTGGGGCTCGAACGCAGCGCGTTCCTGCATGCCTCGGACATCGCCACCAGCGCCTGCAACGCGGCCGGGGCCGTGGTCGCCGACGCGGTCGGCGGCGAGACATCGGGGCGGCGCAGCATCGAGCACCTGCTGCACGAGGGCCAGGAGGTACTGGTGCAGGTGATCAAGGATCCCCTGGGCAGCAAGGGGGCGAGGCTCAGCACCCAGATCAGCATCCCCTCCCGTTACCTCGTGTTCATGCCGGGTCTGAGCGGCGTCGGCGTGTCCGCCAAGATCGAGGACGAGGAGGAGCGCCACCGGCTGCGCGAGCTGCTGCGCGAGATGGTCGGCGAGTCCCCGGGCGGCGGCTATATCGTGCGCACGGCGGGCGAGAGGGCCACCGGCGATGCCCTGCGCAACGACGCCTCGGTCCTGGACAAGGTGTGGCAGGCGGTGCAGGCCAAGGCAGCCCGCGCCGAGCCCGGCGGCCTGGTTCACGGCGATCTGCCGCTGGTGCTGCGGATCCTGCGGGACCTGCTCGGCTCGGAGGTCGAACGGCTGCGCATCGATTCGCGCGAGGTGTACCGGGAGGTGGCACGCTTCGTGCAAACTTTCCTCCCGGAGAGCGCGACGCGCATCGAGCACTATCCCGGCGAGCGCCCGATCTTCGACCTGTTCGGCGTCGAGGACGAGATCCAGCGCGCCCTGGACCGCAAGGTGCCGCTGAAGTCCGGCGGCTACCTGATCATCGACCAGACCGAGTCGATGACCACGATCGACATCAACACGGGCGCTTTCGTCGGGCATCGCAACCTCGAGGAGACCATCTTCAAGACCAATCTCGAGGCTGCGCACGCGCTCGCCCGCCAGCTCCGGCTGCGCAATCTCGGCGGCATCATCATCATCGACTTCATCGACATGCAGGACACCGAGCACCGCCGGCAGGTGGTGAGGACGCTGGAGGCCGCGCTGGAGAAGGACTACGCCAAGACCAAGGTGTGCGAGGTTTCGCCCCTGGGGCTGGTCGAGATGACCCGCAAGCGCACCCGCGAGAGCCTGGAGCGGATCCTGTGCGAGCCGTGCCCCGCCTGCGACGGGCGCGGCTTCGTCAAGACCGCGGAGACGGTCTGCCACGAGATCTTCCGCGAGCTGCTGCGGGAGGCGCACCAGTTCGAGGCGAGCGAGCTGCGGGTGCTGGCGGCGCAGGAGGTCATCGACCGGTTTCTCGACGAGGAGGCGCAGAACCTCGCCGAGCTCGAGGAGTGCGTGGGCAAGCCCATCCGGCTGCAGGTCGAGGCGATGTATGATAGGGAACAGTTCGACGTGGTCCTGATGTAGCGTCGGCGGCAGCGCTCCTGCCCCATCGCAACCGGTTGCCCCCCGATGCATTCCGCGCTTCGCCACATCTACACCGTGGTCCTTTACTGTCTCGCTGCCGTGGCCCTGACGGCCGCCGTGGCGCTGAGCGCGTTCCGCGTGTTCATGCCGATGGTGCCGGGATACCGCGCGCAGCTCGAGCAGTGGGTCAGCCAGGCCGCGAAGCGCCCGGTGCACATCGGCTCGATCAGCGCCGGCTGGCAGGGACTCGGCCCCGAGCTGGACCTCAGGAACGTCGCCGTGAGCGACGTGGGCACCCGCAAGCAGCCGGTACGGTTCAAGCACGTCCGGGTCGGCTTCAGCGTCTGGCGGATGCTGCGCACGCTGTCGCTTACACCCAGCCGGATCGCCGTGGCGGGCGCGCGCCTGGACGTCACTCACACCGCCGCCGGGCACTGGCGGGTGGAGGGCTTCGCCACGGGCGGTCACGGCGGCAGCCTGCTCCAGTCCTGGCGGGCCGCGGTGCCGGTGCTGCAGAGCTACGGCTCGCTGCGCGTGGTCGACAGCAGCGTCACGCTGCACCTCGAGGGCCAGACGCACAAGCTGGAAAAGCTCACCGGGGTGCACGCGGAGATCTCCTCCACCGGAAAGCACCAGCATTTCTCGGGGGGCGCACGGCTGCCCGGGGACATCGGGGATCGCATCCATGTCGAGGTGGACGCGGACGGCAACGTGCGCGAGCCGTCGCAGTGGGACGTTCAGGCGTCGATCTCGGGCACCGGCCTGCGGCCGGGACACTACGTGGCGCGGATGGTGCCGGACACGCTGGATCTGGCGCACCTGGTGCTGGATGTGGACGCGCACGGGGAGTGGCGCCGGGGCAAGCTGCGCCAGGTACGCGCCGACGTCTCCGCGAACCGCATCGTCCTGCCGCCGACCGGATCGTACGGGGTGGCGCGGGTACGCAAGCTGGCGGGGCGCTTCCTCTGGACCCGCCTGCCCGACGGCTGGCGGCTCCAGGGACGGCACGTGATCCTGGAGACCGGGCAGGGCCGCTGGCCGTCGACCGGATTCACCCTCAGCCGGACGGATTCCGGCGGGAGCGGCGCTGCCTGGGAGGCGCACGCCGGCTTCGCCCGGCTGCAGGACGTGGCGCGGATCGGCGTCGCGGTGCCGCAGCTCGGCTCGCGCCTGCGGCACTACGTGATGGCGCTGCACCCGCGCGGCGACCTGAGCGACGCGAGCTTCCGCTTCGCCCGCGGCGGCAAGGCCCTGTCCGGCCTGCAGCTGCAGGCGCAGCTAAAGGGCCTGGGCTGGCAGCCGTACCGGCGCCTGCCCGGCATGAGCGGACTGGCCGGCGCGCTGGACGTCCGGGGCAACCAGGGCAGTCTGCACATCCGGTCGACGAAGGCCGCCTACCGTCAGCCGGCGCTGTTCCCCGAGCCCCTGCGCTTCAATTCCGCCGACGCGAAGGTCGCGTGGCACCTCGGGGACCACGGCGCGTGGCACGTGCACCTGGCACGCCTGGACCTGGCCAACCCGGACACGGCCGTGGACGCCACCGGCACGATGACGGTGCCACCGGGACAGAGGCCGGACGTCGACCTGAAGGCGCGGATCCGTCGGGGAGACGCCACCGCCGTCGCCCGCTACCTTCCCCGGGGGCACGTGCCGGAGAAGACCATCCGGTGGCTGGACAAGGCGATCAAGCAGGGGCACGTCACCGGCGGCACGGTCACCCTCAAGGGGCCCCTGAAACGGTTCCCGTTCGGCGCGGGCGGCGGCGAGTTCCGGGTTGCCGCCGACGTGCAGGGCGGGGCGATCGATTATGCGCACCAGTGGCCGCCGGCGACGGCGATCGACGGCAAGGTGGTGTTCGCCGGCAACCGCATGCACATGGACGTGAGCCATGCGACGGTCAGCGGCTTGCAGATCGACAACGCCACCGTCAACATCCCGGACATCCGGCACGCGCACCTGCAGATCCAGGCCCACGCGACCGGCGACAACGGGTCCGTGGTCTCCCTGCTGCAGCACACCCCGCTTGAGAAGTCCAACCCCGAGCTGATCGACGGTCTCAGCGGCAGCGGCCCGGCCGACATTCACCTGGGGCTGAAGCTTCCGATCCGGCATCCGCAGCAGGTCGCGATCGACGGGACCCTCGCCTGGCAGGGTGCCAGCCTCGGGATCTCGGGGACGCCGCTCCGGCTGACGGACGTCAACGGCAAGCTCAGCTTCACCCGCACGCGTTTCGCGGCGAAGGACATCACGGCGCGGTTCCAGGGACGCCCCCTGCACCTGCACGTGACGCCCGCGGCCGGCAAGCGCGCACGCACGGTGGTGACCGCCAGTGGCAGCATCGACGCGCAGGGCATCGAGGGGCTTTCCCCGGCCATCCCCCGGGGGCTGGTCCACGGCGCGACCGACTGGAAGATCCGGGTCGGCATCCCGCCGGCGGGCGCGCCGGCCGGTGAGCGCCCGGTCACCACGTTGCGCTCGGACCTGCGCGGCCTGGCCATCGAGCTGCCCGAGCCGCTGGGCAAGAAGGGCGATACCCGGCGGCCGCTGGCGGTGCGTGTCGCCTCCGGTCACAAGTCGGCACGCCAGGTGTCGCTGGACTATGGCGGCACCCTGACCGCGGCCCTCCGGTTCGACCACGGCGCGCAGGGATGGCGGTTCGAGCGTGGCGGGATGCACTTCGGAGCGGGCCGGGCCACCCTGCCGCCGGTGCCGGGGCTGCGGCTCAGCGGGCACATCGACCGTCTCTCGATCCCGGCGCTGCGCAAGCTCCGGCAAGGCCTCGGGGGGGGCGGCGGGCCGCCCCGGCCGCCGGCGTGGCTGAGCACCGTGGAGCTGTCGGTGGGCAACGTCGCGGGTGCCGGGATGCCGCTCGAGAACATCATGTTCCGTTACCGGCGCCGCGCGAAGACCTGGCGGGTCGGGCTGGTGTCCGGGCCGCTCGCGGGCTCGGTGACGATCCCCCGCGACGGCGGCGGTCCCTGGGTGGCGGACCTGCAGCACATCCGGATCCCCACCGGCGGTGGCGCGGGCGCGAGTCAGTGGCTGAAACAGCTGTCGCCGCAGGCCGTGCCGGCGATGAACGTCCGCTGTCGGGAGGTCAGGATCGGGAGCCAGAGCTACGGCTCGATGGAGGCCCGCGTGCGGCCTTCCGGGTCCGGCGTGAGCGTGAGCTCGCTCACGCTGAAAAAGCCGCACCTGAAGATCAGCGCCTCGGGCACGTGGACCGAACACGGCGCTCAGCAAGTGACGCACGTCGACGCCCGGGTGCAGAGCGGCGATCCCCAGGCCGCCCTGAAGAACCTGGGCTTCGCGCCGCCGCTGACGGCGAAAAGCGCAAAGCTGCAGACGAACCTCGACTGGCCGGGCTCGCCGATGGACTTCTCCATGCAGCGCATCGCCGGGACTCTGACCCTGGACGTGCGCAACGGCTCGCTGCTCAAGGTGAACCCCGGGCCCGGGCGTGTGTTCGGGCTGTTCAGCCTGTACGCGCTGCCAAGGCGCCTGAGCCTGGACTTCGGCGACGTGTTCGGCAAGGGACTGGGCTTCGACCGGATCAACGGGGATTTCGTGGTCCGGGGCGGCAACGCCTATACTTCCGACCTGGTGCTGGACGGGCCCGCCGTGAAGGTGGCCATGGACGGGCGGATCGGGCTTGCCAGCCATGATTTCGATCAGAAGATCGTGGTCACGCCGAGCCTGTCGTCGAGCGTCGCGATCGCCGGCGGCATCGCCGGCGGGCCGTTGGTCGGCGCGGCGATATTCCTGGTGCAGCAGCTGCTGCACCGGCCGATCGGGAAGGCGAGTCAGATCGTCTATCACCTGACCGGGCCGTGGGACAAGCCGCAGATCAAAAAGGCGGGCTCCGGCAACCTGCAGGTGCCGGATCACCCGGGGGACTACACCGGCGGAGGATCGCGCGGCACGCCGCAGAAGGCAGGTCACTGACATGATGATATGGCGCATGGTGTTGGCGGTGCTGCTGGCGGGCGCGATGGTGCTGCCTGTCGCGCGGGCGGGGGACCGGATCGGAACGGTCCCGCGGTCGGCCTGGTCGCAGGTGCACGGCGCCCGGGACGTGCTGGCGATCCCGGTGCTCAAGCAGGCGGTGGGGGCGTGGACGCGGCACCCGCGGGACCACATCCTGATCCAGTATTCCGGCGGCAGGCCGGAGGCCGCACGGGCCTCCGGCGTACGCGACTGGCTGATCGCCCTGGGGGTGCCGGGCTCGGCGGTCCAGGTCCTGCCGGGGCCGCGCGGCTTCTCCGGCGTGGCGGTCTCGGTGGGCTTCTAGGGGGCGGGCGAGAAACACCGGTTTTCGGCCGCCTCCGGGACAACGAAGGCGGGAGTGGCCGGGCTAGCGGCCACCGCACCGACGGGAGCTCTGATGGCACGCGCGGCAGCGATACAAATGGTGTCCGGGCCTGACGTGGAGGCCAACCTGATCGAGGCGGAACGCCTCATCCGGCGGGCGGCCGACAGCGGCGCCGAACTGGCCGTGCTGCCGGAGAACCTCGCCTGCGTGATCGCCGCCGGGCGGGCCGGCGAACATGCCAGCGGCCGGCGCAGCTGGGGACTCAGCATGATCATCGACCCCTGGGGCGACGTCCTCGTGAGCCTGGAGAGCGGTCCCGGCGTGGCCGTCGCCGAGCTCGACCCGGAGAGCGTGCGCGAGCGCTTCCCCGCGCTGAGCCATCGGCGTCTCGGCACCTCCGGCGAAGGTGTGTCATGAACCGCGCGCCGCCCACCCGCCTGCGTGGCCGGATCCGGGAGCTGGGCGTCGCCCTGGTGCTGTTGTTGCCGTGCCTGGGCGTCGTCGCGCCTGCCATGGCCGCCGCGGGCTCCGGCAGCGGCGCGGCGCCGGCGGCGAGCGGCAGTGCCCACACGGCCAGTCCCGCCGCCACCATCAAGTACCTGCACGCGTCCCTGATCGACGTGATGAAGCACGCCAAGGAACTGGGCTACGACGGGCGCTACCGCAAGCTCAAGCCGGTGATCGAGCAGACCCACGACCTCGCGTACCTCGCCCGGCTGACGCTGGGCTCGCACTGGGACAAGCTCGACTCCGACCAGCGGTCCCGCTTCCTCACCGCCTTCCGGCAGCTGACCATCGCCACCTATGCGGCCCGCTTCGACGGCTACTCCGGGGAGAAATTCCGCTTCGACGGCAGCCGCCAGGCAGCGGGTGGCCAGAGCGTGGTGCGGAGCACGCTGGTCCAGAGCGGGGGCAGCAACGTGACCTTCGACTACGTCCTGCACCGCACCGACGGGCAGTGGAAGATCATCAACATCGTGGTCAACGGGGTCAGCGACCTGGCCATGAAGCGGGCCCAGTACACGGACCTGCTCCAGCGCAAGGGATTCCCGGCCCTGCTCAAGACGATCCACAAGCGGATTGCCGGGTACGGGGGCGCTCATTGAGTCTTGCCACCCCGGGCACGGGCAGCCTGCGTGCGTCGGCCGGAGCAGGCCGACGCGACCCGCGCCGGGGCCCTGCGGTGGGCGCGCTCCGGCGCAGCCTGGCGGGCGCCGGCTGCATCGGGCTGGTGGCGTGCGCGCTGACCTCGCTCGCCGGGTGCGCCAGCATCTCCGGCGGTGGCGGCAGCCGGGATCCGCTGGAGCCCCTGAACCGGATCACGTTCCGGTTCAACAACACGCTCGACACGGCCGTGATGACGCCGGTGGCGGAGGGCTACCGGGACGTCACGCCCGCTCCGGTGCGGCGCGGGGTCGGGAATTTCTTCAGCAACCTGCACTCGCCGGTGGTGATCGTCAACGACCTGCTGCAGGGCCGTTTCCGCCAGGGGGGTAGCGACACCGCGCGCCTGGCGGTCAATTCCACCGTCGGCCTGTTCGGGCTCTTCAATCCCGCCAGCGACATGGGCCTGCCGCGGCACAGGCAGGACTTCGGCATGACCCTGGGGCGCTGGGGCGTTGGACCGGGACCCTATCTGGTGCTGCCGTTCCTGGGCCCCTCGGATTTCCGCGACGCGCTGGGCGTGGGCGTCGATGCGCAGATCGATCCGCTCCAGCAGTGGGGCCGCCAGCCCGCGAAGTACGAGCTTCGCGCCGTCGACCTGGTGGACACCCGGGCCCGGCTGCTGGGTGCCACGGCGGCGCTGCAGCAGTCGATCAACCCGTACGTGTTCATGCGCGAGGGCTACCTGCAGCACCGCTATCACCTGATCCATGGCGGCAGCGCCATCCCGGGCCTGCCGG
The DNA here is from genome assembly GCA_035638695.1 of Gammaproteobacteria bacterium. Classification (GTDB taxonomy): domain Bacteria; phylum Pseudomonadota; class Gammaproteobacteria; order UBA5335; family SLRW01; genus DASQZJ01. The sequence continues at coordinate 55,938 of DASQZM010000093.1, read as the reverse complement.
GACCTCCGCCGCCACCGTCCCGCGGCGGGCCGTCGGACGGCGGCGGCTAGCAGGGCGGGACCGGCGCGCGGCACCGCGCGGACAGGGGGCGCTGGATAATGGGGGGCACCACACGGTAGGCTGGGTACTCCGGAAGGCGACTTGCCGATGAATCCGCGGGAAGGAGCGCCGGATGCGGCCGAGCATGCCATGCGCCACTGGTCGGCACCCGAGCCGGGCGCGATCCGGTCGGGCACGGAGGCCCACAAACGGCTGTTCTTCGCCAACCGGGCCGCATGGTATCGTCGCAACCTCGCGTGGTGGCGCCGGCCGTGGTTCCTGTGCCGGACCCTGGGGGTCTGGGCGTCCTGGTCTGGGGGCGCATCGGCATCGCGCGCGGGCTGGACGAGCACCGCGAGATGCAGGACGCGAACTTCGCGGCCAGCGGCAGCCGGGAGACGGGCATGGACGTGCGGCCCGGCGAGCTGATTGACCTGTGCCTGACGGAGAACGAGCGGCGCGTGGTCGGCTACGGCCGGCACCGGCAGAGGTACCGCTTGCGCTGGCGCAATGCGCCGTCCGTCACGGGTTCCGGAACCCGGATCCCGCTGGCGGCCTCTAAGGGGTTGCTGAAAAAGTCCATCGATGGCCTTTTCCAGCGTCGCAACCGGAAACCGCGGTTTCCCGGTTGGTCCATTTTCAGGTCCTTGCAGTGCATGAACATGGCGCTACATCCACGTAGCGCACGGGGGCTGCCGAAATACAGCGATTTTCAGCAGCGTGTTAATGCGGAGAAACAGACCGGGTTGGTAAAGGACGTCGGAGGCTGCTCTGGCTCGCGCTGCAGCGGCCGCGTCTCCATGTGGCACGGCTTCCGGGAGCACGCTTCCGGGGCAGTGCGGTACGGCCGGAAAAGCGTTTCCTATGATATTGCCTTGGCTCGTAGTCGGGTACGGGTTGTGCGCCGCGGCGGTAACCTACCAGGCGGCCGCGCTGTGGGCCCACTGGCGCTGGAACCGGCGCGCGCGCCGGACCGGCAGCGGCCCGCGTCCGGTGACCCTGCTGAAGCCCCTGTTCGGAGACGAACCGCGGCTGTACGAGAACCTGCGCTCGTTCTGCGACCAGGACCACCCCTGTTTCCAGGTCGTCTTCGGCGTTTGCCGGGAGGATGATCCGGCGCTGCGGGTCGTGCGCCGGCTCCAGGCGGAGTTCCCGGCGCTCGACATCGCCGTGGTGGTGGCGCCGCCGGGCGGCGGCGAGAATCACAAGGTGGCCAATCTGATGAATATGCTGCCGCGGGCCGCACACGACTGGCTGGTGATCGCCGACAGCGACATCCGGGTCGGCCGGGACTACCTGCGGACGGTGACCGCGCCGCTGGCCGAGCAGCGTACCGGCGTGGTGACCTGCCTTTACCGGGGGCGCGCGATGCCCGGGTTGTGGTCCCGGCTGGCCGCGCTGTTCATCAACGACTGGTTCGTGCCCTCGGTGCTGGTTTCCCATGCCTGCGGCTCGCGCGCCTTCGCCTTCGGCGCCACGCTCGCTCTGCGCCGGGACGTGCTGGACGCCGTCGGCGGCCTCGGCCGGCTGGCCAACGAGCTGGCGGACGACTACCGTCTGGCGGAGCTGACCCGCCGGGCCGGCTTCGATACCGTGCTGTCTTCCTACCGGGTGGAGACCCTGGTGCACGAGCCGACGCTGCTCTGCCTGTGGCGGCACGAGTTGCGCTGGGCACGCACCATCCGCATGCTGCGGCCGGTGGGATACGCCTTCACCTTCGTCACTTACAGTCTCCCGCTCGCAGCCGTGGGCGCCGCCTGCACGGGCCTGGCCGGTGGCGGGGTGGGGCTGCTCGGCGCCACCGTTGCCCTGCGCCTGGGGGTCCACTACGCCGGTGGTACCGGGGAACGAAATCTGCTGTCCACATCCACTTTCATCGCCGCACGCGATCTCCTGAGCCTGCTGGTCTGGTGCGCGGCGTTCTTCGGCTATACGGTATGGTGGCAGGGGCGGCTGCTCGTCCTGCGCCCCGGGGGATCGGTGTGCGAGCACACAGGGAGGCGCTCATGATGAAGACTCTGTTCCTGCAGGCCCCGTCGTTCGACGGTTTCGACGGCGGCGCAGGATCCCGGTACCAGGCCAAGCGGGAAATCCGCTCGTTCTGGTATCCCACCTGGCTGGCGCAGCCCGCGGCGCTGGTCCCGGGCAGCAAGCTGGTGGATGCGCCGGCCGACGGCCTGACCCGCGCGGACGTGCTGCCGATGGCGCACGACTACGAGCTGGTCATCATGCATACCAGCTCGCCCTCGTTCCCGACCGATGCCCGCTTCGCGGAGATGCTCAAGGACGAGAACCCGAAGCTGCGCATCGGCATGGTGGGGGCCAAGGTCGCGGTGGAGCCGGAAGCGGCGCTGAACAACTCGCGCGCCATCGACTTCGTGGGCCGGGAAGAGTTCGACTACACCTGCAAGGAGGTGGCCGAGGGCCGCGACATTGCGGACGTCCCGGGGCTGAGCTATCGCGGGCCCGGCGGGGGGATCGTCCACAATCCCGACCGCCCCATGATCATGAACATGGACGAGCTGCCGTTCGTGTCGAAGGTCTACAAGCGGGACCTGACCATCTCCAACTACTTCATCGGCTACCTCAAGCACCCCTACGTGTCGTTCTACACCGGCCGGGGCTGCCGCTCGAAGTGCACCTTCTGCCTCTGGCCGCAGACCGTGGGCGGGCACCGCTACCGGGTGCGCAGCCCCGAGAGCGTGATCGCGGAGGTGGCCTGGATCAAGGAGAACATGCCCGAGGTCGAGGAGATCTTCTTCGACGACGACACCTTCACGGACTTCAAGCCGCGGGTGGAGGAGATCGCCCGCGGCCTGGGCAGGCTGGGGGTGACCTGGTCCTGCAACGCCAAAGCCAACGTACCCTACAAGACGCTCAAGATCATGCGCGAGAACGGGCTGCGCCTGCTGCTGGTGGGCTACGAGTCCGGCAACGACCAGATCCTGCACAATATCCGCAAGGGACTGCGTACCGACATCGCGCGGCGCTTCACCCGCGACTGTCGCAAGCTGGGCATTACCATCCACGGCACGTTCATTCTGGGCCTGCCGGGCGAGACCCGGGAGACCATCCGCCAGACCATCGACTTCGCCCGCGAGATCAATCCGCACACCATCCAGGTTTCGCTCGCGGCCCCCTACCCGGGCACCAGGCTGTACAATCAGGCGGTGGACAACGGCTGGCTGCGCGAGAACCCGGAGGCCAACCTGGTCAACGACCACGGGGTGCAGCTTTCACCCATCAGCTATCCGCATCTCGAGGCCGACGAGATCTTCGAGTCCGTGGAGACGTTCTACAAGAGGTTCTACTTCCGCCCCCGCAAGATCGCCGAGCTCACCGCCGAGATGGCGCTCAACCCGGGCATGATCGGCCGCCGGCTGCGCGAGGGCCGCGAGTTCGCCCGCTTTCTGAGTCAGCGCTGACGGGCGGGCAAGGGGAGGATACGGCCTGCCGTCCGCAAATCCACCTCGGCCGTGGCGCCGGGTCATCGTCACGGCCGACGACTTCGGCCTGCACGAAGCGGTCAACCAGGCCGTGGAGCGGGCCGCCCGGGAAGGCATACTGACCGCGACCAGCCTGATGGTCGGGCAGGCGGCAAGCGCCGACGCGGTTGCGCGCGCGCGGCGCCTGCCGGGACTCGCGGTGGGGCTGCACCTGGCACTGACGGATGCGACGGCAATGCTTTCGCGCGACGAAATTCCCGACCTGGTGGATGCACGGGGCCGTTTCCGGCCGCACATGACGCGCGAGGGTGTGCGCTTCTTCGCCCTGGCGCGGGTGCGCCGCCAGCTGGCGGCCGAGATCCGGGCCCAGTTCCGGGCCTTTGCCGAGACCGGCCTGGCGCTGGACCACGCCGATGCCCACAAGCACTTCCACCTCCATCCCACGATCCTGGGCCTGATGCTCTCCATCGGGCGCGAGTTCGGTCTGCGGGCGGTCAGGCTACCGCGTGAACCGGTGCCGGCAACGCTGCGTGGGCCGGGCGGGGCCCGGCCGCGCCGGCTCGCGGGATCCCTGTTGCTGCTGCCGTGGGCCCGGCTGATGCGGGCTCGGCTGTGCGCCGCCGGGATGGCTCACAACGACGCGCTGTTCGGCCTGAGCACGAGCGGGAGGATGGACGAGGCGGCGCTGCTGTCGATCCTGCGCGGCCTGCCGGCCGGCGTCAGCGAGCTGTACCTGCATCCGGCCACGCGCGAGCGCTTCAGCCCCGCGATGCCGGGCTATACCCACACCGCCGAGCTGGCGGCGCTGACCAGCCCGCAAGTGCGGGCGTACCTGGAGCGGGCCGGGATCGAGCGCCTGACCTACGGCCGGCTGGTGTCGGGCTGACATGCTGGCGCGTCTGTTCCGTCGCCTCGGGACCGCCTACGTCGAGTTTCTGGGACACGGAGTCGCCGGCGCGTCGCGGCATCCCTGGCCGGTGCTGCTCGGCGCGCTGGTACTGACCGCGGGCTCGCTCTGGTACGCGGGCACCCACTTCGCGGTGAACACCGACATGAACTCCCTGCTGTCGCAGAAGCTCGCCTTCCAGCGCCAGCGTCAGGCCTTCGTCAACGCCTTCCCCCAGCTCTCCGATACCATCGTCGCGGTCGTGGACGGGCAGACGCCGGGATTGGCCGGGCAGGCCGGCGAGCGCCTGGCCGCCTGGGCGCGCAAGCACGGCGGAGACTACCGCAGCGTCTACGAGCCGGGCGGCGGCGCCTTCTTCCGTCGCAGCGCGCTGCTGTACCTGTCGCCGAAGCAGCTGAACCAGCTCAGCGACCGGCTCGCGCGGGCCCAGCCCCTGCTGGCGAGCCTGTCCTCGAATCCGACCCTGCCCGGACTGTTCGATCTGCTGGGCCGGGCGGTGCACCGGCGCGCCCGGGGCGAGGAGAACCTGCCGGGCCTCGACCAGGCGCTGGAGCAGGTCGCGAAGACCACGCGCGCCACCGCACAGGGGCGCTTCCGGGCGGTGAACTGGCAGGTGCTGATGGCCGGCAGCGGGGGCGGCGGCCCGGTGCAGGGCACGCGCCGGTTCGTGATCATCAAGCCCCATTTCAATTACCAGAGCATCCAGCCGGCCGCGCAACCCATCGCCCACCTGCGCCAGGCGATCCGGACGCTGGACCTGACGCCGGCGCACGGCGTGCGCGTGCGCCTGACCGGCTCGGCGGTGCTGGACAACGATCAGCTGCAGGCGGTGTCCAGTGGCGTCGGGCGGTCGCTGGGGTTGTCGCTGGGACTGGTGCTGCTGCTGCTGGTCGCGGGTCTGCGCAGCTGGCGCCACGTGCTGGCGAGCGTGGTCACGCTGCTGACCGGCCTGGTCTGGACCACCGCGTTCGGACTGCTGGCCGTCGGCGCGTTCAACCTGCTCTCGGTGGCCTTCGCCGTATTGTTCGTGGGCCTGGGCGTCGACTTCAGCATCCAGTTCTGCATGCGCCACCGGGAGGTGCTGCTCGAGACCGGCCCCCGGCGATCCCTGGTGCGGACCGCGCTCGGGATCGGCGGCGCGCTGACCCTGGCCGCGGTGGCGGCCGCCGCGAGCTTCTACTCGGTGGTGCCGACCAGCTACTCGGGCCTGGTCGATCTGGGCCTGATCTCCGGCACCAGCATGTTCGTCGCCCTGCTGAACAGCCTGTTCCTGCTGCCCGCGCTGCTCAGCGTGCTGGGCGGCTGGCGCGTGGCCGCGCCCCGGAGGGCGTTCTATCCGTTCGCCGGCTTTCGGCTGCACCGCTACGGGCGGGCGATCACGCTTCTGGCCACCGCGCTGGGCATCGCCGCCATTCCCGTGGTGCTTGGCACGCACTTCGACTTCAATCCGCTGGACCTGCAGAACCCCCATTCCGAGGCCGTGGCGACCTTGCGCAACCTGATGCACGACAGCCGTTTCACGCCCTACAGCATGGACGTGCTGGAGCCCAACCTGGGCGCCGCGCGCAAGGCCGCGCAGCGGCTCGACAAGCTCGACAGCGTCGCCCGCACGGTCACGCTGGACAGCTTCATCCCACAGAACCAGGACGCCAAGCTGCCGATCATCCGCAATATGGCGCTGATCATCCCGCCGTTCTCGCTGACGCCGGCCACGCCGGCGCGGCCGCCCCCGGCCCGGGCGCTGGCGACGGCGGTGCACAAGCTGCAAGCGACCCTGGCGTCCGCGGGAGGACCGGGGAGCGCGGCGCACGACCTGCAGCACGCCCTGGCCGCGTACCTCCAGCAGGCTGGAGCCGGCGGCGCCGCATTGCGACGCCTGCAGCGGCGGCTGCTGGCGAGCCTGCCCTATCAGTTGCGCCAGCTCCGGGACGCTCTCCAGGCGCGGCGGGTGACCCGGGCCGGGCTGCCGCAGGCCTTGGTGCGCCGCTATGTCGCGCCCGACGGGCGGGCACGGGTGGAGGTGTACCCGTCGCTGAACATGCACGACAACCGGGACATGCGCCGCTTCGTGCACGACGTGCAAGGCGTGGCCCCCGGCGCCACGGGCACGCCGGCGCTGGTGGTCGCCGGCGGTGATGCCGTGGTGCACTCCTTCGAGCAGGCGACGGTGACCTCCGCGGTGGCGATCGCGCTACTGCTGTGGGTGGTGCTCGGGCGCTGGCTGGACGTGCTCCTGGTGCTGCTGCCGCTGCCGCTGGCGGCCATCCTGACGGGTGCGACCATGCGCCTGGCCGGGCTGTCGCTGAACCTTTCCAACATCATCGTGCTGCCGCTGCTGATCGGGCTGGGCGTGGCCTACGGCATCTACTTCGTGGTGCGCTGGCGGGAGGGCATCGACCTGGACCGGGTGATGCGCTCGAGCACGCCCGAGGCGATCCTGTTCAGCGCGCTCACCACGGTGGCGTCGTTCGGCAGCCTGGCCGCGGCCAACAGCGTCGCCATGAAGGCGCTGGGGGAGACGCTGAGCATCGCGCTGGGCTACGTGCTGCTGACCAGCCTGGTGGTGCTGCCGGCGCTGCTGACCGTGATCCCCCACATGCCGCTGGTGGGCAACCGGGGGGACGGGCGGTGAAGCGCATGGGCCATCGTCTCAGGCTGGGAGTCTACGCCGCCGCCACCGCGGGTCTGGGGATGATGATCGGCCTGATCCTGTACAGCGGCTTCGGGGGCATCCTGCGGGCGCTGGAGCTTGCCGGCTGGGGGCTGTTGCTGCTGGTACCGTTGCACCTGGCGGTGCTGGCGCTGGATGCCCGCGGGTGGTGGCTGCTGCTGCGTCCCCGGGACCCGCAAGACCGCGCCGGGATGGGCTTCCTGCTGTGGGCGGCTTCGGTGCGGGACGGCGTCAGCAACCTGCTGCCGGTCGCCCGCGTGGGCGGGGACCTGGTGGGGATCCGCCTGCTCATGCTGCGGGGCATCCGGGGGGCGGCCGCCGCGGCGAGCGTGCTGGTGGAGATCTCCACCACCGCGGTCAACCAGGTGCTGTTTGCCCTGCTCGGGCTGGTGCTGCTGTGCTACCGGGTGGACGTCAGCCCGCTGCTGCTGCGCCTGATTATCGGCGCGACCCTGGCCCTGCCGGCGGGGCTGGGACTGATCGCGCTGCTGCATTACGGGTCGCTGTTCGGACGGCTGCAGCGGCTGCTGGAACGGCTGCTGGGGGCGCGTTCCGGCATGGCGGCGATGCTGGGCGACGCCCGCGGCCTGGACGCGGAGATCCGCGCGCTCTACCGCCAGGCCTGGCGGGTGCTGCGCTGCGGACTCTGGCAGCTGGCCGGGATGGTGGCCGGATCGGCCGAGATCTGGCTGGCCCTCAAGCTGCTGGGTCATCCCGCCGGCTGGGTGGAACCGGTGATCTTCGAGAGCCTGGCCCAGGCCCTGCGTCACGCCGCGTTCCTGATTCCGGCCGGGCTCGGGGTGCAGGAAGCGGGGTTCGTGGTGGTGGGCGGGATGCTGGGACTGGGCAGCGACGTCTCATTGGCGCTGTCGCTGGCGCGCCGGCTGCGCGAGCTGGCCTTCGGCGTCCCCATGATCCTGTGGTGGCGCTGGGTCGAGGGGCGGCGCCTGCGCAGCCTGATTACCTCGCCGGCGGGCTCCGGGAACGCTTCGGAGTACGGACCGGGTCGCTAGGCTCCGGCCGGACTGCGTGGCATCGGGCCCGGCCGGGTGAGTACAATCGGACGAGCGCCGGGAAACGGTGGTCGCATCCGACGCATGCCCGGACCCGACGCCGCCCGGGCCATTCATGGGCGCATGACGGGCATGCGCTTCCCGTCTCCGGTGAAACGAAATGAGCAACACGCTGCAGACCGTCCGTACCGAGATCCTGGATCGCGCCGGCCTGGACGACGACACCCTCGGGCGCGTACTCGGCCAGCTGATGGCGCGCGACGTCGACTATGCCGATCTGTACTTCCAGCTCAGCCGCCGCGAGGCCTGGGTGCTGGAGGACGGCATCGTGCGCGACGCCAGCCACGACGTCGAGCAGGGCGTCGGCGTGCGCGCGATCAGCGGGGAGAAGAGCGGCTTCGCCTACTCGGACGAGATCGCGCTCCCTGCGCTTACCTCGGCATCGGACGCGGCCCGTGCCATCACCCGCCAGGGCAGCAGCCGGAGCGTGCAGGCCTGGCACGCGGGCAGTGCGCCGGCGCTGTACCGGCCGGTGGATCCGATCGCGTCCCTGGACAGCGACCAGAAGGTGGCGCTGCTGCACCGCGTCGACCAGGCGGCGCGTGCCGCCGATCCGCGGGTGACTCAGGTCATCGTGAGCCTGGCGGGCGAGCAGGACCAGGTGCTGGTGGCGGCCGCGGACGGCACCCTGATGGGTGACGTGCGGCCGCTGGTGCGGCTCAACGTGCAGGTGATCACCGAGCAGAACGGCCGCCGCGAGCGCGGCTACGCGGGCGGTGGCGGCCGCTACGACTACGGCCATTTCCTGGGCGGCGAGCTGCCGCTGGAATACGCCCGGGAGGCAGTGCGGCAGGCGCTGGTCAACCTGGAGGCGGTGGACGCGCCGGCCGGTACCATGCCGGTGGTGCTCGGGCCGGGCTGGCCCGGGGTGCTGCTGCACGAGGCCATCGGCCACGGCCTCGAGGGTGACTTCAATCGCAAGGGCAGCTCGGCGTTTTCCGGGCGCATCGGCGAGCGGGTCGCCTCCGAGCTGTGCACGGTGGTGGACGACGGCACCCTGGAAGGGCGCCGCGGATCCCTGAGCATGGACGACGAGGGCACGACCACGCAGTGCACCACCCTGATCGAGCGCGGGATCCTGCGTGGCTACATGCAGGACAAGCTCAATGCCCGGCTGATGGGCGCGACCCCGACCGGCAACGGCCGGCGCGAGTCGTTCGCGCACCTGCCGATGCCGCGCATGACCAACACCTACATGCTCCCGGGTCCGCACGACCCGAAGGAGATCATCGCCTCGGTCGACCGGGGCCTGTATGCCGTGAATTTCGGCGGAGGCCAGGTGGACATCACCTCCGGCAAGTTCGTGTTCTCCGCCAGCGAGGCCTACCTGATCGAGAACGGCCGGGTCACCCGCCCGGTCAAGGGTGCCACCCTGATCGGCAACGGCCCCGAGGTGCTGACCCGCGTGAGCATGGTCGGCAACGACCTCAAGCTGGACTCCGGCATCGGCGTATGCGGCAAGGAAGGCCAGAGCGTTCCGGTCGGGGTGGGGCAGCCGACGTTGAAGGTCGACAGCCTGACGGTGGGGGGCACCCGGAGTTAGGTTGTGGAGAGTTTTAGGTTTTAGGTTTTAGGTAAGAAGCGGCAGGCCGGATTACCCATATCTCCGCCTCGTCAGGCTCGACTGGGTCCGTCGGAAGCTCCCGGGTTTTAGGAAGGCCAGACACAGTGGATACCGGTTCGAAGCGCCCGGGAAAAGAGCCCTGGCGCCGCGTCCAGCCGCACTCTTTCCTAAAACCTAAAACCTAAAACCTAAAACCGCCCCCTGATCCCCAAAAATCCGGCCCCACTCCGATCGAACCCTGCCCCTCACGTGAGGAGCAGCTCACCTATCCTCTCCCGCGCGGCGGGACCAACGCCGACGGCGTCCTGCAGATAGTCCTCCGTCGAGCCGTACTCGGCGGTGATGGTCTCCAGGGCGGTTGCGAGGTAGTCGGTATCGGCTGCCAGCATTGGCTGGCGCGTAGCGTGATCGAGCGTCAGCAATGGATGGGACGAGTCCGCCAGGCCCAGCCGGCTGGAACGCTCGCGCGCGAGGAAGTCCTCCAGGTCCACCGCCTGGTTGGTCAGCGCGTAGTCGGCCAGGATGTCCTCCCGCGCCACGCCCAGGAGGTCCAGCACCAGGGCGGCGGCCAGGCCGGTGCGGTCCTTGCCGGCGGAGCAGTGGAACACCAGCGGCACGGCACCGTCCTCGAGGGCCTCGAACAGCAGGCGCAGCCGCGGCGCGAGCCAGGCGGGCATACTCCGGTAGAGGCCGGTCATGGCCGCGTACACCCCGGCCGCCGTGGTGGGTTCCTCCCCGGACAGGCCCTGCAGCGCGGAGCGGTCCCGCGGGTCGTCGTGAGCCAGCACACGTACTCCCGGATCCGGCCAGAGCGTGGGCTCCTGGGCGCGCTCGTCGGCGCGCCGCAGGTCGACGATGGTACGCACTCCCAGCCGAGCGAGCCGCCGCCGGTCCGCGGGCGTGAGATAGGCCATCACGCCCGAGCGGTAGAGGCGCCCGCGGCGTACCCGGCGGCTGTCAGCGGTCAGGTAGCCGCCGAGGTCACGGAAGTTGCAGCCCCCCTCCAGGGGCAACACCCTTGCGGTAATGGCGCCGCCCGGCGCCGACGAGGTTTCGTCCATTGCAATGCTCCTGGCCCGGCCTCCACGGTCGGGTCCGCCATGCTACGCGTTCGGGACTGCAGTTCGATGACCATGGCCCGGGGCGCCGTCCGCGCTCAGTCGCGGAAGCGGGGCTCGCGCTGCTCGGCGCGCGCCGCCAGGGCCTCCCGGATATCCTCGGAGATGATCATCGCCGCGTTCCAGGTGGCGATGTGGTTGAGCCCGTCCGGGACCGAGTGGTCCCGGGTGTAGAGAATCATTTCCTTGGTGCCGCGGATGCCCAGCGGGGACTTGGCCGCGATGGTGCGTGCGATCTCGGTCACCCCCTGCATGAGGCTGTTGCGGTCGGGCCAGGTGCGGTTGACCAGCCCGACGCGCCGGGCCTCCTCCGCGTCCATGTTGCGGCCGGTGTAGGCCAGCTCCCGCGCTACGCCGTCGGGGATGATCCGCGGCAGGCGCTGCAGGGTACCGACGTCGGCGGTCATGCCCACGTCGATCTCCTTGACGCAGAAGTACGCGTCGGCCGAGGCGTAGCGCAGGTCGCAGGCGCTGATGAGGTCGATGCCACCGCCCACGCAAGCGCCGTGCACCGCGGCGAGCACCGGCTTGCGGCAGGCCTCGATGGCGGTGAAGGACTTCTGCATCTCGAGGATGTTCAGCCGCAGGGCCTCGCGGCGGCGCCCCTCGCAGCCGTCGCCGGCGGGCAGTCCCACTTCCGAGAGCAGATTCAGGTCGATGCCGGCGGTGAAATGGCGGCCGTTGCCGCTGATCACCGCGACCCGCGCCTCCGGGGTGCGGTCCAGCCACTCCATCAGCATGCGGATCTCGCGCCAGAACGCGGCGTCCATGGCGTTGGCCTTGTCCGGGCGGTTGATGCGGATGAAGACGAGCTTGTCCTCCAGCTCGACTTCGAGACTGTCGCAGGGGGGGACCTCGGCGGGCATATCGTGGCTCCTTGGCAGGGGGACGGGCTTCAGTGTTAAGTGTTAAGTGTTAAGAAAGAGAGCAACGGGTTGCGGTGCCGGGGCCAGGTCCACGGGCGCTTCGGCTCGTCGGTGAAAACCCCGACACCTGCCGGCTGCGCAGCGGTGGCCGGGAACGCGGTACTGTCTTGCGCAAGGCCGGAGTCGTTTCCCAATCCCGCTTGAGCTCCATCCTGGCTACACCAGCAGCGGAGCATTCGAAGGACACGGGGCATGCCAAAGAAGGCACAATGGCAGGTTGGGGCAGAGGCGTCCCTCACTTAAAACCTATTACTCCGGCGACCAAACACCCAAAGGGATTTCACGCCGCATATTGCACTTTCGGGTGTCTGAAGTAGCGGCGGATGTGGTCGACGCGTCGCTGGATGCTGCGTAGCGCCCCGAGCATCTGCTGGTGCAACACGCGCTCGGACCGGGCCGGTGGATGACGATGCACGCGCGCCTTGAGGTCGTTGTTCAGATATTCATCGGGATTGAGGGCCGGTGAATAGGAGGGGAGATAAAACAGCTCGATCTCGTCGGCGTGCTCGCGAACCCAGTCGCGCACGACGTAACTGCGGTGCACGGGCAGGTTGTCCAGGATCACAAAGACCTTGCGATCGGCGCCGGCGATCAGCCGCTTGAAAAACCGGATCAGTAACTTCGCGTGCATCGGCTCTTGGAAGAGCATGAAGCGCATCTGCCCAGCGTTGGTGACCGTCGAGATCATCTGCACGCGCACCCGGCGGGCCGGAATCGGCGCCACCGGTGTGGCGCCCCGCGGCGCATAGGATCGGCCTTCGCGGGCGTCGCTGCGCACCCCGGCCTCGTCGGCCCAGTGAATCTCGGCGCCTTCGGCTTTGGCGCGTTGGGCAATCGCGGGATAGTCCTCGTCCAGCCATCGCTGGACCGCCGCGGGGCACTGCTCATAGGCGCGTTTGGCCGGTTTTTGCGGCGTCATGCCCCAACGCGCCAGATAGTCGCCGACCGTGCGGATCGGCAGCCGCACGCCATACTGCGCCTCGATCAGATCGGCGACCGCCTGGCGGGTCCATAACGCGAACGGGAGCTTGAGTTGCTCGGGCAACTTGTCCGTGATCAGGCCTCGAATACGCCGGGCCCGGCCCGCACTCAGCCGCGATCCGCTGCCGGGACGCCGGCCACGCTGACCGCCCCGCAGACCGGCCTCGCCCGCCCGTTGATACCGCTTGTACCACTGGCAAACCGTCGTCGGATGCACGCCGACGATCGCCCCGATCTCGGCATAGGTCATCCCGTCTTCACGCAGTCGAATCGCCTGGCGGCGCAGTGCTTCCTGCGCGCTGGGGGAAAGCTTGCGGGCATCGGATCGCAACATGGAAAAATCATATCACGATTTGCCTATTTTGTCACCGTGGTAATAACACTTAAAACTTAAAACTCAGCTTACACTCAGCGCGCACGCGCTGTTCGAAACGTGGCATTACCCCCGAACGGGTGAGTAAAATGCCGTCGCTGTATCTTCACCCAACCGGACCGCGGCGCGATGCACCAACCGACCCCACTGCCGGACGATGATATCACCTCCCGCCAGGGCGAGCTCGAGCGGCTGGTCCGGGATCTCCTGGACCGGGCCGCGGCGCGCGGGGCGAGTGCCGCCGAGGCCGCGGTCAGCCTCGCCGCGGGTTTCGAGGTCACCGTGCGCATGGGCGAGGTCGACACGCTGGAGCACCAGCGCGACCGGGGGCTTTCGCTTACCGTGTACTTCGGCCAGCGCAAGGGCTCGGCCAGCACCGCCGATTTCAGCCGCGCCGCGGTCGAGGAAGCCCTCGAATCCGCCTGCAACATCGCCCGCCACACGGCCGAGGACCCCCACGCCGGTCTTGCCGATCCGGAGCTCATGGCCCGGGATCTGCCCGACCTGGACCTGTACCATCCCTGGCGGCTGACCCCCGATGACGGGATCGAGCTCGCCAGGCGCTGCGAGGACAGTGCGCGGGGCCTGGATCCGCGCATCAGCAACTCCGAGGGTGCCAGCGTCGAGACCCGGCGCGCGCTGCAGGTTTACGGCAACAGCCACGGCTTCGTCGGTAGCCGCCGCGGGACGCGTCACGGGCTCAGCTGCGCGGTGATCGGGCGCAGCGGGGACTCGATGCAGCGTGACTTCTGGTACACGCTCGCCCGCGACCCCGCCGGGCTGGAGGACTCGGAAGCGGTCGGCCGGGAGGCCGCGCGGCGCACGCTGCGGCGGCTCGGAGCGGAGCGGCTGTCCACGCGCGAGGTGCCGGTGCTGTTCGTGCCGCAAATGGCGCGCGGCCTGATCGCCCACCTGGCCGGGGCGGTGAGCGGCGGGAACCTGTACCGGAACGCATCCTTCCTGGTCGACAGCCTGGGCCGACAGCTGTTTCCGGAAGGCGTGCGCATCCACGAGCAGCCGCGCCTGCCCGGCGCCCTGGGCAGCGCCGCGTTCGACGGCGAGGGCGTGGCGACCGCGGACCGCGACCTGGTGCGGGACGGCGTGCTGCAGGGCTACGTGCTGGACAGTTACTCGGCGCGCCGCCTGGGGATGCGGACGACCGGCAACGCGGGCGGCGTGCACAACCTGACGGTCGCGCCGGGGCGGCTCGATTTCGACGGCCTGCTGCGCGAGATGGGCGAGGGCCTGGTGGTGACCGAGCTCATGGGCCAGGGGGTGAACATCGTCACCGGCGACTACTCCCGGGGCGCGGCCGGCTTCTGGGTCTCCGGCGGCGAGCTGCGCCAGCCGGTCGAGGAGGTCACCGTGGCCGGCAACCTGGCCGACATGTTCCGCCGGGTCGTGGCCGTGGGCAGCGACCTGGATCTCCGCAGCAACGTGCGCTGCGGCTCGATCCTGATCGAGCGCATGACCGTTGCCGGGGAATGACGCTTCGGGGGCTGCTGAAAAAGGCCATGGAGGGACTCTTTTAGCAGCCCCTTAGACCGGCCGGGGCGCCGTCCGCCAGCAGCTCCTCCCAGGCTTCCAGCACGGCGGCCGGCCGGAACGCGTCCCGGCGCTGGACGACCGGCCTGTGCCCCTGGCGCCAACCGCGCGACGATTTCCTGCCGATTCCGAGCGTCGAGCAGCCGCACGTCCGGGTTGCTGAGCACCTCGCGGGCGGCACCGAAGTCGTGCGCCAGCACCGGCGTGCCTAGCGCGTTGGCTTCGGCGAATACCAGCCCGAAGGTCTCGGGGAACCGGTTCTGGGGATAAAAATGCCGCGCCGCCGGAAACCGCGACCGCACGCGGGTGACGAGGTCGGGGCGGCGGACGAGGATGACGGCGTCGGGATGGTACGTGCCGGCTGCCAGGGCCAGATCCGCGAAGGCAGGCGCCCCTGGGTCAGCACCCGGGCGGTCAGCCTGGGGCCGAGGGAGGCACGCTTTCCCTGGGAAAAGCCACCGTGAAAGGCATGCATATTCACCTGCCGTTGATGCGTTCGAGAAGCTGCTCGCGTTGCTCGGGCTCGTAACAGAGCAGCAGCTGACGGGCCAGCTCGCGCAGCTCGCGGGTGTCGCTGGCGGTGACGATGCGCTTGACCTCCAGCAGGGTGGCCGGCTGCATACTGAACTCGGACAGCCCCATGCCCAGCAGTAACCGGGTGTACTGGGGGTCGCCGGCCATCTCGCCGCACATGGCCACCGGGATGTCCGCCGCGCGTCCGGCCTCGATGGTCATGCTGACGAGCTGCAGTACGGCGGGGTGCAACGGGTCGTAGAGGTAGTTGACCTCGTCGTCGATGCGGTCGATCGCCAGCGTATACTGGATCAGGTCGTTGGTGCCGATCGAGAAAAAGTCGACATGCCGGGCCAGGATGCGCGCTGCCAGCGCCGCCGCGGGCACCTCGACCATGGCCCCGACGGGAATGTCCTCGTCGAACGGGATGCCTTCCCGGCGTAGCTCCCCCTGCAGCTCCGCGATTATCTGTCGGACATGCAGGAACTCGTTCAGGGTGGACAGCATCGGCACCATGATCTGGATCTTGCCGTGGGCCGAGGCACGCAGCAGGGCGCGCAGCTGCGGGCGGAACAGGGCGGTATCCTTCAGGCACAGGCGGATGGCGCGCAGCCCGAGCGCCGGGTTGTTGATCACGGCACCCTCGCGGCCGGCGGCCAGCGGCTTGTCACCGCCGAGGTCCAGGGTGCGGATGGTGAGCGGCGCCCCTTCCACCGAGCGCAACACCCGCAGGTAGGCCTCGAGCTGCTCCTCCTCGCCGGGCACGTCCTGTCGGTTCATGTACAGGAACTCGGTGCGGTACAGGCCGATGCCGTTGGCGCCGACGCGGCGCACGGCCTCGATGTCCTCCGGCAGCTCGATGTTGGCGCGCAGGTTGATCCAGGTGCCGTCCAGGGTCACCGCGGGCTGGTTGCGCAGGCGCGCGAGCTGGGCCTGGTGCTGTTTTTCCTCCTTCTGCCGACGATGGTAGTGCGCGAGCATGCGCTCGTCGGGCCCGGCGAGCACGGAGCCCTGCTGACCGTCGATGACCAGCAGCTCGTTCTCGCGCAGCAGGCGGCGGGCATTGCGCACACCCACCACCGTTGGGATATTGAGCCCGCGGGCGAGGATCGCCGAGTGCGAGAGCGGGCCGCCGAACTCGGTGACGAAGGCCGCCACCCCCTGGTGCTGCAGGCTGACGATATCGGCCGGGCTGACGTCCTCCGCCAGCACGATGACCGGGTCGCGGTGCTGGCCGGTTTCCTCGGCCAGCGCCCGGTCCTGATTGGCGAGGATCCGCTGCACCCGGTTGACCACCTGATCGACGTCGTCACGCCGGGTGCGCAGGTAGCTGTCCTCCATCTGCTCGAAGACGTTGACCAGCGCGTCCCGCTGCAGCTTGAGCGCCCACTCGGCATTGACCCGGCGTGACCGGATCAGGCTCTCGACCGCGTCGGACAGGGCCGAGTCGCGCAGCATCAGCAGGTGGGTGTCGATGAACGCGGCGATCTCGGCGGTGGTCTGGGGCGGAATCCGGTCGCGGACGCCCTTGAGCTGCACCCGGGCGCGCTCGAGCGCCGCCCGGTAGCGCGCGATCTCCGGCTCGATCTGCTCGCGGTTGATGCGCTCCTCGGTGGCATCGGGCTGGTCGCCGGACAGGCGCCGGGCGCGTCCGATCACGATACCGCGTGAAACCCCGATGCCGGAAAGAAACAGGCTCATGCTCTCTCGCTTGCTGAAAGACCGCCGCGGCGGGGGTCCGTACCAGAGGCGACCACTATTCGCTCTCCCCGAAACGCTCCCGGATCAGCTGCTCGATCTTCTCCAGGGCGTCGCGCGCGTCGCCGCCCTCTGCTTCGACCCGCAGCCGCGTGCCCTGGCCGGCGGCCAGCATCAGCACACCCATGATGCTCTTGCCGTTGACCGTCCTTTCGCCCTTGCGCAGCCGGATCTCGCTGTCGAAGCGCGAGGCCAGGGTCACCAGCTTGGCCGCGGCGCGCGCGTGCAGGCCCAGCTTGTTGCGGATGGTGATCTCGCGCTCAGCCACGCCGTTCCTCGCTCGCGCACAGCAGCACGCCCGCGCGGCCGCCTTCCACCGCCGTGCGCGCCATCTGCTCCAGGCCCAGGTCCGGGTAATTGAAGATCCGGATCAGCATCGGCAGGTTGATCCCGGCCACGACCTCGACGCCCTCCTCTTCGCGCAGGCGGTTGGCGATGTTGCTGGGCGTCGAGCCATAGGCGTCGGTCAGCACCAGCAGCCCGTCGCCGGTACGCAGCTCGCGGGCGGCGCGGCGCGCGTCCTCCAACAGCCGGTCGAATGCCCGGTCCTGGTCCACGGCGAGCACCCGCGTGAGCAGCGGCGTGCTGTCGAGCATGCCCCGCGCGGTGCTCAGCAGGTCCTCGCCGAGCCGGTCGTGGGTAATGATCAGCAGACCGATGCTCATGACAGCTCCCGGTGGCGCACCAGCACCTTGAGATCGCGTCCCCGCAAGTACGCGGCCAGACGTTCCACGAGATACACGGAACGGTGCTGGCCCCCCGTGCAGCCCACCGCGATGGTCACGTAGCTGCGGTTGTCGGCTTCGAAGCAGGGGATCCAGCGATCGAGAAATCCAGTGATATCTTCGCACATCTGCTGCACCAGCGGCTGTGACTCCAGGTAGCCGATCACCGCCTGGTCCTGCCCGGTAAGGGCGCGCAGCCCGGGCTCCCAGTGGGGGTTGGGCAGGCAGCGGCTGTCGAACACGAAGTCGGCGTCGCCCGGGACGCCGTGCTTGTAACCGAAGGATTCCAGCAGCAGCGATATGACGTTGGCGTGGCCGTGCACCCGCTCGCGGATCATGTCGCGCAACTGGTGCATGGTGGTGCTGCTGGTATCGATCACCAGGTCGGCCTGTTCCGCGATGGGGGCGAGCAGCTCACTCTCCGCGCGGATCGCCTCGGCCAGGGGCACCCGTCCGCTGGTCAGCGGGTGCTTGCGGCGCGTCTCGCTGTAACGCTTGAGGATGATGTCGTTGTCCGCCCGCAGGAAGATGGTCTCGCTCTGCACCCCGGCGCGGCGCAGGCGCTCGACGCAGTCGGCGAAGCCCGCGATGTCGCGCGAGCGGGCGCGCGCGTCGACCCCGACCGCCATGAGCTCGTAGGCGGGATCCCCGGTCGCCGCGGTGTCCAGGACGAACGACTCGAGCACCGCCAGCGGCATGTTGTCGATGCAGTAGTAGTCCAGGTCCTCGAGCATGTTCAGGGCCACGCTCTTGCCCGAGCCCGACAGCCCGCTGACGATCACCAGTTTCATCCGCGTCCACCTCGCATGTATCGCCGGTGCCGCCGCCGCAGGGCGTCGGCCGGCGGCTCGCCCACGCGGTCGAGCTGCAGCTGCCGCGCGGCGGCCGCCACCAGCAGCGGGGCCCCGGCGCCGGGACCCAGGCGCAGCACCGGAAGCGGCACCTCGAGGAGCGGCTCGACGGCCAGCGGCCCGGCCAGCCGGTCGCCCGGGGTGGCCGGCGGCCACGCCCCGGCATCCAGCTCGACGCGCAGGTCGAGCGGGCAGGCCGGGGCGACCCGGTCGGGTCCGTACTGCCCGGCGATGTCCAGCAGCCCGAGCGGCCGGACCTCGAGGAAACCCCGCAGCATCTCCGGGCACACGCCGCCGACGCGCTCGCGGCCGATCCGGTAGGTCTCGACGGCGTCGTCGGCGACCAGGGCCGCGCCGCGGTCGATCAGGCCCAGGGCGAGCATCCCCTTGCCCGCGCCGGCGGCGCCGGTGACCAGGATCCCGCAGCCGTGCATCCGCACCAGCACGCCGTGCTGGACCACAGGCTCCGCCAGCCGGGGAGCCAGTGCCAGCCCGAATGCATCCAGCACTTCACCGGTGGCGCGGGGGGTACGACAGACGGTCGCGGCGGGCGGGAGCGCCGGCGGCGCGGGCGCGTCGTCGCACAGCACCAGCAGACGCAACCGCGGGCCGAAGGACGCCGGCAGCGCGCGGCCGGATGCCACCTGTACGGGCTGGCCGGCGCGCGCGGTGCATGGACCCACGATGTCCGTGACCGTGGCGCCACCGGCCGCGGTGTCGAGCTGGCCCGGGTCCGGTCCCGCGACGTGACGCAGGCGCAGTGGTCCCGCCAGCGCGAGCAGGGCAGCGGCGAGATCGATGCGGCGGCTCATGTCCGGGCCGTTACCGGACTCCCGCCCGTGCCAGCGGGGTGAGATCCGGAACCCGCGGCAGCGACCAGTCGTCCGCCCCGGCGCCCGGCGTACGCTGCGTGGTCACGTCCGCGCTCCCGGACCGCGCGCTCGGCGAAGCGCCGGGCCGTCCATGCCACCGGCGGGGCGGGCCATTCAGGCGGGACGCTCCGCACGCCGGGCGGAGGCGGCGTGATGGTCGTTGCTCTTGTCCTTGTGCTTCTTGGCCTGGCTGTCCAGCTTGTCCACGAGGGCATCGATGGCCGCGTACATGTCGTCGGTGGTGGCGTCCGCGAACAGCGTGGCTCCGGCGACCTCGATGCGGGCCTCGGCCTGGTTGCGCTCCTTCTCCACGTTCAGGATCACGTGGGCCTCGAGCATCTGTCCGAGATGCCGCTCCAGCCGCTCCATCTTGCCGGTGACGTACTCGCGCAGGGCGGGGGTGATCTCGACGTGGTGTCCGGTAACCTGAACGTTCATCGACTGCGTCTCCGTCTCTGGTTGCATGGCTCCACTGTGACGCAAAGCGCAGACCTCACCAACCCCCCGGAACCGCCCGGGCCGGGGGCCGTTCACATGAGTCGCTTGCGCTCACTGGAAGGAGGGATCGACAGCGCCTCGCGGTACTTGGCGATGGTCCGCCGCGCCACCCGGATGCCGCGGCCGCCGAGCTCCTCGGCCAGCTTGCTGTCGCTGAGCGGCTTCGCCGGGTCCTCGCCGGCGACGAGCTTGCGGATCATCGCGTGGATCGCGGTGGCCGAGCACTCCCCGCCGTCGGTGGTGCTGACGTGACTGGAAAAGAAATACTTGAACTCGTATACCCCGCGCGGGGTGTGCATGTACTTCTGCGTGGTCACGCGCGAGATGGTGCTCTCGTGCATCCCCACCTCCTCGGCGACCTCCCGCAGCACCATGGGCCTCATGGCTTCCTGGCCCTGCTCGAAAAACTCCCGCTGGCGCTCGACGATCGCCCCGGCAACCTTCAGCAGCGTCTCGTTGCGGCTGCGCAGGCTCTTGATGAACCAGCGGGCTTCCTGCATGTGGCTGCGCAGGGTCTCGTTGTCGCTGCTGCTGTCCGCGCGGCGCACGAGCCGCGCGTAGAGCGGGTTGATGCGCAGCCGCGGCGCGATCTCGGGGTTGAGGGCAACGCGCCAGCCGTCACCGTCGCGTTCCACGATCACGTCGGGGATGATGTAGCCGGCGGCCTGGGCGGAAATCGCCGATCCCGGGCGCGGATCGAGCGTGCGGATCAGCCGCACCGCCTCCCGGATCGCTTCCGGCGTGGTCTTCAGCCGCCGCGCCAGGCCCGCCACGTCCTGGCCGGCGAGCGTCTCCAGGTGTTCGCAGACCAGCCGGCGCGCCAGCTCCAGGTACGGTGTGCCCGGCGCCAGCTGTTCCAGCTGGCGCGCGAGCGCCTCGGACAGGCTGCGTGCTCCCACGCCCACCGGATCGAGACGCTGGACGCGGTGCAGCACGGCCTCCACTTCGTCCAGCTCCACCTCGACGTCCGCGGCCAGGCTGTCACGTATCTCTTCCGGTGATTCCGTCAGATAGCCGTCGTCGCCGATGGCGTCAAGGACGGCCAGGGCGATCAGCCGGTCGGTGTCGCTCAGGTTGGCCATCTCCAGCTGCCACGCCAGGTGCGCGTGCAGATCCCCACCGTGTTCGCCGGCCGCCTGCTCCGGGCTCCAGTCGTCGTCCCCGGGGTCGGCGAAGCCGTATCCGCCGGCAAACTCCGCTTCCCAGGGCTCCTCGATGCTGACCGTGCTGTCGTCGCCGTCGGAGGCGCTGTCCGCCGGCGCGTCGGCACCGCCGTCCGCCCCGCGCTGCGGGGTTTCCGGCGCGGGATCCGGTTCCTCGCCGAGGCGCTCGAGCATCAGGTTCGATTCCAGGGCGTCCTGGATCTCCTGCTGCAGCTCGACGGTCGACAGCTGCAGCAGCCGAATGGCCTGCTGCAGCTGTGGCGTCATCGTCAGCCGCTGCCCGAGGTGCAGTTGCAGGGTCGGTTTCATGCTGGGTACCGGATTCGCCCGTGTTCGGCCTTAACCTGACCAACCTGAGCATTGTACTGCGTCGGGGCGCGGGACGCAGTGCCCCTAGCAACCCCGTCAAGGGTAATGCCACGTCTCAGAGAGCGCGTGGCCGGAAAGGACCAGGCGCGGGAGCGAAGGCGTAGCTTTGCCCCGACGAGCGAGCGCAACGCCGTCATCGCCGCTCACGCGCCCTCCCGCAGGGCGCTCGCCTCGCCCCGTCGGGACGGCGTTGCCCGTCGGTCGTGCCGCGCCACTGCACTCCGCTCCCCGCGCCTTGCCAGACACACCGACAGGAGCGCTGAGATGCGGCATTGCCCCTGACCGGGTTAGTTACAGGCGGAAGTCCTGTCCCAGGTAGACCTCCCGCACGGTGGTATCGCCGAGCACCTCCTGGGGGGAGCCGGAGGCGATGACCCGGCCCTCCCCCAGGATGTAGGCACGGCCGCAGATGCCCAGCGTCTCGCGCACGTTGTGGTCGGTGATCAGCACGCCGATGCCGCGTTCGCGCAGGTGCGTGACGATCCGCTGGATGTCGATCACCGAGATGGGATCGACGCCGGCGAAGGGCTCGTCCAGCAGGATGAAGCGCGGACTGGCCGCCAGCGAACGCGCGATCTCCACCCGCCGGCGCTCCCCGCCGGACAGGCTGACCCCGGCGGAGTCGCGCACGTGGGCGACGTTGAGCTCGTCCAGCAGTTGCTCCAGCTCGCGCTGGCGGCCACGGCGGTCGAGGTCGCGCCGGAGCTCCAGGATGGCCATGACGTTGTCGCGCACGGACAGCTTGCGGAACACCGAGGCTTCCTGCGGCAGGTAGCCGACGCCGAGCCGGGCGCGGGCGTGCATCGGCAGCGAGGTGATGTCGTGGCGGTCGATGCGGATGCGCCCGCTGTCGGGGCCGATGAGCCCGACCAGCATGTAGAAGCAGGTGGTCTTGCCGGCCCCGTTGGGTCCCAGAAGCCCGACGACCTCGCCGGTGGCGACCTCCAGGGAGACGTGGTCGACCACATTGCGGCCGCGGTAACGCTTGACCAGGTTGTCCGCGGACAGCGTGGTCACGGCCGGCCTCCGCCGGAGCCCGATGCGCCGTCCGCGGGCTTGCTTGGGGTGCCCGGCTTGCCGTTCTGCGGCTGGATGGTGATGTGCACCCGCGAACCGCCGCCGCCCCGGGCCTCGACGCGCTCGGCCTTCATGTCGTAGCGGATGTCCTGCCCGGTCATCACGTTCTTGCCCTGCTGCACCCGGGCCGAGCCCACCAGGTGCAGCGTGTCACTGGCGGCCGAGTACTCGATGCGGCGGGCGCGGGCGTGCACGGGCGTGGGAGCCGACCGCCGCTGCTGGGTGAAGGTCGCGGGCGACCCCGTCGCCACCGCGCTCAGCGGCTCGCCCCCGGCGCCGTGGTGCACGGTCACCTGGTTGCCGGTAATCACCATGGTGCCCTGGGTGATGCGCACGTGACCGCGGTAGTCGCTCACGTGTTGCGGCTGGTGCAATACCACGCTGTCGGCCTGGATGTGGATCGGCTTGTTCCGGTCCGCGGGCAGGGCCCGGGCCGCCGACGCGGTCAACGCCAGGACCAGCGCGATCCCGGCGGCCGGGCGGGCAAGCGCGTGCCTAGCCCGCATCTCTCACCACCCTCCTGCTGCGGCCGCCGATGCGCGCGCCCTGACGGGACGTACTCCCTGCAGCCGGCTTGACGTAGTGTCGGCTACGCCGGCACCGCCTTCCGGTCCGTGCGCCCCCTCAGGCCGGCGCCTCAGCGCCCTCGCGACGAACGGTGGTGAGAGATGCGGGCTAGGGTGCATAGGTGCCCTCCACCCGGTGCTGGAGACGGATCACGCCGGTCTTCAGGTTGGCGTGGAGACGCTGCGCCGTGATCCGGCTGGAGCCCTGCACGATGCGCGCGCCCGCATCGGTCTCGGCGATCTGGCGGTCCACGAGCACCGTCAGCGACGGCGTGCTCAGCGTGACCGGGATGCTCCCGGGCCGCTGCAGGTAGCGTCCGTGCACGTGGCCCCGGAGCTCGACCCGCTTGCGGCTTTTCGGGACCGTGGCGCGGTCCGCCGTGAGCGTCCAGGGCGGGTGGCCGGGCGCGTGCCAGGTCAGGCGCACCGCGGTCAGCTCGGTGCGGCCGTCGTCCGGGTAGTGTTGCATGCGTCTGGCGTCCACGCTGTACAGGATCCGTCCGTCCGCGCCGGTCTGCTCGATCTGCGCGTCCCCGAGGAAGTAATCGGGGCGATGCGTTGCCTGCTGCGGGGACGGCGCGGGCGAGAGCTGGCCCTGCTGGGTCATCCGCAGCAGCAGGTAGCCGCCGACCGCAAGCACCAGCAACAGCAGCACTCCGCGCAGCAGCATGCGCCGATCCATCAGCCGCCGTGCCGGGCGGCCAGAAGCCGGTCGCAGACCTCCCGCGCGGCGCCGCGGCCGCCCTCGAGCCGGGTGACCCAGTCGGCGGCGGCGCGCACCTGCGGATGGGCGTCCGCGACCGCGATCCCCAGTCCCGCCTCGCGCATGACCGGCAGGTCGATCAGATCGTCGCCGACGCAGGCTGCCTGCCGCGGTGCCAGCCGCAGCCGCGTCAGCAGGGTGTGAAACACGGAAAGCTTGTCGTCGCTGCCCTGGTAGACGTGCTCCACGCCCAGGCTCTGCATCCGCCGCACCACCACGGGGGACTCGCGGCCCGAGATCACGGCCACCTCGATCCCGGCGTCCCGCAGGCGCCGGATGCCAAGCCCGTCGCGCACGTGGAACACCTTGAGCTCGGTGCCGTCGGGCAGGAAATAGAGCCGCCCGTCGGTGAGCACGCCGTCGACGTCAAACACGAGCAGCCGGATTTCCCGGGCGTCCGGGCCGGCGGGCGAGGGCACCTCAGACGACCCCCGCGCGCAGCAGGTCGTGCATGTTCAGCGCGCCGATCACGTGCCGGTGCTCGTCCAGTACCGCCAGGGCGTTGATCTTGTGGCTGTCCATCAGGTTCAGGGCCTCGGCGGCGAGCATCTCCGGCGGCACGGTCCAGCAGTCCCGGGTCATGACGTCGTCGATCGGCGTGCGGTGGATGTCCACGGCGACGTCCAGGGCGCGGCGCAGGTCACCGTCGGTGAAAACGCCCTCGATCCGTCCCGAGGGGTCGACGATGGTGGTCATCCCCAGGCCCTTGCGGGTCATTTCCACCAGGGCCCGGCCCAGGGTGGTGCCCACCGGCACCTGCGGCACCCGGTCGCCGGCGTGCATCAGGTCCTCGACGCGCAGCAGCAGCTTGCGGCCGAGCGTGCCGCCGGGGTGCGCGTGGGCGAAATCCTCCTCGGTGAAGCCGCGCGACTCGAGCATGGAGATGGCCAAGGCGTCGCCCATCACCAGCGCCGCCGTGGTGCTCGCCGTGGGGGCCAGGCCCAGCGGGCAGGCTTCCTTCTCGACCGCGACGTCCAGGTTGACGCTGGCGGCCCGGGCGATGGTCGAGCGCGGGTTGCCGGTCATGGCGATCAGCGGGATGCCGAGGCGCTTGATCATCGGCAGGATGGTGAGGATCTCCTCGGTCTCGCCCGAGTTGGAGATCGCGAGCACCACGTCGTCCGCGGTGAGCATGCCGAGGTCGCCGTGGCTGGCTTCCGCTGGATGCAGGAAGAAGGCGGGCGTGCCGGTGCTGGCCAGGGTGGCGGCGATCTTGCCGCCGATGTGACCCGACTTGCCCATGCCGGTCACCACGATGCGGCCCGGGCAGGCGAGCAGCAAGCGGCAGGCCTCGACGAAGCGGTCGTCGATGCGTTCGAGCAGCAGGGTCACCGCCTCATTCTCGGTGCGGATCACCGCCGCCGCCATCCTCTTGAGCTTGTCGCTGTCCATGGTCCGCCGGGAATCCTCCACAACGGATCGATACTATCGCAACCGCGCCGGGCCACGCCATTTGCCGCGCGCGCGCCGGGCCCGGGATGCCCGTGCGCGGCGGCGGCCGGCCCGCGCCGCGCTCCCGCGGGAGCCGCGACTCATGGTATGATAACGGATTGACTATCCGGGAAGGATAGCAACTCATCGGGGGCCGGCCGGGCGCCGGCGCCTTCCGGTTTTCAGCCTCCCTCCCGCCTCGGGCGAACGGTCTGCCGTGGCCGCGTGAGGGCAATCGTACCCCGGAACCATGCCGACAGCAGTCACGATCGATTCGGTGCAAAAGCGCTACGGCGATTTGCGCGCCCTCGACGGGGTCTCGTTCGAGATCCGCCAGGGAGAGTTCTTCGGCCTGCTCGGCCCCAACGGGGCGGGCAAGTCGACCCTGATCAACATCATCGCCGGCCTGGTGCGGGCGAGCGCCGGGCACGTGCGGGTGCTGGGTCACGACGTGGTGTCGCAGTACCGGCAGGCGCGCTCCCTGCTGGGCGTGGTGCCCCAGGAGCTGGTCTACGACCCGTTCTTCAGCGTGTGGGAGATGCTGACGATCCAGGCGGGCTACTTCGGTCTCGGGGCGGAGAACGAGCCCTGGCTGCGGGAGGTGCTGGAGGAGCTGGATCTCGCCGACAAGGCGGCGATGACCCCGCGGGAGCTCTCGGGCGGGATGAAGCGGCGCCTGCTGATCGCCCAGGCGCTGGCTCACCGGCCGCGCGTGGTGGTCCTGGACGAGCCCACCGCCGGCGTCGACGTCGAGCTGCGCCAGTCGCTGTGGCGCTTCATCCGCCGGCTGCACGGCCAGGGGCACACGATCGTGCTCACCACGCACTACCTCGAGGAAGCCGAATCGCTGTGCCAGCGGATCGCGATCCTGAACCGGGGGCGGGTGCGCGCGCTCAGCACCAAGCAGGATCTGCTGCAGCAGAATCCCTACCGCCTGCTGAGCCTGAGGCTGGATCGTCCCGAGCGCCTGCCGGAATCGGTGGAGGCGCTGGCCGTGCGCCACGAAGGGGACGAGGTCGCGCTGCGGCTGCGGCGGGACCGGGACCGGGTCGGCGATGTGCTGGACGCGGTCTACGCGGCGGGCATTCGGGTGCTGGACGTGCACACCCGCGAGCCGGGCCTGGAGGAGGTGTTCCTCGAGCTCACCGGCCGGCAGCCGGAGGCGGTGGCGTGAAGGCGGACACCCTGGTCAACTGGCACGGCACCCGGACGCTGCTGCTCAAGGAGATCCGGCGCTTCACCAAGGTGCTGGTGCAGACGGTGCTGACCCCGGTGGTGACCGCCATGCTCTACCTGGTGGTGTTTCACCAGGTGCTGGAGAACCGCGTGCACGTGTACCCCGGTGTGGGCTTCACCGCCTTCCTGGTGCCGGGGCTGATTATGATGAGCGTGCTGCAGAACTCGTTCGCCAACAGCGCCTCCAGCATCACCCAGTCGAAGATGATGGGGAACCTGGTGTTCATGCTGCTGGCCCCGATCTCGGCGGTCGAGGCCTACTTCGCGTTCGTCACGGCGTCGGTGCTGCGGGGCGTGATGGTCGCGACCGGCATCTACCTCGCCTCGATGTACTACGTGCACCTGCCGCTGCGGAACCCGCCGCTGATCATCGCTTTCGTGCTGCTCGGCAGCGGCGTGCTCGGCGGCATCGGGCTGATCGCCGGGGTGCTGGCGGAACGCTTCGAGCACATGTCCGCGTTCCAGAACTTCGTGATCCTGCCGCTGTCCTTTCTCAGCGGCGTGTTCTACTCGATTCACCAGCTGCCGCCGCTGGCCCAGCAGATTTCCCGTTTCAACCCGTTTTTCTATATGATTGATGGTTTTCGGCACGGCTTTCTCGGGGTCTCGGACGTGTCCCCCGGAGCGAGCCTGATCATCGTTGCGGCGTTCTTCGCCCTGGTCAGCGCGGTGGGCATCGGCATGCTGCATCGTGGCTACAAGTTGCGGCAGTAGGAGACGGCCATGACGCCAGAGCAGATCAAGAACCTGATCGAGCAGGGCCTTCCCGGCGCCCGGGCCGACGTGGGCAGCCCCGACGGCACCCACTTCGAGGCGGTGGTGGTGCACGAGGACTTCGCCGGGCGCTCGGTGCTGGAGCGGCACCGCATGGTCTACGATAGTCTCGGCGAGCGCGTCGGCGGGGAGATTCACGCCCTGTCGCTGCGCACGATCACCCCGGACGAGCAGTGACGGGGGTCCCCGGCGGGGCCCGGCAGTCAGGATCTGGTGACGTGGACCGACTGATCATTAGCGGCGGCGTGCCGCTCGCGGGCGAGATCCGCATCTCGGGTGCCAAGAACGCCACGCTGCCGATCCTGGCCGCGACCCTGCTCGCGGACGAGCCGGTGCGCATCGGCAACGTCCCGCATCTGCACGACGTGACCACGACCATCGAGCTGCTGGTGCGCATGGGCGTGAATGTGACCCTGGGCGACCGCATGCACCTGGAAGTCGATCAGCGGCCGATCCACAGCCTCTACGCCCCCTACGAGCTGGTCAAGACCATGCGGGCGTCGATCCTGGTGCTGGGGCCGATGCTGGCCCGCTACGGCGAGGCCGATGTCTCCCTGCCGGGAGGCTGCGCCATCGGTTCGCGCCCGGTGGATCTGCACATCGCGGGGCTGACCGAGATGGGGGCCGACATCCGGGTCGAGAACGGCTACATCCGGGCCCGCGCCCGGCGCCTGCGGGGCGCGCGTATCGTGCTCGACACCGTGACCGTGACCGGCACCGAGAACCTGATGATGGCGGCGACCCTGGCGGAGGGGACGACCATTCTGGAGAATGCGGCGCGTGAGCCCGAGGTGGTCGACCTGGCGAACTGCCTGAACAGCATGGGGGCGAAGATCGCCGGCGCCGGCACTGATACCATCCGCGTGGAGGGCGTGGAACGCCTCTCGGGCACCGACTACGAGGTGATGCCGGACCGCATCGAGACCGGCACCTACCTGGTGGCCGGCGCGATCACCGGAGGCCACGTGCGGGTGAAGAACACCCGTCCGGACACCGTCGAGTCGGTGCTGGTCAAGCTGCAGGACGCGGGTTGCGACGTGACCCTGGGCGAGGACTGCATCGAGCTGGATGCGCGCGGACGCCGCCCGGAGGCGGTGGACCTGAAGACCAGCCCGTATCCGGGTTTCCCGACCGACATGCAGGCCCAGTTCATGGCCCTGAACTCCGTCGCCCGGGGCGTCGGCACCATCACCGAGACGGTGTTCGAGAACCGGTTCATGCACGTGCAGGAGCTCAAGCGCATGGGCGCGGACATCCACGTCGAGGGCAACATGGCGGTGGTGCGCGGCGGTACGCGCCTGACGGGAGCCCCGGTGATGGCGACGGACCTGCGCGCCTCGGCCAGTCTGGTGCTCGCCGGGCTGGTCGCCAGCGGCGAGACGGTGGTGGACCGGATCTACCATATCGACCGCGGCTACGAGTGCATCGAGGAGAAGCTGGGCCAGTTCGGGGCCCGGATCCGGCGGGTGCCACGATGAGCGCGCGCGCTCCCGCAAGCATGTCCACGGCGGCTGAGTCGCCCATGACCATCGCCCTGTCCAAGGGGCGGATCTTCCGCGAGGTTCTGCCCCTGCTGCGGGCGGCGGGGATCGAGCCGCTGGATGATCCCGAAACCAGTCGCAAGCTGATCCTGGCCACCCGCGCCCCGGGGGTCCGCCTGCTCGTGATCCGCGCCGCGGATGTGCCCACGTACGTGGAGTACGGCGCTGCCGATATCGGCGTGGCGGGCCGCGATGTGCTCATGGAGCACGGCGGCGAGGGCCTGTACGAGCCGGTGGACCTGGGCATCGCGCGCTGCCGGATGATGACCGCCGGCCCGACAGGCAACCCGGCACCGGCCGGGCGCCTGCGGGTGGCGACCAAGTACCTCAAGACCACCCGTCGTTTCTACGCCGCCCGCGGCGAGCAGGTCGAGATCATCAAGCTCTACGGGTCCATGGAGCTGGCGCCGCTGGTCGGTCTCGCCGACCGCATCGTGGACCTGGTGGACACCGGCAGCACGCTGCGGGCCAACGGCCTGGTGCCGCTGGAGCACATCGCCGACATCAGCTCGCGGCTGATCGTCAACCAGGCCTCCATGAAGACCAAGAACGCGGCGGTGCGCGGGCTGATCGGCCGGATGCGCGAGGCGGCCGTGAGCCACGGGGAAGGCGGATGAAGATCCAGCGCCTGCAGAGCGCCGATCCGGATTTCGAGGATCGCCTGGCGCGCCTGCTGGACCGGGGCGGTGAGCAGGGCGAGGCGGTCGCCGGCGCGGTCCGGGAAATACTGGCCGACGTGCGGGCGCGCGGGGACACGGCGCTGCTGGAATACTGCCGCCGGTTCGACCGCCACGCCCCGGACGGCCCGGCCGGCCTGGAAGTGCCGGCGGCGCGCCTGGCACGGGCGCTGGAGGGGATCGATCCCGGGCAGCGCCGGGCCCTGGAGGAGGCCGCCGGGCGCCTGCGCAGCTACGCCGAGCACCAGCGCGTGCAGGGCTGGACCTTTACCGATGACGACGGCAACGTGCTGGGGCAGAAGGTCAGCCCGCTCGACCGCGCGGGGATCTACGTCCCCGGCGGCAAGGCCGCGTACCCGTCCTCGGTGCTGATGAACGCGGTGCCGGCGCGCGTGGCGGGCGTGGCCGAGGTCGTGATGTGCGTGCCCACGCCGGGGGGCGTCCGCAACGACATGGTGCTGGCCGCGGCCGCGATCGCCGGGGTGGACCGGGTGTTCACGCTCGGCGGCGCACAGGCGGTGGCGGCGATGGCTTTCGGCACCGGTGTGGTGCCGGCGGTGGACAAGATCGTGGGCCCGGGCAATGCCTGGGTGGCCGAGGCCAAACGCCAGGTCTACGGCGTCGTCGGCATCGATATGATCGCGGGTCCCTCCGAGATCCTGGTGGTCTGCGACGGGGCCACCGACCCGGACTGGATCGCCATGGACCTGTTCTCGCAGGCGGAGCACGACGAACAGGCCCAGGCGATCCTGCTCAGCCCGGACCCCGCTTTCCTCGACCGGGTGGCGGAGAGCGCGGCGCGGCTGCTGGCGGAGATGCCGCGGGCGGACATCATCCGGGCGTCGATGAGCGAGCGCGGTGCGCTGGTCCACGTGGCCGACCTGGAGCAGGCGGCCGCCCTGGTCAACCGCATTGCCCCCGAGCACCTGGAGCTGTCGCTGGCCGACCCGGAGACGTTCGCGGCGAAGGTGCGTCATGCCGGGGCGATCTTCCTGGGGCGCCATGTAGCCGAGGCGCTGGGGGACTACTGTGCCGGGCCCAACCACGTGCTCCCGACCTCGCGCACGGCGCGCTTCTCTTCGCCGCTGGGCGTGTATGACTTCCAGAAGCGCTCCAGCGTGATCCGCTGCAGCCCACGTGGAGCGGCGCGGCTCGGGCGGGTGGCCGCAACGCTGGCGCGGGCCGAGGGCCTGGAGGCGCACGCGCGTTCGGCCGAATTCCGCTGCGGCAGGGGGGAGGAGGACCAATGAAGGGGGCCGGGGGAGCGGGGCGTTGGATCCGTCCCGAGATCCGTGAGCTTGCCGCCTACCACGTGGCCGAAGCCGGCCGCTACGCCAAGCTCGACGCCATGGAGAACCCCTATCCCTGGCCCGCCTCGCTGCCGCCGGCCCTGGTGCGGCAGTGGCAGGAGCGGCTGGCGGAGCTGGAGCTGAACCGCTATCCCGACCCGGCCGCCCCGGAGCTGGTCCGGGGGCTGCGCCGGTATATGGCGATTCCGGCGGACGCCGCGGTGCTCCTGGGCAACGGCTCCGACGAGCTGATCCAGCTGCTGCTGATGGGGGTGGCCGGCGAGGGGCGCAGGGTGCTGGTCCCGTCGCCGGGCTTTTCCATGTACGCCATGATCAGCCGCTTCGTGGGGCTGCCGTGCCACCAGGTGCCGCTGCGCCCGACGGACTTCTCGCTGGACGTCGACGCGATGCTCGAGGTGATCGATCGCGAGCAGCCGGCCGTGGTGCTCCTGGCCTACCCCAACAATCCCACCGGCAATTTGTTCCGGGAACAGGACGTCGAGCGAATCCTGGACGCCGCGCCGGGGCTGGTGGTGATCGACGAGGCCTACTATCCGTTCGCCCGGGCCAGCTTCATGGACCGCCTGCGCCGGTGGCCCGACCTGCTGATCCTGCGCACCGTGTCGAAGCTGGGGCTGGCGGGGCTGCGCCTGGGCATGCTGGTCGGCTCCGGGGACTGGCTGGGTGAGATCGACAAGATCCGCTTGCCATACAACATCAGCGCCCTCACCCAGGCGACCGCGGCTTTCGCGCTGGAGCACCCCGCCACCCTGGACGAGCAGGCCGAGCGCATTCGCCACGACCGGGACCGCTTGTACCGGCAGCTGGCGGCGCGCGACCAGCTCGAGGTCTGGCCCAGCGCGGCGAACTTCTTGCTGCTGCGCTGTCCCTCCGGCCGGGCGGGGTCGATCCACCGCAGCCTGTTCCGGTCCGGGGTGCTGGTCAAGAACCTGCATGGCAGTCATCCACTGCTGCACGACTGCCTGCGGGTGACCGTGGGCACGCCGGAGGAGAACGCGCGCTTCCTGGAGGCCCTGGACCGGGCCCTGGGCGGCGATTGAGCCGGCCCGGCCGGACACCGCCGGCACCAGTGTGTGTATAATCGGCCCCGTGGTCATTCTGTCCGGGCGAATCCGCTCGACCGGTGCAAGAGCCGGTAAGCGCCGGCACGGTGCTCGCGTCCCGCCGAAGGCTGGGCCCCGCTTGAGAGCTGCTGGGCGCGTTGCCGCGTTCCGGCAGCGGACCGGATGTCGTTTCCTGCCTGGTCAATCTGGAGCATGCCGATGGCTGTGGTTTCCAACAGGCGGTCTGTGATGACGCTCTTCTCGCAGGCGACGTGCCCGGACAGCCACCGCATCCGGCTGGTCCTGGCGGAGAAGGGCATCACCCACGAAACCGTCGAGGCGGACCCGGACACCCCGCCGGAGGACCTGCTCGATCTGAATCCCTACAGCAGCGTGCCCACGCTCGTGGACCGGGAGCTGGTGCTCTACGACGGGCGGGTGATCATGGAGTACCTGGACGAACGCTTCCCGCATCCGCCGCTGATGCCGGTCGACCCGGTCTCGCGCGCGCGTTTCCGGCTGATCCTGTACCGCCTCGAGCGCGACTGGTACAGCCTCGTGGGCGAGCTCACGCGGCGGTCGGACCGACAGGCGTCGAAAGCGCGCAAGCTGCTGCGGGAGCGGATCCTGTCGGGGGCCGAGGTGTTCGCCGCCCGGCCTTACTTCATGAGCGACGACTTCTCGCTGGTTGACGCCAGCATCGCGCCGATACTGTGGCGCCTTCCGCACTGGGGCATCGAGCTGCCCAGCCAGGCGCGGGCCATCGGGGACTATGCCGGTCGCGTGTTCGAGCGCGAGTCCTTCCGCGCCAGCCTGACCGACGCCGAGGTCGAGATGCGCGCCTGACGCTCGTCCGCGGCGCGGGGTTGCGTTCGGCCACCCGGAGAAGGGACCCCAATGACCTCACGCAAGCCGTATCTGATCCGGGCGATCTACGACTGGATAGTGGACAACAGCTGCACCCCGTTCTTGCTGGTCGACTGCCACCACGAAGGCGTGCTGGTACCCGAGCAGAACGTCCAGGACGGCAAGATCGTGCTGAACGTGAGCCCGGCGGCGGTGGCCGGACTGGAGCTCGGCAACGACCGGATCGGATTCAGCGCGCGCTTCGGCGGGGTGGCGTTCCAGGTGGAAATACCACCGCAGGCGGTGCTCGCGATCTACGCGCGCGAGAACGGCGAGGGCATGATGTTCCCGCCGGAGGACGACGGCGGTCCGCCACCGGAGTCGGGCGGGGACGACGGCGGCGAGGGATCGCGCCAGCGCCCATCGCTGCGCGTGGTGAAGTAGTTCCCTGACGGGCTGTGGGGGGCGTTCCGGACCTCCGGAGCACCCGGACGGACTAAACCCGGGTTTGGGTCCGCTTGGGGATGACAGGCCGCGGCGGGCTCAGGCGTCGAAGGCATTGCGAATCCACTCGATGCGGCAGCGCTCCAGCGGCCCGGACAGGGCCACGACGTCGAATCGGGCCGCCGTGCGCGCGGCCTGGCCGGTCCGCTGAAGATAGTGCATGGCCGCGCGCACCAGGCGCTGCCGCTTGCACGCGTCGACGCTTTCGGCGGCGCTGCCATGGCTGGCACGGCGCCGGTGCCGGACCTCGACGAAGACCAGGCTTTCGTGTTCCCGCATCACCAGGTCCAGCTCGCCTCCCGGGCAGCGGTAGTTCCGTTCGACCAGGACCAGGCCCCGGCGCCGCAGGTACGCCAGTGCCGCATCCTCGGCGGCGTGGCCGCGGCCCCGCTCAGGGCGACGACGGAGCCGCGCTGCCCTTGCCCTGGAGAACGGGTTTGCCATCGCGGAACCTGGCCCACAGGAGTTTGCGGTGGATCTGCTGGTCCTTGCCCACGTACAGCTTGCCGGTCGCACCCGGAAAATAGCCGATGAAGCCCGGCGGCGTGCCGCGCAGCAGGGGGATCAGGCGGTAGGCGTCGTAGCCGAGCGCGAACAGGCGCTTGTTGTGGCGAAACAGGGCGCCCCAGTGTTTGCCCAGGGCCTGCTCCACCGGGTAGGACCCGGGTTTCAGCGTCCACGGCATGCCGGGGAAGATGATGCCGTCCATGTCGTGGTCCGCCGACGGGTTGACCACCCCGGAGAACACGTGCGAGGTGGCATAGACCGGCAGGTGGGAGGCGTGGAAGAAGCGCAGCTGGGGGCGGATCAGCCGGGCCTGCTGGGGAAACGCCGCCAGGAAGATCATGTCGACGTCCTGGCGCCGGCGCGGCTCGAACTCGACCCGGCGCCCGATTGCCCGCTCGAGCATGTCCTTGCGCCGGCGGCTCTGGTCCAGGTGCAGCATGTGCCGGATGGGGCCCGAGTAGTCGTGCTTGGAGGGATCGTAGGTCTGGGTCGTGAGCACCGTGCCGCCGAGCTGGGTGAAGCGGCTGGCGAAGGCCTGCGCCACACGCTGTCCCCAGCGTCCCTGCGGTACCAGCGAAACGGCCTGGTAGCGTCCGTCGAGCACGGCGCGCTCGGCCACCTGGCGCGCCTCGTCCTCGGGAGAGAGGCCGAACTGGAACACCTTCGGGTTGGACAGGTCCGGCTTGTCGGCCTCGTTCAGCGCCAGCACGGGCATCGAGATCTGCGCGTTCTGCAGCAGGTCGTCGACCGCGCTCTTGGACAGTGGGCCGACGATGAACTTCATGCCGTCGTCGCGCGCCTGCTGGTAGGCGTGGACGACGTCGTCCGCGTAATCGCCGATGTCGTAGACGTGCAGCTCGGGCCGGGGCCCCTGGCCGTGGCGCGCATCGTAGTAGGCGGCCATGAAACCGTCCTCGATGGCGTGCGCTGCGCGCGCGTAGCGCCCGCTGAGCGGGAGCAGCAGCCCGACCGGGGTCGGCCAGGTAAAGCGCTGCGCGAAGGTCTTGCGGATGCGCGGGACGATCTGCCGGTTGGCCGGATGGTCCGGGTAGCGCCGCTGCCAGTTGGCGAGCGCCTGGCGGAACCCCTGCGGCTGCACCCAGGCGGACTGGGAAATCTGCGCCAGCCGGAGCCAGCCCCGGACGGTGCCGGACGCTCCCGGGGGAATGCTCGCCCGGCTCACCGCCCGGGCGTGCTGCTGCAGCAGCGACCAGATCTGCTCGTTGTTCCGGGCCCGGGCCTGCTTGCCGGACAGGTAGTCGTCGCGCTGCGCGTAGGCCTGGACCGCGCCGACGACGTCGCCGGAGAGTGCCAGCGCCCGGCCGCGCAGCGCGAGCAGCCGTGCCGCCTGCGCCCGCGGCAGGCTTTGTGGAGGCATCGTCAGGTCCTGCAGGGCCTGCTTGCCCTGGCCCTGCAGGATCAGGATCTGCGCCCGGGCCAGGTCCAACCGCGTCCGCTGGGCCGGTTGCAGCGTCGAGCCTTTCAGGCGGTCGAGGGTGTCCGCCGCGTCCCGGGGCCGGCCGGCGGCCAGCCACTGTTCGGCGGCATTGAGGTGCATGTCGACCCGGCGCGAGCCCGTGGTCTTCTGTGCCAGGACGTTGTAGCGCTCGGCGGCGCTGGCGTGTTGGCCCTGGCCGGCCAGGCTCTTCGCCTGCTGCTCCTGCCGTGCCGTGGGGGAGGGCTTGGGTTTGTGCACCTTCGGTGGCGGGGCGCATGCCGCCAGGGCCAGGGTCATCAGCAACACCCCGAGGCCGCGCGGAACACACATGCGGCAAGCGGGGGACGGACTGGCACGGTAAACTGGCATAGGGTCGGGCCCGTAAAGCGGCTTGGTTGCCGGCGGGAGAGCGGGACGAACCGGCAGGCAGGCGTTCCCGGCGGCACGACGGGTCGGGCGGGATGCCTTGGCCCGCCCGGCGCACGAAGTATCTGTTGCGAGGCCGAAGGTGTCAATCGAGCTCCCCGAGCAGGGCGTGCTGTACGTGGTGGCCACGCCCATCGGCAACCTGGCCGACCTGTCCGAGCGCGCCCGGCATACCCTGGCCGAGGTGGCGCTGGTCGCCGCCGAGGACACCCGCCGCACGCGCACCCTGCTGCAGCACTGCGGCCTGAGCACGGCCCTGATTTCGGTGCACGAGCACAACGAGGCCGAGCGAGCGCGCCTGCTGGTGGCCCGGCTGGAGCAGGGCGAGAGCATCGCCCTGGTCAGCGATGCCGGGACGCCGCTGATCAGCGACCCGGGCTACCGCGTGGTGCGCGCGGTGATCGCCGCGGGCTTCCGCGTCCTGCCGGTCCCCGGCCCGAGCGCGATCATCGCCGCGCTGAGCGTATCCGGCCTGCCGACCGACCGCTTCACCTTCGAGGGCTTCCTGCCGGCGCGCGGCGGACCGCGGCGGGCGCGCCTGGCACGGCTGGCCGGCGAGCCGCGCAGCATGGTGTTCTACGAGTCGCCCCATCGCCTGGCGGTCACCCTAGAGGACATGGCGACCGCCTTCGGCGGAAGCCGCAGCGCCTTCGTCGGTCGCGAGCTGACCAAGGCCTTCGAGCAGCACTACCACGGGCCGCTCGGCGAGCTCGCGGAGGGTTTCGCGCGGGAGGCGGATCGGGTCCGTGGCGAGGTGGTGATCTGTGTCGCCGGCTGCGACGAGGCGCAGGAGGGCGCGGCGCGCCCGAGCGTGGACCGCGAGCAGCTGCTCACGGTGCTGCTGGACGAGTTGCCCCTCAAGCGCGCGGTCGCCGCGGCGACCCGCATCCTGGGGGGCGGACGCAACGAGCTGTACAGCCTCGCCCTGCGCCTGCACGCGGAACGCTGAAGGGCGTCCCACCTTGCGCGGCGCGCTGGCCGGCACTATGCTTGCGCTCCGGGAGCCGGCCGGACGGCCGCTGCGGCGCTTGCGCCGCGGAGGAAAGTCCGGGCTCCACAGGGCAGGGTGCCAGGTAACGCCTGGGGGGCGCGAGCCCACGGAAAGTGCCACAGAAAACATACCGCCCAAGCGCTGCCACGCAGCGCCGGCAAGGGTGAAAAGGTGCGGTAAGAGCGCACCGCGTCGCTGGCAACAGCGACGGCACGGTAAACCCCACCCGGAGCAAGACCGAATAGGGGAGCGTGGGCCGTTCGGCGGCCCGGCGTACGGCCCGTACGCGGCTCCCGGGTAGGTCGCTCGAGGCGCGCGGTGACGCGCGTCCCAGATGAATGGTCGTCCCCGACAGAACCCGGCTTACAGGCCGACTCCCCCTCCCTTCGTCAGCCGCCGTCGCCGCCCGAGGCGACGGCCAGCGGTTGACGCGATCGGCGAGTGTTGTCCGGCAACGCCCTGATTTCCATCCCCCGTTTCCCGGGCCGTCCGTCCCCCGGAAGTAAGTTCCTGAGCGCAGGGAAAAACCGCCGGCCGGAACAGGCGCCGATTCACCTTGACAGTGGTGGAACGGGCTACCTATAGTGTCGCGAAGTGGGACGGAGTGGTTAAAAATGGGATAACAGGGAAGCGTGGGGCACGAGGGTGTTCAGGGGCCTGACCAACATAACAATCGATACCAAGGGCCGGATGGCGATCCCGTCCCGCCATCGTGAGCCGCTGCAGCACTGCTGCGACGGCCAGCTCGTGGTGACCGTGGATCCGGACCACTGTCTGCTTCTGTATCCCTTCCCGGACTGGGAGGAAATCGAGCGCAAGCTGGTGCGCCTGCCGAGTCTCAAACCGAAGGCCCGCAGCCTCCAGCGTCTGCTGCTGGGCTACGCCACCGAGCTGGAGATCGACGGGCACGGACGGATCCTGTTGCCGCAGCCGTTGCGGCAGTTCGCGGAGCTGGACCGGCGCGCCGTGCTCATCGGCCAGGGGAACAAGCTCGAACTCTGGGACGAAGAGCGATGGAATCGCTGCAGCCAGGACTGGCTGGCAGCTTACGAGGCCGGGGACGCGGACCTGTCCGCGGAGCTCGAGTCTCTGTCGCTTTGAGGGGGCGGAAATGCCCCGGCACGAACATCAGCCGGTCCTGCTGGCGAGGGTGGTGGAGGCCATGGCGATCAAACCCGACGGTCTCTATGTGGATGGAACCTATGGCCGCGGCGGACATGCCGACGCCATCCTCGCCGCCCTCGGCCCCGACGGGCGCCTGTACGCGATCGACCGGGACCCGCAGGCAGCGGCCGCGGCCCGCCGCCGGCACGGGCACGATCCCCGTTTCCGCCTGGTGCGCGGGCGCTTCAGCGAGTTGGCGCGGCGGGCCGGGGGTTGCGGACTCCGCGGCAGCATGGACGGCATCCTCCTGGACCTGGGCGTGTCCTCCCCGCAGCTGGACGAGGGCGCGCGGGGCTTCAGCTTTCTGCGCGACGGGCCGCTGGACATGCGCATGAACCCGGAGCGCGGCGAGAGCGCCGCGGACTGGCTCGCCCACGCGGGCGAGAGCGAGATCGCGCGCGTGCTGCGCGAGTGCGGAGAGGAGCGTCACGCCCGGCGGATCGCCCGGACGATCGTGTCCGCGCGGGCGCAACGACCGCTCCTCCGTACCGGCCAGCTGGTCGCGCTGATCGAGCGGGCGGCCCCCTCGCGCGAGCGCCACAGGCACCCGGCGACGCGCACCTTCCAGGCGCTGCGCATCTTCATCAACGGTGAGCTGGACGAGCTGGAGGCGGTCCTGCCGCAGTGCCTGGAGCTGCTCCGCGCCCGCGGACGGCTGGTCGTGATCAGCTTCCACTCGCTGGAGGACCGCATCGTGAAGCGTTTCATGCGCGACCGCTCACGGGTCGATCCGGCGCTGGCCCGGTTGCCCTCGGTACCCCCGGAGGCGCGTCCCCGGCTGCGGGTCCTGGGGAAGGCGGCGCGCGCGAGCGAGGACGAGGTGCGGGCAAACCCCCGCGCGCGCAGCGCGGTGCTGCGGGTGGCGGAGAAGCTGGCGTGAGCGGGCGCACGCGGAACGCGCTGCTGGTCACCCTGCTGCTCGCCGTGATCGGCTCCAGCCTCTCCCTGGTGTGGGTCAAGTATGAGAACCGGATGCTGTTCAACCGCAGCCAGCGACTGGAGAAGCAGCGCGACCGGCTCGACGTGCAATGGGGGCAGCTCGAGCTCGAGCGGGGCACCCTGGTGACCCGCGGGCGCATCCAGCAGCTGGCACACGACAAGCTGGGCATGCACATGCCCAGGCCGAAGAACGTGGTGATCGTGCGCTGATGAGCCGCCGGATCCACAACCCGGCTTTCCGCCTGCGCAGCGCCGTGCTCGCGGCGGGCTTCGTCGCCGCCGGGTGCGTGCTGGTCGGGCGCGCCGTGTATCTGCAGGTGCTGGATACCGGTTTCCTGAAAGGCCAGGGGCGGGCCAGGTACGTCCACGTGGTCTCGATCCCCGCGCACCGGGGCATGATCGTCGACCGCAACGGCGATCCGCTGGCGATCAGTACGCCGGTGGACTCGGTGTGGGTGAATCCGCAGCAGATCGGCGGCCACCCGGCCGCGATCCGCCGCCTGGCGTCGCTGGTCGAGGCCAACGCCGCCGGCCTGCGCAAGCGGGTGCAGGCCAACAGCGACCGCGAATTCATGTACGTGCAGCGCGAGCTGCCGCCCTACAAGGCGCATCGGATCGCCGGCAAGGGTCTGCCGGGCGTCTACTTGCAACGGGAGTACCGGCGCTACTACCCCACCGGCGAGGTGGGCGCGCACGTGATCGGCTTCACCAATATCGACGACGTCGGCCAGGACGGGCTCGAGCTGGCTTTCAACCAGTGGCTCACGGGGCACCCGGGACGCAAGCGCGTGATCAAGGACCGCCTGGGCCAGACCATCGACGATCTCGGCCAGCTGCGGGAGCCACGGCCGGGCAAGAAGCTGGTGCTGAGCCTCGACCGTCGCATCCAGTACCTGGCGTATCGGGCGCTGAAGGAGGCGGTGGTCAAGCATCACGCGAGCTCGGGCTCGGTGGTGGTGCTCAACCCGGACACCGGCGAGATCCTGGCGATGGCGGATCAGCCCGGGTTCAATCCGAACAACCGGACGGACCTCAAGCCGTCGCTGTATCGCAACCGCGCGGTGACCGACGTGTTCGAGCCCGGTTCGACCTTCAAGCCGTTCGTCATCGCCGCGGCGCTGCAGAACGGCACCGTGCACCGCGGCGAGAAGTTCCACACCTCGCCCGGCTGGTACGTGCTCCAGGGGCACACCATCCAGGACGACGCGGATTACGGGACGCTCGACCTGACCGGGATCCTGGCCCACTCGAGCAACGTGGGGGCCAGCAAGATCGCGCTCAAGCTCAAG
Source organism: Gammaproteobacteria bacterium (assembly GCA_035638695.1). Lineage (GTDB taxonomy): Bacteria > Pseudomonadota > Gammaproteobacteria > UBA5335 > SLRW01 > DASQZJ01. The sequence continues at coordinate 16,024 of DASQZM010000093.1, read as the reverse complement.
CCCAAGTACATGTGGGACATGCTCCGGGACTTCGGTTTCGGCCGGGTCACCGCGAGCGGCTTTCCGGGTGAGCGCACCGGCCATCTGGAGTACTATGCCCGCTGGCAGCCCATCCGCCAGGCGACCATTGCCTTCGGCTACGGGGTGTCGGTGACCGCGCTGCAGCTCGCGCACGCCTATGCCGTGCTCGCCGATAACGGCGTCCGCCGCCCGGTCACCTTTCTCAAGGTGGACCACCCGCCGCCCGGCCATCGCGTGATCACCGCCAAGACGGCGCGCGAGCTGCGCAAGATGCTCACGGCGGTGGTCAAAGACGGTACCGGCACACGCGCTGCGATCCCGGGGTACACGGTCGCGGGCAAGACCGGCACCGCGCACAAGTTCACCGGCTCCGGATACTCCAAGAATAAATACACGGCCGTGTTCGCCGGCATGCTGCCGGCGAAGCATCCGCGGCTGGTGGCCGTGGTCGTGATCAACGACCCGAAGGGCAAGCAGTATTTCGGCGGTCTGGTGGCCGCACCCGTGTTCCGGCAAGTGATGGCCGGCGCGGCGCGCCTGCTGGACATCGCCCCCGATGATCTTCCCGACCGGGGCCGGCAGGTGGCCGGCCCCGGTCACCCGCCCCGCTCGCAGGGGGTGGGCTGATGATGGTGGTCGCCGTGGCGCGTGACACGAAACAGACCCTGGCCGGGCTCCTGCGCGGGCTTGCGCGGATCGACGCCGGTCTCGATCGGACGGTCGAGGGGGTGTCGATGGACAGCCGCGAGGCGGCGCCCGGCGACCTGTTCCTGGCGACCATCGGCTCCCGGGAGCACGGCCTCGCCTACGCGGAGGAGGCGATCCGGCGGCGGGTCGCGGCGATCGCCTACGAGGTGCCGACGGAGCTGCCGCTGCCGGAGGCGGATATCCCACTGATCCCGGTGCCGGCGCTGGGGCGGCAGGCGGGCAACATCACGGCGCGGTTTCACGGCTACCCGAGCCGCCGGATGCAGGTGATCGGCGTGACCGGCACCAACGGCAAGACCTCCTGCGCGAGCCTGCTGGCGCAGGTGCTGGGGGAGGCCGGCGCCGGCTGCGGCCTGGTCGGGACGCTCGGCTACGGCCGGCCCGGCGACCTCACGGATACCGGCATGACCACCCCGGACCCGGTGCGCCTGCAGAAGATCCTGGCCGGGTTCCGGGACAATGGCATCACGCGCGTGGCGATGGAGGTGTCCTCGCACGCGCTGGCCCAGCAGCGCGTGGCCGGGGTGCACTTCGACGCGGCCCTGTTCACCAACCTCACGCGCGACCATCTTGACTATCATCGCAGCGGCGAGTGCTATTTCCGCGCCAAGCGGCGCCTGTTCGAGCACCCGCACCTGAAGGTCGCCGCGATCAACGCCGACGATCCCTCCGGGCTGCGGCTGCTGGAGGCGCTGCCGCCCGGCTGCCACGCGGTGCTGTACGGCACGACGGGGATCGACCCGCCGCCGGGGATGGCGCGGCTGGAAGCCCGGATCGAGACCGGCGGCAGCGGACTGGTGCTGCAGGTCGACGGCTCCTGGGGCTCGGCGCTGGTGGAAGCCCCGCTGCTGGGGCGGTTCAACGGCTTGAACCTGCTGGGCTGCCTGGCCGTGCTGCTGGGGCTGGGTCTGCCCCTGGACGAGGCCGTGCGGCGGCTCGCCGGGGTGCGCCCGGTGCCGGGCCGCATGCAGGTGTGCGGCGGCGACGGGCTCCCGCTGGTGGTGATCGACTACGCGCACAGCCCCGACGCCCTGGAGAAGGCCCTCACGGCTTGCCGCGAGCACACCGGGGGGCGCCTGATCTGCGTGATCGGCTGCGGTGGCGACCGCGACCGGGGCAAGCGCCCCGCGATGGGCCGCATCGCGGGGCGCCTGGCCGACTGGCTGGTGCTCACCGACGACAATCCCAGGGGCGAGGATCCCGACGCGATCGTGGCCGGGATCCTGGAGGGCGTCCCCGCTCCGGAGCGGGTTACCGTGCAGCACAACCGCCGCCGGGCCATCGCCCAGGCGATCGCCGGCGCGCGGCCGGGGGACCTCGTGCTGGTGGCGGGCAAGGGCGTGGAGGGCTACCAGATCGTCGGCGACCGCCGGATTCCGTTCCGGGATGGCGACGCGGTTGAGCGGGCGCTCGCGAGGTACCGGCCATGATCCGCGGGCGCCTGTCCCGCATCGCCCCGCGGCTGCACGCACGGCAGATGGGGCCCGATGCCGAGTTCGAGGGGCTGACCAGCGACAGCCGCCGGGTCAGCGCCGGTCAGCTGTTCGTGGCGCTGCGCGGCACCCGCTTCGACGGCCACGAATACGTGCGCAGCGCCGCCCGGGACGGGGCCAGCGCGGCCCTGGTGGAACGCTACATCGACCGCGGACCCGGACAGCTGGTGGTCGCGGACAGCCGGCGCGGGCTGGGCGACCTGGCCCGGCTGTGGCGCGAACGTTTCGAGATCCCGCTGGTCGGGGTGACCGGCAGCAACGGCAAGACCACGGTCAAGGAGATGCTCGCGGCGATCCTCCGCCAGCGCGGCCCGGTGCTGGCCACCGAGGGCAACCGGAACAACGACATCGGGCTGCCGCTGACGCTGTGCCGCCTGGAAGCCCGCCACGCGGCGGCGGTGCTGGAGATGGGTGCCAACCATGCGGGCGAGATCGCCTACCTGGCCGGGGTGGCGCGGCCCGGCGTGGGGGTGGTGACCAATGCCGGCGCCGCACACCTGGAGGGCTTCGGCTCCCGGGAGGGCGTGGCCCGGGCCAAGGGCGAGCTGTTCCAGGCCCTGCCGGCCGAAGGCTGCGCCGTGATCAACGCCGACGATCGCTATGCCGGGCTGTGGCGGGAGCTGGCGTCGGGCTGCCGGCGGCTCAGCTTCGGCCTGGACCGCGCGGCCGACGTGCGCGCCGTCTCGATCGAGGCGGCACCGGCCGCCGGCGGCGTCCCCGGCACGCGGTTCGAGCTGTGCCTGGCCGGCGCCCGGGTGACGGTCGCGCTGCCGCTGCCGGGGGCGCACAACGTGATGAACGCGCTCGCGGCGGCGGCCGCCGCCGTGGCGGTCGGCGTGGACGCTGAGCGAATCCGCCGGGGTCTGCAGCAGGTGCGGCCGGCGGCGGGCCGCTTGCAGGTGGTCGCCGGGCGCCGCGGCGCCCGGCTGCTGGACGATACCTACAACGCCAATCCCAACTCGCTGCGGGCCGGCCTCGAGGTCCTGGCCGGCCTGGGCGGCCGGAGATGGCTGGTCCTTGGCGACATGGGCGAGCTGGGTGCCGGCGCCGCCGCGCTGCATCGCGAGGCCGGCGCGCAGGCCCGCGCCGCGGGGGTGGAGCGGCTCTACGCCCTGGGCGGGCTCGCCCGCGAGACCTGTGCCGGCTTCGGCGGGGGCGCGCGCCATTTCGACACGCTGGAGTCCCTGGTCGAGGCCGTGGCGGAGGAGCTGGCGCCGGAGGTGTCGGTGCTGGTCAAGGGCTCACGCGCGATGCACATGGAACGGGTGGTGCAGGCGCTGCGTGCCGGCCCGCCCGGGGGGACCGACTGATGCTGCTGTTCCTGAGCGAGTACCTGATGCATTTCTACAGCGGCTTCAACGCGTTCACCTACATCAGCACGCGCGCGATCATGGGCGTGCTGACGGCGCTGCTGCTGAGCCTGATCCTGGGGCCCTGGATGATCCGCCGGCTGACCGTGCACCAGATCGGCCAGCGGGTGCGCGAGGACGGGCCGCAGACGCATTACTCCAAGGCCGGCACCCCGACCATGGGCGGCGCCCTGATCGTGGTGGCCATCGCGCTCAGCACTTTGCTGTGGGCGGACCTGCGCAACCGTTATATCTGGGTGCTGCTGATGACGACCCTGGCGTTCGGCGCCATCGGCATGCTGGACGACTACCGCAAGCAGCAGTACGGGAATTCCCGCGGGCTGCGCGCCAAGACCAAGTACTTTCTCGAGTCCCTGGTCGGGGTGGCGGCGGCCTCGGCGCTGTACTTCACCGCCACCCAGCCGGCCGACACGGCCCTGATCGTGCCGTTCTTCAAGCACATCTCGATCCAGCTCGGCCTGCTCTACATCCTGTTCAGCTACTTCGTGGTGGTGGGTGCGAGCAACGCGGTCAATCTCACCGACGGCCTCGACGGCCTGGCGATCGTGCCGACCGTCCTGGTGGCCGGGGCGCTGGCGGTGTTCGCCTACGTCACCGGCCACTACGAGTTCGCCAACTACCTGGCGATCCCGTACATCGCCGGCGCGGGCGAGACGGTGATCTTCTGCGGCGCCATCGTCGGCGCCGGCTTGGGGTTCCTGTGGTTCAACGCCTATCCCGCGCAGGTGTTCATGGGCGACGTGGGCGCGCTCGCGCTGGGGGCGGCGCTGGGCTGCGTCGCGGTGATCGTGCGCGAGGAGTTGGTGCTGCTGATCATGGGCGGCGTGTTCGTCATGGAGACGGTCTCGGTGATGGTGCAGGTGATCTCCTACAAGCTGACCGGACGCCGGGTGTTCCGGATGGCGCCGCTGCACCACCACTTCGAGCTCAAGGGCTGGCCCGAGCCGCGGGTCAGCGTCCGCTTCTGGATCATCACGGTGATCCTGGTGCTGGTCGCGCTGGCGACCCTCAAATTCCGGTGACATGGGGCGGGTGATGGGCAACACGGCACGAGCCGGAACAGCACGCGACGGGGCGCTCCGGACGGTGGTGATCGGCCTGGGGCGGACCGGGCTGTCGGTGGTGCGCCACCTGCACGCCCGCGGCGTACCGGTGGCCGTCACCGACAGCCGGCTGTCGCCGCCCGGGCTGGCCGAGCTGCGGCGCGAGCTCCCCGACGTGCCGGTTGGGGTGGGCGCGTTCGATGCCGCGATGATTGCCGTGGCGGAGCAGGTGGTGCTGTCGCCGGGGGTGGCGCGGAGCGACCCGGTGCTGATCCCGCTGCTGCAGCCCGAGGTCCCGGTACTGGGCGACATCGAGCTGTTCGCCCGCGCGGCGCGGGCGCCGGTGGCGGCGATTACCGGCTCCAACGGCAAGAGCACCGTGACCAGCATGCTCGGCAGCATGGCGGCCGCGTCCGGGCGCGACGTGCGGGTCGGCGGCAATATCGGCACGCCGGCGCTCGAGCTGCTCCGGCCCCGGGAGCCGGATCTGTACGTGCTGGAGCTGTCCAGCTTCCAGCTCGAGACCACCGCGTCCCTGGACGCGGCGGCGGCGGTGGTGCTGAACGTCTCTCCGGACCACCTGGACCGGCACGGCTCGCTGCGGGCCTACGCGGCCGCAAAGCAGCGGATCTACGCCGGCAGCGGGGTGGCCGTGAGCAATGCCGACGACCCCCTGGTGGCCGCGATGGCCCCGGCGGGGCGGACGGTGCTCCGGTTCCGCCTGCGAGCGCCCGGCGCGGACGAATACGGCCTCATGCAGCGGCATGGCGAGACCTGGCTGGCACGCGGGAACGAGCCGCTGCTGCGCCAGTCCGCGCTGGCGGTGTCGGGCCGGCACAACGTGGCCAACGCCCTCGCGGCGCTGGCGATGGGCGAGGCGCTGGGCCTGGAGCGCGAGGCAATGCTGGGCGCGCTGCGTGGCTTCACCGGCCTGGCCCACCGTACCCAGCTGGTCGCGGAGACCGGCGGGGTGCGTTTCTTCGACGATTCCAAGGGTACCAACGTGGCTGCCAGCGTGGCGGCCATCGGCGGCATGCCGGGGCCGGTTGTGTTGATTGCTGGAGGTGAAGCCAAGGACGGCGATTTTTCCGCCCTGCGCGAGGCGGCGCGCGAGCGGGTCCACACGGCGGTGCTGATCGGCCGTGACGCCGCTCTGATCGAGACGGCGCTTGCGGGCCTGGCGCGCACCCTGCGGGCGGCGAGCATGGCGGAGGCGGTGCGCCTGGCGGCCGCGGCGGCGCGCCCGGGCGACAGCGTGCTGCTGTCCCCGGCCTGTGCCAGCTTCGACATGTTCCGCGACTACCGGGACCGCGGCGAGCGCTTCGCGCGGGCGGTCCGGGAGCTGTCCGGATGAGGGCCGCGGTCGCGCAGACCCTGCGGATCGGGCGCGCCTGGGTCACTCCCCGGGAAGTGCTGGACCGCCTCGACCGCCCGCTGGTGGCGGCCACCACGGCGCTGCTGCTGCTGGGCCTGGTGATGGTGGCCTCCGCCTCGATGCCGCTGGCGGCGCGCGCCGCCGGCGACCCGTTTCACTATTTCCTGCGCCAGCTGGGTTACGCGCTGGCCGGCGTCACCGGAGCCGGCATCGTACTGCAGATCCCGCTCGCCACCTGGGAGCGGCTGAGTTTCACGCTGATGGCGCTGGCGGTGTTCTCGCTGGTGGTCGTGCTGTTGCCGGGCGTTGGTCGCACGACCAACGGCAGCACCCGCTGGCTGGACCTGGGGCTGATCCGGGTGCAGGTCTCGGAGCCGGCGCGGCTGATGCTGCTGCTGTACCTGGCCGGCTATCTGGTGCGCCGGCACCAGGAGGTGCGCCAGAGCGTGCAGGGGTTCGTCAAGCCCATGCTGGTGCTCAGCCTGGCCTGCCTGCTGATGCTGCTGGAGCCGGATTTCGGCGCCGCCAGCGTGCTGCTGGCGACCGCGCTGGTGATGCTGTACGTGGCCGGCGTGCGGATGTGGCAGTTCCTCGCCCTGTTCTCGCTGTCGCTGGCGGCGATGATGCTGCTGGTGTGGTCCTCGCCGTATCGCATGCAGCGGCTGACCGGCTTCCTGGACCCCTGGCAGGATCCGTTCAGCACCGGCTTCCAGCTCACGCAGTCGCTGATCGCCATCGGCTCGGGGCACTGGTTCGGCGTCGGGCTCGGCAGCAGCGTGCAGAAGATGTTCTACCTGCCGGAGGCCTACACCGACTTCCTGTTCGCGGTGCTGGCCGAGGAACTGGGCCTGCTGGGAACGCTGGCGGTGATCGCACTCTACGGCGTGGTGGTCTGGCGCGGGATGGCGATCGCGGCCCGGGCGGCGCGGCTGCAGCGCTGGTTCGCCGCCTACCTGGCCCAGGGTCTGTCGGCGTGGATCGGGCTGCAGGCGTTCATCAACATCGGCGTCAACATGGGGCTGCTTCCGACCAAAGGCCTGACCCTGCCCCTGATGAGCTACGGCGGCAGCAGCCTGCTGACAACCTGTGTGCTGACGGGACTGCTGCTGCGGGTCGAGGTGGAAAACCGCGCCAGCGTGGAGGGCCGGGTATGAGCGCGCGCTCGGTGGTGATCATGGCGGGCGGCACCGGCGGGCACGTGTACCCGGCCCTGGCGGTGGCGCGCGAGCTGGTGGCGCGCGGGGTCCCGGTGGTCTGGATCGGGACCCGCGCCGGCCTCGAGGCGCGGGTGGTCCCGGCGGCCGGCATCCCCCTGCGCTGGCTGCGCGTGAGCGGGCTGCGGGGCAAGGGCGTGCGGTCGCTGCTGCTGGCCCCGGGACGCCTGGCGCTCGCCCTGGTCCAGGCGCTGGGCCTCCTGCTGCGGCTGCGCCCGCGCGTGGTGCTGGGCATGGGCGGCTTCGTCGCCGGGCCGGGCGGGCTCGGCGCCTGGCTGCTGCGGATTCCGCTGGTGATCCACGAGCAGAACGCCATCGCCGGCCTGACCAACCGGGCGCTGGCACGCCTGGCCGACCGGGCGCTGTGCGGTTTCCCCGGCTGTCTGCCGGGTGCGGCGTTCGTCGGCAACCCGGTGCGGCCGGAGATCACGGCGCTGGCAGAGCCGGGGGAGCGCATGCGCGGACGCGCGGGCCGAGTGCGGCTGCTGGTGCTGGGCGGCAGCCAGGGGGCGCTGGCCCTGAACCGGCTGGTGCCGCAGGCGCTGGGACGGCTCGCGGACCGGCTGCGCTTCGAGGTACGCCACCAGGCCGGGCCGCGCACGCTGGAGGCGGCACGCGAGGCCTACCGCAGCACCGGGGTGGAAGGCGAGGTGGAGGCGTTCATCGAGGACATGGCGGCCGCGTACGCCTGGGCGGACCTGGTGGTGTGTCGCGCCGGCGCCCTGACCGTGGCCGAGCTGGCGGCCGCCGGGGTGGGATCGGTGCTGGTCCCCTACCCGCACGCGGTGGACGATCATCAGCGTGCCAACGGGCAGTTCCTGGTGGATGCCGGGGCGGCGGTGCTGATCCCGCAGGCGGAGCTGGACGCGCCGCGCCTGGCCGGCACGCTGGCGGAGCTGGGCGCGGCCCGCGAGCGGCTGCGGGAGATGGCGGTCGCCGCGCGGCGGCTGGCCCGGCCGCAGGCCGCGCGCGAGGTGGCGGACATCTGCCTGGAAGCGGAGGCGGCGGCATGAGCGGGACGCAGGTCACCCGGCCGGCGGCGCGGCACTGGATGCGGCGGATCCGGCGCATCCACCTGATCGGCATCGGCGGCTCCGGGATGGGCGGGATCGCCGAGGTGCTGCGCAACATCGGGTTCTCGATCACCGGCTCCGACCTGAAGGAGAGCGCGGTGACGACCCGGCTGCGGGAGCTGGGCGCGCGCATCGATCTGGGTCACGACCCCGCCCACGTCGCCGGGGCCGACGTGGTGGTGATCTCCAGCGCCGTCTCCCGGGACAACCCCGAAGTGCAGGCGGCCCTGGCGCAGCGCATCCCGGTGGTGCCGCGGGCCGAGATGCTGGCCGAGCTGATGCGCTTCCAGGAGGGCATCGCGGTCGCCGGCACCCACGGCAAGACCACGACCACCAGCCTGATCGCCAGCGTCCTGGCCGAGGGCGGCCTGGATCCGACCTTCGTCATCGGCGGTCGGCTCAAGAGCGCCAACACCAACGCGCGCCTGGGCACCGGTCAGTACCTGGTGGCCGAAGCCGACGAGAGCGACGCCTCGTTCCTCTACCTGCAGCCGATCCTGGCGGTGGTGAGCAACATCGACGCCGATCACCTCGGCACCTACGAGGGCGATTTCGCGCGCCTGCAGCAGACCTTCGTCGCCTTCCTGCATCACCTGCCGTTCTACGGCGTGGCGGTGCTGTGCCTGGACGACCCGGTGGTGCGGGGGATGCTGGCGCAGGTCAGCCGCCCGGTGCTCACCTACGGCTTCAGCGAGGACGCGGCCGTGCGCGCGACCGACGTCAGCGGCGACGGCCGGCGCACGCATTTTCGCGCCAGCCTGCCCGGCGGCGAGTCGATCGAGGTGGCCCTGAACCTGCCCGGCCGGCACAACGTGCAGAACGCCCTGGCGGCGATTGCGGTCGGGCACGAGGTGGGCATCGCGGCCTGCGACATCCGCCGGGCGCTGGACCGCTTCGAGGGGATCGACCGGCGGTTCCAGGTGTACGGGGAGGTGCCCGTCACCGGTGGCAGCGCGCTGCTGGTGGACGACTATGGACACCACCCGCGCGAGATCACCGCAACCCTGGAGGCGGCCCGCGAAGCCTGGCCCGGCCGGCGCCTGGTGCTGGTGTTCCAGCCGCACCGCTACAGCCGCACCCGCGACCTGTTCGAGGACTTCGTGCGAGTGCTCTCGGGCGTCGATCACCTGCTGCTGTGCGAGGTCTACGCGGCGGGCGAGCCCGCCGTCGCGAACGCCGACGGCCGGTCGCTGGCGCGCGCGATCCGCTCCCGCGGCCAGGTCGACCCGGTGTTCGTCGCCGATCTTGCGGAGCTCCCGGAGGCGCTGCGGGCGGTGCTGCGCGACGGCGACGTGGTGCTCACCATGGGCGCCGGCGACATCGGCGCGGCCTCCGCGGCGTTGCCGCGGGCCCTGGCGGGGGAGGGCGAAGAATGATCCGTGAGCTCGGCAGGCTGCGCGGCGAACTGCGCAAGAACGAGCCGATGTCGCGCCACACCTCCTGGCGCGCGGGCGGTCCCGCGCGGCGCTACTACCGTCCGGCGGATCTCGAGGACCTGGCCCTGTTCCTGTCGCTCCTGGACGAGGCGGAGCCGGTGTACTGGACCGGCCTGGGCAGCAACCTGCTGGTGCGCGACGGGGGCTGGCACGGCACCGTCATCGCCACTCATGGCGCGCTGGGACGGCTCGAGCACCGTGGCGGGGGGCGGGTGCACGCCGGCGCGGGCGTCGCCTGCGCCAAGCTCGCCCGGCGCTGCGGCCGCTGGGGACTGGGCGGAGCGGATTTCTTCGCCGGCATCCCCGGTACGGTGGGCGGCGCGCTGGCGATGAACGCCGGCGCCTTCGGCGGCGAGACCTGGGATTGCGTGGAGGCGGTCGAGGTGATCGACCGCCACGGCAGCCGGCAGCGGCGCGCCGCGGGGGAGTACCGCACCGGCTACCGGCAGGTGCGGGGCCCGCAGCCGGACTCGCTGGAGCGGGAGTGGTTCGTCGCTGCGGAGCTGCGCTTCGACCGGCGGGCCGACGGCGACGCCGGGACCCGAATCCGCGACCTGCTGGCCCGGCGCAGCGCGTCGCAGCCGACCGGGTTGGCCAGTTGCGGCTCCGTGTTCCGCAATCCGCCGGGCGAGCACGCCGCACGCCTGATCGACGCCTGTGGCCTGAAGGGCCGCCGGATCGGCGCTGCCTGCGTGTCGGAAAAGCACGCCAACTTCATTATCAATCTTGGCGAGGCGCGCGCCGCCGAGATCGAGGCACTGATCCTGGACGTCCAGGCCGAGGTCGCGCGCCGCTTCGGCGTGCGCCTCGAGCCCGAGGTCCGGATCGTGGGGGAGGCGGAATGAGCGCGGTGGGTCTGCACAAATCGTCGGTGACGCGCCCCGAGGGTTTTGGCCGGGTGGCGGTGCTGATGGGCGGACGGTCGGCGGAACGCGAGATCTCGCTGCGCAGCGGCCGGATGGTGCTGGAGTCACTGCACCGCAAGGGGGTCGACGCGCACGCGATGGACGTCGACGCCGACGTGGTCCGGCGCCTGCGCGAGGGCGGCTTCGACCGGGCCTTCATCATCCTGCACGGCCGCGGCGGGGAGGACGGCGTGATCCAGGGGGCGCTGGAGACCGCCGGTATCCCCTATACGGGGAGCGGCGTGCTCGCCTGCGCGCTGAGCATGGACAAGCTGCGCAGCAAGCAGCTCTGGTCCGCGCAGGGGGTGCCCACGCCGCGCTACGAGATCATGCGCGGGGCGGACGACGGAGCGCGCATCGTCGAGGACCTCGGGCTGCCCCTGATCATCAAGCCGGCGCGCGAGGGCTCCAGCCTGGGCATGAGCCGGGTGGACCGGGCCGGCGACATGGCGCGCGCCTACGGGGAGGCGGCGCGGCTGGATTCCCGCGTGATCGCCGAGAGCTGGATCGACGGCGCGGAGTATACCGCCGCGATCCTCGACGGCGAGGTGCTGCCGCTGATCCGTCTGGAGACGCCCAACGTGTTCTACGACTACCAGGCCAAGTACAGCGCCGCGACCACCCGCTACCACTGCCCATGCGGGCTGGACGCGGCGGCCGAACGGCGCCTGTCGGCGCTGTGCCTGGAAGCGTTCCGCGGACTCGACGGCACCGGCTGGGGCCGCGTGGACCTGATGGTCGACGCGGGCGGGCGGCCCTGGCTGCTGGAGATGAACGCGGTGCCGGGCATGACCGACCACAGCCTGGTGCCGATGGCGGCGCGGGCGATCGGCATCGAGATGGATGAGCTGGTATGGCGGATCCTCGAGACCAGCGTCGCGCGTGGGAGCGTCTCGTGAGGGGGGTGTTCGCGGGCAAGCGCGTCAACCGGCGGATGCCGCGCAGGCGCCCGCGCCCGCTGCGCGCGCCGGGCCGGATGCGCCCGCGCCTGATGCGGCGGGTGCGCCCGGCCGTACTGTTGCTGCTGGCGCTCGCACTGCTCGCCTGGCAGGTGCCGGGCCTGCTGCCGGCGGACCTGCTGCCGATACGCAAGGTGCGCGTGGAGGGATCGTTCCACCATGTCAGCGTGGCCCAGATCCGCGGCCGGATGGCGCCGTTCGCGGGCCAGGGGTTTTTCAGCGTGAACCTCGCGCAGGTCGCGCAGGCGGTGGAGAGCCTGCCATGGGTCGCCCGGGCGGCGGTCCGCCGCTCCTGGCCCGACGCCCTGGAGGTGCGCATCCGGGAGCAGCAGCCGGTGGCCCGCTGGGGCAAGGACGGGCTGCTCAACGCCGAGGGCAAGCTGTTCACCAGCAACGCCTCCGGCGGCGACCGGCTGCCCGAGCTTGACGGGCCCGCCGGAAGCGAGGCCGAGGTGCTGGCGGCGTACCGGCGTGCGCGCAAGGTCGTGGCCGCGGCCGGGCTGCGGCTCGCCGGGCTGCGGCGGAACCGCCGTGGCAGCTGGCGGGCGCGGCTGGCGCAGGGGGTGAGGATCCGCATCGGCCGGGGGGCGCCGGCGGCGGTGCTGCAGCACTTCATCGATACCGGGCTGGCCGCCGTGCGGTCACGGCTGCCCCGGATTGCATTCATCGACTTGCGTTATCCCAACGGCTTCGCCGTGGCCGACCGTGCCGGCAAGGGTGACGGCCAGGCGGCGGGGAAAGGCTGAGGCAGATGGCGAGAAAGAGCGAACAGAAGCTCATCGTAGGCCTGGACATCGGGACCTCAAAGGTCGTGGCGATCGTCGGCGAGGTCGCCGACGAGGGGGGCATCGAGATCATCGGCATCGGCTCCAACCCCTCGCGCGGGCTCAAGAAGGGCGTGGTGGTCAACATCGAGTCGACCGTCCAGTCGATCCAGCGCGCGGTGGAAGAGGCGGAGCTGATGGCCGGCTGCCAGATCCATTCGGTCTATGCCGGCATCGCGGGCAGCCACGTGCGCAGCCTGAACTCGCACGGCATCGTGGCCATCCGCGACAAGGAGGTAACCCCGGAGGACGTCGACCGCGTGATCGACGCGGCCCGGGCGGTGGCGATTCCCGCCGACCAGAAGATCCTCCACATCCTGCCGCAGGAATTCATCATCGACGAGCAGGATGGCGTGCGCGAGCCGATCGGCATGTCCGGCGTACGCCTCGAGGCGAAAGTGCACATGGTTACCGGCGCGCTCAGCGCGGCGCAGAACATCATCAAATGCGTGCGCCGCTGCGGCCTGGAGGTCGAGGACATCGTGCTCGAGCAGCTGGCCTCCAGCCAGTCGGTGCTGACCCAGGACGAGAAGGAGCTGGGTGCCTGCCTGGTGGACGTCGGCGGCGGCACCACGGACATCGCGGTATTCACCGAGGGCGCCATCCGCCACACGGCGGTGATCCCGATCGCCGGCGACCAGGTGACCAACGACATCGCCGTGGCGCTGCGCACCCCGACCCACCACGCCGAGGCGATCAAGCTCAAGTACGCCTGCGCCCTGCCGCAACTGGCCACCAGCAACGAGACCATCGACGTGCCGAGCGTCGGCGAGCGGCCGCCCCGGCGGCTGGCGCGCCAGACCCTGGCGGAGGTGATCGAGCCCCGCTACGAGGAGCTGTTCGGCCTGGTGCAGGCGGAGCTGCGGCGCAGCGGCTTCGAGGACCTGATCGCGGCGGGCGTGGTGCTCACCGGCGGCAGCGCCAAGATGGAAGGCGCCGTCGAGCTGGCCGAGGAAGTGTTTCACGCGCCGGTGCGCCTGGGCACCCCCCAGTACGTCACCGGGCTGGCGGACGTGGTGCGCAATCCCATCTATGCCACCGGCGTCGGGCTGCTGCTCTACGGCATCGAGAGCGGCCTGCAGCAGCACCGCCGCCCGGCGCTGACGGGCGGGCTGGCCGGAGTATGGGAGCGGATGAAGAGCTGGTTCCAGGGCAATTTCTGAGCGGGCGCTGGGAACCAATCGCGGAGCAAGGTCGTGTGACCGGGAGGACGAGCGATGTTTGAGCTGATGGATGCCTACAGTCAGAACGCAGTGATCAAGGTGATCGGCGTCGGCGGCGGCGGCGGCAACGCCGTGCGCAACATGTGCGAGGAGGGGATCGAGGGCGTGGAGTTCATCTGCGCCAATACCGATGCCCAGGCGCTGAAGGACAACCCGGCCCGCACGGTGCTGCAGCTCGGCTGCAACATCACCAAGGGGCTGGGCGCGGGGGCCGACCCCGAGGTCGGGCGCCAGGCGGCGATGGAGGACCGGGAGCGGGTCCAGGAGGTCATCGAGGGCACCGACATGCTGTTCATCACCGCCGGCATGGGCGGTGGTACCGGCACCGGCGCGGCGCCGATCGTGGCGCAGATCGCGCGCGAGCTCGGGATCCTTACGGTGGCGGTGGTCACCAAGCCCTTCCCGTTCGAGGGCAAGAAGCGCCTGTCAGTGGCCAACGAGGGCATCGAGTCCCTGGGCAAGTACGTGGACTCGCTGATCACGATCCCCAACGAGAAGCTCTTGACCGTGATGGGCAAGCAGGCCAGTCTGCTCGACGCATTCAAGTCGGCGGACAGGGTCCTGTTCAACGCGGTCGCGGGCATCGCCGAGCTGATCACGCGCCCGGGGCTGATCAACGTCGACTTCGCCGACGTGCGCACCGTGATGTCCGAGATGGGCATGGCGATGATGGGTGCCGGCCGGTCCAGTGGCGAGATGCGGGCGCGCGAGGCCGCCGAGGCGGCGCTTTCCAGTCCGCTGCTGGAGGAGATCAACATCTCCGGCGCGCGCGGGATTCTGGTCAACGTCACCGCGGGCATGGACCTTTCCATCGGCGAGTTCGAGGAGGTCGGCAACACCGTCAAGGAGGTGGCGTCGGAGGACGCGACGGTGGTGGTGGGCACCGTGATCGATCCCGACATGAGCCAGGAGCTGCGGGTTACCGTGGTGGCCACCGGCATCGGCGGGGTCGTCGCCCAGCCGCGGCCGGAGAAACGCGCGGGCATGCGCGTGGTCGAGCGCAACAGCGGCGGCGAGGTGGACTACGCCGAGCTGGACCGGCCGACGGTGATGCGCAAGCGCGCCGCGGGCGAGGATGCCGCGGGCGGGGATTCGGACCTCGATTATCTGGACGTTCCGGCGTTTCTCCGGCGCCAGGCGGACTGATGCCGGAATTCGGCCAATTCCGGCCGTTCGTCGGCCCGGGCCTTGCCGGCGGGCAGAAGGTTTTGCTCGTAATGAAAATCCGCTATAGTACGCGCGGCGCCGGAGATCGCCAGGGTTTCGCGTGGCCGGGCAGCGTCCGTGCAGCAATCAAAGCATGTGCGGGCGGCGGGGCGTGCTTCCTGCCCGGAGCGCGATCGCCGGGCCCTGTCGATTCGGGGCTCCACGGACCTGCCGGGACCAGGGAAGCGCATAACAAGGTATATGGCTGAATGTTGCAACAGCGCACTTTGAAGAATGTGATCCGGGCGACCGGCGTCGGACTGCATTCCGGTGAAAAAGTCTACATGACCCTGCTCCCGGCTCCCGCTGATACCGGCGTGATCTTCCGCCGGGTTGACCTGGGTACCCCGGTGGAGATCAAGGCCCGGCCGGAAAACGTCGGCGACACCCGGCTTTCCACCACCCTGGTGCACGAGGGGGTACGGGTGGCAACGGTCGAGCACCTGCTCTCGGCGATGGCCGGACTCGGGATCGACAACGCGTACGTCGAGCTGAGCGCCCCCGAGGTGCCCATCATGGACGGTAGCGCGGGTCCGTTCGTGTTCCTCATCCAGTCCGCGGGGATTCAGGAGCAGGACGCGCCAAAGCGCTTCATCCGGATCAAGCGCCCGGTCGTGATCGAGGGCGAGGAAGGCAAGTGGGCGCGGTTCGAGCCCTTCGAGGGGTTCAAGGTCGGATTCACGATCGAGTTCGATCACCCGGTCTTCAAGTCCCACACCAGCAACGCCGAGGTGGACTTTTCCACCACCTCCTTCGTCAAGGAGGTCAGCCGCGCCCGCACGTTCGGCTTCATGCGCGACATCGAGATGCTGCGCGCCAGCAATCTCGCCCTCGGCGGCAGCATGGACAACGCCGTGGTGGTGGACGACTACCGCGTGCTCAACGAGGATGGCCTGCGCTACGAGGACGAATTCGTCAAGCACAAGATCCTCGACGCGATCGGCGACCTGTACCTGCTCGGTCACAGCCTGATCGGCGCTTTCGCCGGTTACAAGTCCGGGCACGACCTGAACAACAAGCTTCTGCGCACGCTGCTGGCCGACGAGGCCGCGTGGGAGCACGTGACGTTCGACGACATGGAGCAGGCGCCCATTTCCTTCGTGACCCAGGTACCTGCCTGAGAGGCCGGTGCGCCGCTAGCTAGCCCGCATATCTCACCACCGTTCGTCGCGAG
>DASQZM010000092.1:0-24304 GCA_035638695.1 Gammaproteobacteria bacterium | reverse complement strand
CGCGGCCGAGGTCTCCCGCATGGAATCCAACATCGAGCACGTCTCGGTCGACGACCGCGACGGCGTTACGGCCACACTGATGTTCGTGCTCTCGGTCCGTGGCCGCACCCACCTGGCGAAGATCATCAAGCGGCTGCGCGCGATGCAGCCGGTCATCAGGATCGTGCGTCCCAGGGCCTGATCCTGCCGTCTTGCCCGCGGCCTCCCGATGGTGGTCCGGGCGTGCACCCACCACAGACAGGAAAGGTCAGCCAATGAGCCGCGAAATCATCCACACCGATCGCGCGCCACGTGCCATCGGGCCGTACTCGCAGGCGGTGCGGGTTGGCGGTGCCGTCTACCTGTCCGGCCAGATACCGCTCGACCCGGACTCGATGGAGCTGGTGGACACCGGCGTGGAAGGCCAGGTCCGCCGCGTGCTGGACAACCTGGCGGCGGTTGCGGAAGCGGCCGGAGGGGGGCTCGGGGATGTCGTGCGCGTGTCGGTCTACCTCACCGACCTGGGCCATTTCGCCTTGGTCAACCGGGTGATGGAAGAATATTTTGAGGAGCCGTACCCGGCGCGCGCGGCGATCGGGGTCGCCTCGCTGCCGAAGGGTGCGGGCGTGGAGATGGACGCCATCATGGCGGTCTAGATCCGGGCGGGCACAGGTGAGCCGGGAAGCCGCGAAGCCGGCGTCGGGACGCGCTGCAGCCACCGCGGTCCTGGAGCGGCCGGTGGAGTCGCTGCGGGGGGTCGGCCCGCGACTCGCCGGGCGGCTGGCAAAGCTGGGCGTGTGCCGGGTCGAAGACCTGCTGTTCCATCTTCCGCTGCGTTACGAAGACCGCACGCGGGTTACGCCGATCGGGCGGCTGCGCCCTGGCGACCGGGCCGTGATCGACGCCCGGGTGCAACTCGCGGAAACCGTGCAACGCCGGCGCCGGACGCTGGTCTGCCGGGTTGCCGACGGCAGCGGGATGCTGACGCTGCGCTTCTTCTACTTCTCCCGGGTCCAGGGCTTACTGTGGCAGCGAGGCGCCCGCGTGGTGTGCTATGGCGAGGTGCGCCCTGGCGTGAACGGTCCCGAGATGGTGCACCCCGAATTCCGCATGGTGGCCGCCGATAGCCCGGCGCCACTGGAACAACGCCTCACGCCCGTGTATCCGGCAACCGAGGGCGTGAGCCAGGCCCGGCTGCGTGGCCTGGTGCGCGAGGCACTGGCGTTGGCGGAGGGCGGCAAGCGCCTGGACGGTGTGCCGCCGGTTCTGGTGCCGGCGGACAGCCGCATGTCGCTGGGCGAGGCGCTGGAGGCGGTGCACCGACCGCCACGGGACTCCGATACCGCCGCGCTCGAGGCCGGGCGCCACCCGGCCCAGCGACGACTGGCGTTCGAGGAGCTGGTGGCGCACCAGCTAAGCCTGCGCCAGCTGCGCCGGCGCGCGCGCAGCCACACCGCACCGCGACTGGCCGGCGGAGGAATGGACCGCGCCACGCTGTCGGCCCGGCTGGGGTTCCAGTTGACCGGAGCACAGAGGCGGGTGCTGGAGGAGGTGCTCGGCGATCTGGGTCGCCCACGGCCTATGATGCGGCTGGTGCAGGGTGACGTCGGCTCGGGCAAGACCGTGGTCGCCGCGCTGTCGGCCGTCGAGGCGATCGCCTCCGGCTGGCAGGCTGCGGTAATGGCACCCACGGAGCTTCTGGCCGAGCAGCATTACCGCAATTTCCGCGACTGGCTGGAGCCGCTGGGTTACGAGCTTGCCTGGCTTGGCGGGCGGCTCAAGGGCTCGCGGCGACGCGAGATGCTGGCGCGGATCGGCGACGGCCGGGCACAACTGGTGTTGGGCACGCACGCGTTGTTTCAGGAAGAGGTGAGCTTCAGTCGTCTCGGCCTGGTGGTCATCGATGAGCAGCACCGTTTCGGGGTCCACCAGCGGCTGGCCCTGCGGGAGAAGGGCATCGTCGGGGACACCCACCCTCACCAGCTGATTATGACTGCGACCCCCATACCCCGCACGCTGGCCATGGCCGCCTACGCCGACCTCGACCTGTCGGTGATCGACCAGCTGCCGCCGGGCCGCACCCCGGTGGCCACGGTAGCGCTGCCGGATTTGCGCCGCCACGAGGTGATCTCACGGGTCCGATACGCCTGCCGGTCCGGCGCCCAGGCCTACTGGGTATGCACCCTGATCGAGGAATCCGAGGCGCTGCAGGCCCGGGCGGCCGAGGATACGGCGGCGGCGCTGGTCGCGGCTTTGCCGGAGCTGCAGGTGGGGCTTGTGCACGGGCGCATGCAGACGACCCGGAAGGAGGCCGAGATGCGCCGCTTCGCCGCGGGCGAGCTGGATCTCCTCGTGGCTACGACCGTGATCGAGGTTGGTGTGGACGTGCCCAACGCGAGCCTGATGATCGTTGAGAACCCGGAGCGCCTGGGACTGTCGCAGCTGCATCAGCTGCGCGGTCGGGTGGGGCGCGGTAGTCGCCGCAGCAGCTGCGTGTTGATGTATCATCCGCCGCTGAGCGCGAACGCACGTGCCCGCCTGGCAGTCTTACGGGACAGCCACGACGGTTTCGAGATCGCCCGCCGTGACCTCGAGCTACGAGGTCCGGGGGAGCTGCTGGGGACTCGCCAGACCGGCGAGCTGCGCCTGCGGGTCGCGGACCTGGCGCGCGACGGTGACCTGATGGCCGCCGTCCAGAGAGCCGCCGACGAGATGCTGGTTCGGCACCGGGACGCAGTTGCGCTGCTGCTGCGGCGCTGGCTGCGGGATGCCCGGCGCTACGCCGAGGCGTAGGCGCGGCAGGGCAACGGGCGAGGCACGCCAAGCGGAAGCCGGTGGCGTTGCTGCGGCGGCGGTCCCGGCACGCGCGGCGCGCGTCGCGTTCCCGCCCGAACGATCCGGTGGCCGCGGTGCGCGCGCGGCGGGCCCGCCCAGGCCGCCTGTCTGGCGCCGGCGATGGCTCTGTATAATCGCGGGACCGGCCAGGGCACCGCCGGGGATGGGTCGGTGAGGGAGCTCCCGGTTCCAACTGCCCGCGAAATCGATCCTGGTGAGCGAGTTTTTCCGGCGAGAAGGGTGAGATGAGCGAGAGAACCCGTCAGCAGGCGCTGGGACGTCGCGCGCAGGAGACCGCGGGCCGGCTCTGGCAGCGGTATCAGCCGATCGTGGCGGACCGTGCCCGGGAGTATGCCCTGCTGATGCGCTGGCATCGGCCCATCGGCGCCCAGCTTCTGCTGTGGCCGGCGATGTGGGCACTGTGGATCGCCGGCCGGGGTAGCCCGGATGCGGGCATCGTGGTGATCTTCGTGCTGGGCGTGTGGGTGATGCGTTCGGCCGGATGCGTGTTCAACGACTTTGCCGACCGCCACTTCGATCTCTACGTCAAGCGTACGCACGACCGGCCTTTGACCACGGGGCGGGTGAGTATGCCGGAGGCGCTGGCGGTGTTCTTCGTGCTGTGCCTGATCGCCCTCGCCCTGGTGCTGATGCTGAACCGCCTGACCATCCTGCTGTCACTGGTCGGTCTGGCGCTGGCGGCCAGCTACCCGTTCATGAAGCGCTACACTTACCTGCCCCAGCCCTACCTGGGCATGGCGTTCGGCTGGGCGATTCCAATGGCGTTCTCCGCCCAGACCGGCCACGTTCCGCCGGTCGCCTGGCTGATCTTCATCTGCTCCATCCTGTGGGCGACCATCTACGACACCATGTATGCAATGGTCGACCGGGATGACGATCTCAAACTGGGGCTCAAGTCGGCCGCGATCCTGTTCGGCGACCTGGACCGCCACATCATCGGGATCCTCCAGGTGACCATGCTTGGCGCGCTGTACCTCGTGGGGCGCCGGGCGGGCCTGGGCGTGTGGTACGACGCCGGTCTGGCCGGTGGTGCGGCGCTGTTCGTCTACCAACAGGTGCTCATCTTGCACCGCCAACGGGATCGCTGCTTCCGGGCATTCATGAACAACAACTGGTTCGGCGCCGTGATCTTTGCCGGGCTTTTGCTCGATTACCTGCTGCGGTGAGCCAGCGTTACCCGGAGTGGGGGAGTCCGGCGCTGGGCCCCCGGCAATCACGCGGTGGACCGCGGGCGGAGCGCCGGTCGCCGGGGCCGGCACCCGTACGCCCGCGATCACGCCAACAGCAAGGCCTCGGGATGCCGGGCTTTTCTCCGTGGCGCGCACCGTTGCTCGTTATAGGCCATGCGGGCCCGCATCAGCCGGTGGTACCGTTTCGCGGCGGCGGAACCGGCGATGCGAGCGTTACCGTTCCACCGGGTGGCACAGCGCGTACCGCAGGTCCAAGCGCGTGGAAAAGTCCTTATGGGACCTCGTCCGGTCGGTTCATTGCCGCTCACTCATCCCGACGCCCTGGCGCAGACCCAGACCTCGATCCGGCGGGCTCCGGCCCGGCGTAAGGACGACGCCAGCGCCGCCGCCGTGCTGGTGGAGGTCATCACGTCGTCGACAATGGCCACGTGAGGCGGCGCGGGCGCTGTGACGGCGAAGGCCCGGCGCACGTTGCCGCGTCGCTGTGAGCCGCCCAGCTCCGACTGGGGCATGGTGTTGCGCACGCGCCGGCACAGCGAGGGCGCCAGAGGCACGCCAAGCCGGTCGGCGACCGGCCGTGCCAGTTCCATGGCCTGATTGAAGCCGCGACGGCGTTGCCTTGCCGGATGCAAAGGCACCGGTACGACCCGGTCCGGCAGTGGCCCGGTATGTGCGGCCAAGGCGCCGGCCATGAGGTCCCCCAGTAAGCGGCCGTTGGGCAGGCGTCCGCGGAACTTGAACTCACGCAGCAGATGACTGACCGGGGCCTCGTAGGCAAAGACCGCCCGGGTCCGATCGAACGGCGGGGGCCGCCGGCGGCAGCGCCCGCACACCGGCGCCCCGGGCCCACCCGCCCCGGGCAGACGCTCGCCGCAACGGTCGCAGGCCTGTTGCTGCCAGGGCAGATCATCCCGGCACCCGCGGCAGATTTCCCGCCGGGTCAGCCCCGCGGCTCCACACAGTGCGCAGCGGGCCGGAAAAGCCGCCCAGTGCAGCGATTCGAGCCAGCCGTAAACCTTAAAGACCATTCCGTGGTTGACAGTCATCGCGTCCCTTCCGATCATGGCGCCACCGTATCCGGCGACCGGGAGCAGCGACAATGATGAACATCCAGAGCCTGCTGGACCAGGGCCCACGCCATGACTGGACCTGCGACGAGGCGCGGGCCCTCCTCGGGCTCCCTTTCAATGACCTGGTCTTCGTGGCGCAGACGCTGCATCGCCGCCACTTCGATCCCAACGAAGTCCAGCTCAGCACGCTGCTCAGCGTCAAGACCGGGGCCTGCCCGGAGGACTGCGCCTATTGTCCCCAGAGCATCCGCTACCGCACCGGCGTGGAGGCGGAGAAGCTGATGGACACCGAGGCGGTGCTCGCCAGCGCCCGGCGCGCGCGCGACCAGGGCGCGACGCGCTTTTGCATGGGAGCCGCCTGGCGGCGCCCGAAGGACCGCGACCTGGAAGAGGTGATCGAGATGGTCCGCGCGGTACGGGAGCTGGGCATGGAGACCTGCGTGACCGCCGGCATGCTGACCGCCGATCAGGCGCGCCGTCTGTCCGACGCGGGCCTCGACTACTACAACCACAACATCGACACCTCCGAATCCTTCTACGGCGAGGTCATCACTACGCGCACCTTCGCCGACCGGCTGGAGACGCTCGCGCACGTGCGCGACGCCGGCATGCACGTGTGCTGCGGCGGCATCATCGGCATGGGCGAGGGCCTCACCGACCGGGCGGAGATGCTGGTTACGCTGGCGAACCTGCCGAAGCACCCGGAGAGCGTGCCCGTCAACCAACTGGTGCGGGTTGCGGGCACGCCGCTGTATGGCGCCGACAGCGTCGATCCGTTCGAGTTCGTGCGCGTGATCGCGGCGGCGCGCATCATGATGCCCGCCTCGCACGTGCGCCTGTCGGCGGGGCGGATGGAAATGAGCGACGAGATGCAGGCGCTGTGTTTCC
Source organism: Gammaproteobacteria bacterium (assembly GCA_035638695.1). Classification (GTDB taxonomy): domain Bacteria; phylum Pseudomonadota; class Gammaproteobacteria; order UBA5335; family SLRW01; genus DASQZJ01. The sequence goes on along the minus strand of DASQZM010000092.1, from coordinate 18,321 downwards.
TGGCCGGCGCCAACTCGGTCTTCTGCGGGGGCCGTCTGTTGACCACCGACAATCCCGAGGAGGACCACGACACCACCCTGTTCGCGCGGTTGGGCATACGCCGGGAAAGCGCGCCGGCGCCCGCCGGGCCGAACGGGGCAGCCTCCACCCGGGCATGACCGGGGCCGACCGGCTGGACCGTGATCTCGAGGCGCTGCTGCGGCGGCGCCTCGAGCGGGGCCTTTACCGTCGGCGACGGGTCGTCAGCGGGCCCCAGGGGCCGCACCTGCGCGTCGACGGGCGCGACTGCCTGGGCTTCTGCAGCAACGACTACCTTGGACTCGCGGGCCATCCGGGCCCGGCTGCGGCCATGCGCGAGGCCGCACGGCGCTATGGGGCCGGCAGTGGCGCCGCCCACCTGATCGTGGGTCACACCGCGGAGCACGGCGCGCTGGAGGAAGAGCTCGCGGCCTGGACGGGGCGCCCGCGCGCGCTGCTGTTCTCCACCGGCTACATGGCCAACATGGGCGTGATCAACGCACTCGTGGCCGAGGGCGACCGGGTACTGGAGGATCGCCTGAACCATGCCTCGCTGCTCGACGGGGGCTGGCTTTGTCGGGCGCGCATGCAGCGTTACCCGCATGTTGACCTGTCCGCCCTTGAGCGTGAGCTGGCGGCGCCGGACGCCGGGCGCTCGCTGATCGTGACCGACGCGGTGTTCAGCATGGACGGGGATATCGCGCCGCTGGGCGCGCTGGCCGATCTGTCGGACCGCTACGGCGCCGACCTGATGATCGACGATGCCCACGGGCTCGGGGTGCTCGGGCCGGGGGGCGCGGGCACGCCGGCGGAACTCGGCATCTGCTGGCAGCGGCTGCCGATTTACGTCGGTACGCTGGGCAAGGCGCTTGGCACTTTCGGGGCCTTCGTCGCGGGCAGCAACACGCTGATCGAGGCCCTGATCCAGCGCGCCCGCACCTACGTTTTCACCACCGCCCCGCCGGCGCCGGTGGCGGCGGCCACGCGGGCCGCGCTGCGGCTGGCGCGCGAAGAGTCATGGCGACGCGAGCGGCTGGCACGCCTCGTGACCCGGTTGAGGCACGAGGCGGACCGGGCGGGCCTGCCGCTGGCGCCCTCGCGCACCCCGGTCCAGCCACTGCTGATCGGGGATCCTCGCGAGGCCTTACGGCTGAGCGAAGCGCTCCTGCAAGAGGGGATTCTGGTCCCCGCGATCCGGCCCCCAACAGTGCCGGCGGGCACCGCGCGCCTGCGTATCACGCTCTCGGCCGCGCACGAACCGGGGGACATCGACCGGCTCGTGGAGACACTGGCGAGGCACTATCGGCGGTCCGCCGCCTGAGCCATGGGCTGGCTGGTGCCGCGGCGGGCGGGGATGGGACAATGGATCCGACCTGCGGCATCTCCGTTCCCCGCCGAAAGAGACAGCGGAGTTCCATGAACGATCAGGCCGGCGACATGACCCCGCGCATGCGGGAGCTGCGGCGCGTCTTCGACGCCGCGGCCCCGGGCTACGATGCGGTTTCCGCGGTTCAGGACGAAATCCGGCAGCGCATGCTCGAGCGCCTGGAGCTGCTGCGCATCGACCCCCGCACGGTGCTCGATCTCGGCAGCGGCACTGGCCGCGGCGCGCTGGACCTGGACCGGCGTTACCGGCACGCCCGGGTGCTCGCGCTGGACGTATCGCCGTCGATGCTGGCGCGCGTCCCGACGCCTGGGCTGCTGCGCCGGGGCGTCGACCGCCTGGCGGCAGACGCGCGCCGGCTGCCGCTGGCCGACGACAGCGTCGACATGGTGTTCTCCAACCTGATGTTGCAGTGGGCGGGTGACCCCGAGCCGGTGTTCCGCGAGTGTCACCGGGTGATGACCTCGCAGGCGGTGCTGATGTTCACCAGCCTGGGCCCGGCCTCACTGGTTGAGCTGCGCGAGGCGTGGCAGGAGGCCGACCAGACGCCACACGTAAACACCTTCCTGGACATGCATGACGTGGGCGACGCTCTGGTGCGGACCGGCTTCGCCGAGCCGGTGATGGACGTGGAAACACTGACGGTGACCTACCCGGACTTCGACAGCCTGACGCGGGAGCTGCGCATGGGCGGCAGCCTCAACCTGGACCCCGGTCGCCGCACCGGACTCACCGGGCGTCGGCGCTACGCCGCGATGCGCCGCGCCTACCAGGCCAGGCAGGCGGAAGGCCGGCTGCCGGTCACGCTCGAGATCGTCTACGGTCACGCCTGGCGACCGGGCCGGCTGCCGGCGGCGGGGCTGGAGGCGCCGCGGGGCACGGCCCGATGATGCCGCGCGGCCTGTTCGTGACCGGCACCGACACCGAGGTGGGCAAGACCGTCGCCTCGGTGGCACTGCTGCATGCCCTGTCGGCTGCCGGCGTGCGGGCCGCGGCGATGAAGCCGATCGCCTCGGGCAGCGAGCCGACGGGGGCGGGGCTGCGCAACCCCGACGCCCTCGCGCTGCAGTCCGCCTCCGGGGTTCGGGCCGCCTACGAGGCAGTAAATCCGTATGCGTTCGCGCCGGCCATCGCACCGCACATTGCGGCGCGGGAGGCGGGAGTGCGGATCGACTTCCGTCGCATCCTGGACGGGTTCGAAACGCTCTCCCGGATTGCCGACCTGGTCGTGGTCGAGGGCGTTGGCGGCTGGCGGGTGCCACTGGGCCCGGACGGCGACGTGGCCCGGCTGGCCCGGCTGCTGGACCTGCCGGTGGTGCTGGTCGTGGCGGTCGGGCTCGGTTGCATCAACCACGCGCGGCTGACTGCCGAGAGCATCCAGGCGTCCGGCGCTCCACTCGTGGGCTGGATCGCCAATTTCCCCCGGGCCGGCGGCGAGCGGGTGGAGGAGCAGCTTCGCACGCTGGAATCCTGCCTGCCGGCGCCCTGCCTGGGCCGGCTTCCGTACTTGCGTGAGCCGCTGGGCGAGCCGCTTTCGCGGACCCTGGACCTCGCCCCCCTGGTCGGGGTCGGCGGCCCGCCAGAGCGCGCATGAGGCCCCCTGACCGGCATCCGTGCGCCTTGCGTGAGCCCGCGCCATGCAGTAGCATTTCCGAGCCTCTCAAGGCCGGCGATCCAGTCAGGCACGAGACATACATGGACCGGGGTCAGAGCGACTATCACGGCTACCTGTTTCGCTGTGTCATCATGCCCAACGGCTCAATGTCGCCGCGCCTGGGCGTCTGGTTTTTTGCCAGCCTGGCACTGCTGACGGGGGTGCTGGCGGCCGGGTTCTGGCTGGTGGGCGCGTGGCTGATCGCTCCGTTTTCGGGGCTCGAGCTGGCGGCTCTCGGTGCTGCCCTGATATATATCGAAAAGCAGAATCAGTACCGGGAGGTCGTCTCGGTGACGGAGGAGCTGATTCGTGTGGAATCGGGCATCGGGGGCCCGACCCGGGTGCGGGAATTCCCACGTTACTGGGCGCGCGTCCGCCTGGAATCGTCCAGCATACCGACGCATCCTGCACGGCTGCTGATCGTGTCGCATGGAAAGGCCTACGAACTCGGCGCCTGCCTGACGGAGGATCAGCGGCGCAGCCTCGCATCGCGCCTGGGCGCGGCGGTCGGGCCGCTGGCTGCATAGGCGGCTGGAATCGGTGACCCGGAAGGACGGACCGCGTCGCCGACTCGGATCTCAGCAGGGCCGCGCGGCGCCGCCGGCGGCGTTCGATACGGCTCGCCTCCGGTAGCGGCCGGCACGCGGGCGCGGCGGGATGATCCGGTTCATCAGAAAATTCGAAAACGTTGAGGAGTACACAAGGCATGTCCACCATCAGACTGGGAGGGGTCGGCCGGGCTGTGGCCGGGACGATGATGCTGGTCACCGGGTCCGCCTTCGCCGCCCCGCAGTTCAACATGCCCTATGGCGTGACCAACGTCAGTCACGACATATACGACCTCCACATGATGATGCTGTGGATTTGCGTCGCGATCGGCGTCGTGGTCTACGGCGTGATGGCCTGGTCGATCGTTCGTCACCGCAAGTCGAAGGGGGCGGTTGCGGCACAGTTCCACGAGAGCACCACGGTCGAGATCATCTGGACCATCATCCCGTTCCTGATCCTGCTGGGCGCGGCGATTCCCTCCTCGATCGTGCTGATCAAGACCTACGACACCGGCAATCCCCGGATGGTGGTGAAGATCACCGGCTACCAGTGGATGTGGCACTACTCCTATCCCGACCAGAACATCGCCTTCTACAGCAAGCTGGCCCAGAGCAGCGAGGATGCCCGCGAGCTCGGGTCGGGCGTCAACGTGTTCAAGGTGCCGCACTATCTGCGCAACGTGGATCACCCGCTGGTGCTGCCGATCCACACCCGGGTCAAGTTCCTGATCACGTCCAAGGACGTCATTCACTCCTGGTGGGTGCCCGATCTGGGGATCAAGAAGGACGCGATCCCCGGCTACATCAATACCGACTGGACCAACATCAACAAGCCGGGCGTGTACCGCGGCCAGTGCGCGGAGCTGTGCGGGCGCGGTCACGCGTATATGCCAATCGTGGTGCGTGCGGTGACCAAGGCGAAGTTCAAGCAGTGGGTTGCGCAGGAGCAGCAGAAGCCCCAGCAACACATGCTCAAGCGGACCGAGGACTGAGTCCGCCCGTTGGGCGGGAGCCCCCTTGATCGGGGATGCCATGCGGTCTAGAACAGGGGTCGCGAGAGACGTCACCCGAGGCAGGAATCTGCCGGTCCGGGGTGGGGCCGAAGCAGTCACCGCCGGCCCGGGCGGTCAGGATATCGGCGTTCGGAGGAACTCATGAGTGCAGAAGCGGTAGCGCACGAGCATCACGAAGGGCCCGCCCGCGGGCTGATGCGGTGGATCACCACGACCAACCACAAGGACATCGGCACCCTGTACCTGTGGACCAGCTTCATCATGTTTCTCGTGGGCGGCACGCTCGCGCTCCTGATCCGCTCGGAGCTATTCCATCCGGGCCTGCAGATCATGGAGCCGGAGTTCTTCAACCAGCTCACCACCATGCACGGGCTGATCATGATCTTCGGCGCGATCATGCCCGCATTCGTGGGCCTGGCGAACTGGATGGTGCCGATGATGATCGGTGCGCCCGACATGGCGTTGCCGCGGCTGAACAACTGGAGCTTCTGGATCCTGCCGTTCGCTTTCCTGATCCTGCTCAGCACCCTGTTCATGCCCGGGGGCGCGCCCGCGATGGGCTGGACCATGTACGCGCCGCAGGTGTTGCAGACCGGTGACGCGTTCCCCTTCATGGTCTTCGCCATCCACCTGATGGGCATCTCGTCGATCCTGGGGGCAATCAACATCATCGCGACCATCCTCAATCTCCGGGCGCCGGGGATGACGCTGATGAAGATGCCCCTGTTCGTGTGGTCCTGGCTGATCACCGCCTACCTGTTGATCGCGGTGATGCCGGTGCTGGCCGGCGCCGTGACCATGCTGCTGACCGACAAGTTCTTCGGCACCAGCTTCTTCAACGCCGCCGGCGGCGGTGACCCGGTGATGTACCAGCACATCTTCTGGTTCTTCGGGCATCCCGAGGTCTACATCATGATCCTGCCGGCGTTCGGGATCATCTCGCACGTCATCCCGACGTTCTCGCGCAAGCCGCTGTTCGGCCGTGCCTCGATGATCTACGCCCTCTCGGCGATCGCGTTCCTGTCGTTCATCGTCTGGGCGCACCACATGTTCACGGTGGGCATGCCGCTGACGGCCGAGATGTTCTTCATGTTCTCGACCATGCTGATCGCGGTGCCCACCGGGGTGAAGATCTTCAACTGGGTGGCCACCATGTGGCGCGGGTCACTCAGCTTCGAGACGCCGATGCTGTTCGCCGTGGCCTTCGTGGTGCTGTTCACCATCGGCGGCTTCTCCGGACTGATGCTGGCGGTGACCCCGGCAGACTTCCAGTACCAGGACAGCTACTTCGTGGTGGCGCACTTCCACTACGTACTCGTCACGGGATCTGCGTTCGCGATCCTGGCCGGCGTCTACTTCTGGCTGCCGAAATGGACCGGTCACATGTACGACGAGCGCCTCGGCAAGTGGCATTTCTGGCTGTCGGTGATCTTCGTGAACGTGTTGTTCTTCCCGATGCACTTCGTGGGCCTGGCCGGGATGCCGCGCCGGATCCCGGACTACGCGGTGCAGTTCACGCTGTTCAACGAGATCTCGACCATCGGGGCCTTCGGCTTCGGCCTGTCGCAGCTGATCTTCCTGTACACCGTGGTCAAGTGCGTGCGAGGTGGCGCCAGGGCCCCCGCCAAGACGTGGGACGGTGCCGACGGGCTTGAATGGGAGCTGCCGTCGCCACCCCCGTACCACAGCTTTACGACCCCGCCGGAGGTGAGCTGACGCGGGCCCCTTTTGACCATGCCGGGCGCCGCGTACGGCGCCCGGCGGCGGATTACATGAGTGACGACGACGACAGACGGGAAAACGAGAGGCTCAGGCGCGCACGGGCGGCAAGCGTTCGCACCGCGCTGATTCTCGCCGCCATCGCGCTGGGACTGTATCTGGCGTTTTTCTGGGCGCACCTGGCCCGCTGATTGATGCAAAGCGGCGCGCCGGGTGAATCCGCGCCCGGAGCCCGGGCAGGGAGGAGGCGGTTGCCGGTCACGGCCGGGAGCCGTCGAGACAGCAAACCGAGGGGATGAACATGGCTTCAGCAGCCACCACCAAGCAGAATGAAGGATACTACGTCCCGCACGGAAGCCGCTGGCCCTTTACGGCCGCGATCGGCCTGTTTCTGTTCATGGTCGGCTTCGGCACCCTGCTCAACGGGATCAGCGCCGGTCCCTGGCTGATGGCCGCCGGCGGTGCCGTGATCATCTTCATGCTGTTCGGGTGGTTCGGCACGGTCATCGCCGAAAACCTCTCGGGCCTGTACAACGCCCAGGTCGACAGGACCTTCCGCTGGGGCATGACCTGGTTCATCTTCTCCGAGGTCATGTTCTTCGGCGCTTTCTTCGGGGCGCTGTTCTATTCCCGCGGCGGCGCGGTTCCCGCGCTCGGGGGCGCGACGCTGACGCATACCTACCTGTGGCCGCACTTCGCGGCGGGCTGGCCGACCAACGGCCCGGGCAACATCGGCGGCGAATTCGAGGGCATGACCGCCTGGGGGGTGGCGGCGATCAACACCGCCATCCTGCTGACCAGCAGCTGGACGGTCACAGTGGCCCATCACGCCATCAAGGACGCGAAACGGGGCCGCACGGTCGCGTGGTTGGGCGTGACGGTCCTGCTGGGGCTGTCGTTCCTGGTCCTGCAGGGCCGCGAGTACCACGATGCCTACACGCACCTGAACATGACCCTGCACAGCGGGATCTACGGGTCGACGTTCTTCATGCTGACGGGCTTCCACGGCCTGCACGTGACGCTCGGGACCATCATGCTGATCACCATGCTCGTGCGCGCCGCGCGCGGGCACTTCACGCCGGACAACCACTTCGCGTTCGAGGCGGTGTCCTGGTACTGGCACTTCGTGGACGTGGTCTGGCTGTGCCTGTTCGTATTCGTCTATATCATGTAGCCCTTCCCGCAGCGATGCGGCGGCGCCGACGCGTGGCGCCGCCGATCCGCGAGACCGGTCAGTGACCGCCGTAGATCCCGTGCGGGTGGATGACGCCGGTCGCGATGCCGAGCATCAGCAGCAGGAACAGTGACGTCGCCAGGCCAACGCGCCAGAACAGCGCCTTGACGGTGCGCCGGGAGCGGCCACCGTCGCGGGTGAGGAAGACCAGGCCGGCGCCGAGGCTGGCGATGACTCCCCCGAGCCCGAGATAGATCAGTATCCGCACGACGATGGGCATGACAGGATTCTCCGGAGATCGTCGGATGTGTGTGGTGGGCGCGGGGCGTCCGGCAGACAGATCGAAAGCCCCGGCAGGACGTGCGGGACGCCGCCGGTTTCCGGGCTCGCCCCGCAGCCGGAAAGCGTCTTGATCGGCACGCGGGTGCCGACCGGCGCCCTTGCACGGCGGCGGATCCCGTGGGCCCGCCGCGTCGACTCCGTCGTTCCAGTATATCTGATATGACCCGGGTGGGGCACGCGCCCGCCCGGCGGAGGCCCAGGCGGCATGAAGAAGCGCAAGTTCCGGCCGGGGTGGCTGACCACGCTGATCGGTATCGTGGTCCTGGCCGTGCTGATCAACCTCGGGTTCTGGCAGATCCGGCGCGGGCACGGTGCGGAGCATGTCTACCAGGCGTTCGCGCGGGGCCAGAAGGGCCCCGCGAAGCGCGTGAGCAGCATCCAGGGGATCGCCGCAATCGCCCGCTCGCACGGGGGCGGGCCGATGTACCGGCACGTGAAGGTGCACGGAGATTACGACGCCTCCCACCAGATGCTGCTGGACAACCGGGTGAACAATGACCGCCTTGGCTACGAGGTATACACGCCACTCAAGCTCCCCGGGGGAGGCTACGTGATCGTGGACCGCGGCTGGGTCCCGGGCTACGCGCGGCGCAGCATGCTCCCGGACGTTTCGGTCTCTTCACGAGCCCGCACGGTGACGGGGATGCTGACGCATTTCCGTCAGGGGGGATTGAAGGTCGCGCCCCAGAGCACCAGCCACGGTTGGCCCCGGGTAGTGGTCTACCCGGACGCGCAGCAGGTCTCACAGATCCTGCACGCACGGGTCGCGCCGCTGCTGCTGCTGCTGGACCCGACCCAGCCGGACGGTTACGTGCGGCACTGGAAGCCCCAGATCATGAAGCCCATGCGCCACTACGGATATGCTTTCCAGTGGTTCGCCATGGCCGCAACGCTGATCGTGATCTGGGTGTGGGTGAACCTCAAGGTGGTGGATGATACCGAAGCGGATGGGGATGGGGACGATGACGGGTGACGCGAACGGTGGATCCGGCGGCAACGGGCTCGCGATCTCGCGGCTCAAGCTGTTGCTGGTGTTCGCGCTGTTCGCAGCGCCGTTGGCGGTGGCGTGGATCTTCCATGCCAACCCGCAGTGGGTGCCGAAGGCGGTCACCAACCACGGCACCCTGGTCCGCCCCGCTCGGCCCCTCAAAACGTCCGGCCTGCGCAAGCCCGACGGCAAGCCGTTGCAGGCGTCCTACCTGCAGGGGAAGTGGACCCTGCTCTACATCGGTGGCGCACGCTGTCGCAAGATTTGCCGTCACAAGCTCTACGATACCCGGCAGATCCGCACCGCCACCGGGAACAACCGGCAGCGGGTGCAGCGCCTGTACGTGCGCACCGGCCGGCCGGACCCGGGCGCGCTGCGCCGGCTCGCGAGAGCCCATCCGGACCTGACGGTGGCCGTGACGCGGCCGGGAAGTCCCTTCCTGGCCCAGTTCCGCTTCGGTGCGGATGACGATCCGGTGTCGGCGCATCGGCTCTACATCGTCGATCCACACGGCAACCTGATGATGCGCTACCCGGACGACTTCAAGCCGCAGGGGATGCTCAAGGATCTCACCCACCTGCTGCGCGTCTCGCAGATCGGATAGCTGCCATGGTGACCGGCTGTCTCCCACACGTTGCGCTGCCTGCACCGGTGCCGCCGTCTGTCCGGGGCGAAGCCCGGAGGCCGGTGTTTCGGGCCCGGCAACGGCATGTCCGCGGTGCCGGCGCGGCGATGGGGGTCCCGTTGCTGGTGCAGATCGGCATCGGGATCGGTATCGTATGGTTGCGCCTGCCCCTGTGGCTTAGCGATACCCGCACGGCCGGCGCCGCGCTGGCGCGGCTCAGCAGCGCGACCCTCAACCACGTTCTGCGCACGAGCCGGGAACCCGTATGCACCTACAGGTACATAGTGCGGGTCGATCCATGACCCTGAGCGCGAATCTTCGCGCGTACTACGAGCTGACCAAACCGAAGGTGGTCGCCCTGATCGTGTTCACGGCGATCGTGGGGATGTTCCTGTCCACTCCGGGAGTGGTTCCTCTCACCGCGCTGTGCTTTGGTACCCTGGGGATCGGTTTCGCCGCGGCCTCGGCCGCCGCCATCAACCACGTGCTGGACCGGCGTGCCGATGCGGCCATGGCCCGCACCAGCGGCCGGCCCCTGCCCACCGGGACCCTCGGCGCGCGTCAGAGCCTGGTCTTCGCGATCATCCTCGCGGCTATCTCCATGGCCATCCTGGGCGGACTGGTAAACCTGCTGACCGCGGTGCTGACCCTGCTCACCATCGTCGGCTACGCGGTGGTGTACACGGCCTATCTCAAGCGCGCCACACCCCAGAACATCGTGATCGGCGGCGCCGCCGGGGCCGCGCCGCCGGTGCTGGGCTGGAGTGCAGTCACCGGCCAGGTCGATCCGCATGCGCTGCTGCTGTTCCTGATCGTGTTCGTATGGACCCCGCCGCACTTCTGGGCCCTGGCGATCCACCGGGAGCGGGAGTACGCCAACGTGGACATCCCCATGCTGCCCGTGACCCACGGCGTCGAGTTCACGCGGGTGCAGATCCTGTTGTACACGATCCTGCTGATCCCGGTAAGCGTGCTGCCTTTCGTCGCGCGCATGAGCGGCTGGCTGTACCTGGTCGGTGCGCTGATCTTCGGCGGGATCTTCCTCTACTACGCCATCGCCCTGAAGTTCTTTCCTCGCCCCGGACTGGCGATGAAGACCTTCGGCTACTCCATCGTCTACCTCATGGCGATCTTTACGCTGCTGCTACTGGACCACTACCTGCCGCCGCTGACGAGTCTGCTCTCGGGCGTCACCTGAGGCTGCGGCTGTCCGGCCTGCCGCGGGCGGTCCGGGTCGCGGTCCTTCCAGCAACTTCGGTGCACCGGCGTACGACGCGACATGCCCCCCGGACGGGGGGATGGATGACGGTGGCAAAGGACGGCGATTTTTTACATAATCGAGCCAGGCCAAGTCGCCGGGCCGGGCCGGCGCGACATAGGGAATGGGGATGCTCCGACCGGAGGGCTTCGAGTTTCAGGCCACGCGGCGCCGCGTGCTGGTGGTTGACGACCAGGAGGACAACCGCCTGCTGCTGCGGCATTATCTGGAAGCCGCCGGCCATCCCACGCGGGTGGCGTCGAGCGGCGAGGAGGCGCTGCGCCTGATCGCCGACGAGCTGCCCGCTCTGGTGCTGCTCGACGTGGTCATGCCGGGGCTCGATGGCTTTCATGTGTGCACCGAGCTCAAGGCGGGTCCGGATACCGCCCTCATCCCGGTGGTGCTCGTGACCGCGCTGGACAGCCGAAGCGACCGCATCGCGGGTATCGAGGCCGGCGCTGACGAGTTTCTGTCCAAGCCCGTCAACCGGGAGGAGCTGTTGGCGCGGGTCCGCTCGTTGCTCCGCCTGCAGGCGACACGGGAGCAGCTCGAGCGGGCGCGGTTGGATGCCGAGGCGGTCAAGCGTCAGCGGTTGCGCGGGACCTTTGAACGCTACATGTCGCCCAAGCTGGTGGACGAGATACTGCGCGAGCCCGAGCGGACCGGGGATCTGCTGACGGACCGCCGGCAGCGCGTGGATGCGACGATCCTGTTCGCGGACCTGCGCGGCTTCACCCGGCTCTCCGAGCAGTGTCGCCCGGAGACGGTCGTGACGCTTCTGAACGAGTACTTCACCGAGCTCACCCGGGTGGCCTTCCGCTACGGCGGGACCATATTCAACATGGCCGGTGACAGCCTGCTCGTCGGCTTCGGCGTTCCTCTGGCGCAGCGCGACTCGGTGCTCCGGGCGCTGTGCACGGCGTGCGCGATGCAGGAAGAGTTCGTCCACCTGCGCCGAAGCTGGCAGCGGCGACACGGGGTGCAGGTCTCGCTGGGCATCGGCATCAACGGCGGCGACGTGATCGCGGGCAACGTCGGTTCCCCGACCTACATGAGCTACACGGTGATCGGCGACACCGTGAATACCGCCTCGCGCATCACGGCGCTCGCGAGTGCCGGCGAGGTGAAGGTGTCCGCCGGGGTACGCGTGGCCGCACATGAGGCCTGTCCGGCGCTCGAGTTCCGGCCCGAATCGGAGATTCCGCTTCTCAAGGGGAAGTCAGCCTGCCAGATGGTCTACAGTCTGGTGCTGCCGGAGGATCCCGGGCCGCTGCACCGCGCCCTGGTCGGCGACGTCAGTCCGCTACGACGGCAGCGCGAAGTTTTTTGATCGCACCGTTCTCGATCTGACGGATTCGCTCGGCGGAAACCCCGTACTCGTCCGCAAGCGCCTGAAGCGTCGCCTTGGGTTCGCGAATCCAGCGCCGCTGGATGATGTCCCGGCTGCGCTCATCCAGCCCCTCGAGCGCCCGCGCCAGCCGGCGCTGCCCCGCCGACTCCCAGTCGCTGGCCTCCCACTGCTCCGCGGGGTCGGCCTGCGGGTCGGGCAGGTACTGGGCGGGGGCGAAGCCGACCCCGTCGTCCGAGTCATCGCGGGCATCGGGGTCGAAGGCTACGTCCTGGCCGCTCAGGCGGCTTTCCATCTCCACGACCGTCTCGGGCTCCACGCCGAGGTCATCGGCGACCGCGCGCACCTCCTCCGGGCTGAACCAGCCAAGGCGCTTCTTGGCGCTGCGGACGTGGAAGAACAGCTTGCGCTGTGCCTTGGTGGTGGCGACCTTCACGATGCGCCAGTTGCGCAGGACGTACTCGTGGATCTCCGCCTTGATCCAGTGCACCGCGAAGGAAATCAGCCGCACGCCGTAGTCAGGGTCGAAGCGCTTGACCGCCTTCATCAGCCCGATATTTCCCTCCTGGACGAGGTCACCCAGGGGCAGCCCGTAGCCACGATAGCCGCGGGCGATGTGCACGACGAAGCGCAGGTTGGACAGGATCAGCCGCTGCGCCGCGCCCAGATCGTCGCGCTCGCGCAGGTCCCGTGCGAGGCTCTGTTCCTCCTCGGCGCTGAGCACGGGAATCTGGTTCACCCGCGCCATGTAGGCGTCGAGACTGCTCACCGGGCTCGGCAGATTTGCCCCCATGGACCCGCCTGCGGACAGGCTGACAAGCTCTTTCATACGCTCTTCCAAAACCCCTCTCGGTTCGGTCTGGACACTGACATTCAATACTTTAGCACTCTTGCCCTTTGAGTGCTAACCGCCATGATAGTTCTGCCGTCAAGCGGGCTCGATGCGGCGCAGGTGCCGCCCCACGGCAAGAAAGGATCCTCCCCAGGCCAGCACCGCGCCGCCCGCAATGACGCTCCCGGCGGTTGTCGCGTCCAGCCCGGGCATGAGGGACTGCGCGTGGTACAGCACGGCGAGATGCGAGGCCGGCCCGTGCAGCGCGAGCAGCCCGATCCCCAGCAGCGCGCATGCGGCGATTCCGCCCAGCGCTCCGTACCACAAGCCGCTGTACAGGAACGGGCGTCGGATGAAGGCGTCGGTGGCGCCGATCAGCTTCTGTACCTCGATCTCCTGGTGACGGCTCTGGATGTCCAGGCGGATGGTATTGCCTACCACGATGACCACCGCGATCCCCAGCAGCACGGAAAGCATGGTCACGCCGCGCTGGACCAGGTGGACGATGGCGAAGTAGCGCTGTAGCCACTGCCGGTCCATCTGCACGCGGTCGATTTCGGGGATCGCCTGCAACTGTTTGACAAGGTGCTCGACTGCGGCCGCGCTGTCGCTGGTGGGACGGATCACGATCACTGCCGGAAGCGGGTTGCGCTTGAGCACCTCCAGCGCCTGGGAGAACCCGGAATGCCTGCGGAACTCCGCCAAAGCCTGTTTGCGGCTGATAGCGTGCGCGGACGCCACGTCACTTCGGTGCGCCAGCGCCTTCGCCAGCGTGCGTGCCGCGTCGTCGGTCACGTTGCGCTCGAGGAACAGGGACACCTGAGTGGCCCCCTCCCAGCCCTGCCCGAAATGCGCCGCGTTCCGGACCAACAGGTGCAGTGCTGCCGGCAGGGCCAGAGCGATGCCGATCACCGCGATGGTCAGCAGTGAAGGGGCCGGTGCGCGCGCCAGGCGGCCTAGGCTGGCCAGGGCTGCCTGGGCGTGCCGGAGACCCCAGATCCGCAACGACCGGACGGGGTGGAAACCGCCGCGGGCGACGCGGCGCCGGTGGCCGAGGCGCTGCCGGTCAGGCATCCGCCGGCCCCGGCACGTGGTCGGGGCCCTGCACCAGCCGCCCCTGGTCCAGTACCATCCGCGGGTACCCCATCTCGCGGATCAGCTCCAGGTCGTGGCTGGCAACCAGCACGGTGGTTCCCACCCGGTTGAAACGCTCGAACAGGGCCATGATTTCGCGCGAGAGATCCGGGTCGAGATTGCCCGTGGGCTCGTCCGCCAGCAGCAGGGGGGGCTTGCCGACGATGGCGCGGGCGATGCCGACGCGTTGCTGTTCGCCGCTGGATAAGGTCACGGGGTAGGCGCGCTCGCGGGAGCGCAGGCCGACCTGGTCCAGCGCGGCCCGTACCCGCCGTCCGAGCTCCGGTCCATCAAGGCCCGCGATAACCAGCGGCAGGGCCACGTTTTCGAATACCGGGCGATCGTAGAGCAGGCGGTGATCCTGGAAGATCAGACCGACATTGCGGCGATAGTAGGGGACGCGACGGCGCCCGACCCGGCGCAGATTCTGCCCGCCCACCAGGACCTGGCCTCGGGTGGCGCGTTCCAGCAGGGCGATCAGGCGCAGCAGCGTGCTCTTGCCGGCGCCCGAGTGGCCGGTTACGAACGCCATCCGGCCACGCGGAATCTCGAAGGTGATGCCCGAGAGTGCCTCCAGCCCACCGGGGTAACGCTTGCTCACGGAATCGAAACGGATCAAGGCCTCGCCGTGGCTCGCTTCCGGGAACCCGGCCATGGCACTCATGCGTCGCGGTCCTGCCCGGGAGGGGCTCCGGCCGGCTCCGTCTCGTCCGTCAGCAGGGCCTCGATGAACTCCTCCGCATCGAACGGGCGCAGATCCTCGGCGCTCTCGCCGACTCCGACGAAGCGGATCGGAATGGCCATCCGCTCAGCCAGAGCGAAGATGATGCCGCCGCGGGCGGTGCCGTCGAGCTTGGTCAGGGTGATGCCGGTCAGGCCCACGGCCTCGTTAAACTGCTCGGCCTGGGCCAGTGCGTTCTGGCCGGTGCCGGCGTCCACCACCAGCATCACCTCATGCGGCGCTTCAGCATCAAGCTTGCTGATCACCCGCTTGATCTTGCGCAGTTCCTCCATCAGGTGCCCCTGGGTGTGGAGGCGCCCGGCGGTATCCGCGATCAGCACGTCGGTGCCACGCGCCTGCGCCGCCTGGAGCGCGTCGTAGACGACCGACGCCGGGTCCGCCCCGGTGTGCTGCGCCACCACGGCGACCCGGTTGCGCTCCCCCCAGATCTGCAGCTGCTGGACCGCTGCGGCGCGGAAAGTGTCGCCGGCGGCCAGTATTACCGAGAGGCCCTGGGCGCGAAACCGGGCCGCGAGCTTGGCGATCGTGGTGGTCTTCCCGACCCCGTTCACGCCCACCATCAGGATTACGAACGGATGGCGGCCGGCCGGCACCTCGAACGGCTGCACGCAGGGCGCCAGGATTTCGCCCATGGCTTCGCCCAGCACGCGCCGCACCGCTTCGACGTTCTCGGCCTCGCGGCGGCGGATGCTGCGGTTCAGGTGCTCGATGATGCGTTCGGTGGCCTCCACGCCGACATCGGCCAGCAACAGGTGGTCCTCGAGGTCCTGCACCAGCGCCTCGTCGACCTCCTTGCGGCCGAGCAGGGCATTGGCGAGGTTCTCGGTGAGGTTCTCGCGGGTGCGCCCGAGGCCCTTCCACAGGCGCCGGATGCCCCCGCGACGAGGGTCATCAGCGGCCTGGTCGGCGGGTCTGGACTTGCGGAAGCCGAGCATGAACGATCCCTGGCGTCGGGCGGAAACGCCGCTTATGCTACCATCGGCCTGCCCGCCGGGACAGGCGCAGCGACGTCCCCCGCGGCCCTCTTTATCAGCCCGCGGAGCCCCTCCGGAATGCCACGCGCGCGGCGCCCTTCCAACCAGTTCCGCATCATCGCCGGCCGGTGGCGCGGGCGGCGCCTGGAATTCCCGGCGTTGCCGGGTATCCGACCCTCGTCGGACCGGGTGCGCGAAACCCTGTTCAACTGGCTCCAGGATCGTATCGTCGGCGCCCGATGCCTGGACCTGTTCGCCGGCAGTGGCGCGCTGGGACTGGAGGCCCTGTCGCGCCAGGCGGCGCAGGTGGTGTTCGTGGACCGCGAGGCACGGGCGCTTCACGCCATCGGCGAACATCTGGCGCGGTTGGGCACGGCGCCGGATGCGGCCGAGCGGGTCCGTTCGGAGGCCCTGAACTACCTGGGTGGTATGCCGCGGGTGTTCGATATCGTGTTCCTCGATCCGCCGTTCAGCGAGCCGCTGCTGCGACCCTGCCTGGAAGCACTGCTGCCGGACTGGCTGGCGCCCGGCTGGCGGGTCTATGCGGAGGCGCCGGCGCCACTGGGGGCCCCGCCCGAGGGTGCCACGCTCCTGCGCGAGACCCGTGCCGGGCGGGTTTGGGCCGGGTTGCTCGGGGCGGAGCCGGCGAAACATTTGTGAGCCCCTGCGGGGGGCGATGCCCGCGCCGGATCGCAGCGCGACCAACGCCGAAGCGTGCATTTTCTCTGATCGGGTTAGTAGTATGAATGCCTCGCGAGAGGAGCTGCCCGCGCACCGGCCCATCGACCAAGGACAACAGACCCATGGCTAAAGCGTTATATCCAGGTACCTTCGATCCGATCACGCTGGGACACGTGGACCTGGTGGAGAGGGCGAGTCACCTGTTCGAACGGGTGCTAATCGCGATCGCGCACAACCCCGGCAAGAACCCGCTTTTCAGTCTGGAGGAGCGGGTGAGGCTAGCGCGGGAAGCGCTGTCCGGGGTCGACAACGCGGAGGTAGTCGGCTTCAACGGTCTCACCGTGGAGTACGCCCGCAAACATGGGGTCGACGTGATCCTTCGCGGGCTGCGCGCGGTATCCGATTTCGAATACGAGTTCCAGCTCGCCGGGATGAACCGCCACCTCGCCCCCGGGGTGGAAACCATGTTCCTCACCCCGTCCGAGAAGTACATGTTCGTCTCGTCCACGCTGGTGCGCGAGATCGCCGCCTATCATGGCGACGTGTCGAGCTTCGTGCCAGCCAACGTCGACACCGAGCTCAAGCAGCGCAATCCCGCAAGCTGATCGCGTGCCAGGGGGATTCCGGGTGACCCGCTCAGATCCGTTTGCCCGTTCGTGCCGATTTGTCGCCAGCGCCGTCCTGGCGCTGTTCCTTACCGCACCCGCCGCGCTCGCCCGCGGTCCGGGCCGGATCGCCGTGGCCTCGGCCCAGCCACTGGCCACCCAGGCCGGGCTGCAGGTGATGCGCGAGGGAGGTAACGCCTTCGACGCCGCCGTGGCCGTGAGCGCCGCGCTCGGGGTGGTCGAGCCCGAGAGCTCAGGCCTCGGCGGCGGGGGGTTCTGGCTGCTGCACTTCGCCGACAGCGGCCGCAACGTGATGGTGGACGGCCGCGAGCGGGCGCCGCTGACGGCCACCCGTACGATGTACCAGGACAGCCAGGGTCACCTGATCCAGGGCAAGTCGCTCAACGGCCCACTGGCCGCCGGCATCCCCGGCGAGCCGGCGGCGCTGGTGCATCTCGCCCGCCGCTACGGGCGGCTGTCGCTGGCGAAGGATCTGGCGCCGGCGATTCATCTCGCGCGGCACGGTTTCAAGGTGAGCGCCTACTTCGTCAAGCGCCTGACGTATCGCACGAAGCTGTTGGGCAAGTACCCGTCCAGCAGGGCAATCTTCCTGCCGGGGGGCAAGCCGCTCGCGCCCGGGGACGTGCTCAAACAGCCGGATCTCGCGCGCACCCTGGAGCAACTCGCCAAACACGGCGATGCCGGCTTCTACCACGGCGAGGTGGCGAAGAAGCTGGTCGATGGCGTGCGCAAGGCCGGCGGTATCTGGACCCTCAAGGACCTGCATGCCTATCACGTGGTCGAGCGCAGCCCGATCGTGGGGCACTACCACGGCATCCGGGTGGTTTCCGCCTCGCCCCCGTCGTCCGGCGGGGTGACTCTGGTGGAGATGCTGAACATCCTGTCCGGATACCACCTGCAGCAGATGTCGAAGGTCGAGCGTGACCACCTGATCATCGAGGCGATGCGCCACGCCTATCGCGACCGCAACGAGTACCTGGGCGATCCCGGCTTCGTGAACATGCCGCTCGAGCGTCTGCTCAGTCCGGATTACGCCGCCGGGATCCGGGCCAACATCAGCCTGAGGTATGCCTTGCCCAGCAAGTACCTGCCCGGCGTGGTCGAGCACCATCCCCACCCCGTGCATCACACCACCCATTTCTCGGTGATCGACGCGCAGGGCAACCGGGTGGCGGCGACCATGTCGGTCAACTACCTGTTCGGCTGCGGCTACGTGGCGCCGGGGACCGGCGTGGTGCTCAATGACGAGATGGACGACTTC
>DASQZM010000091.1:0-13377 GCA_035638695.1 Gammaproteobacteria bacterium | reverse complement strand
CATGAAGTACTTCGTGCTGGGGGCGATCTCCTCCGGGATGATGCTCTACGGCATGTCGATCCTCTACGGGGTCAGCGGCAGCCTCGACATCAGCCAGGTAAGCAGCTACATCGTCGTCCACGGGCGCGATCCGGCGCTGCTGCTGGCGCTGACCTTCGTGGTCGCCAGCATGGCGTTCAAGTTCGGCGCCGTGCCGTTCCACATGTGGATGCCGGACGTCTACAACGGCGCTCCCACGCCGGTCACCCTGTTCGTCGGCAGCGCCCCGAAGATCGGTGCCTTCGCGATGTTCATGCGCCTGCTGGTGGCCGGCCTGGGCGGCCTGCACACCGACTGGAGCCACCTGCTGATCGTGCTGTCGGTGCTCTCGCTGGGTCTGGGCAGCTTCCTGGCGATCGCGCAGACCAACATCAAGCGCATGCTGGCGTACTCGACCATCACCCACGTGGGCTTCATCCTGCTGGGGATCCTCGCGGGTACGCGGGGCGGCTACGCGGCGGCCACCTTCTACACGCTGGTCTACGTTCTGATGACCATGGCCGCGTTCGGCATCCTGATCCTGCTCAGCCGGCGGGGCTTCGAGGCCGAGAACCTGGATGACATGAAGGGCCTGAACGCCCGCAGTCCGTGGTTCGCCGGCATGATGCTGCTGGCCATGTTCTCCATGACCGGAGTGCCACCGACGGTGGGTTTTTACGCCAAGCTGGTGGTGCTGAGCGCGGTGGTCGACGCCGGGCACGTATGGCTGGCGGCGGTCGCCGTGGTGTTCGCCATGATCAGCGCCTTTTACTACCTGCGGGTGGTCAAGCTGATGTACTTCGACGAGCCGGAGGACACCGCGCCGATCGAGGCCCCGGTCGACCTGCGTGCGGTGCTGAGCGCCAATGGCATCGCGCTGCTGGTGCTCGGGGTACTTCCGGGTGCGCTGATGGGGCTGTGTCAGGCGATCTTCGTCTGAGCGTGAAGCGCCGGATCGCCCGCTCCGGGCCAAGCCGGTCCGCGGCGGCGGGCGGGAGCCCGTGACGGGGCCTTCGGCAGTGCCCTAACGGCCTTGAAAAAGCGCATGCGGGTCTATACTATACGCGTCACCGGGTGCGGGGTGGAGCAGTCTGGCAGCTCGTCGGGCTCATAACCCGAAGGTCGCAGGTTCAAATCCTGCCCCCGCTACCATCTTTTAATAAAAAAGCCCCGGGTACGGGGCTTTTTTGTTGCAGCGTGCCGGGCCCACTCGCCGAGTTGGCTCGGTTGCCCAGGCCTTCGTGCCGGTTTCGGCCGAGTACCGCGGTCGCCCGGCAGGTCGTAGCAGACTGTCGGCGCGATGGAGCGAGTGGGCCAGAGGGCCCATTTTTTTTGGTTGGCAGGCGGTGTGTCCGCGGGATGGCGGAAAACGAGCTGGAAAGTCGTCTCAGGCGGCTGCTCGAGCCGACCGTCACCGGGCTCGGTTACGAGCTGGTGATGGTCGAGCTGACGGGCGGCGGCGGGCTGCTGCGGCTGTACATCGACTCTGAAGCCGGCATCGAGCTGCGCGACTGCGAGATCGTCAGCCATCAGGTGAGCGGGCTGCTGGACGTGGAGGACCCGCTGCAGGGTCACTACAACCTGGAGGTATCCTCGCCCGGTCTCGACCGACCGCTGCTGAAGCCGGAGCATTTCATCCGCTTCAACGGTTACCGGGCGCGGGTGCGCATGCGGGTGCCGCGGGACGGGCGCCGCAATTTTACCGGCACGCTGGGCGACCTGCAGGACGGGATGCTGACGCTCGAGGTGGACGGCGAGAGCTTCCGGCTGCCGCTGGAGGACATCGCGCTGGCGCGCCTGGTGCCCGAGCTGTAGCGACTGCCGGTCGCGCGCCGGGCTAAGGACCCGCGGGATAGTGGATTCAGGCCCTGGAGAGGGAGCGGATGAACAAAGAGATATTGCTGGTCGCGGAAGCGGTTTCCAACGAGAAGGGCGTGGACAAGGAGGTCATCTTTGAGGCCATCGAGGCGGCTTTGGCGTCCGCCACGCGCAAGCGTCACCGCGAGGATATCGACGCGCGCGTGGCGATCGACCGCGAGACCGGCGACTACGAGACGTTCCGGCGCTGGGAGGTGGTCGACGACGACACCGAGGAGCTGGAGCTTCCGGCGCAGCAGATGCACCTGAGCGAGGCCCGCGAAATGGATCCGTCGGCAGAGGTCGGCGGCTCTATCGAGGAGCCGATGGAGTCGGTGCAGTTCGGCCGCATCGCGGCGCAGACTGCCAAACAGGTGATCGTGCAGAAGGTGCGCGAGGCCGAGCGTGCCCAGGTGGTGGAGGCCTACGCCGACCGCGTGGGCGAGCTCGTCATGGGCATCGTCAAGCGGGTCGAACGGGGCAACGTCTACCTGGACCTGGGCAACAACGCGGAAGCCTTCATCCCTCGGGAGTGGATGATTCCGCGGGAGCCGGTGCGTCCGGGCGACCGTGTGCGGGGCCTGCTGGTGGATGTGCGCTCGGAAGTGCGCGGGCCACAGCTGTTCGTAAGCCGCACCTCGCCCGACTTCCTGGTGGCGCTGTTCAAGCTGGAGGTCCCGGAGGTCGGCCAGGGTCTGATCGACATCATGGGCGCGGCCCGCGACCCGGGCCTGCGGGCGAAGATCGCCGTGCGCAGCAACGATCCGCGGATTGATCCGGTAGGTGCCTGCGTGGGCATGCGGGGCTCGCGGGTGCAGACGGTATCCAACGAGCTGGCGGGCGAGCGCATCGATATCATCCTGTGGGACGACAACCCGGCCCAGTTCGTGGTCAACGCGATGTCCCCGGCCGAGGTGGTTTCGATCGTGATGGACGAGGACGCGCACAGCATGGACATTGCGGTCGAGGAAGAGAAGCTTTCGCAGGCAATCGGGCGCAGCGGCCAGAACGTGCGCCTGGCGAGCGAGCTCACCGGCTGGGAGCTCAACGTCATGAACGAGACCCAGGCCGAGGAGAAGAGCGAGCGCGAGGCCGGCGAGCTGCGGAACATGTTCATGGAGAAGCTGACCGTGGACGAGGAGGTTGCCGCCATCCTGGTCCAGGAGGGCTTCTCCAGCATCGAGGAAGTGGCGTACGTTCCCACCAGCGAGCTGCTCGAGATCGAGGAGTTCGACGAGGACATCGTCAACGAACTGCGTGAGCGCGCCCGGGATGCCCTGCTGACGCAGGCGATCGCGTCGGCGGAAGAGAGCGCCTCGCGGCAGCCGGCGGAGGATCTGCTCAACATGGATGGCATGGATGCGGAGACCGCGAATCGCCTCGCGGCTCACGGCATCGTCACCATGGAGGACCTGGCGGAGCAGGCGGTCGATGACCTGCTGGATATCGACGGTATCGACGAGAAACGTGCCGCAGACCTCATCATGACGGCGCGGGCGCCGTGGTTTGCGAACGAGGAATGAGGCTGCAGGACCAGGGGGCACTATATGGCAGAAGTTACGGTTAAACAGTTCGCCGAGACGGTCGGAATCCCCGTGGAGCGCCTGCTGGAGCAGCTGGGCGAGGCGGGCCTCGATGTCAAGGGCGCAGACGACGCAATTACCGAGAAGGAAAAGACCCAACTCCTCGGGTATCTGCGCAGCAACAAGGGCACGGGTGCCGGGCGTGCCGAGCCACGCCAGGTGACGCTGCGGCGGAAATCGACCAGCGAACTGAAAGTGGGTGGCCAGGGACGTGGCAAGACGGTCAGCGTCGAGGTGCGGCGCAAGCGCACCTACGTCAAGCGCAGCGAGCTGATCGAGGAAGAGCAGCGCCGCAAGCAGGAGGAGGAAGAGCGCCTGCGCGAGGAACGCGAACGCCGCGAGGCCGAGGAACGCGCGCAGCGCGAGCAGGAGGAGGCGCGCCAGAAGCAGGAAGAGGAGGAGGCCCGGCGCAAGGCCGAGGAAGAGGAGCAGGCGCGGCGCGAGGCCGAGGAGGTGGAGGCCCGGCGCAAGGCTGAGGAAGAGGAGCAGGTGCAGCGCGAGGCCGAGGTCGCCGAGGCACAGGAGGGCGTCTCCGAAGCATTGGCGCAGCAGCAGGCCGAAGGGGAAGTCGAGGTTAAGGCAGGCTCCGAGGCCGGCGAGGGCGTGACGCCCGAAGCGCCCGCCCACGAGACGCGCCGGCGCCCGGCAAAGCGTCGTGGCGAGACCGAGGAGGGTGGTCGCCGCGGCCGCCGTTCGGACCGCAAAGAGCTTCACGTCGCCGAGGGCACGCGGGGCCGCCGCAAGAAGAAGGGCGGCAAGGCGGCCCGTGGTGGCAGTGGTGACAAGCAGCACCGTTTCGAAAAGCCGACCGCGCCGGTGGTGCGCGAGGTGGCGATCCCGGAGACCATCACCGTGGGCGAGCTTGCCCAGAAGATGGCGGTGAAGGCGACCGAGGTCATCAAGACCATGATGAATATGGGCGCGATGGCGACCATCAACCAGGTCATCGACCAGGAGACCGCCGCCATCGTCGTCGACGAGATGGGCCACAAAGCCAAGCTGCTCAAGGAGCACGCGGTCGAGGAAGAGCTGCTCGCCGGGGCCGGGGAGCAGGAAGCGGAGGGCGAGCGGGTACCGCGCCCGCCGGTGGTGACCGTGATGGGGCACGTGGATCACGGCAAGACCACGCTACTGGACTACATCCGCCGGACCAAGGTGGCGGCGAAGGAAGCCGGCGGCATCACCCAGCACATCGGTGCCTATCACGTGGAGACCGACCGCGGCACGGTGACCTTCCTCGACACCCCGGGCCACGCGGCGTTCACCGCGATGCGCGCGCGGGGCGCCAAAAGCACGGATATCGTGATCCTGGTGGTGGCAGCGGACGACGGTGTCATGCCGCAGACCCTGGAGGCGGTGCAGCATGCGAAGGCCGCGGGAGTGCCGCTGATCGTGGCGATCAACAAGATGGACAAGCCTGACGCCGACCCGGACCGGGTCAAGAATGAGCTGGCCCAGCACGAGGTTATCCCCGAGGACTGGGGCGGAGACACCATGTTCGTGCCCATCTCGGCGCTCGACGGTGACGGCGTAGATGACCTCCTCGAAGGCGTGCTGCTGCAGGCCGAGATCATGGAGCTGACGGCCGTGGCTGACTGCCCCGCTACCGGCGTGGTGGTGGAGTCGAGCCTGGAGAAAGGGCGCGGCCCGGTGGCTACGGTGCTGGTGCAGAACGGGACCCTGCGCAAGGGCGATTCGGTCCTGTGCGGGCACGAGTACGGCCGGGTGCGCGCGATGTTCGACGAGCACGGCAAGCAGGTCGAGGACGCCGGACCGTCCACACCGGTGGAGATTCTGGGTCTCTCGGGCACCCCGGACGCCGGCGACGAGCTGGTGGTGACGCCGGACGAGAAGAAGGCACGCGAGGTGGCGCTGTATCGCCAGGGCAGGTTCCGCGATGTCAAGCTGGCGCGCCAGCAGGCGGCGAAGCTCGAGGACGTGTTCAACCGCATGGCGGAGGGCGAACAGCAGACCCTGAATGTGGTGCTCAAGGCCGACGTGCAAGGCAGCGCGGAAGCGCTGCAGGAGTCGCTGCAAAATCTCTCCAACGAGGAGGTCGAGGTCAAGATGGTGGCCACCGGAGTCGGTGGGATCACCGAGTCGGATGTCAACCTGGCGCTGGCCTCGGATGCGATCATCATCGGCTTCAACGTGCGCGCGGACAACGCCGCCAAGCGCCTTATCCAGGAGAACGACCTGGACGTGCGCTACTATAGCGTGATCTACGAGGCCATCGAGGATGTGCGCAACGCGATCCAGGGTCTGATGGCCCCGGTGGTGCGCGAGCAGATCATCGGCCTGGCCGAGGTGCGCGATGTGTTCCGCTCCTCCAAGATGGGCGCGGTCGCCGGCTGCCTGGTGGTCGACGGCGTGGTACGCCGATCGAACCCGATCCGTGTGCTGCGTGACAACGTGGTGGTGTTCGAGGGCGAGCTGGAGTCGCTGCGGCGTTTCAAGGACGACGTCAATGAGGTGCGCGCCGGGACCGAGTGCGGGATCGCCGTGCGCAACTACAATGACGTCAAGGCCGGCGACCAGATCGAGGTATATGAGCGCGTGGAGGTGAGCCCGACGGCGTAAAGCGTCGAGCCGCCTTCCGCACAGTTCAAGTGTCCTGACCATGGCGAAGGAATACCCCCGAACCCGGCGCGTGGCCGAACAGCTGGTACGCGAGCTGAGTGAGGTCATACGCGACGAGGTCAAGGATCCGCGGCTCGGGCCGGTGACCGTGACCGACGTGGAGGTTTCCCGCGACCTGCGGTACGCCAAGGTCTTCGTATCGTTCCTGGGCCAGCGCGAGGGCCGCATGGAGAAGCTGGCCGTGCTTACGCACGCGGCCGGGTTCATCCGGCACGAGCTGGGGGAGCGGGTGGTGATGAAGGTCATCCCGCGGCTGCGTTTCGAGTACGACGAGTCGCTGGATGAGGCGGAACGTCTCGACCGGCTGATCGACGCCGCACGGGCTGAGGACGCCGACAAGGCGGGGCATGGGCACTGAAGCGATGGCCGGTAGACACGACAAGCGCAGCCAACGACGGGCGGTGGATGGCATCCTTCTGCTGGACAAGCCGCCCGGCATGTCCTCGAACGGCGCGTTGCAGCAGGTTAAGCGGCTGTTCCGCGCACGCAAGGCCGGACACACGGGTAATCTCGATCCGCTCGCAACGGGGATGCTTCCGGTCTGCATGGGCGACGCCACCAAGGTGTCGGCGTTCCTGCTGGACGCGGAGAAGCGCTACCGCGTGACCTGCACCCTGGGAGCCCGCACCAGTACCGGCGATACCGAGGGGGAGGTCGTGGAGACCGGCCCGGTCGGCCCCGAGGTGTCGGAGCGCCTGGACGCGGTGCTCGCGTGCTTCCGCGGCGAGATCCGGCAGGTGCCACCGATGTACTCGGCGGTGAAGCATCGGGGGGAACGGCTGTACCGCCTGGCGCGGCAGGGTATCGAGGTCGCACGGGAACCGCGCGCGGTGCGCATCCACGCGCTGGAGGTGCTGGAGCGTGGCGCCGAGAGTTTCGTGCTTGACCTGCGCTGCTCCAAGGGCACCTACGTGCGCACGCTGGTGGAGGACATCGCCCGGGAGATGGGCAGTTGCGGACATGTCACCTCGTTGCGGCGGCTGGGAGTGGGGCCCTACCAGGACCAGCCCATGCACACGCTGGAGAAGCTCGAGAACTTGGCTGTCCAGGGCCTGTCGCCGCTGGATGCCCTGTGCCTGCCGATCGACAGTGCGCTGTGCCAGTGGCCGGCGGTGGACCTGACCCCGGATACCGCCTTCTATCTGCGGCAGGGACAGCCGGTGCTGGTACCGCGGCTGCCGCAGGAGGGTTGGGTTCGCCTGTACGAGTCGGAGCGGCGCCGGTTCATCGGCATGGGCGAGATCATCGAGGACGGACGGGTGGCCCCGCGTCGCCTCATGCAGGGTGCAAGCGCCTGATGCGCGAGGGACTCGCTTGTTTGCGCCCGGCCGCATGGATAGAATAGCGGGCCTGCGGCAGCGGCGGCAGGCCGCCTTCGCCAGTATTTCGTTTTCCGCGCCGAAGTCGCACCGGAAAATCGCTCACATTCGGGAGCAAGCCAAATGCCGTTGAGCACTGAACAGAAGACCAGGATCGTGGAGGACTTTCGGCGCGGAGCCGGAGACACGGGCTCGCCCGAGGTCCAGGTGGCGCTGCTCAGCGCCCGGATCGAACAGCTGACGGGTCACTTTTCCGAGCACAAGCACGACCACCACTCGCGGCGCGGGCTGCTCAAGCTCGTCAATCAGCGCCGGAAGCTGTTGGACTACCTCTCGCGCAAGGATCGTCAGCGCTACCAGGATCTGATCAGCCGCCTCGGTCTGCGTCGCTGAGCAGGCGTTCCCTATCCAAGCCAGTTGAAGGACAGATTGTGGCAGTAATCAGCAAGAGTTTTCGCTACGGCGACCACACGGTGGTGATGGAAACCGGCGGGGTCGCCCGCCAGGCCACCGGTGCGGTCATGGTCAACATGGCCGACACGGTGGTCCTGGTGACGGTTGTGGGGCAGAAGGAAGCGGACCCGAACCGCGGATTCTTCCCCCTGACGGTGAACTACCAGGAGCGGACCTACGCGGCGGGGCGCATACCCGGGGGATTTTTCAAGCGCGAAGGACGCCCCAGCGAGAAGGAAACCCTCACCTCCCGCCTCATCGACCGTCCCGTCCGGCCCCTGTTTCCCAAGAACTACCGGAACGAGACCCAAATCGTTGCCACCGTGCTGTCGGTCAATCCGGAGGTCGACCCCGACATTCCGGCGCTGCTCGGGGCCTCCGCGGCCCTGTCGATCTCGGGGCTGCCGTTCCAGGGTCCGATCGGCGCGGCGCGCGTGGGCTACATCGACGGGGAGTACGTCCTCAACCCCACCCTGTCCGCGCTCAAGGAATCCGGCCTCAACCTGGTCGTGGCCGGGACACGGGACGCGGTGCTGATGGTCGAGTCCGAGGCGCGGATGCTGCCCGAGGAGGTCATGCTGGGCGCCGTGATGTTCGGCCACGAGCAGATGCAGGCGGCGATCGGGACGATCAACGAGCTCACCGCGGAGGCCGGCAAGCCGCGCTGGGAGTGGCAGGCGCCGGTCGCGGGCGAGGCCCTTCGGAGCGAGGTCGAGCGGGTCGCCGCCGACGCCATCCGCGAGGCCTACCAGATCTCGGAGAAGCAGGCCCGCTCGGCGCGCCTGGGCGAGATCCGCGAGCAGGTCGTGGCCGAGATGGCCGCCGGCGAGGCGCCGGAACACGAGCCGTCCGAGGTGCTCGAGGCGGTGGAGGCGCTCGAGCGGCGCATCGTGCGCGGGCGTATCCTGGCCGGCGAGCGGCGTATCGACGGTCGCGGCACGGCCACCGTGCGGCCGATTGACATCAAGACGGGTGTGCTACCGCGCACCCACGGTTCGGCGATCTTCACCCGCGGCGAGACCCAGGCCGTGGTGGTGACCACGCTGGGGACCGGGCGCGACGCGCAGATCATCGACGCAATCGAGGGGGAGCACAAGGAACCATTCATGCTTCACTACAACTTCCCGCCGTACTGCGTTGGTGAGACGGGCTTCATGGGGAGCCCGAAGCGCCGCGAGATCGGCCACGGGAAGCTGGCGAAGCGGGGCATCCAGGCGGTGATGCCAAGCGACGAGGAGTTCCCCTACGTGATCCGCGTTGTGTCGGAGATCACGGAGTCCAACGGCTCCAGTTCCATGGCCAGCGTCTGTGGCACCAGCCTGTCGCTGATGGAGGCCGGGGTGCCGATAAAGGCACCGGTGGCCGGCATCGCGATGGGCCTGATCAAGGAGCAGGACGACTACGCCATTCTGACCGACATCCTCGGCGACGAGGACCATCTCGGCGACATGGACTTCAAGGTCGCCGGGACCCGCGAGGGTGTGACCGCATTACAGATGGACATCAAGATCCAGGGAATCACCCGGGAGATCATGGAGAAGGCACTGGCGCAGGCGCGCGAGGGCCGGCTGCACATTCTGGAAGAGATGAACCGTGTGATCGCCGAGCCGCGCGCCGAGATGTCCGAATGGGCGCCCCGCATCATCACCATACGGATCGATCCGGAGAAGATCCGCGACGTGATCGGCAAGGGCGGCTCGACCATCCGCCAGATCACGGAGGAAACCGGCACCACCATCGATATCAGCGACGACGGCACGGTCAAGATCGCCTCGGTCGATAAGGCCGCCGGCGAGGAAGCGCGCCGCCGCATCGAGCTCATTACCTCCGAGGTCGAGGTGGGTACGGTCTACCGCGGCAAGGTTGCCAAGCTGATGGATTTCGGCGCCTTCGTCACCATCATGCCCGGCAAGGACGGCCTGGTGCACATATCGCAGATCTCCGACGAGCGAGTCGAGAACGTCAGCGACAAACTCTCTCAGGGCGACGAGATTGACGTCAAGGTGCTCGAGGTCGACCGCCAGGGGCGGATTCGCCTGAGCATGAAGGCGGTCGAGCACGACCGGCGCAAGTCGGCCGGGGAGTCCTGACAGAGCCTGCGCCGCAGGCAGAGAAAGGGCCTTCGGGCCCTTTTTTTGTGCCTGCCCGGCTGCCGCCCCGCAGCACGTGACGAAGGAGCGGACTGGCGGGCAAGAGAGCAAGTGGCTAAGTTATTAAATTGTCCAGTTCACGACCTTGGCGCCGCCTCACGTCTGATACGTTCGCTCGAACGGGCTCGCGCACTCCGTGTGGTAGCGCGCCTAACAAGCCGGCAAAAAAAACCTCCTTGCTCGCGCAAGGAGGCAGTCTTATCCAGCAAGAGGGGCACCCGTCCCTCATGAGGAGGAGAATCTCGGGAAACGGTCGTTTCTCAAGACTGAGCTAAATGATAGCGTCCTGACAGCTATCAAGTCAATTGTTACATGGCGCACCATAAGGTGAAGCAATAATAGGCCGCCCTCTCCGCCCAGGGCGCTATCGTCGCGGGAATAGTAGCAGGAAGCGGCTGTGCGACAAGCGCTCGTGGTCGCCGTAGACTGCACGCGGTGCTCCGGATGCCGGCCTGTCCCGAGGACAACTCGCGACCGCCATGGGCGACCGCTTCATTCCGGACCGGGGAGCCGGTCAGGGTCGACGGTGACGCTGGCCGTGGCCGGCAGCCGCCCGGGGTTCCAGTTGCGTACCGCCCACGCCAGTAGTTCTGCCGGGTCGGCGCAGCCGTCCGGCGGCCGCTGCCCGAGCAGGTCCAGCGCCGCCCGCAGCAGGACCCCGGCGTGGCGGGCGGCGATCGCGGGCGATCCCAGGCTCTTGCCGAGCTTGCGCCCCGCCGGGTCGACCGCAACCGGGATGTGCAGGTAGCGCGGGTGTGGCAGGCCCAGGCTCTCCTGCAGCAGGATCTGGCGGCCCGTGGACCGGATCAGGTCCGCGCCCCGCACGACGTCGGTAATGCCCTGGGCACCGTCGTCGACCACCACAGCCAGATGGTAGGAAAACGGGCCGTCGGCACGCCGGATCACGAAGTCGCCGACATCACGTGCCAGGTCCTGTATTTGAGCGCCCTGCAGACGATCGTGGAAGCGGATCACGTGGTGGCCAACCCGCATGCGCACCGAGCGAGGCTTCCGGTCCGATGGCAGCCCGTTGCGGCAGGTCCCGGGGTACACCGGGCCCTCCGGGCCCGGATCGCCGAGCTCGGCCACGTCCCGGCGGCTGCATCCGCACACGAAGGTGAGGCCGGCAGCGGTTAGCCGGTCGACCGCCGCCTGGTAGGCATCGCCGCGCTCGCTCTGGTGCATCACGTGACCGTCCCAGCGCAGCCCCAGCGCCTCCAGCGTACGCAGGATGGCATCCGCGGCGCCGGGTACTGCCCGGGGCGGGTCGAGATCCTCCATGCGCACCAGCCATGCGGCGCCCGCATGGCGTGCGTCAAGGTAGCTCGCCAGCGCGGCCAGCAGGGAGCCGAAGTGCAGCGGTCCGGTGGGAGAGGGGGCGAATCGCCCGCGGGCGGTGGGTTCCCGGGTGCTGTCCAGAGAGGCCTCGCGGCGCACGGTGGTGCGCGGACGGCTAGCCGCCCAGCTGTTTTTCGCGGATCTCGTCCAGGGTCTTGCAGTCGATGCACTGGGTGGCAGTCGGCCGGGCCTCCAGGCGCCGGATGCCGATTTCCACCCCGCAGGTTTCGCAGAAGCCGAACTCACCCTCGTCAATGCGCTCGAGCGCCTCGTGGATCTTCTTGAGCAACTTGCGCTCACGGTCGCGCGTCCGCAGCTCCAGGCTGAACTCCGATTCCTGCGTGGCGCGGTCGTTGGGGTCCGGGAAGTTGGCGGCCTCATCCTGCATGTGGTGCACCGTGCGGTCGACCTCCTCCATGAGCTCGTTCTTCCAGGCGCGCAGGATCTTGCGGAAGTGTTCCTCCTGCTGCGGGCTCATATACTCCTCGCCCTTGGCGGGCTGATAGGGTTCGAACCCCTTGACGGGGGGTTGGACGGTCGAGGCGCTCGCCTTGTTCTTCGCCGCCATGTAGTGCTCCTGGGCAGTAAGGCCGGTAACTGAACCGCGACTATTTATCAAAATAGAACCCCCCGCGCAACTCGTTTGAGAACCCCCCATGCAACTCGCTTTCGGCGTGCCCGCCCCGACCCCGCGAGGGGCATCGCGAGAATCCCCGACCGGCGGCGTCCTTGCGAGGTCCGCCATTCTCACGCATAAATGGGCGTAGGGGTATCGCATACGCACGGGCCCGGTGCGCGCGCCCGTCTGGCGGGCATCGCGTCCCAGGGCGCCCGGACAACGACAAGGAAACCTGCGTGAGAGACCTTTCGCAAAGCGCAAACGGGGACCGCGTGGCGGCGCGCCGCGCCGGGCAGCGGCTGGAGCGGATCCGGCCCTTCCACGTGATGGAGGTGATGGCGCGAGCGGGGGAGCTCGAGCGGCTGGGCCGGCGGATCATTCACATGGAGATCGGCGAGCCGGACTTCCCGACCGCACCGTCGATCGTCGAGGCGGCCGAGCGGGCGCTGAGGGCCGGTCATACCGGCTACACCCCGGCGTCCGGACTGCCCGCCCTGCGGGAGGCGATTGCCGGCTACTACGGCGCGCGTTACGGGGTTGCCATCGGCCCGGAACGTGTACTGATCACCCCGGGCGCGTCGGGTGCGCTGCAGCTGGCGCTGGCCTGGGCGACCCAGCCTTCGGATGAGGTGCTGCTGGCCGATCCGGGCTATCCCTGCAACCGGAGCATGGTGCACTTCCTCGGCGCCGTCCCGCGCAACGTGGCCACCGACGCGTCGACCCGCTACCAGTTGCCGGCCGAGCTGGTGGCGCCGCGGATCAACCCGGCGACCGCCGCCATCCTGGCGGCCTCGCCATCCAATCCGACCGGGACCCTGATCGATCCTGACCAGCTGGCCGCGCTGGTCGCGCTCGCGCGCCAGCATGGCCTGCGCCTGATCATGGACGAGATCTATCACGGCCTGGTCTACGGCCCGGATTGTCATTCGGTGCTGGAAACGGATCCGGATGCGATCGTGGTCAACAGCTTCTCCAAGTACTTCGGCATGACCGGCTGGCGAGTGGGCTGGCTGATCGCGCCCGAGGCGGCGGTACGCGACATGGAGCGGTTGCAGCAGAACCTGTTCATCGCGGCGTCGACCCCTGCGCAGTACGGTGCGCTGGCGGCCTTTGGTGACGATGCGATGGCCGTCCACGAGGCCCGCCGGCAGCAGTTCCGGCAGCGGCGCGACTTCCTCCTGCCGGCGCTGCGCGAGCTGGGCTTCCGCATCCCCGTGACGCCCGACGGCGCCTTTTACCTTTACGCAGAGTGCAGCCGTTTCGGTCACGACAGCGAAACCCTGGCGGGCATCATGCTGGAGGAGGCGGGCGTGGCTGCAACCCCGGGGCTGGATTTCGGCGAGTACCGCGCGCAGGAGCACGTGCGCTTCGCCTATACCACCTCCCTGGACAGCCTCGAG
>DASQZM010000090.1:0-8878 GCA_035638695.1 Gammaproteobacteria bacterium | reverse complement strand
AGGATCCAGCCCCAGATCGCCAGGCCGTGGGCCGTGGCGGCCGGGTTGCGGCGCTCGATGGTCTCGGTGAAGCTCGCCATCCACGGCGCGAAGACCGCCGCCAGGCAGATCGCCAGCAGCGTCAGGATCACCGCCAGCAAGTACCAGCCGGTCGCCGGATGGTCGGCCGTCAGCAGGAACAGGATGGTCAGCGCGATGGTGCCGAGCGCGCCGAGCAGCATGAACGGCTTGCGCACGTCCAGCCAGTCGGAGAGGAAGCCCACCACCAGCAGGGCGACCGCGTCGAAGGCCCAGAACCAGTTGCCCAGCGCGGCCGCCTGGACCTCGCTGAAGCCGTAGGTGGTGGTCAGGTAGATCACCAGGAAGGAGACCATGGTGAAGTAGATCAGCAGGAACAGCGCGATCGCCAGCGCCGAGCCGACGATGTCGAAGTGCAGCATCTCCAGCCAGGGATGGCGCAGGGCCGCCTTGACGTCGACCTTGTCGGCCTTGGCGTCGATCAGCGCGCGGTCGTGCAGGCTCACCATGAGCTGGTCGCGCAGGCCGGGCGAGAGGTCGCGCAGGCCGAACAGGGCGCCCGCGAACACCACCAGCCCGACGATGCCGGCGATCACGAACTGGTCCTGCCAGTGCGGCAGGACCGGCAGGGTATGGCTGGAGACCTCGGCGACGACCAGGCTGCCCACGACCGGGCCCAGGGTCCAGAAGCTCATGGCGGAGGCGCGGCCGAGCTGCGGCGAGAAGTCCCGCACCAGCGCGGGCGTGGCCACCAGGATGATGCCCTGGACGAAGCCGATCACCGCGTAGATAGTGGCGAACGACCACATGTCGGGCGCGTTGGGCAGGCCGAACAGGGTCAGCAGCGAGGCCAGCCCGAGCCCTCCCACGACCATGTTGGCGCGCCCCCAGCGATCGGCCAGACCCGCCAGGAGCGAGGAGAACGCGCCGACCGCGTTGGCGACCACCATCATGTTCACGAACTCGGTGAACGAGATCCCGAAGTGGCGCAGGATCGACGGCGCCACGGCCCCGGCGATGTAGAACTGGTAGTACAGGGTGATCGTCACGACGATCACGAGCGCGAGGTTCTGGTAGCGGGGGCCGTTATCCGGGTAGTGCTCGAATTGCCGGTGCCAGAGCACGCGCCAGAGCCAGTTCGACCGGCGGTCGTCGCCGGCCTCCACGGACTGGTCGTTGGTCATGCCTTCCTCCTCCTGCACGGGACGTCCTGGTTTCTTGTTCGACTGCTGCCGGGCGGCGGGGGCCGGTCTCGGCGAACGCACGCGGGCGGAGCCCGCCCACACCTTAAGCATGTCAGGCAAAACCGCGGATGAAAAGCGGACGCATTCGCATCGCTCACCGGGAGCGATACAGCCGCGCTGTCTCTATCCGTAAGGGGGGCTGAGAGGGCCGAGCCGGTTCGCGGGGCGAGCGGGAATCCGCGGCTCCCCCGGATCCGGCTTCTGTGATGTAATGTCCCGGTTCACAAAGAGTCAAGAGATGGGATGGATGACTGATCTGATCGCTCCCCACGGGGGAATCCTGAAGGACCGGATGGCGGATCCCGAGACGCGCGAGGCGCTGCGCGCGCAGCTCGTCGACTGGCCGTCCTGGGACCTGACGGCACGCCAGCTGTGCGACCTGGAGATGCTGCTGACCGGGGCCTTTTCGCCGCTGGAAGGCTTTATGGGCCGGGCCGACTACGAGCGGGTTCGCGACGAGATGCGCCTGGCCGAAGGTACGCTGTGGCCGATGCCGGTGACTCTCGACGTGAGCGAGGCCTTCGCCGAGCGCCTCTCGGCCGGGGCTCGCGTGGCGCTGCGCGACCCCGAGGGCGTGCCGCTGGCGGTGCTGGAAGTTTCGGATATCTGGCAGCCCGAGCGTGCCGCGGAGGCCCGGGCGGTGTTCGGCAGCGACGATACCGCCCACGCGGGGGTGGACTACCTGCTGAACCGCGCGCATCCCGTCTACGTCGGCGGACGGCTGACCGGCCTGGACCTGCCGGCGCACTATGATTTCAATCACCTGCGCTACACGCCGTCCGAGCTGCGCGCGCTGTTCGCCGAGCGCGGCTGGCGCCGGGTGGTGGCCTTCCAGACCCGCAATCCGATGCACCGGGCGCACCAGGAGCTGACCCTGCGCGCGGCGCGCCAGGTGGAGGCCAACCTGCTGATCCAGCCGGTGGTGGGCATGACACGGCCGGGCGACATCGACCACTACACCCGCGTGCGCTGCTACGAGCACCTGCTCGAGGCCTATCCGGAGCAGACCACGGCGCTGTCGCTGCTGCCGCTGGCGATGCGCATGGGCGGGCCGCGAGAGGCGCTATGGCACGCGCTGATCCGCAGGAACTACGGCTGCACCCAGTTCATCGTCGGCCGGGACCACGCCGGCCCCGGCAAGAACAGCGACGGCGAGGACTTCTACGGCCCCTACGAGGCGCAGGAGCTGGTCCGGCGCTACCAGGACGAGATCGGCATCGAGATGGTGCCGTTCCAGATGATGGTCTACGTCCAGGAGCGCGGGCAGTACGTTCCGGTGGACGAGACCCAAGAGAGCGACACCGTGCTGTCGATCTCCGGCACCGAGTTCCGCCGCCGCCTGCGCGAGGGCGTGGACGTCCCGGAGTGGTTCTCCTATCCGGGGGTGGTTGAGGAGCTGCGTCGCACCCATCCGCCGCGCCACCGCCAGGGCTTCACGGTGTTCTTCACCGGTCTGTCCGGGGCCGGCAAATCGACCCTGGCCAACGCCCTGCGGGTCAAGCTGCTGGAGATGGGCGGCCGCGCGGTGACCCTGCTCGACGGCGACATCGTGCGCCGGCACCTGTCCAGCGAGCTGGGCTTCTCCCGTGAGCACCGGGACCTCAACATCCGCCGCATCGGCTTCGTCGCCAGCGAGATCACCAAGAACGGCGGCGTGGCCATCTGCGCGCCCATCGCCCCCTACCGGCAGACCCGACGGGAAGTGCGGGCGATGGTCGAGGAGGCCGGCGGCGGCATGATCGAGGTCTACGTCTCCACCCCGCTCGAGGTGTGCGAGCAGCGCGACCGCAAGGGCCTGTACGCCAAGGCCCGCGCGGGCGAAATCACCGGCTTCACCGGCATCGACGACCCCTACGAGCCGCCCGAGGCGGCGGAGCTGGAGATCGACACCTCGCGGTGCACCGTGGACGAGGCCTGCCAGCGGATCCTGCTCAAGCTGGAGGCGCTGGGGTTCGTGCGGTAGGGGTGATTACGGGGACACCCGGCATCGCCCCTGGTCAGGCGGCGGATTCCTGGTCAACGTCCCAGCCCGGGAATACGAGTACAGCGGGATGACACCGCAAAGCCCTGGCCAGGGACTTGGCCCGCTCGACACCAAGGCGCACGCGGCCATTCTCGATGGCAGAAATGGTGGACTGAGGGATGCCAGTAGCGGCGGCCAGGTTGTTCTGGCTCATCTCCTGAAGCTCACGCAGGATACGAACTGACTCGCCGACAGACACGTCAATATTCTTCTTTGCCTTAACATAGTCGCTCATTTCAACTTCTCCCGTAATCGTGAGGAGTTACTTTCTCAACTTCTACGAGCACCCGATCCTTCTGCACCCGATAGATGACGCGGTACTGTATGTTCAGTCGCGAAGACCGGAACCCTTTCCATTTGCCTGATAAGGCCTCGTCGTTGAAACCTCGGATCTGACGCAACCCCCGTGGACCTGAGATTGCGACAATGTCTTTCCATTTCTCATACCGCTTCTGCACCTCGATAGGCGCCGCCGCAAGGGTCTTCGCCACCCTCCGATGCTCGAATATCTGCCGCATACCAAAAACAGTATAGATATCATATTCAGTATGGCAAAAAGGGCCAGGAATTGTCACCGCCAAACCGCATAACGCTCAGCATCAGCGGCGGCGCGCAGCGCCGTCCGCTGTATGCTCTGAGGAAGCCCTCCGGCCGAGCGAACGCCGCACCCCGAAGATCGCGAAGCGCGGCGCGGCCGGCCGCTGGCCGGTACACTGGTGTTGCTTGCTCGAAATCGACGCAGTCCGGATACTGAAGACACCATACGCAGCGTGACGACGGCAGAAGGCAGGCACATGCCGTGGCTATACCACCGTTCCCGTAATGCGGCCAGCCAGGAGTCGTTTCGAATGCCGCAGAAACCACTGCTCGACGAGGTCTCGGATGTGCTGTCCTCACAAGAGGACATCGTCGTCGGTATCGCCTTCGGCTCCCTCGCGGCAGGGCGGGCGGGACCGCACAGCGACATCGACATCGCCGTACTGGGGCGGTTAGCGCCGCTCGGTTCACGTCGAAAGGCCGAGCTTATCCGCGATCTGGCTGCGGTAACGGGCCGCCCGGTGGACCTCATCGACCTCCGCACGGCCGGTGTGGCCGTGCGGCGTGCCGCCATCCGGGGCGGGCGCCGGCTCGTCTGCAAGGACCGCCGCGCTTACGATGCGCTGGTGTCGAAGATGATGACTGACGCCGAAGATTTTCTGCCGTACCGCGAACGGATGCTCAGAGAGCGGTTGCGCGCATGGACGCGCTGATCGTTGCAGAGAAGCTGGAGTTGCTGCGCAGATGCATTATGCCTCTGACACTCTCTCAGCCGCCCAGTCTCCGGAAATCCCCGGCGGTTGCATGAGTCACGTCCGACCTGAAGAACCAGCACCACCCTTGCCAGCCAGCCCCAGGCCAGCCACCCCAAACAATTACAGGCGGTTCAGGGGCAGACCAGTGGTCACCAGATGGTTCGGACGTGTCGGTAAGCCCGGATCCTGGCATCCGCGGTGACCAGCGCGGAAGATACGCGGCGTGCCAGTGCCACGATCATCCGATCGGCCGGGTCGGCGTGAAACGGGTCCGGGAGCTGCGTGGATTGAACGGCGACCTGGTTGTCCACCGGTACGAATCGCACGGCGTCGACATCAGCAACACTCTCGAGCCACGTGCCTACGTCCGTGGACAGCACGAGTCGCCCCTTACGGACGAGCAGGGCGATCTCCCACGCGGAAATCGACGAGACCAGGAGGAGACCGTCACCGTCCGCGAGCTCGCCGTCGATGGCCTTCTTCGCCAGCACCGACAGCTCGGCGCCACCATCGGCCCACCACACCAGCGCGTGGGTGTCCAGAACGATCACGTTAGAGCTTCCCAGTCTCCATCGCCGACCGGTTCCGTCGGAGACTCGTATCGGATCACGCTGCCGTGCAGCCGTTCCAAAGGGAGGCGCTGGTCGGCACGGTAGCGACGGACCTCGACAACGGGATGCCCGTGATCCGTGATCACCAGTGAGGCGCCGGTGGCTTCCACCTGGCGCAGGTATTCCAGGGCTTTCGCCTTGAAACGCGTCTTTGGCACCTCTTCCGGAAACATGTTGGATACCACCAAGTAGTCATCGCTGGTAGTCATTATTCTAGTCCGGTGTGACAAACCCTTCCAGAAGACTGGTAATATACCGCGAGCTGATCGCCTTTTTGCGCGGGGGCTGCATTTGGATACCGGAACCGTCGAAAGGGAGGCCCGCCTG
The DNA here is from genome assembly GCA_035638695.1 of Gammaproteobacteria bacterium. Taxonomy (GTDB): domain Bacteria; phylum Pseudomonadota; class Gammaproteobacteria; order UBA5335; family SLRW01; genus DASQZJ01. Next base: position 3,363 of record DASQZM010000090.1, on the reverse strand, counting down.
GCGCTCGAATCCGCCGATGCGCCTGTCGTCTGCGCATACCTGTTCGGCAGCTACGCGACCTTCCGCGCCACCAGGGACAGCGACGTGGATGTCGCGGTACTCCTGGACGGCACGGCTGCCGGGTCGATTGACGCCCTGTCGCGCCTGCGCGGTGTGCTGGAGCGTGCGCTTGGGCTGGAGGTCGACCTCGTGGACATGCGGACGGCGCCGCCGGATCTCGTCCATCGCATCCTCCGGGACGGTCGGATCCTGGTAGATCGCGACCCGCGACAGCGGATCGCGTTCGAAGTCCAGGCCCGGAATGAATACTTCGATCTGCTTCCGTACCTGCGCGAGTATCGGGCAGGGCAGACGTCGTGATGGACGAGGACCTGAACGTGGTCCACGACATCCTGGACAATCGGCTTGCGGACCGGGTCTCGTACGTTTCCACCGTCCGGCGGCAGCTTGAAACGGACCGACCATGACTGAGCTACACCGGATCACTGTGGACCCGGAGCAGTGCGGTGGTCGCCCGTGTATCCGAAGTTTGAGGATCAGGGTCAAGGATGTCTTGGATCTGCTTGCGGCCGGGGCCTCGCGGGAGGAGATATCGCAGGATTTCCCGTATGAAGCAGACAGCATATTTCAGAGCGCTTCGTGAACGGCCGGACCGTGCCATGATCAGGGATGAGTGGATAGAGCATGTTATCGATAAGCCTGTTCGCACGCAGCGCCAAGCGGATGGTCGCATTCGCCTCTGGGCACCGATACAGGAGGCGGACGGCCGTTACCCGCGGGTGGTGCTGCTGGCTGATGGGGAAACGGTCCATAACGCATTCTTTGACCGGAGGTTCCGGCCATGAACATCAAATACTTCCAGGAAACCGACACACTGTATATCGAGTTCAGGGCGCAGGCAGTCGCTGAGTCGCAGGATCTGGACGAAAATACCGTGCTTGACCTGGACGAATACGGACAGATCTGCGCTATTACCGTTGAGCACGCCAGCCAGCGGGCGGATATCCCTCACTTCTCATTTGAGCAAATAGTAGCCTGAGCAGGGCAATAGCGGTCCAGTCCCAGGCGGCAGGTCGGACGGGTTTCACCGTCCGACACCCCGCAACGGCCCTCAAGCGGTGCCGGAGGAGAGTGGGAGCGGTCTTCGGCCGTTTACCGGGACAACCGCCGCAGCCTCATCCGGTAGAGGGGCTTGTCAAATTGTAAGTAGAACTTACAATCAGCCAGATGATTCCGCGCGACGCTGCCCACACCGTAAGGAATTTGGCCCAAGGGTATCCGGTGATCGGCATAACCGGGCCCCGTCAATCGGGCAAGACCACCCTCTGCCGCGCGTTGTTCCCGCGGCACCAGTACGTTTCGCTTCTCAGCTTCTGGCGCGACCGCTCCGGCCATGAGGTGGACCTCATCGTCGAGCACGCCGACCGACTCCAGCCGGTGGAAATCAAAGCGGGTGCTACCGTCACCGGCGACTGGCTGAAAGGCCTGCGACGGTGGATGTCATGGGCCGGCGATGCCGTCGTCGACCCCACCGTGGTCCATGGCGGCAGGCAAAGCCAGGAGCGCGAGGGCATACGGATCATCCCCTGGAACGCTTTGTCGCTTGACTGAGGTCCGGCGATGGTCTCCTGAACGCGTCCAAGGTGCTGCTGAAAAAGTCCATCCGCGGCCTTCGGGATGGCCATCTTCTCGTGGGCCGCGATCCACCCCGGAGGATCTCCTTCGAGGTCCGAGTACTTCGACCTGCTTCCGTACCTGCGCGAGTATCGCGCCGAGCAGACGTCGTGATGGACGACGCTCTGAACGTGGTCCGCGAGATCCTGGACAATCGGCTTGCGGCGATTCCGGGGACAGTATACGGAACTCCGCCTGTCTTCCAGGACTGGACTCACGTGCCGCAGGCCAATGTGGGCGGTAGCGGACCGCCACCCGCGGGGAGTTCCGTATACTGTCCCCGGAATCTTTCCTGGCCGCGCGCTTGACTCGCTGTTTGCGCGGGCCAAGAATGCTGCGACACGTTGTTCATCAAACCTATCCGGCCTGCGCGTACGGGCATTCGCATGAACGGGCGTGGTCGCGCGCCCGGCATCCGCGCGCAGCGCGAGGGGCGGGGCGGGTCCTCCTGACGTATGCAACGGCACGGACTCCGGTACCGGTGAAACGCGGGAGGTGCCGTTGGGCCGAACGAAGAGGAAGGCTGGTATGAAGGTGCTCGTGCTGGGCGGAGACGGCTTCTGCGGCTGGCCGACGTCGCTGCACCTGTCGGCGCGCGGGCACGAGGTGGTGATCGTGGACAACCTGTCCCGGCGCAACATCGACAACGAGCTCGAGTGCACCTCGCTCACGCCGATCCGCCCGCTGGGCGAGCGCCGCCGCGCCTGGAAGGATGTCTCGGGCCGGGACATCCCGCACTTCAATTTCGACGTCTCGCGCAACTACGTGCAGATGCGCAACCTGCTTGAGGAGTTCCATCCCGACGCGGTGATCCACTTCGCCGAGCAGCGCGCTGCCCCGTACTCGATGAAAAGCGCCTATCACAAGCGTTATACGGTGGGCAACAACATCAACGCCACCAACAACCTGCTGGCGGCGATCGTGGACTCGGGCCAGGACATCCACGTGGTGCACCTGGGCACCATGGGGGTGTATGGCTACGGCACCGCCGGGATGAAGATCCCGGAGGGCTACCTCAAGGTGAAGGTCGAGACCGACGAGGGCGAGCTGGTCGAGAACGAGATCCTGTACCCGGCCAACCCGGGCAGCATCTACCACATGACCAAGACCCAGGACCAGTTGATGTTCGCCTTCTACAACAAGAACGACGGGGTGCGCATCACCGACCTGCACCAGGGGATCGTGTGGGGCACGCAGACCGAGGAGACGCGTCGTGATGAGCGGCTGATCAACCGCTTCGACTACGACGGCGACTACGGCACGGTGCTCAACCGCTTTCTGATGCAGGCGGCGATCGGCTATCCGCTGACGGTGCACGGCACGGGCGGGCAGACGCGGGCGTTCATCCACATCCAGGACACGGTGCGCTGTCTTGAGATCGCGCTCACGAGTCCGCCGCAGGCGGGCGAGCGGGTCAAGATCTTCAACCAGATGACCGAGACCCACCGGGTGCGGGACCTGGCTGCGATGATCTCCGGGATGACCGGGGCGCAGATCGATTATCTGGAGAACCCGCGCAACGAGGCGGCGGAGAACGAGCTGCACGTGGAGAACCGGCAGTTCCTGGAGCACGGGCTGGAGCCGATCACGCTGGACGAGGGATTGATGGCGGAGGTCAGCGAGATCGCGAGAAAGTATTCCGATCGCTGCGACACCGACAAGATCCCCTGCGTGTCCCGCTGGCGCAGC
>DASQZM010000089.1:0-81727 GCA_035638695.1 Gammaproteobacteria bacterium | reverse complement strand
AGCAGGACCCGCGATTCCTCTCGAGGGAGGAAGTCCCCGATGGCCATTCGATTCACGACCTTTGCTGGCGTTGCGATCCTCTCAACCGGGCTCCTGCTCGGCTGCCAGCAGAAGAGCAGCACTCAGGAGCACTCCGCCGCGCCCACGACGGAGGAGCAGCAGCCGAGCGCGAATACGACCGGAGGCGACACCCAGCAAATGCAACAGGACCAGAGCAACGGGACGGAGCAGATGCAGGAAAACGAGAGCAACGGCACCCAGGAGATGCAGCAGGACGAGAGTAACGGAACGGACCAGATGCAGCAGGACAACTCTGGTGCCGAGCAGCCAATGAACGACGGTTCCTCCAACGGCAGCACCGATCAGGGCAACGGTTCGCCGAATTGATCCCGCTCTGTGGCGCACCTCCTTGCCAGTAGCGGCCGACCTTCTGGGTCGGCCGCTTCTCTTGCCGGTTCACTGTAACGCGCATTCCCCGAGTACCATCCAGGCTTTGAGCCCGACGTGCTCGATCCGGATTGATTCGAATGGCCTGGTTGGCTGAACAGCCTCATGAAGCGCTTCCGGGGGAGGTGCCTGGAGGTGAGGTGGTAGTTAGGTACGTGAAACCGCAAGTGGTACTTCCTGCCGTTGGGCTGAAAGTCGGGACCTCGAAGCGCCATGCCTTCCTCCAGTGATGCGTTGGAGCCTGTAGCATCAGCTATCGCGCCACGAATGTTGTCCGGTCAAGAGCGATGCTCAGAGATTACCTCCCGGAGGAAGTTCCAGCGCGCCCCGCGGCCGATCGCATTGACGCCCTATCAGCCCGGATGTTTCATAAACGCCCCGGCGCGCCCCGCTGAGCGTCCTAGTGTCCAGAATCTTTCGCCCTTTGGTTTGGGCAAATGCGCCAGTGTGCTGACGCTTGAGGCCGGCCCAGCGCCATTCCACCAGATCCCGCACGGAGTACAGCAACCGGCATGCCGCGGATCTGCCATGGGCGAATACGGCGAGAAAGCAGCCCCAGGAGCTGCGCCAGCTCGGCCTAGTGTAGCCTCGCACCCTTTATGTGCCAGCCACCCCGATAGCACCTCATCAGCCGGTCGAACGCAGCGCATCAGCCCACCCGCACTCAGGGTCTCCAGGAAGGGCCCGCGACGCGATTAGGCGGACCAACAACAAAGGCGCTGAATCCCTTTCGGCTGATCCTCGCATCCGCGGGCAATCTCCACCTCACGACAGACCCATCGGTTTTTGACCCGTTGATCCCCGCGTCCACGGGGAACCCGTAGCAACGATGGGCGCCGATCTTGCCCGAGTCCGATCGATCCCCGCGCTGCGGGGCACCCGTACAGTGCGGCCCCCTCGCCGGGGCGCAGCCGGCGCTCCCGCTTGGCGTCCGCGCCCTTGACCGGAAGGCCCTGGCGAGGCTATCCAACCTCAGTGTCGCAAAATTGTCCCAAACGCAGCGTAGCACCAAGGTGGGGTGAGGAGAAATTCGATATCACTCAGGACGTTAAGGTGAATTACTCAGGGTGTTAAGGTGGAGGCTAGGGCCGGAATCGAACCGACGTCCACGGATTTGCAGTCCGCTGCATAACCACTCTGCCACCTAGCCATCGCCGGCGCGACGGTGCCGTGTTCCGGCGTCCCTGATGGCGCCGTTACGGCCCGCACAAGCGAAAAAACCTCGATCCGGCGATCGAGGTTCTCGCGTATCGGAAATCTGGAGCGGGAAACGAGACTCGAACTCGCGACCCCAACCTTGGCAAGGTTGTGCTCTACCAACTGAGCTATTCCCGCTTGACTTTTCGGCTGTCTATTGTATCGGCGGACACCGGGGTGTCAAGCGGGCCCCGGCGGCTTACGACGCGCGCCCCGGACGATCCTCGTTGAGCACCGGCCATGCCGCGCGCAGATACTCAATCATCGACCACAGAGTGAGCGCTGCGGCGACGTACAGCCCGGCCACACCCAGGCGGTAGGCAGGAACACCGGGCAGCCCGTGCCGGAGCAGCAGCAGCACCACAGCCACCATCTGCACCGTCGTCTTCAGCTTGCCCAGCACGGAGACCGCAACACTGGCCCGCTTGCCAAGCTCGGCCATCCACTCCCGCAGTGCGGAGACCGTGATCTCGCGCCCGATGATGATCGCGACCGGCAGCGCCATCAGGATCCGGGGGTCCTTCTGCAGGATCGCGATCAGGGCAACCGCCACCATCAGCTTGTCGGCCACCGGATCCAGGAACGCGCCGAAGGACGAGGTCTGCTGCCAGCGCCTTGCCAGGTAGCCGTCCAGCCAGTCGGTCGCCGACGCCAGCGCGAACAGGCATGCCGCGACCACGCCTGACCACCCGAACGGCAGGTAGAAAGCAACCAGAAACAGCGGGATCATCACGATGCGCGCGACCGTTAGCAGGTTGGGGATGGTGGGGCGCATGGCCGGTCTCACGCCTCGTCCGGATGAAAGCTGTCATAGATTCGCTGGGCCAGCTGGCCACTGATCCCGGGCACGCGGGACAACTCCAGCACGTCGGCCCGTGCAACCTGGCGGATGCCGCCGAACTGGCGCAGAAGCTCCCGCCGGCGCTTGGGCCCGAGACCGGGAATCGTCTCAAGGCTGGAGGTCCGGCGCGCCCTGGCCCGGCGCTGCCGGTGCCCGGTGATCGCGAACCGGTGCGCCTCATCGCGCACCTGCTGGATGAGCTGCAGCGCCCCCGAGTCCGGCGGGAGTATAATCGGGACGTCCCGCCCCGACAAGAAGAGCTGCTCCAGCCCCGGCCGGCGGCTGGGCCCTTTCGCCACACCGACCAGCTGCACCTCGTCGACCTGAAGCTCCGCCAGGGCCTCCCGGGCCTGCGTCAGCTGTCCCTTGCCACCATCGATCAGGAGCAGGTCCGGCAGCACCGCTTCCTCCCGCTTGAGGCGGCTGTAACGGCGCCGAACGGCCTGCCGGATGGCCGCATAATCGTCCCCCGGGGTGACGTCGCGGATGTTGAAGCGGCGATAGTCGCTCTTGATCGCGCCTTCCGGCCCGAACACCACGCAGGAGGCCACCGTGGCCTCCCCCATCGTGTGACTGATGTCGAAGCACTCGATGCGGGACGGCGTCTGCTCCAGTTCCAGCGCCTCCTGCAGCTCTGCCAGGCGCGTTGCGCCGCCCGCGTCGGCGGCCATGCGCATGGCGAGTGCCTGCTCGGCGTTCTCGCGGGCCATCGCCACCCAGCGTGCCCGCTCGCCCCGCAGCCGGTGGCGGATCGCGACCCGCCGTCCGGCGTCCTCCGCCAGCATCCGCTCCAGGGTCTCCTCCTCCTCTACGGGCCCGTCGGTCAGGACCTCCGACGGCGCCTTGCGCTCGGCGTAGTACTGGGCCAGGAACGCGGCCCGCAGCTCCGGCTCCTCGGTATCGTCCGGCACCCGCGGGAAGTAGGTCCGGGTCCCCAGTTGGCGGCCACCCCGGATCGTGCCGACCGCAACGCCGTACAGCGCCTCCGCGCGAACCGCGGCGATCACGTCGAAATCTCCGCTGGCGCCACTGACGAACTGCTTCTCCTGCACCCGCCGCAGCTCGATGATCTGGTCACGGTAGCGGGCCGCTAGCTCGTACTCCTGCGCGGCGGCGGCCTGCTCCATGCGCCGGGCGAGGTCATCGATCACCTGGTTGCTGCGGCCCTCGAGAAACTGCACTGCGTGCGCCACATCGCGCGCATATTCGTCACTGCTGATGTAACCGACGCAGGGAGCCGAGCAGCGGTCGATCTGGTACTGCAGGCAGGGTCGGCTGCGGTTGGCGAAAAACGTGTCCTCGCACTGCCGGATGCGGAACAGCCGCTGCATCTCGCGCAGCGTCGCACGCACCGCCCCCGCGCTCGGATAGGGCCCGAAGTACCGCCCTGCCCCGCGTCGCGCCCCGCGATGGAAACCGATGCGGGGAAACGGGTGGTCGCCAGAAAGATGGATGTAGGGGTAGCTCTTGTCGTCGCGTAACAACACGTTGTAGCGGGGCCGATGCTCCTTGATCAGATTGTTTTCGAGCAGCAGGGCCTCCGCCTCGGTACGGGTGATGGTCACTTCCACCCGCGCGACGCGCGCCACCATCGCGCGCGTCTTGGGCGAAGCGACGTCGTTGCGGAAGTAGCTGGACACGCGGCTGCGCAGGTTGCGCGCCTTGCCGACGTAGATGACCTGCCCCTGGTCGTCCAGCATGCGATACACCCCGGGCCGGGTCGGCAACGTCTTGACGAAGGTGACCGGATCAAACGCCTGAGTCACGGCTTGCTGCCTCAATGAGCAATCTCCGCGCGGTGGTGAATACAGCGGCGAACATCTCGCCGGTAAGCCTCCCCGTCTGGGTGTTGTAGCGGCTGCAGTGGTAGGAATCCAGCAACCACGGTCCATGCTGCAGCCGGCGCGCCTGCCCGTGCTCGAACGGGTAGTCTGCCTGACGGCAGCCGAACGCCCGCACAACGGCACGGTGGGCGACGCCTCCCAGGGCAAGCACGACCCGGGGCGGGCAATCCCCGAGCAGCTCCCCCTGCAGGAATGGGTTGCAGCTGCGAACCTCGGCGGCGGTCGGCTTGTTGCCGGGCGGCAGGCACTTGACCGCGTTGGTGATTCGACAGTCATGCAGCACCAGCCCGTCGCCCACCCGGTGTGACTCCGGGCCGCTGGCGAAGCCGAACGCGTACAGCGTCCGGTACAGCAAGATGCCGGCGTGATCCCCGGTGAACGGGCGCCCCGTCGCATTCGCACCATGCCGGCCCGGCGCCAGTCCGACGATCACCAGGTGCGCGCCCGGCCGGCCGAACGTCGGCACCGGACGGCAGTGGTAGCCGGGGTGCTCGCGTGCGACTTCACCCAGGTGTGCCGCGAGCCGCGGGCAGCGGCTGCAGTCCGGGTCGAACGGGGGATACTGCTGGGACATCCCGAAATCTCGCATACCGTCGCAGTGCCCGCATTCGCGGGCACTTCTCCAGCGCTACATCAAACATATCATGTAGCGCCCTGTTCTATCGCCTGTTATCCGCATCACCCACGATTCCGTGACGGATCGCGAGATGGGTCAGCTCGACATCGTTGGCGACGCCGAGCTTCTCGAATAGCCGGTAGCGATAGGTGCTGACGGTCTTCGGACTGATGAACAGCCGGTCGGAGATCTCCTGGATGGTGTGACCCTGCACCACCATCAGCATGATCTGCATCTCCCGCTGCGACAGCTTCTGGAAGTTGTTTCCGCCGCCGTGACCGGGCAGGCTGGAAAGAGCCAGGTTGCGCGCGACGTCGGCATCGATGTACACGTCGCCGCGGCTGACGCGCTTGATCGCGGTGATGATCTCCTCCGCCTCACAGTCCTTGGTCAGGTAGCCTGCGGCGCCGGCCTCCAGTAGACGGCTGGGGTAGGGGTCGTCGGTGTGCACCGACAGCGCGATGATACGAATCTCCGGGTCCTGGTGCAGCAGCTTGCGGGTCGCCTCCAGACCGCCGATGCCGGGCATGCTCACGTCCATCAGCACCACCTGCGGCCGGTGGCTGCGGGCGAGCGTGATCGCCTGCTCACCCGATTCAGCCTCGGCCACTACCTCGATATCCGCGCTATCGGCCAGCAGCCGCCGGATGCCCGTGCGTACCAGCTTGTGGTCGTCCACCAGCAGGACCCGGATCATGCTCTCGTGGCCTCCGCGCGGGCCCGACCGTGACCGGCGCCCGCGCCGGAATGTCTACATGTGCTTGATGACCGCATCACCGAAGCCGGAGCAGGTAACCAGCGTGGCCCCGGGGATCAGCCGCTGGACGTCCTCCTCGACCGTGCGCTTGCCACCGCCCTGGCTCCCCTGCTCCCGCCGCGGACCGGTAGTAAAGGCCGTACGCACCCGCGCCAGGTCGTAAGTGACGGTCTTGGCCGCGATCGCCCCGCCGACCCCCTTGAGAATCAGATCCGCTGCCTCGGTCCAGCCGATATGCCGCAGCATCATCTCCGCGGACAGGATGATCGAGCCCGGGTTGACCCGGTTCTTGCCCGCGTACTTGGGCGCCGTGCCGTGCGTGGCCTCGAACACGGCTACGCCGTCCCCGGCGTTGGCACCCGGAGCGATGCCCATGCCTCCGACCTGGGCCGCAAGGGCGTCCGAAATGTAGTCGCCGTTGAGGTTCAGGGTCGCGATGACGTCATATTCCTCGGGCCGCAGCAGGATTTGCTGCAGAAAATTGTCCGCGATCACGTCCTTGACCACAATGTTGCGACCGGTGCGGGGGTTGGCGAACTGGCACCACGGCCCGTCACCGATCACCTCGGCGCCGAACTCCTCCCGGGCGACCTCGTAGCCCCAGTCGCGGAAAGCGCCCTCCGTGTACTTCATGATATTGCCCTTGTGTACCAGGCTCACCGAGCTGCGGTCGTCGTCGATTGCGTGCTGGATGGCCTTGCGCACGAGGCGTTGCGACCCTTCCCGCGAGACCGGCTTGATCCCGATCCCGGAAGTATTGGGAAAACGGATCTCGCTGACGTCCATCTCGTCGAGCAGGAAGCGGATCACCTTCTTCACTTCCTTCGACCCGGCCGGCCACTCGATGCCCGCGTAGATGTCTTCCGTGTTCTCGCGGAAGATCGTCATGTGGGTATGCTCGGAATCCTTCATGGGCGTCGGTGTGCCCGGGAAGTACCGGATCGGGCGTACGCAGGCGTATAGGTCGAGGATCTGCCGGATGGCGACATTGAGCGAGCGGAACCCCTTGCCCACCGGGGTGGTCAGCGGCCCCTTGATCGAAACCGCGTACTTGCGCATCGCGTCCAGCGTCTCCTCGGGCAGCCACTGGTCCTCCCCGTACAGCCTGGCCGCTTTCTCGCCGGCATAGATCTCCATCCACTGGATCTTGCGCTTGTTGCCGTGGGCTTTCTCTACCGCCGCGTCGACCACGCGGCGCATTACGGGCGTGACGTCGATACCGATGCCGTCGCCCTCGATGAAGGGAATCACGGGCTTTTCGGGAACGTCCAGGGAATAATCCGTGTTGACGGTGATACGCTTTCCCTCCCTGGGAAGCTGGATCTTGCTATAGGCCATGTGAACCTCGAGTACAGGTAAGTGTTCATGCGGCGGCACCGCCGTCGCTCCCGGGCCCCGAGCCGGATGGTATCATGGAATCTTGCCGCCGCCGCATGACGGGGTCTTTTGCACCGCCCGGGCAAGCAAAAAGCCCGGAGCGGTTTCCCGCTCCGGGCCTGACCCGCCATCCGCTAGGCAGGCGCCGTCAGAACTGCGCCTCCTCGGTGGAGCCCGTCAGCGCGTTGGTCGAGGCGTTGCCGCCCTGAGCTGAGGTGTTTACGTCGTCGAAGTAGCCGGCTCCGACCTCACGCTGATGCCGCGTGGCGGTGTAGCCGTCCTTCTCGGCGCCGAACTCGGCCTGTTGCAGCTCCACGTAGGCCGCCATCTGCTTCTCCTTGTAGCCCTTGGCCAGGGAGAACATGCTGTAATTCAGGGCGTGGAAGCCGGCCAGCGTGATGAACTGGAACTTGTAGCCCATCGCGCCGAGTTCGTTCTGGAACTTGGCGATGGTGGTGTCGTCCAGGTTCTTGCGCCAGTTGAAGGAGGGCGAGCAGTTGTAGGCCAGCAGCTGATCCGGATAGTCCTGCTTGATCGCCTCGGCGAACTTCTTCGCCTGCTCCAGGTCGGGGGTGGATGTCTCGCACCAGAGCAGGTCCGCGTAGGGCGCGTAGGCCAGTCCGCGGTCGATCGCCTGGTCGATGCCGGGCTTGACGCGGAAGAATCCCTCCACGGTGCGCTCGCCGGTGAGGAAGCGGTGGTCGCGCTCGTCGATATCGGAAGTCAGCAGGTTGGCTGCGTCCGCGTCGGTGCGCGCCAGCAGCACCGTCGGCACGCCGGAAACGTCGGCCGCCAGGCGCGCCGCGTTGAGCTTGGCGATGGCCTCCTGGGTCGGCACCAGTACCTTGCCGCCCATGTGACCGCACTTCTTGGCCGAGGCGAGCTGGTCCTCGAAGTGGACGCCGGCGGCGCCGGCGTCAATCATCGCTTTCATCAGCTCAAAAGCGTTGAGCACGCCGCCGAAGCCGGCCTCGGCATCGGCCACGATGGGCTGGAAGAAGTCGAAGTCGTCCTGCCCTTCGGCCCAGTAGATCTCGTCGGCACGATTGAGCGCGTTGTTGATGCGGCGCACCACAGCGGGGACGCTGTTGGCGGGGTACAGGGACTGGTCAGGGTACATCGTCTCACCCAGGTTGGCGTCACCCGCGACCTGCCAGCCCGAGAGGTAGATGGCCTTGAGGCCCGCCTTGACCTGCTGCAGCGCCTGGTTGCCGGTCAGCGCACCCAGCGCGTTGATGTAGGGCTCGGTGTTGATGTACTTCCAGAGCTTTTCCGCTCCGTGCCGGGCCAGCGTGTGCTCGATCCGGAGCGAGCCGCTCAGCCGCACCACGTCGGCGGCGGTATAGTCCCGCTTGACGTTCTTCCAGCGCGGACTCTCGGCCCACTCCTGTTCGAGTGCTTTCGCAGCTTCTTCACGGGTCATCGCGATATCCCCCTCTCTCTAAAGGGCAAGTGCTCGTAGCCGTTCAAGGCCTGTGAGTGTATTGACTGGAAGCAGCGTGCCGCCGGCCGTCCGCGACGTGCCGGAAGACCGGCCGGCGAACGCCAACGTCCGGCCCGCCCACGCGGAGCCCCCCGTTTCAGGCCTTCGATGTCCGCCAGGTCCGGAGGCAGCGTAGCCGCCGCCGTTGCGCCCGCGGCCGGAATCTGGTAAGACATTCGCCAGCCCGGGGCCGGAACGCGGCCCCCCCGGTACGGATTCGCGGCCGAGGGCGGCAGGCAGATGAGGCTCAGCATCCTGCAATCGGCAATCTCTCGCGACGGTCGCATCCCACGCCCCCGAGTACTCTCCGCCGGTTTTCCCGCTGGCATCGTCCCGTCCCCGCAGAAACGCGGGTACAGGCCCCACTCGGCCTGTACCCGGCGAGATTCAGGCGGCTATCCTACGGTCCGGCATTGAGATTTGACAAGTCAATTTCTTCAATGTTTAGTATTGTTTTGGTTAATGCTTAAGGGGCGCCGCCGTGGCCGATGCATCGTCCGTTCGCCACTACTACAAGCACAACCGTCTCCAGCAGCTCCGTGGCTTTTGCTATGCCGCTCAGACCGGCAGCATATCCAAGGCCGCGGAACGCATGTTCCTGAGCCAGCCTTCGGTCTCCCTGCAGATTCAGGCACTGGAACGCGAGCTGGACGTGATCCTGTTCGAGCGCCGCGGGCCCCGGATCAAGCTTACCCCGGAAGGCCAGGTCCTCTACGAGCTGTCCTTGCCCCTGGTCGAGGGACTGGAAACGCTGCCGGAGAACTTCGCCTCGCAGCGCGGCAACCTGGAGTCGGGGCGCCTGGACATCGCGGCCGGCGAATCGACGCTCCTTTACCTGCTTCCGGACATTGTAGGAACGTTCGCCAAGCTCTACCCCGGCATCCACTTCAACCTGCACAACGTGACCGGCCGCGACGGCCTGGAGATGCTCCGCGCGGACGAGGTGGACATCGCCGTGGGCTCGATGCTGGACGTGCCGGACGACGTCAGCTATTGGCCCATCTACTCCTATGATCCGATGCTCATTACCGCCCGGGACCACCCGCTGGCCCGCCTGGACAAACTCACCCTCAAGGACATCGGCAGCTACGGGCTGATCCTGCCCCCGCGTCACCTGAGCACCTGGCGGGTGGTGAAGCTGGTATTCCAGCAGCACAACGTGGATTTCCACGTCACCCTGGAGGCCGGCGGCTGGGAGGTGATCAAGAAGTACGTGGCGCTGGGCTTCGGTGTATCCATCGTCACCAGTATCTGCCTCACCGGCGACGAGGACCTGATCGCCATCCCCCTGAACGAGTACTTCCCCAAGCGCACCTACGGCGTGGTGACGCGCAAGGGCAAGTTCCTCACGCCGCAGGCCAAGCGCTTCATCGAGCTGATGGACCCGCAGTTCTTCCAGCGGCCCGGCATGCAGGAGCAGAAGCCCGCCGAGGCCGGCACCACCCCCCGCGGCAGCTAGCGGGCGGCGCGGGACGCACACATGGTCGAGGACGATCCCGTCACCATCGGTATTGCCCTGGGCAGCGGCTCCGCCCGCGGCTGGGCCCACATCGGAGTGCTGGAAGCGCTGGCGGAAGCGGGCATCCGCCCCGCCATCGTATGCGGGGCCTCGGTTGGCGCCCTGGTCGGTGGCGCCTATGCCAGCGGCTACATGGACGAATTCGCCCGCTGGATCCGCTCGCTGCGACGCCTGGATGTCGTGCGCATGCTGGATGTGACGGTGCGGGGCGGCGGCTTCATCGAGGGCAGCCGGCTGATGGGTATCCTGGCCGACCGGATTCGCGACGTGCGCATCGAGGAGCTGCACAGCCCCCGCTTCGCCGCGGTCGCGACGGAGCTGGCCACCGGGCATGAGCGCTGGTTCCACGAGGGTTCGCTGCTGCAGGCCATCCGGGCCTCGATCGCCCTGCCCGGCCTGTTCACCCCGGTGCAGGGGGTCGGCAGCCGGTGGCTGGTCGACGGCGGCCTGGTCAACCCGGTCCCGGTCTCGGTCTGCCGCGCGCTCGGCGCGGACATCGTCATCGCGGTGAACCTCAACGGCGACCTCGTCACCCGCGCCCGCAACCACGGACGGCCGGTCCGCCATGTGAGCACCCAGCTCACGGGCAGACCCCCGGAGCGGGACACCGGCGAAACCCACCGCGCAGACCCGGCCCACGAGGTCGCTGCCGGCCGCTTCCGCTGGAACATCCGCAACCTGATCTCGCTGTCCAAGAGCCAGGAGGAAACCGGGCCGGGCCTGTTTGACGTGCTGTCCGCTTCCATCAACATTATGCAGGACCGCATCACCCGCAGCCGCATGGCCGGCGATCCTCCCGACCTGGTGATCAACCCCCGGCTGGCCCGCCTTGGGCTGATGGAGTTCCACCGCGGCCCGGAAGCGATCGCCGAGGGGCGGGCTGCGGTCGAACGCATGGCCTCCGCCCTGGACCACCTGGTCGACCGCCACGGCCAGGTCCCGGCGAACCCGCAGGAGCCGCCGGAACCGTCCTGACCCCGCCGCTCCGGAGAACGCCATGTCCGGTCGACGCCCCCGCGTGATCGCGCTGAACAAGCCCTTCCGGGTCACCTGCCAGTTCCGAAATGACGCTGGACGAGCGACGCTTGCGGACTACCTGCCGGTGCCCGCGGTTTATCCGGCCGGACGCCTGGACCGCGACAGCGAGGGCTTGCTGCTGCTCACCGACGACGGCCGCCTGCAACACCGCATCAGCGCTCCGGGGCGCAAGCTGGCCAAGAGGTACTGGGTCCAGGTCGAGGGGACGCCGGACGCTGAAGCGCTGGCGCGCCTGCGGGCCGGCGTGGCGGTGCGCGCGCGCCGTACGCGGCCGGCCAGCGTGCAGCGCATCCCGGAGCCGGCGCTATGGCCCCGGTCGCCACCCGTGCGCTACCGGGCGCGAATCCCGACCAGCTGGCTGGAGATCGTGCTGCATGAAGGGCGCAACCGGCAGGTCCGGCACATGACCGCCGCGGTCGGTCATCCGACGTTGCGGCTGGTCCGGCACGCCATCGGCACGATCACCGTGGAGGGCCTGGCACCCGGCCAGTGGCGCGACCTTGGGCCCGCGGAGATCCGCCGTCTCCGGGAACCGAACCGCCGGGAGCCAGCTGGCTGAAGCCGTGAATCAGGCGGAGAGCGGCTCGTCTGCCAGGATGATGCCGTCGGCGTCCGCGCAGAGCCAGGCGCCGGGGCGAATCTCCAGCCCGGCGAAGCGCACCGGCACATCCCGCTGGCCCTCGCCACGCTTGGCGCTCCGGCGGGGGTGTACGTTCAGCGCCCTGACGCCGAGGTCGAGCGAGTCGATCTGCGCCGAGTCGCGGATGCAGCCGTAGACGACGACGCCGCTCCAGCCGTTTTCGCTCGCCTTGGTCGCGAGCCGGTCGCCCAACAGGGCACAGCGCGGCGAGCCGCCGCCATCCACCGCCAGCACCCTGCCCCCGCCGGGCTGCTCGAGACTCTCGCGCACCAGCAGGTTGTCCTCGAATACCTTCACGGTGGCTACCGTGCCGGCGAAGGCTGTCCGGGAGCCAAAGCCGCGGAACACGGGCTCGGCGACCTGCAGGCGGTCGCCGTACGCATCGCAGAGGTCGGTGGTGGCGGGGGCCATCTGCCCTTTCTCCGGGTGATTGCGGCCGGATCGGGATTCTACCCGATTGCGGTGGGCCGCAAAAGAAACGGGCCGGCATCGGCCGGCCCGTGCCCGTGCGATGCACCGCCTACTTGTTCGGCGGCGGCGTCATGCGCAGATACGGGCGCAGTTCCTTGTAGCCCTTGGGGAACTTCTGCTTGAGCTCGTCGGGATCCTTGATCGAGGGCACGATCACAACGTCCTCGCCGTCCTTCCAGTTGACCGGCGTGGCCACGCCATAGTTGTCGGTCAACTGCAACGAATCGATCACCCGCAGGATCTCGTCGAAGTTGCGTCCCGTGCTCGCCGGATACGTGATCGTCAACCGGACCTTCTTGTCCGGATCGATCACGAACACCGAACGCACGGTGGCCGTGTTATCGGCGTTCGGGTGGATCATGTCATACAGGTCGGATACCTTCCGGTCGTGATCGGCGATGATCGGGAAGTTGACCTGGGTATGCTGGGTCTCGTTGATGTCCTTGATCCAGCCCTCGTGCGAATCCACCGGGTCGACGCTCAGGGCCAGCGCCTTGACGTTGCGCTTGCGGAACTCGTCGGCGAGCTTCGCAGTATAGCCCAGCTCCGTGGTGCACACCGGCGTGTAGTCTGCCGGATGGGAGAACAGCACGACCCAGCTGTCACCGGCCCAGTCGTAGAAGTGCAGCTTGCCGACGGTGGAATCCTGGGTGAAGTCGGGTGCCGTGTCGCCTAGTCTCAGAGCCATGTCCTGGTACCTCCTGTTCCGTGTCAGCGGTCGGGTCCACGGTGGTTGCCACCCGCGTCCCGGGTGCGGACATGATAAGTATGGCATGCAGAATTACAAAAGCGCGGAAAGTTGTTTATCCATAACTTTCCGGCATAATGGCCCGTCCCGCCGGGACGGGAGGAGCGCGGCAACGCTCCCCGCGGCGACCGTAAGCCGGCCGCGGTTCCCGCGACCGCATCGACATATTCTGATCCACGGATCATGACCTTTCAAAGACAGCCGCTTCCGCACTGCCCCGGTGAGAGCATGCCGCGCCTCGGAAAGCTCGTGCGCGCCGAGGGCCCGGCCCGGGAGTTAAAGCTGCGGCGAGCGGACGCAACGCCACCACCGCCGCTCCTCGCGCCTAGCCGGCCGGACCGACGGAGATGCCGAGATGTGGCATTACCTCTGGCGCGATTAGTATGATGGCGCCACCGCCCGCCAGGACTCGTTTGCGCCTATGGCCTTCGACGACACGCTGTTCGCCAGATACCCGGACCAGGTCCGGGATACCCTGAAGCACCGGTTCCTGAACGCGATCCCGCATAACGAGACCCTGGGGATCCGGTTCGTCGCCGCGGAACCCGGCTCGGCCACCCTGTGCCTGCCCTACCGGGACGAGCAGGTGGGCAATCCCGACAACGGCGTCATCCACGGCGGCGTGATCACCTCGCTGATCGACAGCGTCTCGGGGCTCGCCGTGTTCTGCTCGCTGCCCGACTTCGAGAGCATCGCCACGCTGGACCTGCGGATCGACTACATGAAGCCGGCGCGGCCCGGCGGGGACCTGTTCGCCCGTGCCGACTGCTACAAGCGCACACGCCAGATCGCGTTCGTCCGGGCGCTGGCCTACCAGGACGCTCCCGACAACCCCGTCGCCACCAGCGTATCCTCGTTCATGCGCGGCGCGGGCCGCCATGCCGGCGTCTCGCGCGAGGAAAAGGCCTCATGAGCCTGTACGAGATGGTCGCGCGCGCGCGCGCGACAGGGGACTACACGGGACTCATCAGTGCGGTGCCCTACGCTGCGCTGCTGGGCATGCGCATGCGTCGGGAGGACGGCCGGCTGCTGTTTCACCTGCCCTTCAACCAACGTAACATCGGCAACGTGATGCTTCCCGCGCTGCACGGCGGGGTTATCGGCGGCTTCATGGAGCATGCCGCCATCTGCCAGCTGATCGCCGAGCGCGAGTCCGTGCAGATGCCCAAGACCATCGATTTCTCGATAGACTATCTGCGCTCCGGACGGGCCACCGACACCTATGCGGTGTGCCGGGTGACCAAGCAGGGAAAGCGCGTGGCGCACGTGGGCGTGGATGGCTGGCAGGCGTCCCCGGACAAGCCCATCGCCGTCGCCCGGGCCCACTTCCTGCTCACCTGACAGGCATCCCGGTGCCGGCGGTTTCGCCGCAAGGAATGCAGCCACCGAATCCCGCCGCAGCCGAGAGGGAGCCATGACGGAGCAGATCGATCTCGACACCGCGGGCCGCGAGCAGCAGCCCGCGAACCACGAGTGCGGGACCCGCAACCTGATCCTGTATCGCCGCGGACTTGGCATGGGCCTTGCGCGGCTGCCCTTCCGATACGAGCACAACCCATCGTGCGCGGTGCCGTCGGATTCGGTAGCGGCGCCGGTCCGCGGGACCCGGTGCGGGAGATGTCTGACCGGGCACCCGACCATGGCCTGGAAACCTCCAGGCGGCAATCACCCAAGCAGGAGTCAGCCATGTCGGACGTTCGTTTCGATGGAAAAACGGTCATCGTCACCGGTGCCGGGGGCGCACTCGGACGCACCTACTCCCTGATGTTCGCTTCGCGCGGGGCCAACGTCGTGGTCAATGACCTCGGCGGCAGCACCCAGGGCGAGGGCGCCAGCAAGTCGGCTGCCGACAAGGTGGTGGAGGAGATCCAGACCGCCGGCGGCACCGCAGTGGCGAGCTACGACTCGGTTACCGAAATGGACAACGCGCAGAAGATCGTACAGACGGCGCTGGACACCTTCGGCGGCGTGCACGCGCTGGTCAACAACGCCGGTATCCTGCGCGACAAATCCTTCGCCAAAATGAGTGAGCAAGACTGGGACATGGTCCACAAGGTGCACCTCCGGGGCGCTTTCTGCATGACCAAGGCGGTCTGGGAGCACTTCCGTGAGCAGTCCTATGGCCGCGTGGTCAACACCTCGTCGGCGGCCGGCCTGTACGGCAACTTCGGCCAGGCCAACTACTCGGCGGCCAAGATGGGGCTGGTCGGCTTTGGCCAGACGCTGGCGCTGGAAGGCGTCAAGTACGACATCAAGAGCAACATCGTCGCCCCGATCGCGCGCTCCCGCATGACGGAAGAGCTGCTGCCACCGGAGGTGCTCAAGATGATCGAGCCCGAGACGGTGGCCCCGCTGGTCGGCTACCTGTGCAGCGAGGAATGCCAGGAGAGCGGCCAGGTGTTCGAGGTCGGCGCCGGCCGCGTGTTCCACGTCAAGCTCCACCGCGGCGCCGGGTTCAAGAGCGGCGCGGAGAACGGCGTGGCCTCGCTCGAGGAGATCCGCGACAACTGGAGCAAGATCATGGATCTCAGCGAGCTGACCGCGGTGAACTCGCTGCAGGAATCCACCATGGGCTTCATCCAGTAGGGCGCTGTCAGTTGTCCGACGCGGGAAGGGGCGCCCCCGGCGCCCCTTCCTCGTTTGCGGCCTTTCCAAAGCGCGGAATGACACGTCAGTCCCGCGCACCCGGGCTAGATCACAGCGCGGCTGATCAACTCCTTCATGATCTCGTTGCTGCCGCCGTAGATACGCTGCACCCGCCCGTCCACGAACGCCTTCGCCACGGGGAACTCCAGCATGTAGCCGTAGCCGCCGTGGAGCTGCACGCAGTCGTCAGTCAGGGCCCACTGCATCTCCGAGCACCAGTACTTGGCCATGGCCGCGGTGGTGACGTCGAGCTTGCCCTGCAGGTGCTGCTCGATGCAGTGATCGATGAAGATGCGCCCGATGGTCACGTTGGTTTTGAGCTCGGCGAGCTTGAAACGCGTGTTCTGGAACTTCGCGATCGGCTGCCCGAACGCCCGGCGCTCCTTGGTATATTCGATGGTCTTCTCCAGCGTGCGCTCGGCCGCGCAGATCGAATTGATGCCGATCACCAGGCGCTCCTGCACCAGTTCGTTCATCAGGTAGGCGAAGCCCTGGCCTTCCTGGCCGAGCAGGTTCTCTTTCGGCACCCGGACATCGTTGAAGAACAGCTCCGCCGTGTCCTGGGCCTTCATCCCCACCTTCTTCAGCTTGCGTCCCTTCTCGAAGCCCTCGCTCCCGGCCTCGACCACGATCAGGCTGATACCCTTGGCGCCAGCGCCCGGGTCGGTCTTGCAAACCACGATCACCAGTTCCGACATGTAGCCGTTCGTGATGAACGTCTTCTGCCCGCTGACGACGTAGTGCTCACGCTCGCGGCGTGCCGTGGTGCGCACCGCCTGGAGATCGGAGCCGGTGCCCGGCTCGGTCATCGCGATGGCTCCGATCAGCTCACCCTTGGCCATCTTCGGCAGCCAGCGCCGGTGCTGCTCCTCGTTGCCATACTTGTAGATGTACGGCGCTACGATGTCGTTGTGCAGGCCGAAGCCGGGACCGCTGGTGCCGGCGCGCGCCTGTTCCTCCATCATCACCACGGAGAACAGAAAGTCACCGGCGGCGCCCCCGTACTCTTCCGGCACAGACATGCACAGCAGCCCGGCGTCCCCGGCCTTGCGCCACAAGTCGCGGGAAACCTGGCCCTCGTCCTCCCACTGTTCGTGGTACGGGACCACCTCCTTCTCGTAGAAACGTCGGACCGTGCTGCGAAAGATTTCATGTTCCTCGCGGAACAGTGGTCGCTGTACAGGCATGAAACCACCTCGGTATCTCGGGAATGACGCGCATGAGAGGTCCACAGGTCACAGCGCGGGACGGCCATGGCGGACCGCCGTCTGCTAGAATCCTGCATCTTTCCGGTTGATCGTCGAGGAGCCTCACCGGCTCCCCGCCTGACGCGGAGGCAGCGCGTGTCCGACCATGCCAGGGAAATCCTCCAGACCCGCTATCGTCTCGACCGCTGGGCAGGCGCGGTGGGACTGCAGATCGAGGCCGTGTCCGACGATCGTCTACGCCTGAGGTTACCGTATAGCGAGGACAATATGAATCTGGGCGGCCGCCTGCACGGCGGTGTTATCGCCACGGCGCTGGTGGACGCAGGCAAGCTGCTTGCCCGCTGGCTCGCCAGCGACGCCAGCGTCGAAATTACGCCGCTGGATTTCCAAATCTTCTATCTCCGCGCCGGCGGCCGGCATCCTGTCACGGCCGAGGTGCGCCTGCTGCGCCGTACGCGCACCGTCCTGTTCCTCGAGGGCCACGCCGCCCACGAGGACGGCCGCACGCTGGCGACCGCCGCGCTGTCCCTGCGCACGTTCGATGCGGCCTTGCGCGGCCGCGACGAGGACCACACCGACCTGGCCGCTGCGATGCGCCTGGTCCCCGGCCGGCAGGCCCTGGAGCATCCCCTGGGCGAATTGTTCAACCAGCGCTTCCAGCGCGCCGGTCGGCCGGTGCGCATCGGGCACCTGGAGCAGGGCCTGGGCTATATCGACCAGGAACCCGAAGCGCGCATCGAGGATGATACCGGCACGGTCGCTCCGGGTTACCTGCTCCTGCTGTTCGATCGCATGGGCAGCGTCGTTTCGGGCACCTGGGCGCGCGAGCGCGTGATGTCCGTCACCGTCTCGATGCAGCTCTCCTTCTGCGGACCAGCGACGCGCGCGCCCCTGCGGGTGATCGGCCGTACCCAGCGCCACTACGGCGAGCTCAGCCACAATCGAGTGGAAATCTACGCCCGCGAGTCTGGCCGCCTGCTGCTCAGCGGGCAGGTCACCCACCTGCTGCGACCACAACGGCGCGCAGGCGGCTGACGCCGGTATGCGCCACGCCGGATGTTCCCGGACCCGGTAGCCGGCGCGGATCGTTTCACGCCGCCTTCGCCGACCGCAGCCCGGCCGATCCCTATTGCGTCAGCGAGGCAAAGCGCTCGACGTGGTGGTCCCGGTTGCCGAACAGGTTGTCGAACATGGTCAGCCGGCGGAAATAATGGCCGATGTCCAGCTCGTCGGTCATCCCGATCCCGCCGTGCAGCTGGATCGCCTCCTGGCCCACGAAGCGCGATGCCTTGCCCAGGTAGGCCTTGGCCGCGGACACCGCCCGCTTGCGCTCGTCGGCGTCCTCCTCGTCGACCTTCATCGAGACCATGTAGGACATGGAGCGCGCCTGTTCCACCTCCACGAACATGTCCACCAATGCGTGCTGGATTACCTGGAAGGAACCGATCGGCACGCCGAACTGCTTACGTGTCTTGACGTAGTCGGCGGTACGCCGGAACACCGCGTCCATGGCCCCGTAGGCGTCGCTGCAGACGGCTGCGGTGGCATAATCCACCACCCGCTCGATCAATGGCAGCGCGTTGTTCTCCTCGCCGAGCAGGGCATCGGCAGTGACGCGCACCCCGTCCAGGGAGACCTCGCCGCCCAGGGTCCCATTGAGCAGCCGGTAGGGCTTCACGCCGAGCCCGTCAGCATCGGCATCGACCAGGAACAGGCTGATGCCCTGGGCGTCGCTGTCGCCACCGCCGGTGCGGGCCGACACGATGAGCTTGTCCGCGTTGGGCGCGTTAAGCACCACCGGCTTGGTGCCGCTGAGCTTGTACCCGCTGCCGCTCTTCTCCGCCCGGGTCGCCACGTGGGCCAGGTCGTAACGGCCGCCCTGCTCGGCGAAACCGAAGGCAAGCTGGAGCTCACCCTCGATCAGGCCCGGGACCAGCGCCTTCTGCTGCGCGCCGTTGCCGCCCAGTGCCAGGGCCTTGCCGCCCAGCACAACGGTCGCCACGTAAGGCTCCAGAACCATCCCCCGGCCGAAGCTCTCCATCACCAGCATGGTCTCTACACCGGTGCCGCCGAAGCCGCCGACGTCCTCCGGCAAGGGAATACCCAACCAGCCCAGCCCGCCGAAGTTCTTCCAGTGGTCCTTGCTGTAGCCCTCGGGGCGGTCCAGGATCTTGAGCCGCTGCTCGAACTGATAGTCCTTCTCGACGAATCTCTCCACGCTGTCGCGGACCATCTGCTGTTCGTCTGTAAGCGAAAAATCCATGTCAAACCCCTCAGCCCAGGCCAAGAATGTTCTTGGCGATCACGTTCTTCTGGATCTCGTTGCTGCCGCCGTAGATGGTCGACGCTCGCAGAAAGTTGTAGCGCAGCGTCGAAGTGTTGTACTCGCGCATGCCGATCGCTTCCTCCGTGTGCCACGGCAGCGAAAGGTAGCCGCCCATCTCCAGCAGCGCCTCGGTGATGCCCTGCTGCAGCTGCGTGCCCTTGATCTTCAGCCCCGATGACTCCGGTCCCGGGGGATTGCCCCGGGCCATCGCGTCCAGGGTGCGGAAGTTGGTGTACTCCAGTGCCTTCAGGTCGATCTCCAGCTCCGCGATCCGCCGCCGGACGTCGGGATCTTCCAGCAGCGGCGCCCCGTTGACGGTATCCTGGCCGGCGATGCGCTTCAGGCGCGCGATCTGCTTGGTGGACTCCGGCACGCCGGCAATCCCCGTGCGCTCATGTCCCAGCAGGTACTTGGCCAGCGTCCAGCCCTGGCCTTCCTCGCCCACGCGGTTATTGACCGGCACCTTGACGTCGGTGAGGAACACCTCGTTCAGGTGATGCACGCCGTCGATGGTGATGATCGGCCGGACCTCGATCCCGGGGCTGTTCATGTCGATCAGCAGGAAAGAGATCCCCTGCTGCTTGCGCCCCTCGCTGCTGGTCCGCACCAGGCAGAACATCATGTCCGCCCAGTGGGCCTGGGTGGTCCAGATCTTCTGACCGTTGACGACGTAGTGATCGCCTTTCCGCTTCGCCGCGGTCTTCAGCGAAGCCAGATCGGAGCCCGCGCCCGGCTCCGAGTAACCCTGGCACCACAGCTGCCGGCCGGTCCGGATCTTCGGGAGATACTCCTCCTTCTGCTCGTCGGTGCCGAAAGCCATGATCACCGGTGCCACCATGGCGACGCCGAAAGGGCTCACGTTGGGTGCCGAGGCCAGCGCGCGCTCCTGTGCGAAAATGTAACGCTCGGTCGCGGTCCAGCCCGGGCCACCGAACTCCTCGGGCCAGTTGGCGGCCAACCAGCCCTTCTCCCCGAGCTTACGTTCCCAGGCGACCTGCTCGTCCTTGCTCAGCTCGAGGCCGAGTTCGACCTTCTGCTTGATTTCTTCCGGGAGGTTTTCAGCGAACCACTGCCGTACCTCTTCCTGGAACTTGCGTTCCCCCGGCGTAAAGTCAATATTCATCGTCTGCCTCTCTGCCGGGGCCCGGCGAACCGGTAGCACCCGGGTCCTGGATGTGGATTAACGCGCAACCGGAATCGGGGCATGGTACCAGCGGACCGCAGCGCCGTCATGACAGCCCTCCGCCCAATACGACCGCGATGATGCAGCGAACCCACGCAAACGTCCCGCTGTTTCCGGCGTCCCCCGCCCATGGCGATGTGGCCCGCGCACTGGCGGTGCGCTTCGCCCTGCCGCTGGTCAAGCGCCGGCCACCGGCCGGTCCCGCCTTGCGGGTTGACAACCACGGGGTCTGCCTGCTGGACGGTGCGAACCGGTTCAAGCCGCTGCGCGCGGATTTTCTGCACGGCGAGACCGGCTATCGGCAGCGTCACGGCGGCGGCGTGGACCAGGCCCTGGCGCGCGCCGCCGGGCTGCGTCGGGGCCACCGCCCCGAGGTGCTCGACGCAACCGCGGGACTCGGGCGGGACGGGTTTGTGCTCGCCGCGCTCGGTAGCCGCGTGCGCCTGATCGAACGCTCGGGCGCGATCGCCTGCCTGCTCGCTGACGGACTCGGGCGCGCCGCGCGCGAACCCGGCCCGGCCTCGCTGGCGGTCGCGCGCACCACGCTGGAGCATGCCGAGGCCATCGAGGTCATGGGGGCTCGCCGGGAGGCGGCTGCCGACGTGGTCTACCTGGACCCGATGTATCCGGAGCGCCGCAAGTCCGCCCTGCCCGGTCGCGAAATGCAGCTGCTGCGGGAGATCGTCGGAACGGGGGATGACGGACCCGCGCTGCTGGCAGCCGCGCTGGCGCATGCACGGCGCCGCGTAGTGGTGAAACGACCACGGCAGGCACCGGCCCTGGACGGGCGTGCGCCGGATTTCACCATCGAGACGCGGAATACGCGATACGATGTATACAGGACGCGAGTCCCCGGCATGGCTTGCGGCCGGTCGGGGGGGTGAGCCGGATCGGGCCATAAGGCTGGACAAAGCCGGCAAACCTCCGGTTTCGTGATGGAGACGGACATGGGGCTTTATGCGGATCGAATCTTCCCCTGGCTGCTGGACCGCGTCACGCGCGGCGTCTACCGCGACCGCGAGGCGCTGCTGCGGGAAGCCTCCGGACGCGTGCTGGAGATCGGCGTCGGCACCGGCATCAATCTCCCTCTGTACGATCCGGCGAAGGTGACCGAGGTGGTCGGGATCGAGCCCTCGGCGGCGATGCTGGAGAAGGCCCGGGAACGCATCCGCGAGGCCGCCGTGAAACTGCCGGTGCGACTGCAGCAGGCGTCGGCGGAGGCGCTCCCGTTCCGGGACGCGAGCTTCGATAGCATCATCGCCTGCCTGGTGTTCTGCACCATTCCGGACGCGCGCCGGGCAACCGCGGAGATGGTGCGGGTGCTGCGCCCCGGGGGTCGGGTGCTGGTCTTCGAGCACACTCGTTCACCGGAACGACCGGTGGCCAGGTGGCAGGACCGGATCGACCCGCTGTGGTCCCGGGTGGCCTGCGGCTGTCACATCAACCGGTCCACCCGACACCTGTTCGAGGAGATGGGCCTGAAGTTCCAGCGCATCGACAGCTACTATCATCCCAAGATGGGCAGCAGGATCTCCGCCCACGTCATCACGGGCATCGCCACGCGCGCGCCGGACGGTGAGGCCGTCAGTCGCTGAACCACGCGGTCGGGAAGTCTGCCGTGTAGCCTTCGCTCACCTGCAGTGACGCCGCCAGCCCGCGGGCCCGGGGCAGCTCGTAGCGGAAGAAATAGCGGCATGTGCCGATCTTGCCCCGGTAGAATGCGCCTTCCCCCGCCCTGGCGCCGATCAGCGCGCGGGAGGCGCGGGACGCCTGGCGCAGCCACTGCCAGCCCACCGCGACCAGCCCGAACATCTCCAGGAACACCGTCGCGTCGGCCAGGCCGTGCACCGGGTCGCCCGCCGCCATCCGATCCAGGCGCTGCGCAGCCACCTGCCGCAGTGTCCCGGCGGCATCCTCCAACGCTTCGCATTCCCCGTCCAGGCCGCCGCAGTCACGCGCCTCCTCCACCGCCGCGTCGATCCGCGCCAGGAACAGGTGGAAGCCCAGGCCGTCGTCCTGGCGCAGCTTGCGCCCCAGCAGATCCAGCCCCTGGATCCCGGTGGTCCCTTCGTGGATCGGGTGGATCCGGGCATCGCGGTAGAGCTGCTCCAGCACGTAGTCGTCGCAGTAGCCGGCACCCCCCAGGCACTGGAGCCCCGCGCTCACGGACTGGATCGCGGTCTCCGATGGCCAGGTCTTGGCCACCGGCGTGAGCAGGTCCAGCAGCGCCGCCGCCTCCTCCCGCTCACGGCCGTCGGCCGCCTCCGCCAGGTCCGCGTAGCGAGCGGTCTGCAGCAACAGCGCCAGGGAACCCTCGACCACCGCGCGCTGGAACAGCAGCATCCGGCGCAGGTCCGGATGCTGCCAGATCATTACCGGCGATGCGTTCGGGTCCCGGTTATCGAGCGGACGGCCCTGAGGGCGCTGGGCAGCGTAGTCCAGCGACGCGTAATAGGCGGCGGACGCGATGCCCGCGGCCCCCACCCCCACGTCGACCCGCGCGTGGTTCATCATCTGAAACATGTGCCGCAGCCCCTGGTTCGGCTCGCCCACCAGCCAGGCGCGGCAGTCGCCGCCCTCGCCGAAGTTGAGCTGTACGATGGGCGCCCCACGGTAGCCCATCTTGTGGAACAGGTTGGCCACGCGCACGTCATTGTCGACCAGGCCGCGATCCGGCTCCGGACGCTCCCGCGGCACCACGAACAGCGAGACGCCCCGGATGCCGGCGGGAGCTCCCTCGATCCGTGCCAGCAGCAGGTGCACGACGTTATCGACTCCGTCGTGGTCTCCGGCCGAAGTAAACACCTTCTGACCGTGCACCCGATAGCTGCCGTCGCCTGCCGGGTGGGCGGTGGTGCTCAGATCCGCCAGGGAGCTGCCCGCGTGCGGTTCCGTCAGCGCCATGGTCCCCTGCCAGCGGCCCTCCAGCATGGGCGGCAGGTAGGTGCGGCGCAGGGCGCCGTCGCCGAAGCTCTCGATCAGTCGAGCCGCACCGCCAGTAAGGAAGGGGTACACGCTTAGCGAGTAGTTCGCCGCCGAGACCACGAAGCGAAACGCGGTAGTCAGCAGGAACGGCAGCTGCGCGCCGCCGACCGCCTCGTCGGCACCCGCACCGATCCAGCCGGCCTCGCCGCACTCACGCATGAACTCGCGCACCACGGGGTGCACCCGCACTTGCCCGGCTTCCAGGACGGGCGGCTTCCGATCCATGTCCACCAGGAACGGGCGCATCCGCTCGCGCCCCAGGCGCATGGCCGAGTCCAGTACCATGTCGGCGGTCTCGGCGTCGTGCGCCGCGTACCGCGGCAAGACCGACAAGCCGCCGACATCGAATACCTCGTGCAACAGGAAGCGCAGGTTGCGCTCGCTGACGAACTTTTCGCTCACGGAAGCGTCTCCTCGAAACGGATTGCCGCGCGCGGGTCTGTACCCGCCGCGCGGCTTCCGGCAATAGATGCTGGCCCGGCCCCAGATACTAACCCGGACGCAGGCAATGGCTCACCCAACGGCGTGCGGGTCGGCCGAGGCCGACAGCAATGCCGACCCGTGCGTGGCACCCGGCCCGGGGCGACCTCCCTTCCTGTCCCTGCCTTCGCGGCCCCCGGCTCCGGGCCATTCTTGCCGGCCCAGCCCGGTGTCGCCGCCGGCAGTGCCGCTCCGCCCGCCGTTGCTTGCGAAGCGCGTCGCTGGAACGAGCCGCCACTGACACGGTACCTGCCGGGAGCCGACGCCGCGACCACCGCGCCCGGCCGTCCTGAATTCCCATGACGCCGGGGCGCCGGCTATGGGCCGTCGGGTGATTGATGTAGAATTTCCGTCTCTTCGTCTTCAGAGCGACCGCCCCACAGTCAAGGACCATTTCTCATGTCGGACAACAAGCGCAGTCAGGTGGTGACCCAGGGCCCCCAGCGAACTCCCAACCGGGCCATGCTGCGGGCGGTGGGGTTCGGCGACCAGGATTTCGACAAGCCGATCGTCGGCATCGCCAACGGCTACAGCACCATCACGCCCTGCAACCTGGGTCTGAACGTGCTCGCCCAGCGCGCCGACCGGGCGCTGCGGGCCGCGGGCGCGATGCCGCAGATGTTCGGCACGATCACCGTCAGCGACGGCATCTCCATGGGCACGCCGGGCATGCGCTATTCGCTGGTCTCGCGTGAGGTGATCGCCGATTCCATCGAGACCGTGGGCAACGCGCAGAGCATGGACGGCATGCTCGCCATCGGCGGCTGCGACAAGAACATGCCCGGTGCCGTGATCGCCCTGGCGCGCCTGAACATCCCCTCGGTATTCGTGTACGGGGGGACCATCAAGCCGGGCCACTACAAGGGCGAGGATCTGACCATCGTGAGCGCCTTCGAGGCGGTGGGCGCGTACTCGGCGCATCGCATCGACGAGCATGAATTGCTCGAGATCGAGCGCCATGCCTGCCCCGGGGCGGGCTCCTGCGGCGGCATGTACACCGCCAACACCATGTCCTCGGCCTTCGAGGCGATGGGGATCAGCATCCCGTGGTCATCGACCATGGCGGCGGAGGATTCGGAGAAGGCCGACAGTGCGGCGCTGTCGGCCGAAGCGCTGATGCAGGCGATCCGCCGCCAGATCCGGCCACGCGACCTGCTCACGCGCAAGGCCTTCGAAAACGCCATCAGCGTGGTGCTGGCGCTGGGTGGCTCGACCAACGCGGTGCTGCACCTGCTGGCCATCGCCCACGCGGCCGACGTGGAGCTCGCGATCGACGACTTCGAGGAGATCCGGCAACGCGTTCCGGTGCTGTGCGACCTGAAGCCCTCCGGGCGCCACGTGGTGACAGAGTTCCACCGCGCCGGCGGGGTTCCGCAGGTCATGAAGATGCTGCTGGACCACGGGCTCCTGCACGGCGACTGCCTGAGCGTGACCGGCAAGACCCTGGCGGCGATCGTGGCGGACCTGCCCGCCGAGCCACCGTCCGACCAGGACATCATCCACCGCTGGGAGCAGCCGGTGTACCCCCGGGGGCACCTCGCGATCCTCAAGGGAAACCTGGCCGAGGAAGGCGCCGTCGCCAAGGTCTCCGGGGTCAAGCAGCGCAGCATCACCGGGCCCGCGCGGGTGTTCGACTCCGAGGAACAGTGCATGCAGGCGATCGTGGACGGCAAGATCACCGAAGGCGATGTCCTGGTAATCCGCTATGAGGGGCCCCGCGGCGGTCCGGGCATGCGCGAAATGCTCTCGCCCACATCCGCGATCGTCGGCTCGGGCCTCGGTGACAAGGTCGGCCTGATCACGGATGGGCGTTTTTCCGGAGGCACCTATGGCCTGGTGGTCGGACATGTGGCCCCGGAAGCGGCCGTCGGCGGGACCATCGCGCTGGTTCGGGAGGGCGACAGCATCACCATCGACGCCGACCAGCGACTGCTGCAGCTGAACGTCCCGGATGCTGAGCTCGCTCGCCGTCGTGGCGCCTTCCACATCCCGGAACCACGTGAAACGCGTGGTGTGCTGGGCAAGTACGCGCGCCTGGTCTCGAGCGCCAGCCAAGGTGCGGTTACCGACTGAGGCAGCGGGTCGCCGGGGGATTTGGGTCGACGCTTCCGCGGCCACCGGTTTTCGGTGGACCGCTCCAGGCGGGCGACAGGATCCGGACGAATCAGGGGGTCCCCTGGATCGACTCAATCCGGGCGCGTCCCTTGACGAACAGCTCCGCCGGCTGGACGGCACTGCCCTGCGCGTACTCCATTCCCAGGGTCCGGAGACGTTGCAGGGTGCCCGGAGTGTCGACGCCCTGGGCCACCGTATCAAGCCCCATCAACCCGGCGATCCGGTTCAGGGATTCCACCATGGCCGCGTCGATCGGGTTCCCGGTCATGCCCCGGATCAGCTTGGCGTCGACCTTGAGCATGTCGATCTGCAGGCTCTTGAGGTACATGAAGGAGCTCGCCCCGCTGCCAAAATCGTCCAGCGCCACACGGCAGCCGCGCTCCCGCACGCGGTGGATGAATGCCATGGTCACCGTGGGATTGGCGAGCGCGGCGGTTTCGCTGATCTCGAAGCACATGCGGGCCGCATCGGCACCGCTGCGGCGCAGCTCCGACTCGACGTAGTCGCAGAATCCTTCGGCGGCCAAGGCCTGGCCCGACAGGTTCAGTGAATAGAATCCTTCCCCCGCGTCCGGGTTCTGTGCCAATCGAGTGAGGGCCGCCCGCACCGCCCAGCGGTCGATGCTTTCCATCAGCCCGTACCGTTCGGCGCCCGGCACGAAGGCGCTCGGCGACATCAGCCGCCCGTTCTCGTCGGTCATGCGCAGCAACAGCTCTCTTCCGGGCGGCAGGTCCATACCCTGCCCCTGTCGCAGGGGCTGGATTCGTTCCGAGTAGAGCACGAAGCGTTTCTCCTCCAGCGCCTCGTAAATCCGGTGGAGCCATTGCAGTTCCCCGTGGCGGTGGGCGATCGCGATCTCGTCCGGCTGATACAGGTAAACACGGTTGCGCCCCTGCTCCTTGGCCATGTAGCAGGCGGAGTCCGCGGCCGCAAGAAGTTCGCTGACGGTGCCGCTGCGTGCCAGCACCGGAACCACGCCCGCACTGATGCTGACCTCGAAGCTCATGCGCTCCCAGACAAAGCGGAACTGGGCCGCGATCTCCCGCAGGGTCCCGGCCACCTTCTCGGCTTCCTGCAGGCCGCAATTGAACAGCAGCACCGCGAACCCGTCACCGCCGAGCCGGGCAAGGACGTCGTTGCCCCGTACCCGGGACCGAAGGAGCTGCCCCACCTGACGGAGCAGCTCGTCGCCGCCGGCGTGGCCGCAGGTTTCGGTGATCAGGTTGAACTGGTCGATTTCCAGGTAGCACAGCGCATGCTCGCGATGATGGAAGCGCGCCGTGTGCACCGCGTGGGTCAGCTTCGCCTCGAGCTCCGAGCGGTTGATCAGGCCGGTGAGCGGATCGTGCTTGGCCTGGTACTCGATCTGGGATGCCATGCGGCGCTCCTGGCTGACGTCGTGCACTACCATTACCGCACCCGTGGTGGCGCCTTCGCGGTCGTGGATGGGAGCCACCGAGCCGTTCACAGCAAAGACCGTGCCTTCGGGCCCGGCCATGGTCACCTCGTCCTCCAGAGAGACCGGCCGCCCTTCGGACAAGCAGGCCGCAAGGGGGTCCTCCAGCGGTTGGTTGCCGTCCGCGCCGAACAGTCGCACCACGTCGGAGCCGGGCCTGCCCAGCGCGTCGTCCAGCCGCCATCCGGTCAGTCGTTCCGCAACCGGGTTGAGGTAGTCGACGCGTCCGCTGACGTCCGTGCTCACCACGCCGTCTGCGATCGAGCTGAGGGTAACCTGGGCCCGTTCCCGCTCCGCGACCAGTCGCGCCTTCGCCGCTCGACGCTCGCTTTGGCGAAGGCGGCTCGCGCGCAGCAGCAACGTCAGGAACAATGCTGCCAGTGCGGAAGCGATTACCAGACTCAACAGCGGGACCAGGCCGAGATCCGAGACGGACATGGGACGCCAGATGCTCAGCTCCAGCCTCAGGCCTGCCGCCGATACGCTTCGCTGCGTGCGGAACAGGGGCAGCCAAGGCCGCGCCGGCCGGGGCGGCGGCCCTCGCCGGTACAACGTGCGCCCGGCCGCGCTGAGCCGTACTCCGGTGTCAAAACGATAAGCGCCCGCGTTGCGCAGGAACCTGGCGGGTGCCAGACGCAGCCAGACCACGCCCGCGGTCACCGGGGCACTCGCTCCCGCAGTTCCGCCGGGCCGCCGTACGGCCCGTACCAGGAAGTAACCGCTCGCGTCCGGCGGCGCCGCGACATACGTGTCCTTGCCGCTTTCCAGCGCGCGCCGGAGCGCGGCTCCCGAGGGGGGCGGGATGCTGGACGGGCCCGCCGCGTAGCGCTCGCGGAGCCGGCCGCCCCCGACGATGCGGGCGAAGCCGATGCCCTCAATGCCGGGGAACCGCTGCATGAGACGCCGGGAAAGATCCCGGAACGGGCCCGTACCGGGCCTGCTGCCCGCCTCGAGGACCCCCGCCACCGCCCCGAGCGCGCCGGCGTTCTCGCCCACGCGCTCGGCCAGGGAATTGTGCAGGAAGCGGGCTTCCCGCGCGAAGGCGCTGCGGGCGACAGTGGCGTCGTGACGCAACACGAGCCACCCGGGAGGGACTGCGAGCAGCACGAAAAGCACCAGGAACAGGAACACCTGCCCCGCCGCGGGAGCGGCCTTCCCGATACGCTCTTGTGGCGTCCTTGTCACTCTTGCACCTGCAAGCGTCTGCCCTTCCGGGCCCCGCTGTACGGAGTCCGTTCCGTCCCTGGCATTTCCCGGCGCTGGCGGCGAGGGGCCCGCGCGAGGTGAATGCTACTCATTCTGGGCAGCGCCGACCCGTAATTCAAGCAAGGCCTCAAAAATAGGAAAGCCTGCCGGATTCAGGGATACTTGTGCTCACTCACCGTTGGACCGCCGGATCTCCCGCAGCAAAGCCTCCAGCCGCTTGTCGGATACGGCTACGCTGGTGCCCATCTCCTGTGCGAACAGCGATACGCGATACTCCTCGAGGAGCCACCGCAGCTCCGCGGCGCGCGGCTCGCCGACCGCGGCCACACTGGCCCAGCTCTGCTCCCAGCGTGCCACCGACTTCATGGCGCCGGCATCCCGCTCCAGCCGCCGGGGCAGCTTCTCCAGGCGCCTCTCCGCCGCCTCCAGGAATACCGGCAGCCGCGGCCGCCACCGCGGCGGGGTGGCCGTGACGAAGCCGGGATAGACCAGCCGCCCCACCTGCGACGCCACATCCCGAACCGCCGCCATGCACGCCAGCGGGATGCTGCCCTGCAAGCGTTTCTGCAGCGAATGGTGGGTAGCGAGCGCTGCCGCCGCCTGGTCCGCGATGTGCTGGGCGACCGACACCAGCTCACCCCGACCCCGATCCAGGCATGCCCGGAACTGTGCGGCGTCCCGCGGCAGGGGAGCCGGTTCCAGGAAGACTTCCGCGGTCGCCGCTTCCAGGATGTCGCGGCACAGCTCCTCCGCGCTCCCGAGGGGGGCATAGTGCAGGCACATCTCCCGGCGCGCCGCGAGCTCCTTCTCCAGGTAGCGGTATTGCTGCGCCAGCGCCCGCCGGATCAGCGCCGCGACACCAAGCCGGTGCAGACGGGTGGCCCGCGCCGGCTCGTGCAGCAGCCGCAGCGCCACGCGATCCTGCTCCGGAACCAGCGCTGGCCAGGCGCGCACCGGGGTCCCGCCCACCTCCGCATCGATGTACTCCGGGACCTCCGGGAAGTCGTGCACCGACACCTCGTCCTGTTCCCTCGCCTCGCGGGCTATGCCACTGCCGAAGGCCTCGCTCGCCTGCTCGCCCAGACGCTCCCGGAGCCGGTCCAGGTCGGTCCCTTCTCCCTGGAGGTTGCCTTCGCCATCGACCACGCGAAAGCGCATGACCAGGTGCGACGGCAACGAGTTCTGGCGAAAATCGGCAGGCGCGATATCGACCCCCGTCATGCGCGACAGCTCCCCGGCGACGGCTTCGCGCAGCGGGCGCCGCGAACGTGGCGGCAGACTCCGGGCGCAGGCCCGCGCGAACTGCGGCGCGGGCACCACATTCCGCCGCAGCGACTTCGGCAGGGAGCGGAGCAGTGCCGTGATCTTTTCCGGCAGCAAACCGGGAACCAGCCACTCGAACGGCTCCGCCGGCAGCTGAGCCAACGCCGCCAGCGGAATCTCGGCGGAGACGCCATCCGCGTCGGCGGCCGGGTCGAAGGTGTACGACAGGGGCACCTGCACACCGGCCACCTCGATGCGGTCGGGGTACTGAAGCTTGATGTCGGCGTCGGGCCCCCGGCGCAGCAGCGTGTCCTGCGCGAGGTCCAGGATCCCGGGCTCGTCTCTCGCGGCGCCGTCCAGCCAGCGGCGAAAGCTTCCCTGGTCACACACGTCCGCGGGCAGTCGCCGGTCGTAAAAGTCCGCGAGCGCGTCCGGGGCGACCAGCAGATCACGCCGGCGTAGCCGCGCCTCCAGGTCCTCCACGTGGGCGATCCGTCGGCGGTTGCGCTCCAGTACCGCCGGCACAGGGTCGAGATCGCAGCCCACCAGCGCCTCGCGGATGAAGATCCGACGGGCGCCCTCCGCGTCCAGGGGCGCATGGTCCACGCCCCGCCGTGCCACCAGGACCAGCCCGTAGAGACTGATCTGCTGCCAGGCCCGCACCCGCCCCCGCCGGCGCTCCCAGTGGGGCTCCCGCGTCTGCCGCCGCAGAAGGTGCCCGCCGAACCCCTCGATCCAGGCCGGCTCGATCGCAGCGACGCAGGTGCCCAACAGGCGGCTGGTCTCGACCAGCTCGGCGGCCATCACCCAGCGCGCGCCGGACCGGGCCAGCGCTGACCCCGGATGGATCCGGAAGCGCACGTTGCGGGGCGCCGCATAGTCCCCCTCCTGCTGGCGCTTGCCGATCTGCCCCAGCAGCCCCGTCAGCAGCGCGCGATGGATCGCCGCGTAGCCCGCCTCGCCACGATTGGGGTGCAGGCCGAGCTCGCGGGCGTACTGCCACAGCTCCCGGTGGATGTCCTGCCACTCCCGCATGCGTGACCGGGAGAGGAAGTTCTCCTGGCAGTAGCGCCGAAGCGCGGACTGGGAAAGGTCCGCGGTCTCGGCGCGGTAAATGCGCCACAGACGCAGGTAGCCGAGGAAATCGGAGCGTTCGTGACCAAAGCGGGCGTGCCGGGCGTCCGCGGCCCCGGCACTTTCGGCCGGCCGTTCGCGGGGATCCCGCAGGCTCAACGCGGCGGCGATCACCAGCACCTCGGTCAGGCAAGCCTCCCGGGACGCCGCCAGGATCATCCGCCCGACGGCGGGCTCGACGGGCAGTCGCGCGAGATCCCGGCCCAGCGCCGTCAGCTCTCCGTTCGACCCGAGCGCGCCCAGCTCGGTAAGCTGGCGCAGGCCGTCCTTGACCCGGCGCTCGTCGGGCGGATCGATGAACGGGAACTCGCTCATCTCACCCAGTCCCAGGGCCTTCATGCGCAGGATGACGTCCGCGAGGCTGGTGCGCAGGATTTCCGGATCGGTGAAGCGCGGCCGCGCCTGGTAGTCCGCCTCGCTGTAAAGTCGCAGGCAGATGCCGGGGCCCACGCGGCCGCAGCGGCCGGCGCGTTGATCGGCACTGGCGCGCGAAACCGCCTCGATCGGCAGTCGCTGGACCTTGGTGCGATGGCTGTAACGGTTGATCCGTGCCAGTCCCGGATCGATCACGTAGCGGATCCCCGGCACCGTCACCGAGGTCTCGGCGACATTCGTCGCCAGCACGATCCGATGGCCGGTGGCGTCGGGGCGGAATACCCGGTTCTGCGCGCGCGCCCCGAGGCGCGCATAGAGCGGCAGCACCTCCGCGCCGACCGGCCCCCGCCGGGCCAGCATGTCGGCGGTTTCCCGGATGTCCCGCTCGCCCGGCAGAAACACCAGCACGTCCCCCGGTCCCTCCCGCCACAGCTCGTCGATGCCCTCAAGGATCGCGTCCTGGAGATCCGGACGATGCGCTTCGGCCCCCTCCGGGGAGCGGTAGCGGATCTCCACCGGCCAGCCGCGGCCCGGCACCTCCAGTACGGGCGCATCGTCGAAGTGACGCGAAAAGCCCTGCGGGTCGATCGTCGCCGAGGTGATTACCACGCGCAGGTCGGGCCGTCGCGGCAGCAGCCGCTTGAGGTACCCGAGCAGGAAGTCGATATTGAGGCTCCGCTCGTGCGCCTCGTCGACGATCAGGGCGTCGTACTCGGTAAGCAACGGGTCCGTCTGCGTCTCGGCGAGCAGGATCCCGTCGGTCATCAGCTTGATCGGTGCATCCGGCTCGAGCCGTTCGCCGAAGCGCACCTTGTAGCCCGCGCAACGCCCGACCGGGGTATCGAGCTCGTCCGCGATGCGCGCGGCAACCGTGCGCGCCGCCAGGCGCCGCGGTTGTGTGTGACCGATCCGGCCGCGCGCACCGAACCCGGCCTCGAGCAGCATCTTGGGAAGCTGGGTGGTCTTGCCGGAGCCGGTCTCTCCGCAGATCACCACCACCTGGTTACGGCGCAGCGCCGGGACGATGGCTCCGCGCGCCTCCGCCACCGGAAGCCCCGGCGGATAACCGAGCTGCGGCACCGCCTGGCGCCGTCGGGACACGCGCTCCAGGCTCGCCTCGAGCCGCCGGGCGATGCGCCCCAGCTCGCGGTCGACGGGCTGCCCACGGCCGAGCCGGCGCTCGACGCGCCGCAACCGGCGGTCCAGGTCGGGCAGATCACGGCTACCGGCGGTCGCCGCACGGCGCGCCAGCTCCCTGAGTTGGTGACGTTCGGTGTCGGTCATCGTGTGGCGGAGCGAATGCTTCGGCGTCCGAACCCGCCAGTGTTCCGGGCTTGCACCACGATCCGGGCAGCCCCGGAAACGACTTCAAAAACTCCCCTCATGGCGCTATTTTATCTTGGTCTTTTTCGACTTTCCGCGTCTTGCCCGAGCCCGCCGCCGGGAAGGGTCACCGAAATCCTGGCGCCGCCGAGTTCCGGGGACCGCTCCACCGAGACCTCGCCGCCGTACATCACCACGATGTCGCCGACCACTCCCAGGCCGATGCCCTGCCCCTGTATGCTCTGATCTCCGCGGACGCCGCGCCGGAGCAAACGGTCGGCGTGCCGCGCCGGAATCCCGGGCCCGTCGTCCTCGACGCTGACCCGGATCCGGCCGCCACCGGTCGCGCCGGTTCGAACAGCGGCGATGCGCACCCGGGACCCGGCCCACTTGCAGGCGTTGTCGCCGAGATTCCCGAGGACCTCCAACAGGTCACCTTCCTCCCCCAGGAACGTCAGACCTTTGGGGACCTCCACCGTGATCTCGAGTCCCCGCTCGCGATAGACCTTCCCCAGCGTGCTGCGAATGCGCTCGGCACAGGCCTCCACGTCGACGGTCTTGCCCCCCGCACGGGCCCCGGAAGCCGCGGCACGCTGGAGCTGGTAGTCGACGATTTGCTGGAGTCGGCTGATCTGCTCGCGCAGCTTACTGCGCAGCTCCGGCGGCATCGCCTCCTCGTTGCAATACGACGCCATCACCGCCAGCGGCGTCTTGAGGCTGTGCGCCAGGTCCTCCAGCGAGTGGCGGTAGCGTTCCAGGTGCGCATGCTGGCTGCGTACCAGGGCATTCAGGTTGTCGGCCAGGCGTGCCAGCTCCCGCGGATAGCGGCCGGTCAGCTCCGTGTGCCGCCCGGCCTCCATCGCGGCCAGGTCGGACTCGATCCGCCGCAGCGGACGCAGGCCGAGCCGCAGTACGATCGCCTGGATCGCGAGCAGCAGGGCAGTCAGCACGGCGAACCCGGTGAACAGGTTGGTCCGGAACTGGGCGAGCTGCCGGTCGTATGGTTCTAGGCTCTCCGCCACATCGAAGATGAACGGGATCTGGTCCCCGGAGCGCGTCTGCCAGACCACGCTGTAGCTGAGGGTGTAGAGTCTCTTGCCGCGGCTGTCCTCGACCCGGGCGGTGCGCTCGCCGCCGGACGGCACGTGTTTGGGATAGGGAATCCGGATTCCCTTCGCCGACGGCGAGCGCCATAGGACCGGGCCGCCGGGGAAGCGGATCTGTCCGTAGAGGCCGGAGGCGCGCCGGGAAAGCCGGGGGTTGGGCAGGGTCGAGGGCATCCGGAGATCGCCTACCGGATCGACGTTCGCCGCTGACATCAGCCCGTAGGCAGTAAGCTGCAGGTTGTGCGTGAGGGTGTCTTCTGCCGTGCGCCGGAACACGTAATCGAGGACGCCGCCGGAGAGGGTGAAAAACAGCACCAGCACCAGGCTGGCGGCGACCAGCATCCTGGTGTTGATGGAGCGCATCAGCAGTCGCCGGTGGAGAACCGATAACCCCGGCCACGCAGCGTCTCCAGCGGCTGCCGGGTGCCGTCTGGATCGAGCTTGCGGCGTACCCGGCCGATCAGGACCTCGATCACGTTGCTGTCCCGGTCGTCGTCGTCCGGGTACAAGTGCTCGCTGAGCTCTGTCTTGGACACGACCTGGCCGGCGTGCAGCATCAGATGCTCGATGATCCGGTATTCGTACGCCGTGAGGTTGACGTTGCGCCCGCCGACCGTGACCCGCTGGGCCGCGGTATCCAGGCGCACATCGCCGCACTCCAGTACCGGTGTGGCCCAGCCGGCGGCCCGCCGGAGCAGGGCGTTCACCCGCGCGGCCAGCTCCTCCGGCTGGAACGGTTTGACCAGGTAATCATCGGCACCCGCCTCAAGCCCGGCGACCTTGTCCTGCCATCGCCCGCGGGCGGTGAGGATCAGCACGGGGAAGCCCCTCCGCTGCTCGCGCCAGGTGCGGATCACGTCCATCCCGCTGGCATCCGGCAGGCCCAGATCGACGACCGCCACGTCGACGGGGTACTCCTCGCCGAGGAAGATCGCCTCCTCGGCCTCGCCCGTGCTGTCGACCACGAAACCGGCGGTGCGAAACTGCTCCGCCAGGCTCTCGCGCAGTCTGGCCTCATCTTCGACGATCAGCAGGCGCATGCTCTCCCTCCGGACCGCGCGGCCGCAGGTTCCGCCTGCAGCGTCCCAATCGTTCCACTCCACTCCTGCCGGGGCAAGGATAACCTCCCGCGCTGAACCCGAGGTTAACCGGGGCCCGCCGCCGATTCACGCACCCAGACTTCGGCGATGCACGCCCACAGCCTGGCACGCCGTCCCAGCAGTACCCCCACGTGCCCGGCCCCCTCGGCCACCAGCAGATCCGCCTGGCAATGCTCCCGCAGCGCCGCCACCGCCGCCGGGGAGACCTCCCGGTCCGGCATCCCGTACAGGATCAGGCTGGGACACCCGGGAGCGGCACAGGACACGCCGGCGCGCACACGCTCCAGGACGGCCCCGGACTCGTCCCGCCAGCGAGCCATCGCGCGCGTCACGGCTGTCTCGGTGGCATCGGGCATGCTGCGCCGGGTACCGGCCCGGGATGCGTCCCGGGACCAGCGGACGACCTCCGGCAACGCTCCGCCTCTGGACGCCGCCCGGCCGGTCAGCCCCGCCGGCGGCACCGGGTTGACCAGACACAGCGCTGCAGCCCGGAGCTCTCCGGCCACGGCCAGCGCCAGCAGCCCGCCCAGGCTGGCACCGGCCAGCGCCACCGGTCCGTCATCGCCCATCGCCGTGGCGGTGGCCCGAACGCGCTCCAGGTAATCCTCGAAGCGAAGCTTCCCGACAGCGCGCGCGTCTCCCTGCAGGTCGACCGCCTGGCAGCGCCAGCCGCCCGCCTCGAACACCGGCAGCCACGATTCCCACTCCCAGGGCCCACCGCCGGCACCGTGGACGAAGAGGATGCCGCCCGATCCGCTCACCGCCGGCCGTCTTCCCCGGGGTTTCCGGAATCCCCGTCGCGGTCCTTTGCCTGGCGCCAGTAGCGCTCCATCTCGTCGCGGTGCTCGCGGGCCGGGTGCAGCCCCCGCTCGCGCAGCACGGCCTCGACATGTCGGAAGCGCCGCTCGAACTTGTGTGTGGCCCGCCGCAGCGCCGCCTCCGGGTCGATCTCAAGATGCCGCGACAGATTGGTGAGTGAGAACAGCAGGTCGCCCAGTTCCTCCTCGACCTCGCCGAGGTCCGGCGTCTGCTCCAGTGCCTGCTTGAGCTCCAGCAGCTCCTCCTCCACCTTGTCCAGCGCACCCTCCGCGTCGTCCCAGTCGAACCCGACCCGGCCCGCCCGGCGCCCGATCTTGGCGGCCCTGCTCAGGGCCGGGAGCGCTGCCGGTATCCCGTCCAGCTCGCTCGCCCCGGGGCTCGCAGCGCGCGCGCGCTCCTGCGCCTTGATCTGCTCCCAGGAGCGCCGCTGCTCGTCGGCGTCCGCCACCCGGGCCTCGCCGAACACGTGTGGGTGGCGTCGCACCAGCTTGTCGGACAGCGCCGCCACCACCGCGTCGAAATCGAACAGGGACAGCTCCTCGCCCAAACGGGCCAGGAACACGACCTGGAACAGCAGGTCGCCCAGCTCATCCCGCAGATGCCTCAGGTCACCCGACTCCACCGCGTCGGCGACCTCGTAGGCTTCTTCAAGAGTGTGCGGCACGATGCTGCGGAAATCCTGCGCCAGGTCCCAGGGGCAGCCGGCCTCCGGGTCCCGCAGCCGGGCCATGATCTCGAGCAGTGAGGCGATCCCCCGTCCGCCCGCGCTCATGCCCGGAGCTTCTCATACAGGTTGACCAGCATGCCCGCCGTGGCTCCCCAGACCACCCTGCCGCGGTACTCGATCACGTAGTAACGCAGGCGCTGTCCGTCGCGCTCGGCCCGGCGGACCTGGTGATTGGCGGGGTCCAGCACGTACGCCAGGGGCACCTCGAACACGTCGGCCACCTCGGTCTCATCGGGACGCAGGACGAAGCCGGTGCGCACGAAGCCGACCACCGGGGTGACGCAGAAGCCCGTCACCGTCACGTAGGGGTCGAGATAGCCGGTGACGCGCACGAAACCCGCGTCGATGCCGATCTCTTCCCGGGTCTCCCGCAGCGCCGTGGCCACCGCGTCGCGGTCGCCCGGCTCGGCCCGGCCGCCGGGAAAGCTCACCTGCCCGGCATGCTGGCGCAGATGGTCGGTGCGCTGGGTCAGTAACACCTGCAATCCCGCCGCCCGCTCCACCAGCGGTACCAGGACCGCCGCCGGGAGAAGCTTTTCCGGGGCGATCGGCAGCCGCTCCAGCGGGACGTTGAGATCCCCCGGGTACGCCGCCAGCTCGTGCGGCGGCGGGGCCTCGCGGGTGCCGGCAAGCCGCCGACGGATCCGTTCCTGCATTCGCTGACTGCCTCCGCCCGCGCGCCGCGGCCTACTTCCCCGCGATCCCGCCGCGGGTGATGGTGGCCGGATCCAGCAGGCGTGCCAGCTCCTCCTCCCCGAGGTCGGTCATCTCGCGTGCCACCTCGATCACCGGCCGGCCCTGCTGGTAGGCGGCCTTGGCGATCTTCGCGCCCTGGTCGTAGCCGATCACGGAATTCAGCGCCGTGACCAGGATCGGGTTGCGGCCCAGCGCCTCGCCGATGCGCTCCTCGTTGACGGTAAATCCGGCGATCGCCTTCTCCGCAAGCAGCGGTACCACGCCCGACAGGATTTCCAGGCTCTGGAGCAGGTTGAACGCGACCAGCGGCAGCATCACGTTGAGTTGGAAGTTGCCCGACTGGGCGGCCACGGTGATGGTCGCGTCGTTGCCGATGACCTGCGCGGCCACCTGCGTCACCGACTCGGGGATCACCGGGTTGACTTTCCCGGGCATGATACTGCTGCCCGGCTGCAGGGCCGGCAGCGCGATCTCGCCCAGGCCGGCCAGCGGCCCGCTGTTCATCCAGCGCAGGTCGTTGGCGATCTTCATCAGGCTCGCCGCCAGCACCTTGAGCTGGCCGGACAGCTCCAGCGCGGTGTCCTGGCTGCTGAGGGCCTCGAATTGATCGTCACAGCGCCGGAATGCGATGCCCGTGCGCCGCTCCAGGACCTGCGCCACGCCGTCCGCGAAGTCGGGATGGGCGTTGATGCCGGTGCCCACGGCCGTGCCCCCCTGAGCGAGCTGATGCAGGCGCGGCAGCGTCGCGTCGATCCGCTGGTGGGCGTGATGGATCTGGCTCGCCCAGCCACCCATCTCCTGCGAGAAGCGCACCGGCATGGCGTCCATCAGGTGGGTGCGCCCGGTCTTGGTGACCCCGTCCAGGCTCTGCGCCTTTCGCTCGATGCCCTGCCGTAGCTTGTCCAGCGCCGGCAGCAGATCCTCCATCACCGACAGGCTCGCGCTGACATGGACCGCGGTGGGCACCACGTCGTTGCTGCTCTGCCCCATGTTGACGTGGTCGTTGGGGTGCACCGGCGAGCCCAGCCGCTCGGAAGCCACGTGGGCGATCACCTCGTTGGCGTTCATGTTGCTGCTGGTTCCCGAGCCGGTCTGGAATACGTCGATCGGGAAATGTGCGTCGTAGCGGCCCGCGGCCACCTGCTCGGCCGCCTCGATCACCGCCGCGGCGACGTCCTCGTCGAGCAGCCCCAGCTTGCGGTTGGTCTCCGCCGCGCTGGCCTTGATCAGGCCCAGGGCGCGGATGAACTGCCGCGGCATGCGCAGGCCGCTGACCGGGAAGTTCTCCACCGCACGCTGGGTCTGGGCGCCCCACAGGGCGTCTGCCGGCACCCGAAGCTCACCCATGCTGTCGTGCTCGACGCGAAATTCCTGCTTGCTCATTTCCACCTCTCAAGGGGACGGGGCGGGCCAGCGCACGGCTTCAGCTCCCGGGCGCGGGCTCGGACCTCGGATCGTGGGCCGTGCTCACCGATGGGTCGTCGCTGGATGCCGGGCCGTCGCCCGACGGGCCGCCGGTGCCAGGCCCCGCAGCCCGCGAGCAGCGCGCCGTCCGGAGGCTGCCCCGGGGACCCGCAGCGGGCCGCGTGACACCGCCGCGCCAGGGTTTCATGTATCATCCGGCATTCTACCATTTCGTCACGGGAGCCGGCATGGAACTGTCTTCGCTCACAGCCATTTCGCCCATCGACGGGCGATATGCCGACAAGACCTTCGACCTGCGCGAGATCTTCAGCGAGTTCGGACTGATGCGCTATCGCGTGATCGTCGAGGTCCGGTGGCTGGAGACTCTCGCAGCCCATCCGGACATCAGGGAAGTGCCCCCGCTGAGCAGCGATGCCGTCGCAGCCCTGGAACGCATCATAGAGCGCTTCGGCTCCGAGGACGCACAGCGGGTCAAGGCCATCGAGGACACCACCAACCACGACGTCAAGGCGATCGAGTACTACCTCAAGGAACGAATCGCCGGCAACCGCGAGCTCAAGGCCGTCAGCGAGTTCATCCACTTCGCCTGCACCTCGGAGGACATCAACAACCTCGCCTACGCCATGATGCTGGCCGATGCCCGGAGCCGCGCGCTGCTGCCCCGGTACGACCGCATCATCGAGGCCGTGAACGAGCTTGCCCGGCGCTATGCCGACCTGCCGATGCTGTCCCGTACCCACGGCCAGCCCGCCTCGCCCACGACCCTGGGCAAGGAGATGGCCAATGTGGTGGCCCGCCTGCGGCGCCAGCGCGAGCAGCTGGCCGCGGTGACCGTGTTCGGCAAGATCAACGGCGCGGTGGGCAACTTCAACGCCCACGTCGTGGCGTACCCCGAGGTCGACTGGCCGCGCCTGGCCGAGTCCTTCGTCAGTTCGCTGGGGCTGAGCTGCAACCCGTTCACCACGCAGATCGAACCGCACGACCACATGGCGGAATACTTCGCCGTCGTCGCACGCTTCAACACCATCCTGCTCGACTTCTGCCGCGACGTCTGGGGCTACATCGCGCTCGGCTACTTCCGGCAGCGGCCGGTTGCAGACGAAGTGGGCTCGTCGACCATGCCGCACAAGGTCAACCCCATCGACTTCGAAAACGCCGAGGGCAACCTGGGGCTGGCCAACGCGCTGCTCCAGCACCTGGCGGGCAAGCTGCCGGTCTCCCGCTGGCAGCGCGATCTCACTGACTCCACCGTGCTGCGCAACCTGGGCGCCGGCATCGCGCACTCCTGCATCGCCTACCATTCGGTGCTACGGGGGACCGACAAGCTGGAGGCGGATCCCGTGCGCCTGCAGGCCGACCTGGAGACCAACTGGGAGGTGCTGGCCGAGGCGATCCAGACGGTGATGCGCCGCTACGGTATCGAAAAGCCCTACGAGAAGCTCAAGAAGCTGACCCGGGGCCAGCGGGTTGCCCGTGACACGTTGCACGCCTTCATCCGCGAGCTGGAGATCCCCGAGGAGGCTCGCCGACGGCTGCTGGATCTCACTCCCGCGAGCTACACCGGGAACGCCGCTGAGCAGGCGCGCCGCGCCTGACCACCGATGCCCCGGGAGCGAACCCCGCAGGACCTGCTCGGCGGGCTCGACGCAGAGACCTTCCTGCGCGAGCACTGGCAGAAGCGGCCATTGCTGGTGCGCGGAGCCCTGCCCGTTCCGG
This sequence comes from Gammaproteobacteria bacterium, assembly GCA_035638695.1. Taxonomy (GTDB): domain Bacteria; phylum Pseudomonadota; class Gammaproteobacteria; order UBA5335; family SLRW01; genus DASQZJ01. Next base: position 41,460 of record DASQZM010000089.1, on the reverse strand, counting down.
AACCGCCCCTGACCGCCGAGGAGCTGGCCGGCCTGGCCTGCGAGGAAGAAATCGAATCGCGGCTGGTGCTGCACCCGGACGCCGACACCTGGGAGCTGCGCCACGGCCCGATCCCGGAGGAGGATTTTCCCGAACTGCCGGAGCGCGACTGGACGCTGCTGGTGCAGGACGTGGACAAGTGGGTGCCGGAGGCGGCGGCCGTGGGCGAACGGCTCTGGTTCCTGCCGTCGTGGCGCCGCGACGACGTCATGCTCAGCTTCGCGGCACCGGGGGGCGGCGTGGGACCCCACTGGGACGAGTACGACGTATTCCTGCTGCAGCTGCAGGGCCGGCGGCGCTGGCGGATCGCCCGCCGCTTCGATCGCGAGGCGCTGGTGCCGGACTGCGACCTGCGCATCCTGTCCCGTTTCCAGCCCGAGCACGAATGGATTCTCGGGCCGGGCGACATGCTCTACCTGCCTCCCGGGGTGGCCCACGAGGGCGTCGCGCTGGATGCCTGCCTGACCTGCTCGGTGGGCTTTCGCGCGCCGTCGGCGGCGGAAATGCTCACGGATCTGGCCGGGCTGCTCGCCCAGCGCCCTGGCGCCGGGCGGCGCTTCGCCGATCCCTGGCGTGGCGACGCCTCCAGCGATCCCGGTCTGATCGACAGCCGTAGCATGGAAGCAGTGCGGGGCCTGTTGCAGGAGGCGTGCGCAATGCAGCCGGGCGAGCTCGAGATTTGGTTCGGCCGGTTCATTACCGAGCCCAAGCCCTGGCTGCAGCCGGAGCCGCCGGCGCCCATCGCGCTCGAGGCGTTCGCCCGGATGCTCAGCGCGGACATTCCCCTCGCGCTGCACCCGGCCTCGCGCCTGGCGCACGCCGAGGTCGCGCCGGGACGTCACGTGCTGTTCGCGGATGGCCGGGCGCACCCGCTGCCGCAAACCCTGGTCCCGCTCGCCCGGCGGATCTGCGGCCTTTCCCGACCGGTGCCGGCGTCGCGTCTCAAGGTATCCGGCGACGCCGGCTGCCGGCTGCTCCACGCGCTCTACCTCGAGGGCACGCTGCGGGCCGGAGATCATCCCGACCATGAGCGGTAAACGCCGGCACGTGATCGTCGTGCCCTGGGGCGGCTTCGCGGAACCCATCGCGGCGATCCGCGAACAGGTATTCGTCCGGGAGCAGGGAGTGCCGCCGGAGCTGGAGTGGGACGGCCACGATGCCGGCGCGGTCCACGTGCTCGCGTTCGCCGGCGACGGCGGTGCGGTGGGGACCGGGCGCATGCTGGCCAGCGGCCAGATCGGCCGCATGGCGGTGCTGCCGGAGCACCGCGGCGCCGGGATCGGCGGCGAGATCCTGGAAACGCTGGTTGCCGAAGGTCGCCGGCGGGGCATGCCGGCTCCCTTCCTGCATGCCCAGACGCATGCGTTGGGCTTCTACCGGGCGCACGGATTTCACCCCGAGGGCAAGGTGTTCATGGACGCCGGGATCCCACACCGCCTGATGCGGCTCAGCGGCGACTGATCCGGCTATACTTGGCGCAGGGCCATCATGTCCGGGGAGATGGGAAGATGGAGGAGATCCGGGGATCGCGCGCGCTGCACCGCCTTGCGGACAACCTGGAGGCCGCGGTCGGGCTCGTGAACGAAGCCCGCCGCGAGGTCTGCCTGCTCTCGCCGGCGCTGGATCCGCTCCTGTACGGACGGGCAGAGTTTCTCTCCGCCGTGCGCGAATTCCTCTTGGGCAGCACCCGCGCCCGCCTGCGCGTGCTGGTGCATGACGGCCAGGTGCCGATGCGGCACGGTCACCCTCTCGTGCCGCTGCTGCGGCGGTTCTCCTCCCAAGCCGAGTGTCGCCGTGTCGCGAGCGACTTGCGCGAGCGCGCGGACAGCGTCCTGCTGGTGGACGGGAGGACCCTGGTTCAGCGGCCGGATGCCGCCGGGTACGAGGGCCACGTCGACACCGATCCGCAGCGTGCCCGCACCGAGCAGGCACAGTTCGACGAGATCTGGAACCACAGCGAGCCCGACCGCGAGCTGCGTCGCCTCTACCTCTAGGAGGACCCCGACGCGGCAGCTTCCGCCAGTGGCCACTCCGGCAGCGTGCCGGGCGACGCCCGGCCTCCGAGACTTCCGGCACACAGGTAGAGCCGGGCGCCTTCCGCCGACCAAAGCCGGACCCGGGCGCCGGGCGGCCGGCGGATCCAGGTCCGCTCACCGCAGCGGCCGCCTCCGGGGTCCACGCTGCCGGAAAGCACCAGCAGCTCCAGGCCTCCCGGAAACTGCCATACGCCCGTGTCGGTGCCCGGCGCCAGGCGCGCCAAGGCGGTGACTTCCGGGAACCCCTGCTGGCGATAAAGGGGGAGCGTTTCCAGCCCGGCGGCGCAGCCCGGACGCCATTCGCCGGAACCGGTCTGGATGCGGAGCTGGCGGCGACCCCGGCCCCCGTACTGGCGAAGCTTCACGAACAGCTCGCAGCCCCCTTCGGTCCAGGGCGCGTGTCGGGACCCCGGCGGATTGAGCAGGTAGCTGCCCGTTCCGTAATTCCCGGTCTCGTCCGAGAATACGCCGCTGAGCACCAGGATCTCCTCGCCCTCGGGGTGCCCATGCGAGGGAAAGCGGCTGCCAGGCTCGTAGCGCACGATGCTGGTCGCGCGCCCGGACTCGCCGCCGGTGCGGTACAGCGGCTTGCGCCACACCCCGGGGCTCGGGCTGGCGACCCATTCGCGGGCGCGGCTGTCAACCCGCGCGGGCTGCGTGATGTCGGTGTTAACATCCTGCACCGTTTCACCCCCTTGCCAATGCCGGGCTCCGTCCTTCGCCGCTCGCGTGCCGGACCTTCCGGCGCTCCCGCCGCGCCCGGAGGCTACTGCCCGGCAATGGTACCGCGTGACTGCGCTTCGCCCCTCGCGTGTTGCCCAACGAACCGCCCGCAGCGGACGGCAGCTCGCCGGGCCGCTGGGGCCTGGCAATATCTCCGAGAATCTTAGTAACATTCTAACCCCTACGGGGCACGGCGCCGAACCCGCGTCATGGCTTGGCCGCGGACAGGCGGGCACCATACCGAGGCATACATGCAGGACCGACCGCGCCCGGACGAGCTGGCCCGGGCGGTACAGGACTTTCTCCGCGACGAGATCAGCCCGCGCATCGCAGATCCCCGCCTGCGTTTCCGGTTGCTGGTGGCGATCAATGGGCTGGGCATGATCGATCGCGAGCTGTGCGAGGCGGAACCGCTGATGCGCGAGGAACTCGCGACCCTCGCCTCCATGCTCGACCGCGATCCGCCCGTGTGCGGATCCCCGGGCGCACTGCGGGAGGCACTGATTTCGCTCAACACCGAACTGGCGGGGCGCATCCGCGCGGGCAACGCACCTTCCGGGACCGCTCGCGCATTGCGGGCGATCGCCGACGCCAAGCTCAGGATTGTCAATCCGCGGGCGCTGAGGCGCTATGCCCGAGCCGGACGTCCGTCGGCCGGGACCCCGGCGACCCGACCACCTCACAATCCCAAAGGGGGACAACCGGAATGAAGGTTTTCGATCTGTTCCGTCTCGACGGCTGCGTCGCGCTCGTCACGGGTGGCTCGCGCGGCATCGGCCTGGAGCTCGCCGAAGCGCTGTACCAGGCGGGCGCACGGGTCGGGCTGGCGGCACGGCGCCCGCGCTTCTTCGACCAGGCCCGCGAGCAGATTCCGGACGCGCTTTGCCTCGAGTGCGACGTGATCGACGAGGATTCCGTGCGCGACGCGGTCACCACGACCGAGCGGGAGCTGGGCCCGATCGACGTGCTGGTGAATTCGGCCGGCGTATCCTGGGGTGCCCCCGCCGTGGACATGGCTGCCGAGCGCTTCCGCCAGGTCATGCAGGTCAACGTCGACGGCAGCTTCCTGGCGAGCAAGGCGGTGGCTCCGGGGATGCTCGAGCGCGGCTACGGCAAGATCATCAACATCGCCTCGGTCGCCGGCCTGCGCGGGGAGGAGCCCGAGATCCTCGACGCCGTCGGCTACAGTGCCAGCAAGGGTGCGGTGATCTCGATGACGCGTGATCTCGCCGTGAAATGGGGACCCTCCGGCGTCCGGGTGAACGCCCTCGCGCCGGGCTACTTCCCAAGCCGCATGACCCACAAGCTGCTGGAACAGACGGAGTCGCTGCTGGCCGCCAAGATCCCGCTGCGCCGGATCGGCCGGCCCGGCGAGCTCGCCGGGGCCGGGCTGTATCTCGCCAGCCCCGCCTCGGACTACGTCAATGGCCACGTGCTGGTGGTGGACGGCGGCCAGACCTGCTGATCACCCCGGTTGGCGGACGCCCGCGCACTCAGTTGCCCGAGGTTTCCCGCGACGCGGTCGCTACCCGCGTGGGCTGGCCCTTCTGGCGCCGTTGCGCTTCCATGGTGTCCAGGGCCTGCTTCAGCGGCTTGATCCTCTGCTTGAACTCGGCCAGGTACTTGTGCGGGATGGGCTTGTTGCTGGGCAGGGGCACGGTCCGCGGATTGCGCCAGCGGCCATTGACCATGATGCCGAAGTGCAGATGGGGACCGGTGGCCTCCCCGGTCTGGCCGACGTAGCCGATCAACTCGCCCTGGTGCACGTGCATGCCCTTGTGAATGCCCCGGGCGAAGCGGCGCAGGTGAGCATAGTAGGTCTTGTACCGGCCAAAGCTCCGGATCACCACGAGGTTGCCGTAGCCACCGTCCCGCCTCGCCCAGATAACCCGCCCGTCGGCCGCGGCGTGTACCGGCGTGCCGGTGGGCGCGGCGTAGTCCACCCCGTAGTGCGGCCGCCACACGTGCACGACCGGATCGTAGCGGTGGTAGCTGAACGGGGAGCTGATGTACTTGTAGTGCAGCGGCGCCCGCTCGATGCCCTTGCTCACGCTCCTGCCGTCGGCCTTGTAGTAGCTGGTCTTGCCGTCCGGCAGCGTGAAACGATAGGCGCGGTAACGGTGGCCCCGGTTGACGTATTGCGCGGCGACAATGCCGCCGTTGCGCAGCTTCTGTCCGTGCTTCCAGAGCTGGCGATAGACGACCTCGAAATAGTCGCCTGTACGCACGGACTGTTTGAAATTCACCTCCCACTTGAAGATGTGGGTCAGGTTCATCGTCAGGCGCTGGCTTAGTCCGGCCGACTGGGCCGCGTTGAACAGCGAGTGTTCCACGGTGCCGGTCGCGCGGGCCTGGCGATGCTCGACCGGGAGTGCCCCCACGCTGGCGCGATAGCCATGCTCGGCGCGCGAGACGACCAGCCGGTGGGTGAGGTCGAGCGGATAGCTCAGCGCCTGCAGATCGCCGTCGGACGCGATCCGGTAGCGCAATTCCCTGCCGGGCCGCAGGTGGCGCAGGATTTTCCTTGCCTTCGGGACCTTCATCACCGGGATCCAGGCACTCGCCGGCAGGCCCATTTCCCGGAACAGGCTCGACAGCGTATCTCCGCGCTGCACCGTAAGCTCGTGCCAGGGCGGGCTCTCCACCGTCGAGGTCTGTGCCGTCGATGAAGCCTGTGCCGTCGACGAAGTCTGTGCCGTGGGGGCGCGCAACGGCTGCTCGCTGGCCGACCGCGAGGCGGACCCGGCCGGCGAGCTGTGACCGGGGATCGCCAGGGGACTCGAGACCTGCTCCAGCGGCGCGCCATGGCCGAAGTGCAGCCACAGCCACGCTCCCAGCGCTATCCCGGCGCCAACTACAACGCCGGTGCGGAATCGGCGGTCCCCCAGCAGGGAAACCGGCAATGAAAGACTCTCGGCGTCGTTGTGCGAATCCACGGCTTCCTCTTGTTGGCGCTCTTGCGGTCGTGCGATTCCCTTGTCCGGCGCCTGCGCCGCCCGGGGGAGTGACCTCCCTGACCGTGCCAGTCCGGCAGCCCCGGCCTGCCCTCTCGCGCATTACACCTCAGGAATGGCGACATGGCAACGTCTTTGGCGGGAACAACGGGCCAGCCGGAGCGGTCCAACCGACAGACGTTGGCCCCGCAAAAAACAAAGCCCCGCGGGCCAAACCCGCGGGGCAGTCGCGCAAACGTTCTTGTTGTTGTTCCCGAGGCCACCGCCGGCAGCGGTGGCCTTACTCGTACGGCTCGTTCCGGGCGGCCCGCTGTCGCAGGGAATCGGGTGCCTGGAAGCGTTCCCCGTAGCGGGAGGCGAGAACGTCGGCACGCTCGACGAAGGGTCCCAGGCCGTAGGCGTTGATGTACTGCAACACACCTCCCCGGAACGGCGCAAACCCCCAGCCGAAGATGCTGCCGATATTGGCGTCGGCAACCGTTGTGACCACGTTCTCGTCCATGCAGCGCACGGTCTCGAGGGACTGCGCGAACAGCATCCGATCCATCATCTCCTGTTGCGGCAGCTCTGCCCCCTCGCGCGTGTAGAGCTCGCGCAGGCGCGGCCAGAGGTACTTCTTTGCGTCCTTCGGATACTCGTAGAAGCCCTTGCCGGCGACCTTGCCGGGGCGGTTGTGCTCCTTGACCATGGCCTCGACCACCGCGTAGGCGGGATGCTCCGGTACCTTCTGTCCGGCTGCCTCGAGATCCTTCTTGGTCTGCTCCCGGATGTGCATCATCAGGGACATGCTGACCTCGTCGGACAGGGCCAGCGGGCCGACCGGCATGCCAGCCTGGAGTCCGGCGGACTCAATCCCCTGTGGATCCTGCCCCTCGGCGAGCAGCGAGATCCCTTCCATGACGTAGGTGCTGAACACGCGCGAGGTATAGAACCCGCGGCTGTCGTTGACCACGATCGGGGTCTTGTTGATCTGTTTGACGAAATCGAAGGCCCGCGCCAGCGTCTCGTCGGAGGTCTCCCTGCCGCAGATGATCTCCACCAGCGGCATGCGGTCCGCTGGAGAAAAGAAATGCAGGCCGATGAAGTTGTTTGGCCTTTGCGAAGCCCCCGCGAGGCCGGTGATGGGCAGCGTGGAGGTGTTGGAGGCGAAAATGGCGTTCTCGCCCAGGCGCTCCTCTGCCTCCTTCGTCACCTTCGCCTTCAGCTCCCGGTCCTCGAACACCGCCTCGATCACGAGGTCGCAGCCCTGCAAGTCGTCGGGGTCACCGGTGGGCAGGATTCGGTCCAGCACCTCCCGCGCCCGGGACTCGCTCATGCGGCCCTTGCTGACGCGCTTGTCGAGCAGGTTCTGCGAATAACCCTTGCCCTGCTCGGCCTTCTCCTGCGAGACGTCCTTGAGCACCACCTCGCATCCGGCCTTGGCTGCGCAATAGCCGATCGCGGCGCCCATCATGCCCGCGCCCAGGATGCCTACCTTGCCGGCCTGCCAGTTGTCCACGCCGTCCGGGCGGCTCTTGCCCGCGTTAATCGCGTTGAGCTGGTACCAGAAGGCCCGGATCATGTTCTTGGCGACCTGGCCGGTGGCCAAGTGCGCGAAGTAGCGCGACTCGATGCGCCCGGCGGTCTCAACATCGACCTTGCAGCCCTCGATCACGGAATTCATGATCTCCTGCGGCGCCGGATAATTGCCGCGGGTACGCTTTTTCAGCATCGCCGGCGCGATCGCCAGCAGCTGCGCCACGCGTGGGTTGTTGGGATCGCCCCCCGGAATCCTGAAGCCCTTCTCATCCCACGGCTGCGCCGCTTCCCGATGCGCCTTGATCCAGTCCCCGGCCTTCTTCAGCAGATCCTCGCGGCCCGCGGCCAGCTCGTCCACGATGCCGGCCTCCAGGGCCTTCTCCGGCTTGATCCGGTTGCCCTCCATGAGGTACGGCAGCGCCTTCTCGATCCCGAGCATGCGCGGCAGGCGCACGGTCCCGCCACCGCCAGGCAGTAGCCCCAGCGATACCTCGGGGAAACCGAACTCGGACTTGCCGTCGTTGATCGCGATCCGATGATGGCAGGCCAGAGCCAGCTCCAGACCGCCGCCGAGTGCCGACCCGTTGAGGGCTGCCACGACCGGCTTGCCCAAGGTCTCCAGCCGACGGAATGCCTGCTTGAGCTGAGTGCCGCCCTGGTAAAGCTCCTCAGGGTCGCGTGCCTGGAACAGTCCGTCCAGGTCGGCACCGGCCATGAAGGTGTTCTTGGCCGAGGTGATGATCACGCCGGCGAGGTCGGACTCCTTGTCCAGCTTCCCCAGCGCATCCCGCAGCCCGTCACCAAACTCCTCGCCGATCATGTTGGCCGAGCGGCCGGGCTGGTCCATCGTCAGCGTGACGATGCTGTCCGCGTCCTTCTGGTACCTGAAATACATAAGCGTGCCTTTTCAAACCTGAAAACCTCATCCCACGCAGGACCGTGGCCACCCGGGATCCGGCCACGGCGCTTCCTGCGTCACACGCGCTCAATGATGGTGGCGATCCCCATGCCACCACCGACGCAAAGCGTCGCGAGACCGGTCTGCAGGTCCCGGCGCTCCAGCTCGTCCAGAAGCGTGCCGAGGATCATGGCACCCGTGGCGCCCAGGGGATGGCCCATGGCGATGGCACCACCGTTGACGTTGATGAGATCGTCGTCCACGTCCAGCTCACGCTGGAAGCGCATGACCACCGAGGCGAAGGCCTCGTTGAGCTCGACCAGGTCGATGTCCTTCATGCTCATGCCGGCCTTGTCCAGCGCCTTGCGCGAGGCGGGTGCCGGGCCAGTGAGCATGATCGTCGGTTCGGTCGAGGTGATCGCCGCCGAGACGATGCGGGCGCGCGGCTTCAGGCCCAAGTCGTGGCCCTTCTCCTTGCTGCCCAGCAGCATCAGCGCGGCGCCATCCACGATCCCCGACGAGTTGCCGGCGGTGTGCACATGGTTGATTTTCTCAACTTCCGGGTACACCTGCAGGGCCACGTCGTCGAAGCCCATGCTGCCCGGCACCTCGAACGACGGCTTCAGGCCGCCGAGGGACTCCACGGTGGTGCCGGGCCGCACGTGTTCGTCGTGGTCGAGCATCACCATGCCGTTGACGTCCCGGACCGGCACGATCGACCTCGAGAAGTAGCTCTTCTCCCATGCCTCGGCGGCGCGCTGCTGCGAGCGGGCCGCGAACTTGTCCACGTCCTCGCGGGAGAAGCCCTCGATGGTCGCGATCAGGTCCGCGCCAATGCCCTGCGGCACGAAGTTCAGCTTGGCGTTGACGGCCGGATCCATCGCCATGGGGCCGCCGTCGGAGCCCATGGGCACACGCGACATGCACTCGATGCCGCCCGCGGCCACCAGGTCCTCCCAGCCGGAGCGGACCTTCATCGCGCACAGGTTCACCGCCTCCAGGCCGGAGGCGCAGAAGCGGTTGAGCTGCACGCCGGCGACCTTCTGGTCCCAGCCGGCGTACAGGGCGCCGATCTTCGCGATGTCCGCGCCCTGGTCCCCGACCGGGGTTACGCATCCCATCACCACATCGTCCACCTGCGAGGTGTCCAGGTCGTTGCGTTCCTGGACGGCGCGAAATACGTTCGCCGCCACGTCGATGGGCTTGACCTCATACAGGGCACCGTCCTTCTTGCCCCGGCCGCGCGGTGTGCGGACGGCATCAAAGATGTAGGCTTCGATGGTCATGCTCCATTACCTCTCGACTGATTTGCGCATTCGTATCCGAATCCGATTTGGCGCATACCCTTGCCCAAAACGACCCGGATTACAAGGGGCGTGCTACATGTTCCGGCGGTACTGTCCGCCGACCGCGTAAAGGGCCCGCGTGATCTCCCCAAGCGAGCAGCTGCGCACCGTCTCCATCAGCTCGGCGAACACGTTGTCCGGCCCCCGCGCGGTCTCCTGCAGACGCTGGAGGGTGGCGTCCGAGGTGTCGGCATGCAGCGCGCGGAAGTTCTCCACCTGGGCGATCTGCTGGCGCTTCTCTTCGTCCGAGGAGCGGATCAGCTCCTGGCCGGATTCGTCGGCGTCCTCGCTCTGACCCTCCGGGGGCAGGAAGGTGTTGACGCCGACAATGGGCAGGCTGCCGTCGTGCTTGCAGCGCTCGTAGTACAGACTCTCTTCCTGGATCCGCCCACGCTGGTACATGGTCTCCATCGCGCCCAGCACCCCACCTCGCTCGGACAGGCGCTCGAACTCGGCGTACACCGCCTCCTCCACCAGCTCGGTGAGCTCCTCGATGATGAACGCGCCCTGCCAGGGATTCTCGTTGCGGTTGAGCCCCAGCTCCCGGTTGATGATCAGCTGGATCGCCATCGCCCGGCGCACCGAGGCCTCGGTGGGCGTGGTGATGGCCTCGTCGAAGGCGTTGGTGTGCAGACTGTTGCAGTTGTCGAAGAGCGCATAAAGCGCTTGAAGAGTCGTTCGTATGTCGTTGAACTGGATCTCCTGCGCGTGCAGGCTCCGGCCCGAGGTCTGGATGTGGTACTTGAGCATCTGGCTGCGTGCGGACGCCCCGTAGCGCTCACGCATCGCGCGTGCCCAGATGCGCCGGGCCACCCGCCCGATCACCGCGTACTCGGCGTCCACGCCGTTGCTGAAGAAGAAGCTGAGGTTCGGCGCAAAGTCGTCGATGTCCATGCCCCGGGCAAGGTAGTACTCAACGATGGTGAAGCCGTTGGCCAGGGTGAAGGCCAGCTGTGTGATCGGGTTCGCCCCCGCCTCGGCGATGTGGTAGCCGCTGATCGAGACGCTGTAGTAGTTGCGCACCCGGTGTTCGGTGAAGAACGCCTGGATGTCCCCCATCATGCGCATCGCGAAATCGGTGGAGAAAATGCAGGTGTTCTGCGCCTGGTCCTCCTTGAGGATGTCGGCCTGCACCGTGCCGCGCACCTGCTCGAGGGTCTCGGCGCGGATGCGCTCGTAGGTCTCGCGCTCGACCACCTGGTCGCCGGATACTCCCAGCAGGCCCAGGCCCAGGCCGTTGTTGCCCTCCGGCAACTCACCGTGGTAGCGCGGACGCTCGCTTCCGGCGAAGTGCTTGCCCAGGAACGCCTGGACTTCCTCCCAGCGCCCGTTCTCGCGCAGGTATTTTTCCACCTGCTGGTCGATGGCGGCGTTCATGAAGAAGGCCAGCATGATCGGCGCCGGCCCGTTGATGGTCATCGACACCGAAGTGTGGGGGTCGCACAGGTCGAAGCCCGAGTACAGCTTCTTCATGTCGTCCACGCTGGCGATCGACACGCCCGAGTTGCCCACTTTGCCGTAGACGTCCGGACGTTCCTGCGGGTCCTCGCCATACAGCGTGACCGAGTCGAAGGCGGTGGACAGGCGGTTGGCCGGCTGGCCGTGGGCCAGGTAATGGAAGCGCCGGTTGGTGCGCTCCGGCGTGCCCTCCCCGGCGAACATGCGGGTCGGGTCCTCGCCGCTGCGCCGGTAGGGATACACCCCGCCGGTGTAGGGATAGGCCCCCGGCAGGTTCTCCGACAGCAGAAAGGTCAGCAGCTCGCCCCAGTCCGTCGTCCGCGGCAGCGCGATCTTGGGCACCTTGAGGTGGCTCAGGGTCTCGACGTAGTTCTCTCCGGTGATCTCGCGTCCGCGCACCGTGTAGCGGTAGGTCTCGGCACGCACCCGGGAGCTGAGCTCCGGCCACTGCCGCAGGCGCTCGAGCGCCTCGCTGTCGAGCTCGTCCAGCGCCGCGTTGTAGCGCTGGCGCAGCACCCGCGTGGCCTGCTCGATGCCCTCTTCCTGCAGCCGCTCCGCGCCGTAGCCCTCCAGCGGCGCCGGCAGCGCCGGGTCCTCCAGCAGCTGCAGGCTCTGGTAGACGCTCTGGGCCAGGCTCGCGGCCTCGGCCTGGCGCTCGACGCGCCGCTTGATCTGCCGCCCCTGCTCGGCGATCTCGGCCAGGTAGCGCTGGCGCTGTGGCGGGATCAGCGCCTGCGCCTCGGGCAGGGCATCCTGATCCGGCGAGAGCTCCGGTGTCCACGCCTGCCGGTCCAGCTCCAGGCGCTCGATGAGCGCCTTGCACAGGCCCACGAACAGGTGGTTGACCCCGACGTCGTTGAACTGGCTGGCGATGGTGGGATAGATCGGGACGTCCTCGTCGGAAGCGTCGAAGGCCTGGCGGTTGCGCGTCCACTGCTTGCGGATGTCGCGCAGCGCGTCCCGGGCGCCGCGCTTCTCGAACTTGTTCAGCACGATCAGATCGGCATAGTCGATCATGTCGATCTTCTCGAGCTGGGTCGCGGCCCCGTAGTCGCTGGTCATCACGTACAGCGCCAGATCCACCAGATCCACGATCTCGGTGTCACTCTGGCCGATACCGGCGGTCTCGACCACGATCAGGTCGAAGCCCGCGTGGCGCAGCAGCGCGATGCTGTCGAGGAGCACCTCACTGGTGGCCAGGTGCTGGCGGCGCGTGGCCATCGAGCGCATGAACACCCGGTCGTCGTCCAGGCTGTTCATGCGGATGCGGTCCCCCAGCAGGGCCCCGCCGGTGCGCCGGCGGGTCGGATCCACCGCCAGCACGGCGATCCGCCGCTGCGGGAAATGCCCCAGGAAACGGTTCAGCAGCTCGTCGGTGACGCTGCTCTTGCCCGAGCCCCCGGTGCCGGTAATGCCGATCACCGGCGCGACGTTGTCCGTGCGCGCCCAGCGCTCGCGCAGCCCGTCAAGCGCCCGCGTGTCGCCCGGGTGCTCCTCGAGAAAGCTGATCGTGCGCGCCAGCGCCAGCGGGTCCTCCCGGCTGGCGTCCCCCGGCGCGGCGCGCTCGACCCGCGCCGCCCGCGCGCGCCGGAGCATGTCCTCGATCATCCCCGGCAGCCCCAGCTCCATGCCGTCGGCCGGGCTGTACAGCCGCTCGACGCCGTAGTCCTGGAGCTCGCGGATTTCTTCGGCGGTGATGGTGCCGCCGCCACCGCCGAATACCCGGATGTGCTCCGCACCGGCCTCGCGCAGCATGTCCACCATGTACTTGAAATACTCGACATGCCCGCCCTGGTAGGAGCTCACCGCGATCCCGTCGGCGTCCTCCTGCAGCGCCGCGCGCACGATCTCGCGCACGCCGCGGTTGTGGCCCAGGTGGATGATCTCCGCTCCCTGGTCCTGCATCACCCGGCGCATGATGTTGATCGCGGCGTCGTGGCCGTCGAAAAGGGAGGCGGCCGTGATGAATCTGAGAGGTGGCTCGGACGCCGCTTCGGCGCCCGGTCGCAACTGTCTGGCTGGCCTGCTCATAAGCGACCCCTGGTCGCGGCGCCGCCGCCGGACCGGGCGGCCCGGCGGCGAACCCCGATTTGTCTCAGCGGGCACCCATGCGGATCGCGCCGTCCAGGCGGATGACCTCCCCGTTGAGCATGGAGTTCTCCATGATCTCGCGGGCCAGCGAGGCGAACTCGGCCGGCTGGCCGAAACGCGACGGGAACGGGATCTGCTTGGCCAGGGACTCGCGCACGTTGTCCGGCGCGGACATCATCATGGGCGTATCGAAGATCCCCGGCGCGATGGTGCATACCCGTATCCCGTAACGGGCGATGTCGCGCGCGATCGGCAGCGTCATGCCCACGATCCCCGCCTTGGACGCCGAGTAGGCGGCCTGGCCGACCTGGCCATCGAAGGCGGCGACCGACGCGGTATTTATTATAACGCCGCGCTCGCCGTCGTCGGTAACCGGTTCGCAAGCGGCCATCGCCTCCACCGCCAGCCGGATGACGTTGAAGGTGCCGATCAGGTTAACGTTGATCACCCGGGTAAACTGGTCCAGCGGGTACGGTCCTTCCTTGCCCAGGACCTTGGCAGCACCGCCAATACCCGCGCAGTTGACCGCGCCCTGCAGACCGCCGTAACTGTCCACCGCGAGCTTCACCGCGCCCCGGACACTGTCCTCGCTGGTGACGTCGACCTCGGCGAAGCGCACGCTGTCGCCGAGCTCCTTCGCCAACGCCTCGCCCTTCTCCCTCTGGATGTCCGCGATGACGGCGTTGCCGCCATTCTCCGCGATGGTGCGCACGGTGGCGCCGCCGAGCCCGGAGGCCCCGCCGGTGACCACGAAGGTATTGCCCTTGATCTGCATTCGTACCTCCTGACGTCTTCGCTGCGTCGCAACACGCCTATTTGAGATTTCCCTGCTCGTACTGCTTGCGCAGGGTCAATTTGCTGAACTTTCCGGTGGAGGTGCGCGGGATCTCGGCCACGAAGATGTAGTTGTCCGGCAGCATCCACTTCGGGAACTTGTCCTTGAGGAAATCCCGCAGTTCGTCCGGCGTGACCTGCGCGCCTGACTTCGTGACCACCACCGCCAGCGGCCGCTCGGTCCACTTCGCGTGCGGGATGGCAATCACCGCGGCTTCGGCGACCCCCGGATGCCCCATGATCGCGTTCTCCAGGTCCACCGAGCTGATCCATTCGCCGCCGGACTTGATCAGGTCCTTGGTGCGGTCGGTGATCTTGATGTAGCCGTAGCGGTCGATGGTGGCCACGTCGCCGGTGCGCAGCCAGCCGTCCGGGGTGAACTTGTCTTCGCCGGCCTCCAGGCGATAGTAGCTGCCCGTGATCCACGGGCCCCGCACCTGCAGCTCGCCCATGGCCTCGCCGTCCCAGGGCGCGATACCGTCGTCGCCCACGATGCGGACGTCCACCAGTGGCACCGGCACACCCGCCTTGGCCCGGTAGTGGAGCTGCTCGTCCTCGGGCATCCCGGCGACCTCGGGGCGGATCTTGCTCACCGAGCCCAGCGGTGAGGTCTCGGTCATACCCCAGCCCTGGTAAACCTCCAGGCCATACTCCTTGAAGCGGCGGATCATCGATTCCGGCACCGCCGCGCCGCCCACCGTCATGCGCATGTTCTCCAGCCGCCACCGGTCCGGCTCGGCGTCCAGTGCCTCCAGGATGCCGAGCCAGATGGTGGGAACGCCCGCACTGATGGTTACGCGCTCCTGCTCGTACAGGTCCAGCAGGCTTTCGGCATCCAGGTGGGGTCCGGGATACACCTGTCGGGCGCCGATCAGGGTCGCGCTGTAGGGCATGCCCCAGGCATTTGCGTGGAACATGGGTACCACCGGCAGCGCGGAATCCCGGTAGGACAGCGCCGTGGAGTCGGTCAGAGCGCTGCCCATGGCGTGCAGCACGGTCGAGCGATGCGAGTACACCACGCCCTTGGGCCGACCGGTGGTCCCGGACGTGTAGCACATGCCGCAGGGATCATCCTCGTTCTTGTCGGGATACTCGAAGTCGCCCGTGGCCCCGGCGACGAAGTCCTCGTAGCTTTCGGTCCCGTCCGGCAGCGATTCGCCCGCGAACGGCACCACCAGGACCCGATCGAACTCCACCCGGTCCCGGAACTGCTGGTACAGCGGCAGCAGCACGTCGTCGACAATCAGGAACCGGTCTCCGGCGTGATTGCAGATATAGTCGAGGTCACCCGGGGAAAGCCGCAGATTCAGGGTGTGCATCA
This sequence comes from Gammaproteobacteria bacterium, assembly GCA_035638695.1. Classification (GTDB taxonomy): domain Bacteria; phylum Pseudomonadota; class Gammaproteobacteria; order UBA5335; family SLRW01; genus DASQZJ01. Next base: position 26,242 of record DASQZM010000089.1, on the reverse strand, counting down.
CGCCGCCGGCCACCGGGATTCCGAAATACGCCTCCAGGTGCGCGTAGTGATTCCACATCAGGGTCGCAACCCGGTCGCCCCGCTGCATGCCGGCGTCCAGAAGCGCCCCGGCCAGGGCCCGGGACCGCCGGTAGAAGTCGGCGTAGGTGTACCGGTGCAGGGACTTGTCTGGGAGGCGGGAGACAATCTCGACATCCGGGAAGATCCGACCCGCGCGCTCGAGCACGTGATCGAGCGTCAGCGGGTAATGCATCATCGTCGATCGCATGACGACCTCCTCGAGAAGGCTGGAAGCGGCTCGGTGCGTTCTTGATAGCGTTTTCGAGCAAGCGCTTGGTATACTGGGGCGTGTGACTATAGCCGACGTGGATAATAGACGCAATACGCTGATCCGGGAGGCCTCCCGGCTTTTCCGGGACAAGGGTTACGAGCGCACGACGGTACGTGACATCGCCCGCGCCGTGGGCCTGCAGTCCGGCAGTATCTTCTATCACTTCCGGAACAAGGAGGAAATCCTCCAGGCCGTGATGGAAAGCAGCGTTCGCCGGATCATCAATGCGGCCCGCGCCGCCCTTGACGGGGTCGTCTCCCCGCGTGACCGCCTCACGGCACTCACCCGCTCGCACCTCGAGATCCTGCTCGGCGGCACCCAGGATGACATGTTCGTGCTGCTGTACGAGTGGCGCAGCCTGCCCGACGCCATGCGACGTCCGCTGCTGGAGCTGCGCGCGGCTTACGAGCGGCTCTGGCGCGAGGTGGTTGCCGCCGCCTGCGAGGAAGGGCTGCTGCGCGGCGAGCCGGCCCTGAGCACGCGCCTCATGCTCGGAACCCTGAACTGGACCGTGCAATGGTACCAACCGGGCGGTGAGCTCACCCCGTCCCAGCTCGGGGACCGGGTTCTCCATATGGTGCTCCACGACGGCGGCTGAGCGCCAGCCGGCTACTGCTCGCGCACCTTCAGAACGATCTTTCCGGCGTGCCGGTTGGCCTCCATGTGGGCATGCGCGAGTGCCGCCTCGGCCAGCGGGAACACACGGTCGACGACCGGCTTCAGCCGCCCTTCGGCCAGCAGCGGCACCAGCCGCTCCTCGCTGATGCGCGCCAGCCGGATGCGGGTTTCCTGCGGCTGGCTGCGCATGGTCATGGCGCGGATCGTCTGGCGACGCATGAGCAGGCTGCCCAGATTGATCTCGTCGCGGGTCCCGCCAAGCAGACCCACCAGCACCAGCGTGCCTTCGTCCCGCACCGCCTCGAGAGCGTCGGCCAGGTGCCCGCCAACCAGATCCAGGCAGACCGAGGCGCCGCGGCCGGCGGACTGCTCGCGCACCAGCTCCGCGAGCGAGCCCTCGCCTTCAACGTAGCCGGCCTTCATGCCGTGCACATGGAGCGCTTTCAGGCGCGCCCGGGAGCGGCTGGTCCCGATGCCATAGGCACCCAGGGTGTGGATCAGCTGCAACGCGGATATTCCCACACCCGAGGTGGCCGCGCGCACCAGCGCCCAGTGCCCCGGCTGCAGGCCCCCTTCCAGGAACAGCGCCCGGTAGGCGGTCATGTAGGTCTCGGGAAAGGCGGCCGCCGTGACGCTGTCGATGCCCTGCGGGACCAGCTGCGTCTCGCGCTCATGCACGATCAGGTACTCGGCATAGGCGGCACCGCCGACCAGCCCCATTACCCGGTCGCCCTGCCTGCGCAGGGTCGCTCGGGGGCCGGTCGCCTCGATGGTGCCGGCGTATTCCAGGCCGGGGACGTCGGGATCGATTCCGGCCGGCGCCGGGTACATGCCGCGACGCTGCAGGACGTCGGCGCGATTGACGCCCGCGGCTTCCACCCGCACCAACACTTCCGCCCCGCCGGGCTCGGGCAGGGCACGGTCCCGGATTTCCAGCACCTCCGGCTCACCCGCCGAGGTGATCACGCTTGCGCGCATGGCTGTGCTCCATGGTCGTGGTGAGGGTCGCGGAGGGACCCGTGACCGCCACTATAGGGAAGGTACCGGCCGCTGTCAGCCGGCCGCGTTGCGTCGCCGGTCCGAATCGCCCATGCTTGCCGCGGCGAAGGCGGGACCACAAGAACGAGAGGAGAGACCGGCGCATGATCGCCCGGCATATCGCTTTGATCCTGTACGTAACGGGCGCCGTCACGCTGCTCCCGGTGATCCAGTACCTCCTTCCGCGGCGCGCCCTGAAGGGACTCGCCGGGCTGGAGCTCGCCGAGCCGGGCGGGCTGTTCTTCGCCACCCACTGGGGTGCGCTGGCGTTCGTCCTGGGGCTGCTGCTGATCTGGGCCGGGCACGTGCCCGCCCTGCGCGCGCCGGTGGTCCTCGCCGCGCTGGTGGAGAAGGCCGCCCTGGTGCACCTGATCTATCGCTACCGCCGCCAGCCGTTCGCGCGGAAACTGGCGGGCGCGGCGGTCTTCGACAGCGCCTGCGTGATCGTATATGGGCTGTACCTGCTGGGCTTCTGAGCCCGGGGCCGGCCGCAGTGTTGCGCCCGGGGCAAACACCGGGGCATAGTCGGGGCATGGAACAGTATCTGAAGCCAACCCGGTACCTCGACTGCGACGAGCCGGCCGTACGGGATTACGCCGCCCGCCATGCCGGCGGTGGTGTCCCGCGGGAGCAGGCCGTACGCCTGTATTACGCTGTCCGCGACGGGATCCGTTACGATCCCTACAGCATGCGCTTCGAGCCGGATAATTTCCGCGCGAGCGCCGTGCTCCGCCGCGAGCGCGACTTCTGCATCCCCAAGGCCGTGCTGCTGGCGGCTCTGGCACGTGCCCGGGGCATCCCGGCGCGCCTCGGCTTCGCCGACGTGCGCAACCACCTGGCCACCCCGCGCCTGCTGCAGGCCATGGGTACCGACCTGTTCATCTACCACGGCTACACCGAGCTCCACCTGGAAGGAAAATGGGTCAAGGCCACGCCCGCCTTCAACCTGGGACTGTGCGAAAAGGCCGGGGTCAAGCCGCTGGAGTTCGACGGGCGCAGTGACTCCGTCTTCCACCAGTACGACCGCAGCGGCCGGCGCCACATGGAGTACGTGCGGGATCACGGCAGCTATGCCGACCTTCCCTACGCCGAAATCCTGGCGGCGATGCGGGAGGCCTACCCGGCGATGCTCGGCGAAGGGAAAGCCGCACCGGATGGGGATTTCGAGGCGGAAATCGCCGGCTAGGAGCGCGCCGGTTCGCCCGCCGCGGCTGCCCGGTCAGGCGATGCCGAAATGCTGGCGCATGCAATGCGTCGAGAGCCCGCCCTCGCGGAAATCGTCCTTTTCCAGGATCTGTAGCAGCAGCGGCAGGTTGGTGTGGAACCCTTCCACCCGCGTCTGCCCCGGGGCCTCGCGCATACGGTCGATCCCGTCCGGCCGCGGCCCGACCCAGAGCAGGCCCGCCCGCTCGACCGCGCGGGCGAAGTCGTGGTTCTCCGACAGGAAGCCGTAGCCCGGGTGCACCAGCCACGTCAGTCCTCTTCAATCCGGATCAGGGTGTCCCCCTCCTCCACGTAGGTTTCCGGCCCCGCGACGATCTCCTTCACGATCCCGTCGCACGGCGACTCGTGCGGGACCTCCATCTTCATCGACTCCAGGATCAGCACTTCCTCGCCGTCCGCGACGTGCCGCCCCGGCTCGACCAGCACCTTCCAGACGGTTCCGCTCATCGCCGCCTTCACTTCCGCAGGCATACTCGCTCCTCCAGTTGCTGGGATCGGATGCGGGTCCGCACCGGTCGTTTCGACGGACTACCAAGCGCTTGCTCGGGGCCACCGCCCTATACATGAAGACCGCCCTGGATCAAGCGACGTGCCCGAACGCGACGGGGGCGGCGAGCCCGCGCCCGCCGCCCCCGTGCATGCGATACCGCTGCGGCTCAAGCTTGGTCCAGGGCCTTCTCCAGCTCCGGAACAGCCTCGAACAGATCGCCGACCAGGCCAAGGTCGGCGACCTCGAAGATCGGCGCCTCCTCGTCCTTGTTGATCGCCACGATGGTGCCGGCATCCTTGATCCCGGCCCAGTGTTGGATGGCACCGGAGATGCCGATTGCGATATAGAGTTCGGGCGCGATGATCTTGCCGGTCTGGCCCACCTGCATGTCGTTGGGCACGTAACCCGCGTCGACCGCCGCGCGCGAGGCGCCCACCGCCGCACCGAACTTGTCGGCGAGGCTGTAGATGAGCTTGAAGTTCTCCTCGCTGCCGACACCGCGGCCGCCGGAGACCACCTTGGGCGCGGTGGCGAGATCGGGGCGGTCGCTCTTGTGCACCTCACGGCCCACGAAGCGGGTATGCCCCGGGACCTCGGCGTCGACCTGCCGGTCCTCCACCTCGGCGCTGCCACCCTCGCCGGCGGCGGGGTATGAAGCCCCGCGCACGGTGGCACACAGCACCTGGTCGTCCGGCGCCTCCACCGTGGTGATGGCGTTGCCGGCGTAGATCGGGCGCGCGAACACGTACTCGCTCTCGACCTTCATCACGTCGCTCACCTGTGGCACGCCCAGCAGCGCGGCCACGCGCGGCATGAGGTCCTTGCCGAAAGTGCTGTTGCCGACCAGCACGTGCGTGTAGCCGTCCTGGGCCAGGGACACGACCTGCGGTGCCAGAACGGCCGCGAGCGCGTTCTCGTTGGCGGGGTTGGTAACCTTCAGGACCTTGGTCACCCCCTCCAGCTTCGCCGCCGCACCCGCGACCTCGTCACCACCCTCGTGGACGAACACCGCGACCTCCAGGGCCTCGGCATTGAGATCCTGGGCGCACCGTACCGCCTTGCCGGTGGCGGCGCCCAGCTTGCCTCCTTCGTGCTCTGCGATGATCAGAACCTTGCTCATCAGATCAGCCCCTTGTTCTTCAGCTCGGACACCAGCTCCTGGACGCTCTCGACCTTCTTGCCTCCCTGACGCGCGGGCGGTGGTGCGGTGCGCGTCAGCTTCAGGGGCTTGGCGGCCTCGACGCCCAGATCATCGACCGTGGTGTTGTCGATCGTTTTCTTCTTGGCCTTCATGATGTCCGGAAGCTTGACGTAACGTGGCTCGTTGAGGCGCAGATCGGTGGTGATCACGGCCGGCAGGTCGACCTCGATGGTCTCCAGCCCGGCGTCGATCTCGCGCGTGACCTTCGCGCTCTCGCCCTCGATCTCCACCTTCGAGGCAAACGTGGCCTGCGGCCGCTGCCACAGCGCGGCGGTCATCTGGCCGGTCTGGCCCTGATCATCATCGATCGCCTGCTTGCCCATCAGTACGACCCCGGGTTCCTCTTTCCTGGCCAGCTCCGCGAAGACGCGGGCCGCCGTCAGCGGCTGCACCGCCTCGTCGCTCTGCACCAGGATGGCGCGGTCCGCGCCCATCGCCAGCGCCGTGCGCAGCTGTTCCTGCGCCTGCTGCGGACCGATGGTCACGGCGACGATCTCGTCGACCTTGCCCGCCTCCTTGAGACGCAGGGCCTCCTCGACGGCGATCTCGTCGAAGGGGTTCATACTCATCTTAACCCCCTCGGTGACCACCCCGGACTCGTCCGGTTTGACCTGGATGCGGACGTTGTAATCAACGACCCGCTTCACGCATACCATCACTTTCATGTCGTCGAATGCTCCCAGTCTGGATGCGGAATCTCCCGAGGGTTCGCCAGGCGCGGCCTACAGATTCTGGTAGTTGGGGCCGGAACCGCCTTCCGGCGTCACCCAGGTGATGATTTCGTAGGGATCCTTGATGTCGCAGGTCTTGCAATGCACGCAGTTGGCGGCATTGATCTGCAGCCGGAGACCCTGCTCGTCCTCGACCATCTCGTACACGTTGGCCGGGCAGAACCGCGTACAGGGGTTATTGTACTCTTCCCGGCAGCGGCTGACGCAGATGTCGGTGTCTGCCACCTTCAGGTGCACCGGCTGGTCCTCGTCGTGCTCCGTGGCCGCGAAGTAGACCGACTGCAGGCGATCCTTGGGCGGCAGGTCCCGCTGGTAGAACTCGCGCTCGGGCGGCTGATACTCGCCGACCTTATGCAGGGAAGACCAGTCCGCGCTGGTCTCCAGGGTGCGCGGCAGCCGCCCACCGGTCACCGTCTCGACCGCAGCGTTGATCAGGCCGCGCCACAGGCCCTTGTGGAACCCGGGACGAATGTTGCGTACCTGGTAGAGTTCCCTGCCTACCGCCGATGTCCGCAGCTTCGCGTCGTAGCCCTTCGGCGAAAGCTCGTTGCCGGCCAAGTGCTCGGCCGCGATCATACCCGAGCGCATCGCCGTATGGGTGCCCTTGATTTTGGGCACGTTGAGCGTGCCGCCGCAGTCGCCAACCATCAGGGCCCCCGGCATCTCCATGGTGGGCATGGCCTGCCAGCCCCCCTCGACGATGGCACGCGCTCCCGAGGACAGGATCTTGCCGCCCTCGAGCAGCGGCTTGATCTGCGGATGATGTTTGAACTGCTGGAACAGCTCGAACGGGAACAGGTTCGAGTCCGCGTAGTCCAGCCCGACCACGTAGCCGACCGCCACGCGGTTGCCATCGTAGTGGTAGACGAACCCGCCGCCGTAAGTCCGGCGGTCCACCGGCCAGCCGATCGTATGGGTGACGCGGCCGGTTTCGGTTCGGCCTTCCGGCACCTGCCAGAGCTCCTTGAAACCGATGCCGTAGGTCTGGGGCGACTTGCCCTCGTCCAGCTGGTAGCGCCTGATCAGCTGCTTGGTGAGGCTGCCCCGGCAGCCTTCGGCGAATACCGTCACCTCTGCCCGGATATCCACCCCCGGGGTATAGCCGGATTTCTCCGAGCCGTCTTTGGCCACGCCCATGTCGCCAATGCGAACGCCCGCCACGTTGCCGTCGTCGTCGAACAGCGTATCGGCGGCGGCGAAACCGGGATAGATCTCCACGCCCAGCTCCTCGGCCTGCGGCGCGAGCCACTTGCATACGGCCCCCAGGGAGACGATAAAGTTGCCCCGGTTGTGCATCTGCGGCGGCAGTGGCATCCGGCTAGCGCCGCTCTTGCTCAGGAACAGGAACTCGTCCTTGCCCGCGGGCACGCACATGTTGGGCGGGTTGTCGCGCCAGCCGGGCAGCAGATCGTCGAGCGGCTCGGGCTCGATCACGGCGCCGGCCAGGATCTGTGCACCGACCTCGGAGGCCTTCTCGATCACGCAGACCTCGGTCTCCGCGTTGAGCTGCTTGAGCCGGATTGCGGTTGCCAGCCCGGCGGGGCCGGCGCCCACGATCACGACGTCATATTCCATTACGTCACGCTCTGCCACGAATTCATCCCCCTGGTTGGTATCACTGGATGCATCCGCCCCCCGGCACCGGGCGCTAAGGGTACCATCATTTGGACCGCTCAGAACGCGTCGGCATCCAGCTGCGTCACCACCCTGGAGCCGCTGCGTACGGCCGGGGCGAGGCCGTACACCCCCGGCAGCAGGTGCGCGGCGAAGAACCGGGCGGTGGCAAGCTTGCCGCGGTAAAAGGCCTGGTCCGCCTCGGCCCGGAGTGCCGCGCGGGCGGCGCGGGCCCACATGTTGCCCAGCGCCACCAGCGCGCAGATCTGCAGGTAGGGAGTGGCGGCGGCCCCCGGCAGATTCGGATCCCTTTCGGCCCCGGAGCGGACGTGCTCGGTGACCGATTCCAGTTCCGCCAGCGCGGCCCGCAGCGGCTGCGTGATGAAGGCCAGATCGTCGTTGCCCCGCTCCGCCTCCAGCAGCTCCCGCACCGGTCCGGTCAGGCGCTCGACCAGGCGCCCGTCGCGGAGGTTGAGCTTGCGGCCGATCAGGTCCATGGCCTGGATACCGTTGGTCCCCTCGTACAGGCAGGTGATCTTGCTGTCGCGCACGATCTGCTCCATCCCGTGTTCCCGGATGAAGCCGTGACCCCCGAAAACCTGGATCCCCGTGCTGGCCAGATTGAAACCGGTGTCGGTGAGGAACGCCTTGCAGATGGGCGTGAACAGCTCCACGTGATCGAGCGCCCGCTCGCGCACCGACTTCTCCGGGTGGTGGTGCGCGAGATCCACGTTCACCGCGGTGTCGTAGAGCACTGCGCGGCCCCCCTCGGTGAGCGCTTTCATGGTCAGCAGCATACGGCGCACGTCGGGGTGCTCGATAATGCTCACCGGCTCGCCGTCGCGGGTGCCGGCGGCCCGCCCCTGCTTGCGCTCCCGGGCATAACCCACGGCGTTCTGGGTCGCCATCTCGGCGGCCCCCAGTCCCTGGGTGCCCACCGAGATGCGGGCGGCGTTCATCATCGTGAACATGTTCTGGATACCGCGGTGCTCGCCGCCTACGAGGTAGCCAACGGCGTCGTCGTAGCTCATCTCGCAGGTCGGGGAGCCGTGGATCCCCATCTTCTCCTCGATGCTGGTGCAGGTCATGGCGTTGCGCTCGCCGGGCGCGCCCCGGTCGTCGGGGAGATACTTGGGCACCAGAAACATGCTGATGCCCTTGATCCCCGGCGGCGCGTCGGGCAGGCGTGCCAGCACGAAGTGGATGATGTTTCCGGCCAGCTCGTGCTCCCCCGCTGTGATGAAGATCTTGGTACCGTTTACGCGATAGCTGCCGTCATCGCGGGGCGTCGCGCGGGTACGCACCAGAGCCAGGTCGCTGCCCGCCTGGGGCTCCGTCAGACACATCGCGCCGCTCCACTCTCCGGTGACCAGACGCGGCAGGTAGAGCTTCCGCAGGGCATCTTCGCCGTGCGCTTCGAGGGCGTCGCATGCGCCGTGGGTGAGCAGCGGGAACAGGGAGAAGGCCATGCAGGATGACGCCATCATCTCCAGCAGGGCCTGGGAGAGAACGTAGGGCAGCCCCTGACCCCCGTACTCGGGGCTGTGCGAAAGGCTGCCCCAGCCACCCTCGACGAACAGCCGGTAAGCCTCCCGATAGCCATCGGGCGTGGTTACCTCGCCATCCTCCAGGCGGCAGCCCTGTCGATCACCGGGCTCGTTGAGCGGCGCAACGCTACCCTCGATCAGCCGCGCCGCTTCCTCCAGCACGCCGCTGGTGATGTCCGGGGTAACTTCCTCGAAACGCTTGATCCCGGAGAGGCGCTCCATCCCTACGACCTCGTTCAGCACGAACTCCATGTCTCTCAGGGGGGCCTTGTAGCTCGCCATGGTTCCTGTCGCTCCCAGTGAAGTTTGCGTCGGGATCGGAGATCTCGCCCAGCATCGCACCGGCACGGCCACGGGGGATACGGTGGAGGCCGCGGGTGTGCCCGCGTATCGCGCCCGGGGGTACGGCGGATCGTCCCGGGAAGGCCAGGCGCCGGCACAGAATCAGCGAATCAGTTTATTAGAAACCAACGTTCGGTTCCAACCGCGCACGGCCAAAGACGCGGGGGGGCGGCCCCTGCGGACCACCCCCCCGCCATGCTTCCACGCGCCGTCCGGCGGTACGTTCCGAGTCCGGGTCAGGCGACCTCGAACAGGCCGGCCGCGCCCATGCCGCCACCCACGCACATGGTGGACACCACGTATTTCGCCTTGCGCCGGCGCCCCTCGATCAGCGCGTGACCGACCATCCGTGCGCCGGACATGCCGTAGGGATGGCCGATGGAGATCGCACCGCCGTTGACGTTGAGCTTGTCCATGGGGAGACCCAGCTTGTCGCGGCAGTAGACCGTCTGCACCGCGAAGGCCTCGTTGAGCTCCCACAGGTCGATGTCGTCTATCGACAGGCCGAAGCGCTTGAGCAGGCGCGGCACCGCGTACACCGGACCGATCCCCATCTCATCGGGCTCCAGGCCGGCGACCGCCAGGCCGTGAAAGATGCCCAGCGGCTCGATATTGCGCTGCTCCGCGAGCTTGCTGTCCATCACCACGCAGGCGGACGCGCCGTCGGAGAGCTGGCTGGCGTTGCCCGCGGTAACGTACTCGCCCATCACCGGCTGCAGGCCGGCCAGCGCCTCCAGGGTCGTCCCGGGGCGATTGCCCTCGTCCTTGGTCAGCGTCACCTCCTTCTGGCTGACCTCGCCGGTTTCCTTGTCCTTGACATCCATCACCGTGGTGAACGGCACGATCTCGTCATCGAACTTGCCGGCCTCCTGGGCCGCGGCGGTGCGCTGCTGGCTGGCGAGCGCGTACTCGTCCTGCGCCTCGCGGCCGACGTTGTAGCGTTTGGCGACCACCTCGGCCGTCTCAATCATGCTCATCCACAGCTCGGGCTTGTTCTTCATCAGCCATTCTTCGGTGAAGTTGGTGGTGTTCAGGTTGTTCTGCACCAGGCTGATGGACTCGAGGCCGCCGGCGACCATCGCCGGCACGCGGTCGACCAGGACGCGCTGGGCGGCCATCGCGATCGCCTGCATGCCCGAGGAGCAGAAGCGGTTCACCGTGGTGCCCGCGGTACCGACGCCGAGGCCGGCGCGCACCGCGGCCAGGCGCGCGATGTTGTGCCCGGTGGCGCCCTCCGGCAACCCGCAGCCGAGGATCGCATCCTCGATCTCGGCCGGGTCAAGCCCCGAGCGCTTGACCGCGTGCTCAATCGCGTGTCCCGCCATGGTCGCGCCGTGGGTCCTGTTCAGGGAGCCGCGAAAAGCCTTGCCGATGCCGGTACGCGCCGTGGAAACGATGACTGCTTCGCTCATGGTTCCTCTCCTGTCACTGAATTGGTCTGGCGCCGCGCCAACGCGCAACGCCGGGATGTCAGATCACTCACTGGTCGTAGAAGCCCTTGCCTTCCTTTGCCAGGCGCTCCAGCAGCGGGGCGGGCGTCCAGTACTCGGCACCCAGCCGGTCCCGGTACTTCAGGATCGCGTCGTAGATCTTGTCGAGGCCGACCTGGTCCGCCCAGAACATCGGCCCCCCGCGGTAGACGGGGAATCCGTAGCCGTAGATCCAGACGATGTCGATGTCGAGAGGACGGGCGGCGATGCCCTCCTCGAGGATCTTTGCACCCTCGTTCACCATGGTGTACATGCAGCGCTCGAGGATTTCCTGGTCGGAAACCTCGCGCCGCTCGATGCCGATCCCCTTCGAGTGCTCCACGATCAGCTTCTCGATCTCGGGATCCGGGATCGGGGTGCGGTTGCCCTCCTCGTAGCGATACACGCCGGCGCCGGTCTTCTGGCCGTAGCGGCCCATTTCGACGATCTTGTCCAGCCAGGTCGAATCCCGCGGTTCGACGTGACCTTCCTTGCGCTTCGCCTGGCGGATCCGGTAGCCGACATCCAGGCCCGCCAGGTCGGACATGGCGAACGGTCCCATGGGCATGCCGAAGTCGTACAGGACCTTGTCCACCTGCTGGGGCAGCGCCCCCTCCTCTACCAGGAAGTTGGCCTCGCGGCCCCGCTTGTGCAGCATGCGGTTGCCGACGAAGCCGTCGCACACCCCCACGCAGACGCCGACCTTGCCGATGCGCCGCGAAATGGACATCACGGTAGCCACCACGTCGTCGGCGGTCTTCTCGCCGCGCACGTTCTCCAGCAGCCGCATGACGTTCGCCGGGCTGAAGAAGTGCATGCCCATCACGTCCTGCGGACGGCTGGTGGCGGAAGCGATTTCGTTCACGTCCAGGGTCGAGGTGTTGGTGGCCAGAATCGCCCCCTGCTTGCAGACCCGGTCCAGCTTGCCGAACACCTCCTTCTTGATGCCCATGTCCTCGAACACGGCCTCGATCACCAGGTCTACCTCGGCAAGGTCATCGTAGGAAAGCGTGGGTTTGATCAGGGCCATGCGCTGTTCCACGTCATCCCGGGTGATCCGGCCTTTCCTTGCCGTGTTCTCGTAGTTGCGGCGAACGACTGCCAGGCCCTTGTCCAGCGCCTCCTGGGAGCCCTCGAGCACGTACACGGGGATACCGGCGTTGGCGAAGTTCATCGCAATGCCGCCACCCATGGTACCGGCGCCGATGATCCCGGCGGTCCTGATCTCGCGCTTGGGGGTGTCCTTGGGCAGGCCCGGGACGCGTGCCACCTCGCGCTCGGCGAAGAACACATGACGCTGGGCCTTCGACTGCGGGGAGTCCATCAGCTCGGCAAACAGCTCCCGCTCGCGGCGCATGCCCTGGTCGAAGGGCAGCTCGGTGGCGGCCTTCACCGCCTTGATGCAGTGGAACGGCGCCAGGAACCCGCGCTTCTTGCGCGCAATGCTCTTCTCGTACTCCTCAAACACGTTCGGGTTGTCGAGCCGCACCTGCATCTCGCTCACCTTGCGCGGCCGCTTGCCCCCGGCGAGGAGTTCCTGCGCGTACGCGACCGCTGCGCCCCGGAGATCGTCCGTGTCCAGGATACGATCGATCAGCCCCATGGACTCTGCCTGGGTCACGGGCACGTGGTTGCCTTCGGCGATCATCCGCAGCGCCGCGTCGGCCCCCACCAGACGGGGCAACCGCTGCGTCCCGCCGGCGCCCGGAAGCAAACCGAGATTGACCTCCGGCAGGCCGACTTTCGCCGAGGGAACCGCGCAGCGATAGTGGCAAGCCAGCGCGACCTCGAGCCCGCCGCCCAGGGCGGTACCGTGGATCGCGGCGACCACGGGCTTGGGGGAATCCTCGATCTCCCGGATCACCTCTACGAGCCCCGGATCGGCCATCGGCTTGCCGAACTCGCGGATATCCGCGCCGGCGATGAACGTGCGGCCCTCGCACACGATCACCATCGCCTTGACGGCTTCATCCGACAGGCCCTTGCGGACGGATTCCTGCAGACCCGCGCGGACGCCCTGGCTGAGCGCGTTGACCGGAGGGTTGTTCACGGCGATGACGCCGATCTCCGCTGCCTTGCTGTACTCGACTACGGAGGACATGGCTTCTCCTTTTCCGGATATTCAGTGCCTGTCGGCCGGGTACCGCGCATGCCTGGCGCATACCTTGCCCGGCCCCGGGGGTTGACTGGACGAGCCGTCGTCGCGCTCCGGCCCGGTGCAGACCCCGGATTGTACTACCCGAGGACCGTTCGGGCATCAGCGTGGCGATCGCGCGCATGAGCCGGCCCACCGGGCGTCGGGCATGAGAAGGCCCATCCCGGGCGCCACGAGCGATGCGGCGTATCGCTGGCGTGGCCCACGCTGCATCCTCACGGCAACCCGCCCCGAACAAGGACATCCGGGAAGCACCGCAGGCGAGCGTGCGAGGTAATGCCCTGACCGGGTTGGTGGCATCGAAGACCGCAAAACTCGCCAGGCGCGCGATCTTTGGTATCCTTCTGCCCCCTGTCTGGCGGTGCTGTCCATCCCGGGACGATGATGGTTTCAGCTCCCGACGCGCACCCGCCGCACCACCGGCCGCCCGATCGGGTAGTAGTCGAACCCGAGCCCGGCCAGGTATCCCGGGTCGTAGAGGTTGCGGCCGTCGAACACCACAGGCTCCTTCAGCCGCGTACGGACCTCCTCGAAGTCCGGGCTCCGGAACAGGTGCCACTCGGTGACCACGGCCAGCGCGTCGGCGCCCTCCAGCGCCTGCCACTGGTCCTCGCACAGAACCAGTCTTTCCCGGTCCGCATAGATCCGCCGTGCCTCATCCATTGCGGCGGGATCGAACGCCTGCACCCGGGCGCCGACCTGCCACAGCGCCTCCATCAGCACCCGGCTGGCCGCCTCACGCATATCGTCGGTGCCGGGCTTGAACGCCAGGCCCCACAGGGCGATGACGCGCCCGCGCAGATCGTTCCCGAAGTGCTCCTGCACGCGCTGGAACAGGCGCTGCTTCTGGCGGTCGTTGACGTTCTCGACGGCGCGCAGCAGCGAAGCGTCGTAACCGGCCTCCTGCGCCGTGTGAGCCAGCGCGCTCACGTCCTTCGGAAAGCACGACCCGCCGTAACCCAGCCCCGGGTAGATGAAATGGAAGCCGATCCGCGGGTCGGCGCCGATGCCGATGCGCACCTTCTCGATGTCCGCCCCGACGCACTCGGCGATGTTGGCGAACTCGTTCATGGTCGTGATCTTGACCGCGAGCATGGCGTTGGCGGCGTACTTGGTCAGCTCGGCGGAGCGGGGATCCATGAACAGGACCCGGTCATTCATGCGATTGAACGGCGCGTACAGTTGCTCCATCAGCTCGGCCGCACGGTTGCTGTCGGTCCCCACCACGATGCGGTCCGGCTTCATGAAGTCCTCGACCGCGTCCCCCTCCTTCAGGAACTCGGGGTTCGAGACCACGTCGAATTCCACCTCGGCGCCCCGACCGGCCAGCGTCTCACTGATGGTCCTGCGTACGCGCTCAGCCGTTCCCACGGGGACCGTCGACTTGTCGATCACCACCCGGTAGTCGTCCATGAGCTCACCGATGCTGCGTGCCACCTGCAGCACGTAGCGCATGTCCGCCGAACCGTCCTCGTCCGGCGGGGTGCCCACCGCGATGAACTGGAAAAGGCCGTGCGCGACCCCCGCCGCCGCGTCGGTGGTGAATCGCAGGTTGCCCGTCTCGATGCCCTCCGCCAGCAGCTCGTCAAGGCCGTGCTCGCGGATCGGCACTTCGCCTTCCTGCAGCCGGCGCACCCGCTCGGCGTCGGTGTCGACGCACAGGACCCGGTTGCCCATGTCGGCGAAGCAGGCGGCGGTGACCAGGCCGACGTAGCCGCTGCCAAAGATGGTGATCTTCATCGCAACCCGTGCTCCCGTGAGTGTTCGCGCGGCGCGCGCCTGGCGGCGCGCAAGGATGCGGATTCTACCAGCCCGCGTTCGCCCCGGCGACCGGCCCCGACCAGCTGGGCCGTCGTGCTAAAATGCGCCCGCCGTGCCGGCCCCCGTTCGCCCCGGAGATGACCGATGACGGAATCCATCGCCGGCCCCCTGGGGCCTCCCCTGACCCGGATGCTGGGGGCTCCCGCGACGGTGAGCACGTGCCGACTGATTCCGGGGGGCGCCTCCAAGGAGTCGTGGTGGGTGGACGCGCAAGCCGGTGGCCGGACCCACGCCCTGATCGTGCGCCGCAACTCGCCGAGCAGCTCCGTGGGCGGGGAAGTGCTCTCGCTCGAGAACGAGCATCGGCTGCTGGCGCTGGTCCACGAACACGGCGCGACCGTGCCGCGGCCCTGGGGCTTCATCCCCGATCTCTCCGGCAGGCCGGCCTACGTCATGGACCGGGTCGACGGCGTGAGCATCGGGCGGAAGGTGGTGCGCGACGAGGAGCTCGAGCAGGCCCGCGCACGCCTGCCGCAGCAGATGGCCGAAAGCCTCGCGGCCATCCACGCGGTGCCGTCGGACGAGCTCGATTTCCTGCCCGCCGGCGACCCGGGCGAGGCGCCGGCCCGGCACTCCGTGTCGCGCATGGAACGGGAGTTGGACTGCCTCGGAGAACCACACCCCGTCATCGAACTCGGCCTGGCCTGGCTGCATCGCCACTGCCCGGAGCCCCGGCCGCGGACCCTGGTGCACGGGGATTTCCGGGTGGGCAACCTGATGGTCGACCGCAACGGCCTCGCTGCGGTCCTGGACTGGGAGCTGGCCCATCGGGGCGATCCGGCCGAGGATCTGGGATGGCCGCTCATCCGGGCCTGGCGCTTCGGCCGGGACGACCTTCGGCTGGGTGGCATCGGACCCGTCGAGCCGTTCCTGGAACGCTACAACGAGCTGACCGGGCGCGAGATCGGGCCCGCCGATCTGGATTACTGGGAGCTGCTGGGCAACGTCAACTGGGCGGTGATCCAGCTGATCCAGCGGGAGCGGCACCTCAGCGGCCGCGAGCCCAGCGTCGAGCTGGCGGTGCTCGGGCGGCTGTCCGCCGAAACCGAGCGCGAGATCCTGGCGATGCTGGAGCGCCTGGGTGACTGACTACCGCGCCGGGGCCGGCTCAGGACGCCCGGCGCACGGGGGAGCCGCCCACCTCAAGCATGCGCTCCACCGCCCGGCGCGCGCGGCGCGCGGTGTCCGGATCGACCTGCACCTGCGGCGCCAGGTTCTGCAGCGCCGCCAGGATCTTGGGCAGCGTGATCCGCTGCATGTGCGGACACAGGTTGCACGGGCGGATGAAGTCGATCTCCGGGTGCTCCACCGCGACGTTGTCGCTCATCGAGCACTCCGTGACCATGACCACCTGGCCCGCGCCGGCATCGTCCAGGTGCCGAATCATGCCCGAGGTGGAGCCGACATAGTCCGCCTCCTCCAGCACATCCGGCGGGCACTCCGGGTGCGCCAGCACGTGGATGCCGGGGTGCTGCTCGCGGTAGCCACGGAGCTCTTCCCCGGTGAAGCGCTCGTGCACCTCGCAGCTGCCTTCCCAGAGAATCACCTCGACGCCCGTCTGGCCCGCGACCCAGCGTCCCAGATACTGGTCCGGCGCGAAGATCACGCGATCCGTGCCCAGCGAGTCGACCACCTCGACCGCGTTGGAGGAGGTGCAGCAGATATCGGACTCCGCCTTCACCTCGGCACTGGTGTTGACGTAGGTGACCACCGGGACGCCCGGATACCGCTCACGCAACAGGCGCACGTCGGCGGCGGTGATCGAGGACGCGAGCGAGCAGCCCGCCTCCTTGTCCGGGATCAGCACCGTCTTGCCGGGGCTTAGGATCTTGGAGGTCTCGGCCATGAAGTGCACCCCGCACTGCACGATCACCCCCGCGTCCACGCGGGCCGCCTGGCGGGCAAGGCCCAGGGAATCACCCTGGAAGTCGGCCACACCGTGAAAAATCTCCGCGGTCTGGTAGTTGTGGGCCAGGATCACCGCGTTGCGGCGCTGCTTCCAGTCCCGGATGGCGGCGATATAAGGGGCGTGCACGGCCCACTCGACCTCGGGGATCACGTCGCGGACGCGCTCGTACACGGGTTCGAGCGATTTCTGGGTCTCCGGCGTAAGCTTCGGAACAACGGGCTCTCTCACCAGAGTCGCATCGGTATTCATCGATTGCCTCCACGCGCCGGCGGCCGGGTTCCGCCGGGCCTCGGCCAGTTATGCTGAATCTGAGTATAAGGACGCCGGCCGCTCACCTCAACACCCCGGGCAGACCGACCCCCGGCGCGGGGCGTTCGCGCAGCACCTCGCGCCGGAAGCGGAACAGCTCCGCGGGGCGTCCCCCGGTAGCGAGCTCGTAACGTCCCGTGCCTTCCACCAGGCCGGCCTGCTCCACCAGACGCCGGAAGTTCTGCTTGTGCAGCCGGACCCCGGACAGCGCCTCCACCAGACGCTGCAGCTGCAGCAGGGTGAAGGTCGGGGGCAGCATCTCGAATACCACCGGCCGGTAGCGGATCTTGCCGCGCAGGCGGCCCAGGGCGGTGGCCAGGATTCGGCGATGGTCCTGGGCCATGGGGCGCCCTGTGCGCGGTCCGCGATGCGTCCGCGGGGTGCGCGGGTGGCGGCCGGCCTCCTCCACCAGCCCGGCCTCGAACAGCAGCTCGTAGCGCTCCAATACCCTCTCCGGGTCCCACGGCGCTCCCTCCAGTCCAAATGTGATGTCCACGCGCTGGCGGGGGTCCGGAAACCCCGGCCGCGGTGGCGCACCCTCCGACCAGCGCCCCAGCGCCGGTGCAATGGTCTCGTCAATCAGCGCGGGACGCCCCTCACGCCAGTCCTCCCAGGGAAGGTAATCGTAGATGCTGCGCCACCCTGGCTCGCCCGGACCGGTTGGGGAGCGCTCGGCGACCAGTGCCAGGTAGGCCACCGAAATCACCCGTGGTCCGCCGGCGCGCTCGGCCGGGTCCCGGTAGCGGTCGCCGAAGGTGTAGAGCTGCTCGACGTAGCCCAGGTCCAGACCCGTCTGCTCGGCTACCCAGCCGCGCAGGGCGCGCTCGAGCGTGACGTCGCGGCGCGGATCGAGGGGGCCGAATGGCAGCGCGTCGAGCGGGCTGCGCCCGGCGCTGGAGGCCAGCTCGTGGCGGGCGCCGGTCACTGTCAGGACGCGCGGCACCTCGTCGGTCACCGCCGCGATGACCGCGTCGAGACCGATCACGAGGTCGTCGCCATTGTTTCCTTTTCTGTCCGGCATAGTCACCCGCTTTCCGTCCAACCCGCGCCCGCGCGCGACGGTTGCCCACCTTGAAATCCGACGTTGCGCCCCTACCTAGACCGGGAGACTCCGCGGCACGCGGAGCCGCCCGCCAACAGGGAGCGAGACGCACGACGATGGCAGACGCAAAGCGTACCACCGAGCAGACGTCCGGGAAGGAGACCCTGGGCTTCCAGGCCGAGGTGAAGCAGCTGCTGCACCTGATGGTCAACGCCCTTTACAGCAACAAGGAGATCTTCCTGCGCGAGCTGATCTCCAACGCTGCCGATGCGACCGACAAGCTGCGCTTCGAGGCGCTCGAGGACCCTTCCCTCTACGGAGACGATCCCAACCTCGAGATCCGGGTCGACTTCGATCCGAAGGCGCGCACGGTGAGCGTCCGGGACAACGGCATCGGCATGTCCCGCGAGGAGGTCGTCGACCAGCTCGGCACCATCGCCCGGTCCGGTACCGCCGAGTTCCTGAGCCGTCTTACCGGCGATCGCCAAAAGGACGCACAGCTGATCGGCCAGTTCGGGGTCGGGTTCTACTCGTCCTTCATCGTCGCCGACCGGGTCGAGGTGCTGACCCGGCGCGCCTCCGATCCGCCGGCGGCCGGCACCCGCTGGGAGTCCGCCGGCGAGGGGGAGTTCACGGTCGAACCCTGCGAACGGCCGGGGCGGGGCACCGAGGTAATCCTGCACCTGCGCAAGGAAGAGAAGGAGTTCGCCGATGCCCACCGGCTGCGCGAGCTGGTCACGCGCTACTCCGATCACATCTCGGTGCCGGTGCTGCTGCCGTCCGGCGAAGCCGGCGAATGGGAAAAGATCAACGTCGCGACCGCGCTGTGGACCCGCGACCGCAAGGAGATCAGCGACGAGGAGTACGCGGAGTTCTTCAAGCACGTGGCGCACGACTACGAGGCTCCCCTGACCTGGACCCATAACAAGGTCGAGGGGCGTCTCAGCTACACCAACCTGCTCTACGTACCGGCACACGCGCCGTTCGATCTCTGGCACCGTGAGGGTGCCCGCGGCGTCAAGCTGTACGTCCAGCGCGTCTTCATCCTGGACCGCGCGGAACAGTTCCTGCCCCTGTACCTGCGCTTCATCAAGGGCGTGGTCGACTCCGGCGACCTGTCGCTGAACGTCTCCCGGGAACTGCTCCAGCAGGATCCGAAAATCGAGTCGATGCGCAAGCAGCTGACCAAACGGGTGCTGGACATGCTGGAGCGGCTCGCGCGCAAGCAGCCCGAGAAGTACGCCACCTTCTGGAAGGAATTCGGCGCCGTGCTCAAGGAGGGGCCCGCGGAGGATCCGTCCAACCGGGACAAGATCGCGCCCCTGCTGCGCTTCGCCACGACCCACGACGAGGAGGCGGGCGAGGTCCAGTCCCTGGATGATTACGTCTCACGCATGAAGCCCGAACAGAAGAGCATCTACTACATCGCGGCCGAGGGCTTCCAGGCCGCGCGCAACTCGCCGCACCTGGAGATGTTCCGCAAACAGGGCGTGGAGGTGCTGCTGCTCTCGGACCGCATCGACGAGTGGCTGGTCACCAGCCTGGGGCAGTATCAGGAAAAACCCTTCGACGACATCACCCGCGCCGGGGTCGAGCTGGGCGAACTGGAACAGGACACCGACCGCGAGCGCCGTGACGAGGCCGCGAAGGAGCTCTCGCAGGTGATCGAGCGGGTGAAGAAGACCCTGGGCGAGCGGGTCGAGGACGTGCGCACCACGCACCGGCTGACCGACTCACCCGCCTGCCTGGCCCTCGGCGAGGCGGACGTCGGTCGCCAGCTGCGCCACCTGCTGGAGGCCGCCGGGCAGAAGGTCCCCGAAGGCAGACCGGTGCTGGAGCTCAACCCCGAGCATCCACTGGTGCGGCGCCTCGCCGACACCGACGACGAGTCCCGCTTCGAGGACCTGGCCAGCATCCTGTTCGAGCAGGCGGGCCTGGCCGAGGGTCGCCAGCTGTCCGATCCGCCCGACTACGTGCGGCGCCTCAACCGGCTGCTGCTCGAGCTGGGCGCCTGAGCGACGCCGCCGGACGGCGTCAGCGCCGGAACCAGTCGCCGCCGGGGATTACCCGGCGGCGGCGTGCCGTGCCTTCCCGGAACAGCTAGATCCACGCCGGGCCGAACGGGGTCCGCACCACCCGGCGAGTGTATACGTCCGGGTAATCCTCGAGTGCATCCAGGCGCGGCCACAGCCGCGCCGGTACGCGGTAGACCTCGCCCGTCACGCTGCGGTTGCCGCCCTCGATCACGCCGGGGCAGGCGCCCAGGTCGAGCATGGTGAAGCCGGGACCGAGGCCGCGGCTGCCCAGCCGGCGGCTTCCCGCCAGCGTGTGGTGATTACGGCCGCCACGGCGCAGCGTGCCGTAGACGAACACCGCCTGCACCGGCCCCAGCCCCCGCGTCACCGGCGACCTCCTGGCAAGCTCAGCCAGGCAGCGCGTCAATGCGCGGACGCGTCAGGACCGGCCAGAAGCCCGCCACGAAAAGCAGGAACGCGGCACTCCAGAAACCGGCCGACAGCAGCAGGATATCCAGATAGGCCTGCGGCCAGACCATCGGCGCGAACACGCGGACCACCGCGGCCACGTTGACCAGGACGAAGGCGGCGGTGAGTCCGGTACCCGCCTCCAGGCGCCGGCCCGTGTGCCCGAGCGCCGAGCGCGACATCATCGCCAGAGTCAGGCTGCCGATCGCACCCACGGTCAGGGCGTGAATCGCCAACACCGGCATCACCACGTCGGGCCACCACACGCTCAGCGCCCGCAGCAGCAAGCTGGCCACGATCCAGGCATAGCCGGCGTGCAGGACCCACAGCAGCGGCGCCTTGCGCGCGGCCCAGCCACCCCATCGCGACATCCGTACGGCGTGCACCACTGCAGCGGCAAGCGCCGCGCCGGCCAACGCCTCCGGCGCCCTCCCCAGCACGTCCAGCGCCAGCACGAGGAGTACCGAGGGCAGCGCCAGGCGCTCCGCCCAGTCGACCCGGCGCACCCCGGAATGGCGCAGGGTATTGCGCGTGAACATGGGGATCACGCGCCCGCCAATGACCACCATCAGCACCAGCAGGAGGTCCAGCGAGCCCAGGATCCCGCGCGAGCGTCCCAGGCCGACGACGCCGAGCGCGTTGAGCTGGATCGCGAGGTCGGCCCCCGCCAGGCCGACCAGGATAAGGGGCAGCGCCAGGTTGCGCCGGCTGCGGGAGCGCACCAGCGGCACCCACAGGCTTGCCGCAATTGCCGGCAGGAACGCTACGTCCAAGCCAACGGCCAGCCAGGCCGGCAGCATTGCCCCGATGCAGGTGGCCACCCGCCCCGCCACCCAGAGCAGAACCAGCCCGGCCAGCAACCAGCCCGTCGGCGTCGCGCGCCCGGTCCAGTTGCGCACCGCCGTCAGCAGGAAGCCGCTGGCGACTGCAGCCACGTAGCCGAACAGCATCTCGTGGGCGTGGAAGGCGACCACGTCCAGGCGGGTATTGCCCGGCCAGGCCCCGACGTACCAGCCCAGAAAGAAGGGCACGATCAGCGCCGCGTATAGCGCCGCGAGCAGATAGAAAGGCCGGAAACCGAGGCCCAGGATGGCGGGCCGGGCCACCCCGCCGGTGGCGAACCGGGCTGTGGCCGTGCTGCCCTGGCGGACTGGCATGAGTCTCTCCCCTACGGCGGTCGAAGATATATTCAGTTTATATCTTATTTACGGCCGCGGGACCAATGACCCGGGTCAAGCTGGCGGTGCCTCCGGCGCCGCGTCCATGCGTAGCAGCATGCGAAGCTCGTCCGGACGCTGCAGCAGGTCGGCCAGGGTATAGCCGTCGAGCACTGCGAGGAACGCCTGCAACGCCTCGTAGAGCACGCTCTTCAGGCGGCACGCCGGCGTGATGCAGCAGCTGTTGGTGGCTGAATTGAAGCATTCGACCAGCGCCAGGTTGTCCTCCGTGCGCCGCGCGACTTCGCCGAGGTTCAGATCTCCGGGCGCCCGGGCCAGCATGATGCCGCCCTTCTTCCCCCGGATGGTGCGAATGTACCCCAGCGTTCCGAGCCGGTGCACCACCTTGACCAGGTGGTTTCGGGAGATCCGGTAGTGCTCGGAAATCTCCTTGATCGTGCACCGCTCCCCCTGTGCCAGACCCAGGTAGATCAGCACCCGGAAGGAATAATCCGAATAGCGTGTCAGATGCATGCCAACTCCTCGACGGTAAGCCACCGGCCCGTCCCTGCCGCCCTGTAAACATGCATCCTACATGCATTGTTAAGCGGTGCACAGTCCCTGGCGCCTGCGACCGGCCCGGTCACGAGTCGCACGGAAACGCCGCGTCCGCAACGCGGTTCAGGCGTTGAAACCGCTCTTGAGACCGCGCTTGAGGATCTTGCCATTGGCGTTGCGTGGCAGCGGCTCGTGGCGGATCCCGATTTGCGCCGGCACCTTGAAACCGGCCAGCTTGCCCGCGACATGCGTCTGCAGTTCCTTGACGGTGACGTTCGAGCCCGGCGTGACCTGAACCACGGCGGCGACCTGCTCCCCCATGACCCGGTCGGGGATGCCGAAGACGGCGGCGTCCATCACCGCCGGGTGGTCGTACAATGCGTCCTCGACCTCGACGCAGTACACGTTTTCACCTCCCCGGATCACCATGTCCTTGACCCGGTCGACGATATAGACGAAGCCCTCCTCGTCCAGGCGTGCGAGGTCGCCGGAACGGTGCCAGCCGTTCACGAAGCTCTTCTCGGTGGCCTCCGGCTTGTTCCAGTAGCCGACCACGACGTTGGGCCCGAAGATCCACAGCTCGCCGACCTCCCCGACCGGCAGCGTGTTACCCTCCGGGTCGCAGACCTTGACCTCGCATACGGGCACCGGCAGGCCCACGCTGTCCGGTTTGCGCAGATAGTCGATGCCGGGGTTCATGGTGGTGATCGACGAGGTCTCCGTCAGGCCATAGCCGTTGCTCGGGCTGACCTCCGGGAATTCCTCGTGGATCCGGGCCACCAGCTCGGGCGCCGCGGGCGCGCCGCCATAGCCGATCGAGTCGATCGTCGAGAGGTCGTATTTGTGGAAGTCGGGGTGCTCGAGCACCTGCCAGACCATCGCCGGCACGCCCCCGAACATGTTGAGCTTCTCGCGCTCGATGAGCTCCATCGCGCGCCCCGGGTCCCACTTGTACATCAGCACCAGCTTGTTGCCGACGAAGGTGCTGGTTACCAGGACCGAGTGACACCCGGTGGCGTGGAAGAACGGCACCGACAGCAGCGCCCCGGTCTTCTCGGGCATCTCACCGGAGAGCAGCGGGGGCTCCTCGCCCCGACGCAGCATCGCGAAGCAGCGTGCGTATACCGAGCTCACCAGGTTGGTGCAGATATTACGGTGCGTGCCCAGGGCGCCCTTCGGCTTGCCGGTGGTGCCGGAGGTATAGAAGATCGTGGCGTAGTCCTCGGGCTCGATCTCGACCTCCGGCAGCGACTCGGGCCTGTCGGCCGCATCGGCCATCACGTCGTCGAACGGCACCGTGCCCGGGGGGAGCTCACCTTCGGGGCGGGCCACGACGGTCGCCTCCAGGTCCAGCCCGTCGAGGAAGGAGGCCAGCCGCTCGGCCCGCTCGCCGTCCACGAACAGCACCGTGGAGCCCGAATCGGCGATGCCGTACTCCAGCTCCGCGCCGGTCCACCAGGAATTGAGGGGCACGATCACCGCGCCGACCGCGGTGACGGCCCAGAAGATCACCGGCCACTCCGGGTAGTTGCGCATCGCGAGCGCCACGCGGTCGCCCTTGCGCACCCCATAGTCGTCCCGCAGCACGTGCGCCAGGCGCGTGACCTTGCGGAAGTGCTCCGCGTAGGTCATCCGCTCATCCTCGTAGACGATGAACGGCAGATCGCCATGCTCGCGGCTAAGCTCGACCACCGTGCGCAGCGAGGGCGGAGTGATCTTCCATACCCGCGTCCGGTTGCCACGGATCTCGACTTCGCCGATTTCCAGCGGTGCGCCCGGCCCGGCCAGGCGTCGGACGGCCTGCTCGATCGATATGGCCGGCTCCGGTGCGCCTGCGGCCTCGTTAACAGCCTGTGGCATGGCAGCGATTTCCTCCGATCGTGGAAAGGGGGGACGCCGGCCGTCTGGCGATGGCCCGCGCCATGATCCCGTATCTCGCTTACTTGTTCAGGAAGTTTAACGGCGAACCCGCCACCGGCCAGCGGCAGCTGACCAGCCGGCCCGTCGCCGACAGCGTCACGAACGCCGTCTTGAGATCCTTGCCGCCGAAGCAGATGTTGGTGGTCAGCGGGTCGCCGAACTCGGTGAAGTCGACCTGCGACCCGTCCGGCGAGATCGAGCTGATCCCCCCGCTGAGCAGGGTGGCCACGCAAAGGTGACCGCGCGAGTCGATCGCGAGGGAGTCGAACAGCTGCATGCCGGGCAGGCCCACCACGAGGTCACCGGGCGGCCGAGCTCCCTCGCTCTTCTCCACCTCACCCTCGCCAATTATATCGTACTTCCACACGCGCCCCGTCGGGGTCTCGGCGACGAACAGCCGCTTCTCGTCCGGGGACAGCCCGATGCCGTTCGGCGCGTGCATGCCGTAGACGACCTCCTTGATCATGGAGCCGTCGGTCTTCGCATAGTAGATGCCGCCACGGTCGCGCTCCCGGGCACGGATCTTGCCGTGATCCGTAAACCAGAAACCGCCTGCCCGGTCGAACACGATATCGTTGGGCCCGCGCAGGCCGTGCCCGTCCACCTCGCGGTAGAGGACCTCCACCTCGCCGTTGTCCGGGTCTATGCGCTCGATGCGGCCGCCCGAGTAGTCCTTCGGCTGCCTCCCCGGGAACAGCAACCCGGCCACGTCGTGCCACTCGAAACCGCCGTTGTTGCACACGTAGAGCTTGCCGTCGGGACCCACCGCCGCGCCGTTCGGGCCGCCGCCGGGCTCCGCGATCACCACGCTGCTGCCGTCGGGCCTCACGCGGGTGAGCGTGCCCCGCGCGATCTCGACCAGGATCACGTCGCCGTCCGGCATGGCGATAGGGCCCTCGGGAAACTTCAGTCCGGACGCGATCTCGCGGATTTCGGGCATGGTGTCCTCCGGTGGGTCAGCGATCGTTACCCAGCAAGCATTCGCTTGCGGGCCCGTGTGCCCACATAGGCTTGACCCGGTCCTGCACCTGTCAGCTCCTTTCCCCGCCGTCCGTGCCCGGGCCCGGATCCGTGTGCCCCTTCCGGTCGCCGCCGCCCCCGAGGCGGTGCACGAGCCGCTCACCATATGCTTCCTGGAGCCACAGCGGGCACGCCCGGCCGCCGCGGTTCAGCCGCGCAAGCAGCAGCCGGAGACGCCGCCCAGCGCGCGAGCAGCCGGGGCGGTCACCTTGCCGCTCGACCCCCTGCAGCAGGTCGTTGATCCCGCCAACGCGACGGGACACTTCGATCTCAGGCGGCAGGCAGCCGGCGTTCCTGAGCAGCAGGTAGCCCGCCCGCAGGGCTTCGGGGACCAGGGACAGATCCTGCAGCGCGAGCGGCCGGCCGGCACCCGGGAGATCGTCCAGGGCACCCTCCTCCGCCGCCTCACGGATGCGCGACTCGGCCAACTGATCCAGAATACTCATAGCTCGCCCGCTCCTGAGCACAGGGATCTGCGGATGGACTTCATCGTACGACGTCGAGCCAGCCTCGTCCCGTGAACCCGGGACAGCTCGTCAACATTTTCGTGGTGCTGTTTGTGGTCATCGACCCTCTCGGCACCGCGTCGATCTTCGCGGTCCTCACGCGCGGCATGACAGTGCAACAGCGCCGGGGCGTAGCGCTGCGGGGGGTGCTGATCGCGGCCTTCATCCTCGTGGTCTTCGGCCTGATCGGGCGGACCCTGCTGCAATTGCTGGGGATCGGTATGCCTGCATTCCGGCTGGCCGGCGGCATCCTGCTCTTCATGCTCGCCATCGACATGGTACTGGCGCGCCAATCCGGCCTGCGCGGCGCCACCCCGGCGGAGCGCAGCGAGGCAATCCGCCGCGACGACATCTCGGTGTTCCCGCTCGCCTTTCCGCTGCTCGCCGGACCCGGAGCCCTGACCATCTTGCTGATCCTGATGGGCAGTGGCCCGCCCGGGATACGCTTCGCCCTGATACTCGGACTGCTGCTGCTCGTGCTGGCGCTGACGCTCGCCGCGCTGATACTCGCACCGCGGCTCATGCGCCTGCTCGGAGAAACCGGGACCAACGTCGTCGATCGGCTGTTGGGCGTGATCCTGGCAGCGCTGGCAATGCAGTTCGTCATCGACGGCCTGCGCGCGGTTCTCGCTGGATGATCCATGCCACGGCGGCTGCTTTCGGCTCAGGAAAAGCGTGACGAGTTACCCCTGGAGCGGCTGTCGCACCACAGTCGCGTGATCAGGGGAGCGTTGAGATGAGGCATTACCCCAATGGG
>DASQZM010000088.1:0-24744 GCA_035638695.1 Gammaproteobacteria bacterium | reverse complement strand
ATAGACCTCGTTCATGTACGCCTCGAGAATCTGGTCCTTGCGGTAATGCCACTCCAGCAGCACGGCCATGATGGCCTCGTTGAACTTCCGCCACAGGGTCCGCCGGTTGCTGAGGAAGAAGTTCTTGACCAGCTGCTGGGTCAGCGTGCTGCCGCCCTGCACCACTGCGCCCGCGCGGATGTCCGCCAGTAGCGCCCGCCCCATCGCCATGAAGTCCAGGCCGTGATGGCGGTAGAACCTGCGATCCTCGGTCAGGATCAAGGCCCGGGTGAGATGCGGTGGCACGCGATCGAGCCGGACCAGGATGCGGTCCTCGCCGTGCTCGGCATAGATGCTGCCGATCTTGGGGGGATCCAGGCGGGTCAGGGCCAGGTCCTTGCGGCTCCCGAGGTCACGCACCCGAACGACCCGGTGACCGTCGAAGTCGACCTCGAGGTGGCGACTGGGCTCGCTGCCATCCCAGAACACGAACCGGCGCGTGACCATCCGGATCCCGCCGGCGGTCTGCTCCCAGGTCCCGGGCCGCGCCGGGTCCGGGACGCGGCGATAGCCGAGCCGGCGGAGCTCCTCCACCAGCTCGACGCGGTGGAGGAGCTCACCGGCATAGAGATCCAGCGGACGGGCGTAGACCTGCGCCGGAAGCGCCCAGCGCTTTCCCTCGAACTTGCCGGTGACGACCTGGTTCAGGTAGGCGACGTAGCCCGCGAACGTGCCCAGCAGCAGTGCCGCCCCAAGGCTCGTCCATTGCAGCCAGCGGGGCCGCTGGCGGGGCCCGCGGAGTCTCATCCGTGCCTCGTGATCACGATTTGCCTGGACAGGGTGGTCCGTTCATATTCCGTTAACACAATGTGGCTAGAGTAGTTCCGGCAACGCGAGCGGGACTTGCGACGTCAATCCCCTCTCCACCCTGTCAGGCGCCACTCCGGCGCCTGCTTTTTTTCGCCCCGCCAATGCTGCTATTCGGCCTCACCGGATTCTTCCCGGGCTTCGCCGCGGGCGGCGCGCTCGGCTCCAACGACCTCCTCCATCTGCTCGATGGTGGTGTGGCGTACGTCCTTGCCACCCACCAGGAAGATCACGTACTCGCAGATGTTGCTCGCGTGGTCCCCGATCCGCTCCAGCGCGCGCGCGCACCACATGGTGTCCAGCGCGCGCCGGATGGTACGGGGATCCTCCATCATGAACGTGATCGACTGCCGCGCGATCGAGTCGTACATGTGGTCCACCCGGTTGTCGGTGCGGGCAACGCGCAGCGCCGCCTCCGCGTCCAGCCGGGCGAAGGCGTCCAGGGCCTCGTGCAGCATCTTGCGCACGGTGCCGGCGAGGTGCTCGAGCTCGACGTAACCCTGTGCCGGACGGTCGATCTCGGCCAACTGGGCCGCGAGCCTGGCGATCTTCTCGGCCTCGTCGCCGATGCGCTCCAGGTCGGTGATGGTCTTGATGATGCTGATGATCAGCCGCAGGTCACTGGCCGCGGGCTGGCGACGGGCCAGGATGCGCGTCGCCTCCTCGTCGATGGCGACCTCCATACTGTTGACCCGGTAGTCGCTGCGGGCGATCTCCTCGCCCAGGCGTCCGTTGGCATCGACCAGGGCCCGGGTCGCCTCGGCGATCTGGTGCTCCACCACTCCGCCCATGGTCAGGACCCGGTTGCGTAGATCCTCCAGCTCCTCGTTGAACTGCTGGGAGATGTGGTGCGTGAGATGCAGTTTGTCCATCGCCAACCTCGCTGGCCGTCGCCGGCCGCCTGTCAGCCGTAGCGGCCCGTGATGTAGTCTTCCGTCTGGCGCTTGGCCGGATTCGTGAAAATGGTATCGGTGTCCCCGTACTCGATCAGCTCGCCCAGATACATGAAGGCAGTGTAATCGGAAACCCGCGCCGCCTGCTGCATGTTGTGAGTCACGATCACGATCGTGTAGTCCGACTTGAGCTCGTGGATCAGTTCCTCGATGTACTGCGTGGAGATGGGGTCGAGCGCCGAGGTGGGCTCATCCAGCAGCACGATGTCGGGCATGATCGCGATTGCCCGTGCGATGCAAAGACGCTGCTGCTGGCCGCCCGAAATGCCGTGTCCGCTCTGCTTGAGCTTGTCCTTGACCTCGTCCCACAGCGCCGCCTTGCGCAGCGCCCACTCCACCCGGTCATTCATCTTGGCGGTACTCAGGCGCTCGTACAGGCGGACGCCGAAGGCGATGTTGTCGTACACGGACATGGGGAACGGCGTCGGCTTCTGGAACACCATGCCGATGCGCGCCCGCAGACGGTTCAGGTCCTGGCGCCGGTCCAGCACGTTCTGCCCGTCGAGCAGCACCTCGCCCTCGGCACGCTGGTTCGGGTAGAGCTCGTAGATTCGGTTGAACGAGCGCAGCAGGGTCGACTTGCCGCAGCCCGAGGGCCCGATGAACGCGGTCACCTTGTGCTCGGGAATGTTGAGCGTGATGTCCTGCAGGGCGCGGAACTCCCCGTAGTAGAAGTTCAGGTTGCGCACGCTCAGCTTGATCGGGCCCTCGGGGCGCCGCGGCTGCTCGCCCGCCTGGCCCGGATTGACGCTCAGCCGGATTCCCCCCCGGCGGTCCTGCTCGTTGCCCGCGGCACTCGTGCGCGACGCCTCCCGGGTTTCGGTTTCGGCTCCGTTGCTCATGGCTGTTGCTCCGTTCCTCTCAGGAAGATCCTGGCGACGACGCTCAGCGCCAGCACGCTGAAGGTGATCAGGAGGGCGCCGGCCCAGGCCAGGTGCTGCCAGTCCTTGTACGGGCTCATGGCGTACTGGAAGATCACCACCGGCAGGTTCGGCATGGGCCGCCCCAGGCTCGTCGACCAGAACTGGTTGTTCAGTGCCGTGAACAGCAGCGGCGCGGTCTCGCCGCTGATGCGGGCCACCGCCAGCAGCACCCCGGTGAGGATACCCGCGCGCGAGGCACGGTAGGAGATCCGCAGGATCACCAGCCAGCGCGGCGCACCCAGAGCCGCGGCGGCCTCCCGCAGGTTTTCTGGAACCAGCCGCAGCATATTGTCCGTGGTCCGGACCACGATGGGCAGCACGATCGCAGCCAGCGAGATCGCGCCCGCCCAGCCGGAGAAGTGCCCCAACGGCACCACCATCAGCGCATAGATGAACAGACCGATGATGATCGACGGCGCGCTCAGCAGGATGTCGTTGATGAACAGGATGAAGCCGGCGATCCGCGAGTGGCGCCCGTATTCCGCCAGGTAGGTGCCGGCCAGGATGCCGACCGGCGCACCCACGGCGATCGCGAGCCCGGTCATGATCAGGCTGCCGACGATGGCGTTGCCCAGGCCGCCGGAGCTGCCGGGTGGCGGCGTCATTTGGGTGAACAGCGACGGCTGGATGCCGCCGATCCCGAGCTGCACCAGGGTCGCCAGAATCCAGGCCAGCCAGAACAGGCCGAAGCCCATCGTCAGCACCGATACGCTAAGGTTGAAATAGTTGACGATGCGTCTGCACGCGTAACGGCTCATGGCACGTTCAGGTTTACCTGCCTTCCCTGGCCTGCAGCCGCATCAGCATCAGCCGGGCTGCGACCAGCACCAGGAAGGTAATGCAGAAAAGGATCAGGCCAAGCGCGATCAGCGACGAGGTGTACAGCTGACCGTCCGCTTCGGTGAACTCGTTCGCCAGCGAGGACGAGATCGTGTTGCCCGGCATGAACAGCGCCGCGCTGATGTGATGCGCGTTGCCGATCACGAAGGTCACCGCCATGGTCTCGCCGAGCGCGCGGCCCAGGCCCAGCATGATCCCGCCGGTGACGCCGACCCGGGTGTACGGCAGCACCACGTGCCGCACCACCTCCCACGTGGTGCAGCCCATAGCGTAGGCGGACTCCTTCAGCACCGGCGGCACCACCTCGAACACGTCCCGCATGATCGAGGTGATAAAGGGCACGACCATGATCGCCAGGATCAGCCCGGCCGTGAACATGCCGATCCCCATCGGGGGCCCCTGGAACAGGGCGCCCACCGCCGGCCAGCTGCCCAGGTGCGCGGTCATCCACGGCTGGATGTAATCGGCGAAGAAGGGGGCGAACACGAACAGTCCCCACATGCCGTAGATAATGCTGGGGATGCCGGCCAGAAGCTCGACCATGATGCTCAGCGGACGCTTCAGCAAAACGGGGCATAGCTCGGTGATGAACACGGCGATGCCGAAGCTCACCGGCACCCCGATCAGCATTGCGATCAGGGAAGTCACCAGGGTGCCGTACATCGGCGCCAGCGCGCCGAATTCGTTGGTAACCGGGTTCCAGACGTCGGTCCAGATGAATGACGCCCCGAAATGCTCCAGTGCCGGCAGGCTGCCGATCACCAGCGAGGCGATAATTCCCAGCAGCACCAGGAGCACGAACACCGCGGCGGCGAACGTCAACTGCCGGAACAGACCGTCGACCGCCCGCCCCGCACCAGACGCACCGGGGGGGGTCTTTTCTGCACGGGCTTGCGTCACTGCGCTGTTCATCATGCTTGGCTGCAAAGCGACCGGGGGAGGGGTGGAGCGCTCTCCACCCCTCCCCCTCGTTGGATCCGCGGGCATACGGACCCCGCCGTGGCGGCGCCCATGCTAACCCGGCCGCGCGGACATCACCAGATGGGCTTGCCGTCCGGTCCATGCATCTCCTTGTGCCAGACCCCTTCGACCATCTTGACCACGCTGGCCGGCATCGGCACGTAATCCAGCTTCTCGGCGGCCGCCTGGCCGTGATGGTAGGACCAGTCCAGGAAGTCCAGGACCGCCTTCGCGGTCGCCGGGTCATGCTGCTCGCGATACATCAGGATGAAGCTGGCGGCGGTGATCGGCCAGCTCTGCGCGCCGGGCTGATTGGTGAGCACCAGGTAGAAGCCCGGGGCATCCTGCCAGTCGGCATTGGCCGCGGCCGCCTGGAAGGTCTTCGACTCGGGCTTGACGAAGTTGCCGTCCCGGTTACGCAGCTGCGTGTAGGCGAGGTCGTTCTCCAGCGCGTAGGCGTACTCCACATAGCCGACCGCACCCTTGATGCGTCCGACGTAATTGGCCACACCCTGGTTGCCCTTGCCGCCGACGCCGGTGGGCCAGTCAACCGCCTTGCCGAAGCCGATCTTCTGCTGCCAGGTGGGGCTCACCTTCGCCAGGTAGTTGGTGAAGTTGAAGGTCGTGCCGGAACCGTCCGAGCGGTGCACCACGGTGATCGCCCTGTCGGGGAGATCCAGCCCGGGGTTGAGCTTCCTGATCGCCGGATCGTTCCAGCGCTTGATCTCGCCGAGGAAGATCTCCGCCAGGGTGGGGTTGTCGAGCCGCATCTCCCCCGGCTTGACGCCTGGAATGTTCACGATCGCCACCACGCCGCCCATAATCATCGGCCATTGCAGGAGGCCAAACTTGTCCAGCTCGTCCTTCTTGAGCGGCGCGTCGGAGGCCCCGAAATCCACCGTGCGCGCCTTGATCTGCTTAATGCCGCCACCGGAACCGATGGCCTGATAGTTCATCTGGACGCCGGTCTTCTGGTTGTACTCCTGGGCCCATTTCGAGTAGACGGGATAGGGAAACGTCGCGCCGGCCCCCGAGATCTGGTTCACGGAGGCATGGGCGATACCGGCAGCCGAGGCCGACACCACGGCCGCCGACAGCGCCAATATACCAATTCGCTTAAGCATCCTTGACTACTCCCTGAGTGTTGTGATGCGAGGGCCCACTCGTTGAATGCGGACCGCACGGTACGCTACGCGGGGCGCGTGACAATCATGTGAACCCGGCGCCGCCCGCCCCGCGCGGAGCCCGGGCGTCACAGGAATGCAATCCGGGCGACACATGGCCGTCACCCGACAAGCCTAGTGTCGCCGTCATGGATCACAAGCACCCCCGGCGCCTGCGCGTCGCCCTGGTCAGCGAGACCTGGCCGCCCGAAATCAACGGCGTCGCCGCGACCGTTTCCCGCTTCGCCCGCGACTTGCGCTGTCGCGGTCACGCGGTTTCGGTGGTCCGACCGCGACCGGAGCAGTACGCACCGGGAGAGCCCGACGATACCCTGACCCCGGGGCTCGGCATACCCTTCTATCCGGGCCTGCGGCTCGGGCTGGCCTCACCCGCCGCGCTCGCCCGCCGGTGGCGCGAGCGGCGCCCTGACGTCGTCTACGTGGCGACCCAGGGCCCCCTTGGCGCCGCCGCGCTCGGCGCCGCGGCCAGGCTCGCGATCCCCGTGGTGGCCGGTTTCCATACCAACTTCCACGACTACAGCCGGCACTACGGTTTCGGTTGGCTCGCGCCCGCGGCATCGGCCTGGCTGCGCCGGTTCCACCGCCGTGCGTGGTGCACCGTCGCGCCCACGCCGGCGCTGGCGGAGGCCCTCGGGCGCCAGGGGTTCGGGCGCGTGCAGGTCATCGGCCGGGGCGTTGACACGGCGCTGTTCAGCCCCGCCCGGCGCAGCACGGCAATGCGGCGTGCCTGGGGGGTCACCGGCGACCGCCTGGTGGTGCTGCACGTCGGCCGGCTCGCACCGGAGAAGAACCTCGGGCTGGCTCTCGAGGCTTGGCGCAATATCCGCCAGCTCAGGCCCGGGGCACGGTTCGTGGTCGTCGGCGACGGGCCCCTGTTGGGTAGTCTCCGGCAGCGGGAACCCGGTATCCTGTTCGCGGGAGCACGGCGGGGCCGGGATCTCGCGGCTTGCTACGCCAGCGCCGACATGTTCCTGTTCCCGAGCCGGCACGAGACGTTCGGCAATGTCACCATCGAAGCCCTCGCCAGCGGCCTGGGTGTCGTCGCCTTTGACCGTGCCGCCGCCAGCCTGTACATCCGGCACCGCGTCAGCGGCATGGTGGTGCCGCCCGACCAATCCGCGGAATTCGTCGCTGCGGCCGCCAACCTGGCCCGCGATCCGGGGCTGCTGCACCGCATCCGGGGCAACGCGCCGGCGGCAGTCGGTGGCCTCGATCACGGATTCGTGGTAGACCATCTGGAACAGGTTCTCGACCAAGCCGCCCGGCAGGCGGATCGGAAGCATGATCAGGCACGCCATGTCGTCCTTGCTAGATAACGCCAGCAGGCTCGAGCTTGCCTGGTGCATCCGCTTGCAGCGGCGCGTGCGCCGACCCGGCATCCGGCTTCTGTTCCGCTGGGCCAGTCGCATGGGCAACGGCGCGATCTGGTACACCCTCATGGCGGTGCTGCCCATCCTGGATGGCCTGCGCGGCCTGGGCGTGTCGCTCGAGCTTGGCCTGACCGCCCTCGCCTGCCTCGCGATTTATCGCGCCACCAAGACCGCGACCGCCCGGCCCCGTCCCTGGGCCGTGAGTCAGACGGTGCACGCCGGCGACCGCTCGCTCGATCCCTTCAGCTTTCCTTCCGGCCACACGCTCCAGGCGGTGGCCATGACGACCATCGCGATGGCGCATTATCCGACCCTGGCCCTGGTGCTCGTGCCGTTCACCCTGCTGGTGGCCGGCTCACGGGTGGTGCTGGGGCTGCATTATCCCAGCGACGTCCTGGCCGGCGCGCTGATCGGTCTCGCGGTCGCCCTGCCGGTCGCGCTGCTCATCCCCTGACGGCGGAGCCTGTTTACAGGGGGGCGGTCTGATCCGGATACTGACTGACACGGCATTCCCGCACGGAGCCTCAGATGCCGCCAACGTCCGACCGGCGCAATGCGATCGTCGGGGCAGCCGCCGCCGATCCCGAGCTTCGCGACGGCGTGCCCCGCGCCCGGCGGGAGATGGCCGGCCAAGTGCGCCAGCTGTTCTTCGGCGGGATCCGGCAGGGCTATCTGGCTGCCGCGGGAGACCCGGATGTCGCCGCCCGGGCGCTGGTCACGCTGCTGCTGCAGGGTCTGCTCGAGAACTTCGCCGAGGGCCGCTCCGCGGCCGAGGCACGACGCCACCTTGTGCAAACCCTGCGGCTGGTTGTGCGCGGTGCGGCGCAGGACCGTCACCGCGCGCCATAGCCGCGCTCACGACGCCTTCACGCCCTGCCGCTGCAGGCGCTGCTCGGGGAAATGACAGGTGAAGGTGCTCCCCTCTCCCAGGCGGCTGTGGATCTCCAGCCGGCCGTCGTGCCGCAGGACCCCGTTGCGCACGATCGCCAGGCCCAGACCGGTCCCGCCCTGTCGCCGGGAGCGGCCGGTATCGACTCGGTAAAAGCGCTCCGTGACCCGCGGCAGATCCTTCTCGGGAATGCCGATGCCGGTATCGCTCACTGCCAGGTACGCTCCGTCCCGCTCTGAATCCCAGGTGAGTTCCACCCGGCCGCCCTCGGGTGTGTACTTCACGGCGTTGGTGACCAGGTTCGCGGCGACGCTGTGCAGCTCTCGCTCGACGCCGCGAAGGCGCAATCCGGGCTCCGCGTAGACCGCGATCTCCACCGCGCCGTCGGCGATCTTGCGCGCCTGCTCGGCCACCGCCTCCAGCAGCTCCGGCATGTCGACGGCCTGCTGCTGCACCGCGTCGACCGGGCCCTCCATGCGCGAGAGCAGCAGCAGGTCTTCGAGGATGTGCTCCATGCGCGTCGCCTGTTCCCGCATGCTTTGCAGCGGCTGGCTCCACCGTGCCGCCGCCTCGGGGTCGTCGAGCAGGCTGTCCAGGTAGCCTGCGACGACCGTCAGCGGGGTGCGCAGCTCGTGCGAAGCATTGGCGACGAAGTCACGGCGCACCTGCTCGAGCTTGTGCAGGCGGGTAACGTCCCGCGCGATCATCAGGCGCTGCTCGTCACCGTAGGGCACCACCTGCAGGGCCAGCGTAATGTCCTCGTTCACCGGCGAGGGCACCTCCACCGCGTCCTCGTACTTGCCGGTGCGCAGGTATTCGGTGAACTGGGGATGCCGCACCAGGTTGGCCACGCGCTGGCCGATATCCTGGGGATAGCGCAGATTCAGCAGCTGACCGGCCGCGCTGTTGAACCACACGATGCGCACGTCGGGGGTCAGAAGAACGGTGCCATCGGGGAACGCCGCCGTGGACTGCTGGAACTCACGGAGGATGGCGGCGAGGCGCCGTTTGCGCCGACGGTTGCGGCGCTGCAGACGATAGAAGTGGCCGTAGATCACGCCCCAGATACCCGGGCCGTCGGGCGGGTTGAGGCTGCGTGACCCGCCCAGCCAACGCTCAAGCCGGTAGAGGTTGCGTATCTGCCAGGCGATGTACCCGCCCCCGACCAGAACGATGCCCCAGCCGGCCGAGCCGAAGACCAGACCGACCAGGGCGCCAGCCAGTAGCACCCCGAACAACCGCCACGCCTCCACGCCCCAGGGCGACATCAACACTCAGCCCTGAACGGAGAAGCGATACCCGGTCCCCCGCACGGTCTGCACCAGGCGTTCGGCGGCGTGCTCGGTAAGCGCCTTGCGCAAGCGGCGGATGTGCACGTCCACGGTACGCTCCTCGACATAGATGCTCGGCCCCCAGACCCGGTCCAGCAGCTGCGCCCGACTGTACACACGCTCCGGGTGCGACATGAAGAAATGCAGCAGCCGGAACTCGGTCGGCCCGAGGTGCACCGCCCGTCCGTCCACCGTCACCCGATGAGCGCCGGCGTCCAGGCGGATACCGCCAAGCTCGATCACCTCCTCGGCACCGCCGGCCGTCGCGCGCCGCATCACGGCCCGAATCCGGGCCACCAGTTCGCGAATGGAAAACGGCTTGGTGACGTAATCATCGGTCCCGATGTCCAGGCCGCGCACCTTGTCCGCTTCCTCACCGCGCGCGGTCAGCATGATGATTGGCAGCTCGCGGGTTCCGTCGTCCCGTCGCAGGGAACGCGCCAGCTCAAGGCCACTAACCCCCGGCATCATCCAGTCCAGCAGCACCAGATCCGGGCGATCGTCGGCAATAGCGATACGCGCTTCCTGGGCATCGGCCGCGCCCACGACGCGATAACCCTCCCGCTCGAGCCCGAAGGCAATCATCTGCCGGATCGACTCTTCATCGTCGACTACCAGTACGGTCTGTTCGGCCATGTCATCCGCAATGGTTCAACATCCGTGACGATTACAACAATGCATTATGACACAACGATGACGAAGCCTTCCCGGCCCCTGCCACCGCTGGAGGGATGCTTTTGCGCGGCCGACAACCTGGCAAAAGATCAGCAGTCGCGGCGCAACCGAGGCAGCGCGATCCTTGCCTCCGGTCCGCCGGAAACGAGGGGGCGCGGTCCGGACTGCAGGCAATCCTCGAGAATTCCCGCGACGGTATCGCGGTCCTGAGGTGGGCCACCTGCCTGAGCTGCAATCCGGCGCTGTGCCGCATGTTCGGGCATGAGTCAGCCGGCGAGATCGCCGGGCGGAGCATCCTGGACTGCGGCGATCCCGGCGAGCATGCGCGGCTCCCGCGCAGCTACCGCGAGCAGCTGGCGGGACGCCAGGCGGCACTGCAGCTGGACGCGGTCGGCCGGCGCGCCGACGGCAGCTGCTTCGACTTGCGCATGAGCGCCGGCCTGTCCCGCGCGGACGATGAATACCGGCTGGTACTGGTGGTATCGGACATCACCGCCGAGCGCAGCGAACGGGCCCGGCTCGAGGCGGAGAACACCACCCTTGCCCGGGGCATGGGCCGGATCGCCGAAGGCGTGATCACCAGTGGCGCGGGCGCTCGGCTGCCCCTGCTCCGGGGCCGCACCGCGGTGGGAGCAGTCAACCTAGGACGGTGCACGGCCGGCGAACCGGAACCGGCCCTGCTGGCGGCCCTGGCGGAGCTACAGCATCAGCTGGCCGGCCGCGTGGCCGATGCCGGCCGGCCCCCGGCCTGGCGCGAAGCCGAATAGCTGCCATGCCAGTCAGGACCGCCCGAGGCTCTTGCTGGCCATCTCGTAGACGTCGTTCGGCAGATCCGGGCTGGCAAGAATTCGCTCGAGCTGGGCTTTCATCAGCTGGCTCCGGGAGGATTCGTAGCGGCCCCAGTCCCGCAGGGGTCCCAGCAGACGGGCCGACACTTGGGGGTTGAGCGGCGCGAGCTCCAGCACACGGTCGGCGAGGAAGCGGTATCCCGCCCCGTCGGCGCGGTGAAAGTGCCGCGGATTGCCCCGGCAGAAGGTCCCGATCAGTGCCCGCACGCGGTTGGGATTGCGGAGGTCGAAGTCCGGGTGCCCGCCCAGCTCCTGCACCCGTTCGAACGCGTCGGGCCGCCGGGACACCGCCTGCACGGCAAACCACTTGTCCAGCACCAGCGGATCCTCCCGCCAGTACGCATGGAAGCGTTCCAGGGCCCGGTCGCCGGCCGGGTCACCCCGTTCCGTCAGGGCCGAGAGCGCCATCATGGTATCGGTCATGTTGTCGGCTTCGTCGAACCGGGCCTCGCAGCGGCGCACGATGTCCTCGCGGCCGGTTTGCGCGGCCATCAGGTAGGACAGGCATGCCCCGCGCAGCCGGCGGCGCGCGACCGCATCGGCGTCGAACCGGTACGGGCCGTCGTCGCGGCAACGCTCGAACGCGGCCAGGAAAGAGTCCCGCAACGCCTCGGCCAGGCCGGCCCGCAGGTGCTCGCGCGCGTCATCCAGCGCCTCGACCCGGACCGGCTCCATCAGGCCAGCGAGGTAGTCGAAGCCCGGCAGCCGCAGTGCCTCCGCCACCAGCGACGGGTCCACCGACTGGTCCTCCACCAGCGCCGCGACCGCCCGCACCAGCCCCGACGGCACCACGCCGCCCGGCTCGCCGGTATTCGCGCGCTCCAGCAGCAGCCGGGTAAACAGCTGCTGGCCCGCTTCCCAGCGGTTGAACGGGTCCCGGTCATGCGCCATCAGGAAGTGGAGATCGGCCTCCGACAGTCCCGCGTCCAGGTACACCGGGGCGGAAAAGTCGCGCAGAAGTGACGCCACGGGCTGCTCGGACACGTCCCGGAACTCAAACACCTGCTCGGCGGCGGTCAGCTCCAGGACCCGCTCGCACGGAGCCACGCCGTCCCCCTCCAGGCGCAGCGGGACCTGGTCGCCGCCCGGGTCGAGCAGGGCCATCCGCACGGGGACGTGGAACGGATCCTTGCGGGACTGTCCGAGGGTCGGGAGACAGCTCTGGCGCAGGGTCAGGCGGTAGCTCCGGCGCTCGGGGTCGAATTCCCCACGGGCCTCGACCCGGGGCGTGCCGGCCTGCTCGTACCAGCGCATGAACTGGCCGAAATCGCGCCCGTTGGCCTCGGCCATGGCACCGACAAAGTCCTCGATGGTCGCCGCGCGGCCGTCGTGATGCCCGATATAGAGATCCATGCCGCGGCGGAAGCCGTCCTGGCCGAGCAGGGTGTGCAGCATGCGGATCACTTCGGCGCCCTTCTCATAGACCGTCGGCGTGTAGAAGTTGTTGATCTCGAGGTACGAGTGCGGCCGCACCGGATGGGCCGTGGGTCCGGCATCCTCCGGAAACTGTATCGAGCGGATCATCTGCGTGTTGCGAATGCGATGCACCGCGGCCGAATGCATCTCCGACGAGAACAGGTGCTCGCGGAAGACGGTCAGCCCCTCCTTCAGGCTCAGCTGGAACCAGTCTCGGCAGGTTACGCGGTTGCCGGTCCAGTTGTGGAAGTACTCGTGCGCCACCACGCTCTCGATGTTCTCGAAATCCTGGTCCGTGGCGGTTTCGGTGCTGGCCAGCACGTACTGGGCGTTGAACAGGTTCAGCCCCTTGTTCTCCATCGCGCCCATGTTGAAGTCGCTCACCGCCACGACCATGTACAGGTCGAGGTCGTACTCCAGGCCGAAGGTCCGCTCGTCCCAGGCCATGGCCTTCTTGAGGGATTTCAGCGCGTGCGGCCCCTTGGGCTCGTCTCCCGGCCGCACATAGAGCCTCAGCGGCACGCGGCGGCCGGAGCGCGTCACGAACTCGTCCTCAACGCAGGCAAGATCCCCCGCCACCAGCGCGAACAGGTAGCTCGGCTTGGGGAAGGGATCCTGCCAGGTGACGAAGTGCCGTCCGTCGCCGGCGTCACCCTCGGCGATGCAGTTGCCGTTGGACAGCAGCACGGGGTAACGGGCGCGGTCGGCCTCGATGGTTGTGGTGAAACGGCCCAGCACATCCGGCCGGTCGGGATGGTAGGTGATGCGCCGGAACCCCTCGGGCTCGCACTGGGTAAAGAAGTTGCCACCCGAACGGTAGAGTCCTTCCAGCGCGGTATTGTGCTGGGGACGGTTGCGGCTCTCGACGGTCAGCTCGAACTGTTCCGGGACCTCCTCAAGGGTCAGGCCGGCCTCGTCGAGGCGGTACTCCTCCGGAGCCAGGCGGCGGTCCTCCAGGGACAGGCCCGTGAGCTCCTGGTGCTCGCCCCGCAGCACCAGCGGGGCCGCCGCGTCGGCCGCCTCCGGATTGCGCCGGATCAGCATGCGCGCGCGCACATCGGCGTGTTCCTCGTGGAGATCGAGCGACAGATCGATCTCGTCGACCAGGAAGGTGGGCGGCGTATAGTCCTCGAGGCGGACGGCGCGGGGCTCGGGTCTTGGCATGGCACGCGGCTCCTGGTCAGATGAGAAGGCTATTGTAACCGGCTGTGCCGACCATTGACGAAGGTCAGCGCGTTCGCCGGACACCCCGCTTACATTGCGTTACGCGTCGCGCACTTTCGGTTACATCGCGTTCCGGCCGGCGCAGCTAGAATCTCGCTCGCAGGCCCCGCCGGACGGTGCGGGGCGGGAACTCGGAACGAGGATGAAAAAACTCGCATGGATCGGCGCCCTGGTCCTGATCGTGCTCGTGGCCGGCGGGGTTCTTTACTGGCGCGAACGCCCCGCACCGCCGAGCTACACTACGACGGCCGCGGCCCGCGGCGACATCGTGCAAACCATCATCACCACGGGTACGGTCAACCCGGTGGTGACGGTGCAGGTCGGTTCCTACGTCTCGGGCCGCATCCAGTCGCTCTCCTGCGACTTCAACACGCGCGTCAAGGCCGGGGAGCTCTGCGCCCGGATCGACCCCCGCCCCTACCGCATGGCGGTTGACCAGGCCCAGGCCAACCTGTCCAGCGCCAAGGCACAGCTGGCCAAGGACCAGGCCGGCTTGGCGTATGCCAAGACCAACTACGAGCGGGACCGGCCCCTGTACCAGCGCGGGATCGTCTCCCAGGACACCCTCGACAGCGAGCTCAGCAGCTACCGCCAGGCGACCGCGCAGGTGGAGCTGGACAAGGCCACCATCGCGCAGCGCAAGGCGGCGCTCGAGGCCGCCCAGGTCAACCTCGACTATACCCGGATCATCTCCCCGGTGGACGGCACCGTGGTCTCACGCAACG
Organism: Gammaproteobacteria bacterium; assembly: GCA_035638695.1. GTDB lineage: Bacteria > Pseudomonadota > Gammaproteobacteria > UBA5335 > SLRW01 > DASQZJ01. The sequence goes on along the minus strand of DASQZM010000088.1, from coordinate 10,560 downwards.
TGGACGTGGGCCAGACCGTCGCCGCCAGCTTCCAGACGCCGACCCTGTTCCTGATCGCCCGGGACCTGACGAAGATGCAGGTCGACACCAACGTCAGCGAATCCGACATCGGCCAGGCACACGTCGGCCAGAAGGCCGTATTCACGGTCGAGGCCTATCCCGGCACGACCTTTGACGGCGTGGTCACCCAGGTCCGCCAGGCCCCGATCACGGTCCAGAACGTGGTTACCTACGACGTCGTGATCGGCGTCGACAACCCCGACCTGAAGCTGTTCCCGGGCATGACCGCCAACGCCCGGATTATTACCCGCGAGCGACGCAACGTCCTGCGGGTGCCCCTGCAGGCGCTGCGCTTCGAGCCCGGCGGACCCCTGGCCGCCGGCAGCGCCGAGGCCGGCCCCGCCTGGCCGGTCCGTGGCTCCCATGTGTGGATCCTGCGTGACGGCAAGCCGGTGCGGCTACCAGTCACCGTCGGCCTGCAGGACTCCGACTGGGCCGAGATCACCGGCGGCGACCTGCACGAAGGCGATGGCGTGATCATGGACGAGGCCGGCGGCGCCGCCCGTCGGGGCCGTGGCCCCGGTCGCAGTCCGTTCCGGCTGTGAGGCGCGCATGATGGCCGACAGCGGGCAGCCCCTGATCCAGGTGCGCGGGCTCACCCGCTCCTACCGCACGGGCGACGTGTCGGTGCAGGCTCTGCGCGGCATCGATCTGGTCATCAACCACGGCGAGTTCGTCGCGATCATGGGATCCTCCGGGTCGGGCAAGTCCACGCTGATGCACCTGCTGGGCTGCCTGGATCGTCCCGACAGCGGCAGCTATCACCTCGAGGACGTCGACATCGGCGCCCAGGACGAGCCGGCGCTGGCGCAGATCCGCAGCCAGCGCATCGGCTTCGTGTTCCAGAGCTTCAACCTGCTGGCCCGGACCACCGCCGTCGAGAACGTGGCGCTGCCGTTGCTGTATTCAGGAGGCCTGCGCAGCGGCAACGCGAGGGCCCAGCAGGCGCTGGCCGCGGTAGGCCTCGGCGACCGGTCGGGGAACACCCCGGGCCAGCTCTCGGGGGGAGAGCAGCAGCGCGTGGCGATCGCCAGAGCACTGATCAACGACCCGGTTCTGCTGCTCGCCGACGAGCCGACGGGAAACCTCGATTCCCGCACCGCCGACGAGATCATGCACATGCTGCGCGCCCTGAACCGGGAGCGCGGCCTGACCGTGGTGCTGGTGACCCACGAACCGGACATGGCGGCGTGGGCGGACCGGATCATCACCATGCGCGACGGCCAGGTGATCGCGGACGAGCACAACCACGCCGCCCGGGAGGACAACGCCCCGGGCGGGCCCGGGCCGGAGGCGGCGCCCGCCCCCGAGGCCGGATTCACGCTGCCACTGGCCGGCATGGCGCTGCTGGTGGCGGCCCGCGCAATCTTCCGCAACAAGATGCGCTCGGCGCTCACCATGCTCGGCATATTCATCGGCGTGGCCGCGCTAATCACCATGGTGGCGGTGGGTCAGGGCGCCAATGCCGCGGTGGCCGCGCAGATGGAGGCACTGGGAACCAACATGATCGTGGTGCTGCCCGGCGCCACCCACGCCGGCGGGGTCCGCGGCGGCTTCGGCAGCGCGTCCACCCTGACCGTGTCGGATGCCGATGCGATCCGCAAGGAGGCGACAGCGGTCGCCAATGTCAGCTACCAGATCCGGGGCGCGGGCCAGATCCAGTACGGTGGCCAGAACTGGAACACGGGCATCCAGGGCGTGACGCCGGCCTATTTCAGCATCCGCCGCTGGCCGGTCGCGGCGGGACGCAGCCTGACGCAGCAGGACGAGACGGCGGCCGCGCGCGTGTGTCTGATCGGCCAGACCGTTTACCGCAACCTGTTTGGTGCCCACGAGAATCCGATCGGGGCGACCATCCTGGTGCGCAACGTACCGATGCAGGTGGTCGGGCTGCTCAGTGCCCGCGGCCAGACCGGCTTCGGCCACGACCAGGACGACACGGTGATGATTCCGTTCTCGACCGCCGAGCGCAAGGTGATCGGCGTGGCCGCCCCCTCGAGCACCGAGACCCCCAGCAACTGGATCTACGGCCAGCCCGTCAACCCCTTCGGGACCCCTGCGCGCCTGACCGGCTTCGTCAACATCATCTTCGTGCAGGCCCGCAGCCCGGCCCTGGTGCAGCCCGCGATCGACCAGGTCACCCGCATCCTCAGCCGGCGACACCATATCCAGAACGGGGACACGCTCGATTTCAACGTCCGCAACATCAGCGACATCGCCGAGGCGGCCCGCGGCAACGCCCGGATCCTGGGCGTGCTGCTGGCGGCCGTGGCCTCGATTTCGCTGCTCGTGGGCGGGATCGGAATCATGAACATCCTGCTGGTCTCGGTGACCGAACGCACCCGGGAGATCGGCCTGCGCCTGGCGCTCGGCGCCCGCCGCATCCACGTGCTGCTGCAGTTCCTGGTCGAAGCGGTGCTGCTGAGCATCATCGGCGGCGTCGCGGGCATCATTGCCGGGGTCGCGGTCTCGGAGATCGTGTCCGTGGTCGCGGGCTGGCCGACCCAGCTCTCCGCGGTGGCGATGATGGGGGGGTTTTTGTTTTCGGGGGCCGTGGGCGTCTTCTTCGGCTACTATCCCGCCCGGCGGGCCGCGGGCATGAATCCCATCGAGGCGTTGCGCTACGAATGACCGCCAGCACCGAAAGCCCGCCACGCAGCAAGGTCCCGGGACGCGGGCATGCCCGGCCGTACCGGTCCCTGACGCCGCTATTCCTCGCGCTGGGCCTGTCTGCCTGTGCCGTGGGCCCGAACTTCGCCCCGCCGGCCGCCCCGGAAGCCCGCCAGTACACCACCTCCCCGACTCCCGCGACCATCCATTCGACGCAGCAGCAGGGCGATCAGGCCATTCGTATCGGCCGCAGCATCTCGGCGACATGGTGGGACCTTTACCAGGTCCCGGCACTGAACGACGTGCTCACACAGGCGATCGCCGGCAGCCCGGGGCTGGTCGCCGCCCGTGCCACACTGGCCCAGGCGCGGCAGAACGTGGCGGTCGCCGCCGGAGGCCTCTACCCGCAGCTCGATCTCGGCGCCCGGGCCGGGCGTGAGCGCACCACGGCCTCCGGTGTCGCCGGCGCGCCTACCGGCAATTACTACGCGGTCAGCGCTACCGCCGGCTACAGCCTCGATCTCTTCGGCGGGACCCGCCGCAGCGTCGAGCAGCAGCAGGCCCTGGCCGAGGTCAGCCGCTACCAGCTCGCCGCGGCCTGGCTGACTCTCACCGGCCAGAGCGTCCAGCAGGCCCTGACCATCGCCTCGGCTGAAGCGCAGATCCAGGCCGCGCAGGAGATCGTCTCCGCCGATCGGAAGAACCTGTCCCTGGTGCGGCAAAAGTACCAGGCGGGCAAGGCCGCGCGCGTGGACGTGCTCACCGCCGAGACCAGCCTGGCCTCGGACCAGGTGCTGCTGCCTCCCTTGCGCCAGCAACGGGACGCCGCCCGCCACGCGCTGGCGGTGCTCAGCGGCCATTCACCGGCGCAGTGGACGCCGCCGGAGTTCCGGCTGGAGGACTTCACACTGCCCTCCAGGGTCCCCCTGAGCCTGCCGTCGAGCCTGGTTCACCAGCGTCCCGACATCCTGGCGGCCGAGGCCCGGCTGCACGCCGACAGCGCCGCCATCGGCGTGGCCACTGCCAACCTCTACCCCTCGCTCACCCTTTCGGCGTCCCTGGGCCAGCAATCCGCGGAAGCGGGCACCCTGTTCGACAGCGCCAGCCGTTTCTGGAGCATTGCGCTCGCGCCGCTGCAGCCCCTGTTCCATGGCGGGGCGCTGCGTGCGCAGAAGCGCGCGGCCGTGGACGCTTACCAGGCGTCGCTCGCCAACTACCAGCAGACGGTCCTGACCGGCTTCCAGCAGGTCGCGGATACGCTGCGGGCGCTCTCCCACGACGCGCAGCTGGTCGATGCCCAGGCGACCCTGCTCGGCAACGCCAGCACCTCCCTGGAGCTGCAGCGCATCAGCTATCAGGCGGGCAAGTCCGACCTGCTGCAGCTGCTGGACGCCCAGCGCAGCTATGCCCAGGCCCGCATCGGCTATATCCAGGCCCGGACCCGGCGTCTTCAGGACACGGCCGGCCTGATCGTGGCCCTCGGTGGCGGCTGGTGGCAGTCGAGCGCTGCCGGCGCGACGCCCGGGACCGCGGGGACCCAGTGAGCCGGCCAGCGGCGTAACTCCGGGATCGCGTTGGTCAGCCCGGCGAGCCGCGCCGGGCCACGTGCCGCTTGCTGCTCCAGGACGACAAGAGCCCGCCACGCACGACGTTGCGCCGGCAGGTGGCACCCGCGTAACACTCCCGGTCACGTACACGGCCAACTTCGCTGATTGCCGCCCTTCGCGGGGGCATTTCCCCGCTGCGGTGCCAGCGGCTGCCGGAGTATCGAAAGGGAGAAAGGGGTGCAGTGAGCTGTTCCACGACCGACCGGTGGCATCGCTCAGATGGGGCGCGGGGCGTCGAGGTTCGGGCCGCCCCGATCGCGCTATTGAGCCGAAGGGACGGAGGCGCCGACCCCGCCGGCGCCCCCGTGGGATGTCACCAGCGGCGACCGTGGCCGTGATGGAAGCCGCCGTGGCGGCGGAACTCCAGGTCGAAGACGCTGCGCTGCACCGGGCTTAGCCTGGCATAAAGCGGCTTGACCGCCTTCTCCAGCGCCTGCAGGGACTGGAGCCGCTGCTGCGTGAAGCGTATCCCCTGATCGAGCCGTTCCGGTGCGGTCTTCGGACGCTTCCGGCGTGCTTCCTGCCAATGCTTCGCCGCCGACGCCGCCCGGGCCTTCAGGGTCTGCGCGAAATCCTGCCAGGCGTCCTCCTGGCCCTTCTTGAGGTGCAGGTCGTTCCTGAGCCGGTCCAGGTAACGGTCGAGCCGGTGCTGCATCGCCTGCGGGCCGTGGCTGGAGTGCCCACCGGGCCGCCCCCAGCTACCCTGGCCGGGAGCGGAGGCAAGCGCCGCGGGCGCGGCGATCGTGACCGCCAGGGCGGCCGCGCTGATAAGGACGGGAAGTGCTCGCATGTTCCGATCTCCATGTTGGACGGGGAATGTCCGTGGCAGACCTACCAACTCTTTCAGAAGGTATAACCCGATCCCGCACGCGGAACCGTAACCGAAACCGAGGTTGTGCAACGGCGTGTAACAATGGTCGGGCAGGACTGATCCGGTCAGGGGCAATGCCCTCGCCGCAGGTGGCCCGTTGCGAGGTGGCATTGCCCCTGACGGGGTCGGTAATAATTCGTTACGCGGGCAGGCGCGCCGGGCAGCCCGCCTGTGTTGTATATATAACCTCATGAACGAAACCGCTCATATCCTGGTCGTCGACGACGACGCCGAGATCCGCGACCTGCTGGAGACCTACCTGTCGGACAACGGCTACCGGGCGACCGCCGTGCGCGACGGCCATGGCCTGCGGGCCGTACTCGAGCACCAGCAGGTCGACCTGGTCGTGCTGGACCTGATGCTGCCCGGCGACGACGGCCTCACCCTGTGCCGCGAGCTGCGGAGCCATTCTCGGGTCCCGGTGCTGATGCTCACCGCGCGCGGCGACGAGGTCGACCGTATCCTCGGCCTCGAGATGGGTGCCGACGACTACCTGCCCAAGCCCTTTAATCCGCGGGAGCTGCTGGCGCGGATCAAGAGCATCCTGCGCCGCACCCACCAGGGGTCGCAGGACAAGGACGACCGGGGGGGGCGGCGCTTCCTGTTCGACGGCTGGTGCTTTGACCGGGTGACGCGCCAGCTTCTGGCCCCCGACGGGGCGTCGATCGCCCTGTCCGGGGCCGAGTACCGCCTGCTGGAGATCCTTCTGCGCCATGCCAACGAGGTGCTAAGCCGTGACCAGCTGATGCGGCACCTGCACGGGCGCGACAGCGGACCGTTCGATCGCAGCCTGGACGTCCAGGTGAGCCGTCTTCGCCAACGGCTTGGGGACGACGGCCGGGAGCCCCGCGTTATCAAGACCGTGCGCAACCGGGGCTACGTGCTCGCTGTTCCGGTGATTGCGGAGCCCTGACGTGCGGCTTCTGCCCCGCTCGCTGTTCGGGCGCCTGACGCTGATCCTGGTCGCGGGCCTGGTGGTGGCCCAGCTGCTCAGCCTCGGGCTTACCCTGCGCGAGCGAAGCCGGTTGCTGCACCGTTTCGACAGCCAGCGCTGGGCGCAGCACATGGCCGATACCGTGCGCCTGGTAGAAGCGCTGCCGCCCGGCGAGCGCGGGCGCGTGACGCGCGTCGTTTCGCGGCCGCACCTGCGGGTCGTACTGCGACAGCAGCGCTATCCGCGATCGCGCGGCCAGCCTCTCTCCCGGGAGATGTCCGGCCTGTCGCAGGCCCTGCACGACGCCCTGGGTAGCCGGCTCGCGTCGGTAATGCGGGTCCCCGCCGATGCCCCCGGCCTGCCGCCGGGCCGCCGCCACCGTGACCCCGACCAGCGCCTGTTTCTTACCCAGGTGCGCCTGCGCGATGGCCAGTGGCTGATGTTCCTGTTCCGTCCCCCTCCGCTGCTGCCGGGACATCCCATGCGTCTCCTGGTGAGCTCGGGTGCGCTACTGATCGCGCTGCTGGTGCTGGGGATCGTGGCGGTGCGCTGGGTCACTCGTCCGCTGCGGGTGCTGGCAGATGCCGCGGAGGCACTGGGCCGGGACATCGACCGCGCGCCGCTGCCCGAGACCGGTCCCGCGGAGATGCGCCACGCGGTGCACGCTTTCAACCAGATGCAGCAGCGCCTGCGTGAATCGCTGGAGCTGCGAAATCGCTTCCTGGCGGCCGTCTCCCATGAGCTCAAGACTCCCCTCACCCGCCTGCGGCTGCGCGTGGAAATGCTCACCGACGAGGCCGCCCGATCCCGCTTCGGGCGGGATCTCGACGACATGGAATCCATGATTACCGCCAGTCTGGACTTCGTGCGCGGAGCCTACAGCCAGGAGCCGGCCCGGCCGATCGACGTGCTCGCGCTGGTCGAGAGCGTGGTCGAGGACGAGTCCAGCGTCGGCCACCGGGTCGACGTCAGCGGCACGCCGGCGGCGCGTTACTCCGGCAGGCCGCAGGCGCTCCGGCGCTGCCTCGAGAACCTGGTCAGCAACGCGATCAAGTACGGCGGCGCCGCCCACATCCGTATCGAGGACGATCCCGGCGCACTGGTGCTGCGCGTACGGGACGAGGGCCCCGGCATGCCGCCGTCCGAGCTCGATCGGGTGTTCGAGCCCTTCTACCGGCTGGAGGCCTCGCGCAGCCGCGACTGGGGTGGGACCGGCCTGGGCCTGGGCATCGCCCGGAACATTGCCGAGATCCACGGCGGCATGCTCGAGCTGCACAACCGGCCCGGGGGAGGGCTGGAGGCGGTCCTGACCCTGCCCCGTCCGGTCACCGGTCAGCCCCTCCCTTCCCCGCCAGCCCTCTAGCGGCCGTGTTACACGGCGTTACAGACCGCCAGCTCGCGTAACCCCGCCCGTTCGCCCGGGACCGTATACTGACTTCGAGGGTGCCGGCCGCGACGCCCCGGTACGCCGAAAGGAGGACACCCCATGGCCCGCTTCACGATTCGTCCGCCCGGCGCTGCCACGCGCCCTGGCCCCGCGCTTCCGGCATTGCTGGCGCTGCTGCTTGCCACCGCGTGCCTGGTGATGGCCCCGCCCACCCGGGCCGACCCGCACGATCAGGGCCGACACGACCGTCACGATTTCGTCGGACGTCGCCACGAGAGCCGCGGTGCCGGACCCGGGCTCCGTGTCCGCGAGCGCCACGATGCACGGCGTCACCGCGAAGACTCCCGGCACGCGGACAACCGTCGCCGTGGCGAAGTCATTCGCAAGCGCGCGCTCCGTGAGCGCCACGATCGGCGGGCACGCGACGACTGGCACGATCGCGCCCGGTACCGCCACGACTGGCATGAGCACGATCCGTGGTGGGCCTGGAACGGATGGGACGACGACGGCTGGCACCACCACGACGGGCTCTTCCTGGGTTTTCACGGCCCGGGCGTCTGGGCGCACGGCTGGGACGACGGCCGCTTCGGCTGGTGGCTGTCGGTCGCCGGCTCCTGGTATTTCTACCCGGACGGCGTCCCCACCGGCCAAGTGGTCGTGGTGCAGACACCGCCGACCCCGGCCGACACCGCCACGGCGCCTTCGCCCCCGCAGTACTGGTACTACTGCCGCGCGGCCGGGAAGTACTACCCGTACGTGCGCCATTGCGCCGCCGGCTGGCGGAAGGTTCCGGCCCGGCCGTCGGGCCAGTAACGGGTAGCACGTCGTGAAAGCTGCAACCGCCATGCTCGCCGGGCTTGCATGCGTGCTGCTGGCCGGCTGTGCCACCGTACCGCAGGGCCCCGACGTCGCCGTTATGCCCGCCCCCGGGATGCCGTACGCGGCGTTTCGCCAGGACGACGCCCGCTGCCGTGCGTACGCCTCCCGCAGTGCCGGTGCAAGGCCGTCCGACGTTGCCGCCAACAGCACGGCGTCCGGCGCGATCATCGGCGCGGCCGCCGGGGCGTTGCTGGGCTCGCTCGGCTCCAGCGACGGCGACGGCGCAGCCCCCGGCGCCGTCAGCGGCATGCTGGTTGGCGGCACCATGGGTGCCGCCCGCGGGCAGGCGGCTGCGGCGACGTTGCAGCACCGCTACGAAATCGCCTACGAGCAGTGCATGTACAGCGCCGGCGACCAGGTACCGCGAGCACGCGTGCGGCGCCGGCGATCCACCCGCGCCTGGTACCCGCCACCCCCGCCGCCGCCCGACGACAACTGAGCAGGAGGCGCACCACCCGCGACCGGTGCCGGCAGCCTCGGGGCCCGGCGCGGCGCCGGGATCTCCCCTCCGGCCGAAACCCGACACTTGTTAGAGAATACCGCCCGGCGCTACGCTTGAGGCACTGCACACACCTCGTTCAGGGGTGGTCAGGGTCGGCTTCCACGAGGAGAACCGTCCGTCGGAGCGCTCGCGCACGGCGCCTTCGGCCAGCGACACCCCCGCCCGCCGGCCTTTGGAATCTACAGCTGACAAAAGGACCGGACATGACAGGCAGCAACGTTGCGGGCATCACCTCCTACGGTGGCTACGTCCCGCGCCTGCGGCTCGACCGCAAGGCAATCGCTGACGCCAACAAGTGGTTCAATCCGTCGCTGGCGGGACAGGCCGTGGGGGAGCGCTCCATGGCCAACTGGGACGAGGACAGCGTGACCATGGCCGTGGAGGCCGCGCGCGACTGCCTGGCCGACAGGGCCCGCGAAGCGGTGGATGCGCTGTATTTCGCCTCTACCACGATGCCGTTCTCGGACCGCCAGAACGCGGCCATCGTGGCCACGGCGCTGGCCCTGCGCGAGGACATCGCCTCGGTCGACGTGACCTCTTCCATGCGCGCCGGTTCGAGCGCACTGCTGCAGGCGCTCACGGCCGCGAGCGCGGGCACCTCCGGTAGCGCTCTGGTGGCCGCCGGCGAGCATCGCAAGACCCGCGCCGGCGGCGCCCAGGAGATGCGCTTCGGCGATGCCGGGGCCGCATTCACCGTCGGCACCGAAGACGTGATCGCCAGGCTGCTCGGAAGCCACAGCCTCACCATCGACTTCGTCGACCACTTCCGCGGCGAGGGGGCGGAAATCGACTACTCCTGGGAGGAGCGCTGGATCCGCGACGAGGGCTATTCCAAGATCGTGCCGCGCGCGGTCACCGGAGCACTGGAAAAGAGCGGCGTCGGCGCCGCGGATATCGCGCACTTCGTGATGCCCTGCGTGTTCCCGCGTCTTCCCGAGAAGATCGCCCGCAGCTGCGGGATCGACGGCGAGGCGGTGCACGACACCCTGCACGCGGTCTGCGGCGAGGCCGGCACCGCGCACTCGCTGGTGATGCTCAGCCACGCGCTCGAGCAGGCGCGGCCCGGCGAGAAGATCCTGGTGGTGTCCTTCGGCCAGGGCTGCGACGCCATGGTGCTGGAGACCACCGCCTTGCTGCCCGCGGTGCAGGCAGCGCGCCGGGGCATCACCGGCTCGCTGGAGCGCCGCCGCCCGGAAGAGAACTACATGAAGTGGCTGGCCTTCAATGGCCTGGTCGACATGGAGCTCGGCATGCGCGCCGAGACCGACAACCGCACGCCGCTGACCGTGCTCTACCGCAAGCACGACATGATCGAGGGCTTCATCGGCGGCAAATGCAGCGAGTGCAGCACGCTGCAGTACCCGCGCACCCGCATCTGCGTCAATCCCGAGTGCAAGGCGGTCGACACCCAGCAGCCGTACAACATGTCGGAGCAGCGCGGGACCGTGCAGTCCTGGTCCGCCGACTTCCTCACCTACTCGCCAGATCCACCACAGCATTACGGCATGATCGTGTTCGAGGAAGGCGGCCGGCTGATGATGGACTTTACCGACGTCGATCCCGGCACCGTCGATTCCGGCACGGCCGTGCGCCTGGCGTTCCGCATCAAGGACTTCGACCGGCGGCGCGGCTTCCGCAAGTATTTCTGGAAAGCGATCCCCGATACCGGCGCGGCCTGACCGCGCGAGGAGACGAGCATGGCTACTGGCA
>DASQZM010000087.1:0-37718 GCA_035638695.1 Gammaproteobacteria bacterium | reverse complement strand
CGTGCTCGATCACCTGGTTGGCGAATATCTCCTCGCAACTTCCCTCGTTGATGTTCCAAGGTGTCTCGTCGAGATCCTGCACCAAGTCCACACCATCGTAGGGATGGATATCGATACCGAAATAACCCTCGCGCTTGTTTGGCCCGCAACCGAGTTCGAGTTTCACGCCCTGTCTCCTCCCGTATGCAGTGACCGCCGGGACGTGCGGAGGCCGTTTGCTTTGAGTTACGCTGCGATGGCGGCCTGACGGTCGAGTTGCCTGTAGTAGTTTGCCTTAGCTTTTGCCGAAGGGGTATGACCAAAGGGTTCCATCAGCCGATGGTTGTTAAACGAGGACACCCATTCCAGCGTGGCCGGTATCAACGGATACTCGCGGTTCAGAGGAGCCACGCCGAGGCGTCAGGGTCAGGTTGCAACATTGGGCGATTTGGTCGCGCCCCTTAAAAACGCACGTTTTGCTGGTACGACCAGCGAAAGGGGCTACACGAAGCCTGAACATTACGAAATGGCGATGTTTTGAGGGGCACTTTTTTGTCCCTGTGTTGCCGCCCCCTCCACCCACATGGAGGGGGGGATAATTCGGGGTATACGGGTTACGCGGAATAAGAAAACGTAAGGGATTTCAATCCAATAACATCGTGAGCGGTATAGCACTCGTGGGGCCACCACCTTACGCCCGTATGCCGCTGAGCAGCTTGGTGCATCGTGCCGACCCGCGGTGTCCGCGCATGCCGGAACAGAGTTTCCGGGGATCATGCGGGCTCCGCCGCGGACGGCGGCTCAGCCGTCTTCCGGCACACGCTTGTCCAGGATCTTGAGGCGCCCGCCCGCGGCCTCCAGGCGATAGCTGATGGGCACTCCGGTGGGGATCTCCAGGCCGGTGATCTCCTCGTCGGAGATGCCCTCGAGCTCCTTGGTCAGCGCGCGCAGGGAATTGCCATGGGCGGAGATGAGAACCGTCCCGCCCCGCTCCAGCTGCGGGATGATCTCGCGGCTGAAGTACGGCAGGACGCGTTCGCAGGTGTCCTTCAGGCTCTCGCCGTTGGGCGGCGGCGTATCGTATCCGCGGCGCCACTTGTGGAACTGCTCCTCGCCGTGGCGGCGGCGGACGTCGTCCTTGTTCAGGCCCTGCAGGTCGCCGTAGTGGCGCTCCGCCAGAGCCGTCACGTGCAGGTGCACGGGGTATTCGGGCTCCTGCAGGCGATACCGCTCACGCGGAACCGTGCCTTCGGCGGGGATGAAAATGGGCTGGCGGTCGCTGCGGTTCTCGCGCAGCACCACTTCGAGGGTGCAGATGGCGCGTTGCAGGTGGGAGGTGTAGGCCACGTCGAAGGCCACGTCGGCGAGCTGGCGGCCGGCGCGCTCCGCCTCCCGCCAGCCGTCCTCCGCCAGCGGCACGTCGATCCAGCCGGTGAAGCGGTTCTCCGCGTTCCAGACGGACTTGCCATGGCGGATCAGGATCAGCGTCGCCTGCATGATTCTCCCCGGGGCCGAGAATGAGCGGCGCTAGTCTAACGCATCGGCCCGTGCCCCGCACGGGCGCCGGCGGTAACATAACCATGGGCGATTCGGAATTTCCCGCGACGGAGTCCGCCCGGGGGCGAGCGGACAGAGCGCGCAAACGGAACGGGGGCATGATGCGGAAGACGCCGATCTCGGGCATGTTGGTGGCGGCGCTGCTGGCCGGCTGCGCGGGCAGCGGGGGACTGTCTTCGGTTCACGGACATCCGGACGCCGCCGTGCGCGAGGCGGTCCTGCGCTACCAGTTCGATCACGTGCCCCCGCTGACCGGCGGCCCGGCCAAGGTCTACTTCATCCGGGTCTCCGGTCACGATCCCTCAGCCGGTTTTCTCGCTCGGTTCAAGGACCACGACCCACCGGTCCGCCCGGCGTCGGCGGCGCGGACCAACGGGCCCGGCGGCGTGGTGGGACGTGCTCACGGCAAGCCCGGGATCCTGTTCCAAGTGGGGCGGGTGCGCTGGCTCGACAGCAGGCACGCGGAGGTCACCGGCGGCTTCGTCGAGCGCCGGCGGGCCACGTCGGGCGACATCTACCGGGTCACCCGCAATGGCAAGCGCTGGGTGGTCACGGGTGACCTGATGCGACAGATCCAGTCCGGGGAAAAGCGTTGAAGGGATGCCGCGCGAGTGCCGGATCGGCTCGCGTGCGGTGCTGCCCGCGGCGCTGGCGCGCACGGGCATGGCCCGGGCCGGGGGCTGTCCGCAGACCGGGACAATCCGGAACGGGCGGGACGGCCGGACGATAACCTTCCGCACCCTGGCCTGCGGCCAGGCGGGCCGGCGCGGAGGTCCGGGGCGAACCCGGGGACCCCGGGCACCTGCCCCTGACGGGTCGGTTCCACCGGGTTCTCGAGGATTACGCGTGGGGAAGAAGCCGCGCGCGGGCGCTTCCGGGGCGGATGGACGCCGCGGGTTAAGGCGCGGGGAGTGGCCGGGCGCCGGTCCCGTGCCTCAGCGGTACTCGATCGCCAGAATCAGCTGCCGGCCCACGGGCTGATACAGGCCCCTCCCGGTGCGCCAGGCCGCCGTCACGCGGCGCGGGATGCGATAGCCGTCGGCGCGCATTTGCTCGTCCACGTGCAGTGCGAATCTCGCATCCGGCACGCCCCGGCGGGGGCAGCGCACGCTCGCGGAACGCAGCTCGCCTCGCGGGGAGATCTCCAGGGTCAGCGGTATCGCCCGGCCGTCGATGTCGAGTATCGCGACGGCGCGTCCGGGGTCCGCAGCCTTCCACTGCACGCCCCGGAATGGCAACAGGCTCGCCGGGTCCCAGATGCTCTGAAGTGCAAGCAGGGCGCGGTTGACGGCGGAGGCGTCGGCTCCGTGCCGGCGGCGCCAGGGCAGCACGCCCAGCAACGTCACGCTGCGCCGACCGGCGCCGTCGAGATAGGTTTCGGTTCGTCCGTAGGCCAGTGGCGCGCCGTGCATCCGCGCCCGCCAGACGTAGCCCCGGCCCGGGACCAGGATCTCGTCCGCGGAGAACGGGTACCAGCGTCCGCCCGGGCGCGCCGCGATCTGGCCCGCGATCTCCAGCCGCACGGTGGACCTGAGCGGCGTCCCGGACGCGATCGCGCGAGCGAGATAGCGTCGGGCGGGGGCGGGGAGGCTCGCCACCATCTCCGGTCGGAAGCGCGGCGGATCAACGCTCACCGTCGCGGCCAGCGCGTCCCACCGGGATTGCAGGTCCTTCAGCTCGTGCGCCCGGTGCCACAGTGCCAGGTCGGCCGCCGCGAACAGCAGCGCAACTGCGATCAGGGCGACGATGAGCCGGCGATGCATGGTTCCGTCCGCATGCGTGAGCCGCTTTCCGGTACGCGCTTGCCGGCGCGCCGGGATATGCCCCCATGGATGCAGGGTAGCCCGCAGGCGCGCTCGCCCCTTGACGCCGGTCAAAGGGGCGCAGCGGGCTCAGCTCAGGCGCGAGAAGACCAGCACGGCGTTCTGCCCGCCGAAGCCGAAGGAATCGGAGAGGGCGTGCTCGGCCTGCTGCTCACGGGCGGTGTTCGGGATGTAATCCAGGTCGAGCTCGGGATCCGGGTCATCCTGGTTGATGGTGGGCGGAAGAACCCCCGAGTGCAGGGCCTGCAGGGTCGCGATGGCCTCGACGGCCCCGGCGGCCCCCGCCAGGTGACCGATCATGGACTTGCTGGAAGACACCGGGATGCGGCGCGCATCGTCGCCGAAGACGTGCTTGAGCGCCAGGGTCTCGGCGGCGTCGCCGGCCCGGGTGGAGGTGGCATGGGCGTTGATGTACCCGACCTGGCCGGGCGCGAGCCCCGCGTCCGCGAGCGCCGCGCGCATTGCCGCCGCGGCGCCGCGGCCCTCGGGGTGGGGGTCGGTAATGTGCCAGGCATCGGTGCTGCGGCCGTAGCCGGTTACCTCCCCGTAGATGCGTGCCCCCCGCGCGCGGGCGTGTTCGTATTCCTCCAGCACCACCACTCCGGCGCCCTCGGACATCACGAAGCCGTCCCGGCCGGCCGTGAAAGGACGGCTGGCACGCTCCGGCTCGTCGTTGCGCGTGGACAGCGCGCGCATTACCCCGAAGCCGCCGATGGCCAGCTCCACGATGGTGGCCTCGGTGCCGCCGCCGAGCACTACGTCGGCCTCGCCGATCTGGATCATGCGCGCCGCGGTGCCGATCGCATCGCTGCCGGTGGCGCAGGCCGTTACCACGGTGGAGCTCGGCCCCTGCAGGTTGTGCCGCATGGCCACCTGGGCGGAGGGCATGTTGCCCAGGATCATGGGAAAGAAAAGTGGTGACAGGCGTCGGCTGCCCTTCTCCACGAACACCCGGGTCTGCTTTTCCCAGGTCGCGGCGCCGCCGATGCCGCCGGAGCCGATGATGGTCCCGATCCGGGTGGGATCGGCGCGGTCGAGATCCAGGCCACTGTCCTCGAGCGCCAAGTCGGCCGCGATCATGGCCAGCTGCACGAAACGGTCAGTGCGCTTGATCTCGCGCGGAGCGAGCCAGTTGCCGACCGCGATGTCCACCTCGCCGGCGATCCGTACCGGCAGGTGGGAAGCATCGAATCGGGTGATCCGGCGGATGCCGCTGCGTCCTTCGAGTTGGGCCTCGTGGTAGGTGGCGGCGCCGGTGCCGATCGGAGTGACCGGGCCGAGCCCGGTGACGACCACTCTGCGCATGGAGTCCTCGTCCGTGTGAGAATGCGATGAGTCCGATTCTACCCGACCGGCGGAGCGATCCGAAGGTGCGCCCGTAGACCGGTGCGCCGGCCGGACCTGGACACACAAGGACGGCAAGAGGGGACCCTTGACGAGCACCCGCCTTTCGCATGTGATCGGCTTCGACGACGCGCCGTTTCCCCGGGCGCACCGCGGCGACGTGCTGGTGGTGGGGGCAGTCTTTTCGGGCAGCCGGCTGGACGGTGTGCTGAGCGGCCGGGTCCGGCGGGACGGCGCCAACGCCACCCGCGTGCTGGCCGATATGGCCGCGCGGTCGCGGTTCGCCCCGCAGTTGCAGGCGATCCTCGTGCAGGGCATCGCGCTGGCCGGGTTCAACGTGGTGGATATCGAGGCGCTGCACGATCGGCTGGGCGTACCGGTGATCGCGGTGGCACGCAAGCAACCGGACCGGGAGGCGGTGCGCCAAGCGCTGCTGGAGCGGGTTCCCGGCGGCAAACGCAAGTTGCGGATCATCGAACGGCTGGGTCCGATGGAGCCCGCGGGTGGCCTCTGGGTCCAGCGGGCCGGCACCGACATCCCGACGGCTGCCGCGCTGCTGCAGCGCTTCGCCCTGCACGGACGGCTGCCCGAGCCCCTGCGCACCGCGCACCTGATCGCCGGCGGCATCGGCACCGGGGAGAGCCGGCACCGGCCCTGATGCCCGGGCAGCACACGGTCCCGCGCATGTGGCGGCCTTGATGCAGGTCAACGCCCGTTCCGGCGGATCCTCTAGCATAAAGTCACGATCCTGCCCGGTGGCAGGACCGGCATATCGTCGTGCACTGAGTCGACAAGGAGGGTTGCATGATGGCCACCAGGGGCAAGAAGCAGGAACAGAAGGAACAGCCGGTACCGGAGGCGCAGCCGGCCAAAAGCGGCCAGCTGATGACACCGTTCGAGGAAGTGGAGCAGATCTTCGAGAACCTGGTCCCGCGGGGCTGGATGCGTCCGCGGATGTGGGACTGGCCTCGCCTGGGCGAGTTCGGACGTCCGCTGCAGGCTATGCGGGTGCCGCGCGTGGACCTGATCGACCGCGACGACGAGGTCGTGCTCAAGGCCGAGATCCCGGGGGTCAGGAAGGAAGACCTGGACATCTCGGTGAGCGACGGCAGTGTGATCATCAAGGGGACCACGAGCCGCGAGGACAAACAGGAGACAGGCGACTACTTCCGCTCCGAGATCTACCATGGCGAGTTCTCGCGCTCGGTCGCCCTGCCGTCCGAGGTCGATAGCGACAAGGCCAAGGCGAAGTTTGCCGACGGCCTGCTGGAGATCTCGATGCCCAAGCTGGGGAAGGCAAAGCGACGCCGGATCAGCGTCCAGTAAACTCCCTTGCCGGCAGCATTGTGCCCGCCGACGGTCCGTGCTGTCGGCGGGCATCGAGCCGGTTGAGGCTCGTGCCGCCTGCCGGGAGACGCTCTTCCCGGCGCCCCTCAGCGGATCGGCTTGCCCCAGTCGATTCCTTTGCGCAGCCGCGGCTTGAGGACCTTGCCGCCAGGGTTGCGTGGCAGTGGCTCCTGGCTGAGCGCGATGTACTGGGGGACCTTGAAGTCCGCCAGGTGCTTGCGGGCGAAGGCCACGACGTCGGCCAGGTCGGGTTCCTTCCCGGGGGTCGGGACGATCAGCGCGCCCACCTTTTCGCCCATCATCTCGTCCGGCACGCCCACCACGGCGACCTCGAAGATGTCGGGATGGGCGGAAAGGGCATTCTCCACCTCCACGCAGTACACGTTTTCGCCGCCACGATTGATCATGTCCTTCTTGCGGTCGACGATGTAGCTGAGTCCCTGCTCGTCGATGCGCGCCATGTCGCCGGTATGTAGCCAGCCGTCGACGAAGGTCGCCGCGTTGGCGTCGGGCTTGTTCCAGTAGCCGGAGACCACGTTGCCGCCCCGGATCAGAAGCTCCCCCACGCCGTCCTCGTCCGGCTCAAACAGGTCGAGATCCACGATCGGCGCCGGGAAGCCCACGCTGTCGGCGTGCTCGGCGGCGTACTCATGCGGCAGGTAGGTCGCGATCGACGAGGTCTCGGTCAGGCCGAAGCCGTTGCCGAGCCGGGCGTTAGGGAAGCTCTGCATGATCCCCCGCACGAGCTCCGGGGCGATGGGTGCGCCGCCGTAGGTGACCCAGCGTACCCCGGAGACGTCGAGCTCGGGGAACTCCGGCTGGTTGATCGCCAGCCAGAAGATCGCCGGTACCGAGGTGAGCAGGTTGATGCGCTCGTCGCGCACGGCGGTGAGAAAGTCGTGTACCTCGAACTGTGGCATGATCACCGTGGTGCCGCCGATCCGGGTGGTCGGTAGCAACTGGCTGTTGCACCCGGTGACGTGGAACAGCGGTACCGAGATCAGGTTGCGGATGCCCTCCCCGTCCTCCGGCAGCCCGACCACGCGGCGGGCGTTCTCGACGTTGCTGAGAAAGTTCTCGTGGCTGAGCATGGCCCCCTTGGGGAAGCCGGTGGTGCCGCTGGTGTAGAAGATCGACGCGAGATCGGACAGCTGCAGGCCCTCGGCGACGGTTGCGCGGCCTTCCGGCAGCGGGTGGTCCTGGCGGAAGACATAGCGGGCGCCGGAGTCGTTGATGACGTAGTCCGCCTCCTGGTCGGTGAAGCGGGTGTTGACCGGCACCGATACGGCACCGGCGAGCAGGGTGCCGAAGTAGGCCAGGACCCAGTCGATACCGTTGGTCAGCCGGATGGCAACGCGATCGCCGCGGCCGATCCCCTCCGCCTTCAGGCCACCGGCGACGCGCGCAGCGCGTTCCCACAACTGGTGATAGGTCAGCCGCTCGCCGCCGATCTCCACCGCCGCCTCGGCGTCCGGAAGGCGCTCGACCGTGTTGCGGAGCATCTCGGTAAGCGAGGCCGGCAGCGCCGTGTAGTGCCTGATGCCCTGCGCGTCGCGCTTCGTCGCACTGGTGTCGAAGGGATAGTCGTCCATCAGCAGGCTCCCACATTCCTGAAGATCCGGAGCGGATTGCCGACCAGCATCTGGCCCATCTGCCCGTCGCTAAGTCCCTGCCCGCGCGGCGCCGGCAGCGCGTCGTGGTGGTTGTGCTCGGAGCGCCGGTTGGGGGCGATCTCGTGGCCGCTCTCCTCGATCTCCCTGTTCCGCACGGACACGCGCTCGTGCATCAGCGTGGTGCCGAGCGTCACGGGATTCAGTTCACCGGCAACGGTCTGAATCGTGCCCATGGCCGCTCCCCCACCGTATCCTCGGCGGGACCGTTTTGATTGTTTGAGCCGGCGGCATGCTGGGCCCCGAAGCCGTGCATTCCGGAAGCCCTTTATAGCCTAGGTGCGCGGGGCACGACAATTCCGGCGGGGCGGCCGGACCGATCACTGAATGCCGGTGGTGCCGCTGGCCGGGGTGGCGGCAGGCGCGCCGAGGCAGGCCTCGATCCCCCTGCGGTCCAGGGTTTCCTGCTGTTCCAGGCGGCGGATCAGCGCGTCGAGCTGCTGGAGGTGCGCGCGCAGGGTGTCGAGCGCCTTCTGCTCGGCCTCGATCAGGAGCTCGCGCACCGCCTTGTCGACGGTCTCGGCCGAACGTTCGCTGAAGCGCCGCGGCTGGGCGATCTCGCGGCCCAGGAATGGATGTTCGTCGCTGTCGCGCAGGTCCACCGGGCCCACCTCCTCGGACATGCCCCAGCGGGAGATCATCGCGCGCGCCAGCGTGCTGGCCTGCTTGATGTCGTCATCGGCCCCGGAGCTGATGCTGCCCAGAAGCTCCTTCTCTGCCGCCCGGCCGCCCAGCATGACCGCCAGGCGGTCGCGCAGGTATTCCTCCGGCAGCGTGTGCCGCTCCTCTTCCGGGAGCTGTTGGGTGCCGCCCAGGGCCCGTCCGCGGGGGATGATGGTGACCTTGTACAGGGGGTCTGCGTGGGGCAGGAAGTAGGCCGCCACGGTGTGCCCGGACTCGTGCACCGCGAGCCGGTGGCGTTCCTCCGGCTGGATCGCCAGGGTGCGCACTGTCCCCAGCAGAAGCTTGTCGCGGGCCTCGTCGAAATCGCGCGGTTCGATGTGCTGCCGTCCCTCGCGCACCGCGTTGATCGCGGCCTCGTTCGCCAGGTTCTTGAGGTCAGCACCCGAGAAGCCGGGCGTGCCGGCGGCGACCGTTTTGAGGTCGACTTCCGTTGTCAGCGGCAGCTTGCGCGTGTGGACGGCGAGGATCGCAGCGCGTTCGCTCCGGTCGGGAAGGTCGAGCGTCACGTGACGGTCGAAGCGGCCGGGCCGCAGGAGCGCCGGGTCCAGGACGTCCGGGCGGTTGGTCGCGGCCAGCACAATCACCGCCTCGTGGCCGCTGAAGCCGTCCATCTCCGCCAGGATCTGGTTGAGCGTCTGCTCGCGCTCGTCGTGGCCCCCGCCAAGGCCGGTGCCGCGCGTGCGCCCCACGCTGTCGAGCTCGTCGATGAAGATGATCGCCGGCGCATCCTTCTTGGCCTGCTCGAACAGGTGCCGCACCCGCGACGCCCCGACGCCGACGTAGACCTCGATGAACTCGGAGGCGGAAATACTGTAGAAGGGCACGTCCGCCTGGCCCGCAAGCGCCCGCGCCAACAGGGTCTTGCCGGTTCCCGGCGGCCCCATGAGGAGGACTCCGCGGGGGATCTCCGCGCCCAGGCGCCGGAAGCGGTCGGGATCGCGCAGGTAGTCCACCAGCTCGGTGATCTCGCGCTTCGCGCCTTCCTGCCCGGCGACGTCCTCGAACGTGACCTTCGGCACCTCGGCCTGGTGCGTGGGGGACTGCAGGAAGCGGTTGAGCTCGCCGGGGCCGCCCAGGCGGCCGCCCCCCATGCCGCGGCTGGCGCTGCGCCAGGCCCAGTAAAAGAACGCCATCAGCAGCAGCCACGGCAGCAGGCCGATGAGGATCGTGCCCATGCCGGTCTCGCTCTCGGGCTTGACGTCAACGCTGACGTGGTGGGCCTCCAGCAGCGCCATGAGGTCGTCGTTGCCGAAGGACGGTACGCGGCTGGTGAATGCCTTGCCGGGCTGCTGCGCCTGGCCCAGGCGCTGCGGCGAGACCAGCTGGCCGCTGACCCGTGGTCCGCGCAGCTCGATGCTGGCGACCCGGTTGTCCGTCACCAACTGGCGGAAGGTCGTGTAGGGGATCGCCGGGGTCGGTTGCTGGGATCCCGGATGGGCCAGCAGCAGATAGCCGAGTACGGTGACCGCGATCAGCCCGGCGACCATGGTCCAGCCGAGCCGGATGCGGTTCTGCTGCGGATCGTCGGCCATCGCTTCTCTCCCTGCGCGCCGGTCAGCGGCGCCGCATGGACTCCTGCCGGATCTCGCGCCGCGGCAGCCGGGCCAGGTCCGACATGCCTTCCGCCAACAGCTCGAGCACGTCGTCGGCGGTCAGGATCCCCTCCAGCAGGCCCTCTTCGTCGACCACGGGCATCCGGCGCAGGCCCAGCGACCGCATCCGCATCAGTGTCTCCCACAAGTCGTCACCGGCACGGGCCAACGCCAGGTCGAAGCTCATCACGTCACCGGCGGCGATCGCATCGAGATCCACGTCCTGCGCCAGCACCTCGATCACCAGGTCACGGTCGGTTACGATCCCGATCGGACGGTTGCCGTCCCCGTCGCGGTGCACCACGACCAGGTCACCGACGTGATGGGAGCGCATCAGGCGCGCCACCTCGCGGATGGCGGTGTCGCGGTCGCAGATCACCACCTCGCGGCTGCAGTAGTCTCCCACGGACATCCCTGGCACCTCCCTCGCGACTCGTCCTTTCCCGGATGGTGCCGGCAGCGACTCCGGGGCGCCTTGACCTGCGTCATCGGTGCCGCCTGCCAGCGGTGGCATGCTCGTACCTCGGCCGACATCGTCCGCCGCGGGCTGGAGTATGGCAGCGCAGACACACAGGGATGCTTTCCGGGAGCCGGTCTCCCGGCACGTGTGGGAGAGTCGCTACCGCTGGCGCGACGCGGGGCGGGTGCGCGATCGCGACGTCGCGGCCACCCGTGCGCGGATCGCGTCGGCGCTGGCGGCCGCGGAGGCGCCCGAGGCGCGGACGCGCTGGCAACAGGGCTTCCGCGCGGCGCTCGAGGATTTCCGCTTTCTCCCCGGCGGGCGGATCATCGCCGGCGCCGGCACCGGGCGCCGGGTGACCCTGCTCAACTGCTTCGTGATGGGGCTGATCGAGGATTCCATGGAAGGGATCTTCCGGGCCCTGCACGAGGGTGCCCTGACCATGCAGCAGGGCGGCGGGATCGGCTACGACTTCTCCACCCTGCGCCCGCGCGGCACTCCCGCCCGCAGCACCGGCGCCACCGCCTCGGGCCCGGTGTCGTTCATGCACGTGTGGGATGCGATGTGCGCCACGGTGCTTTCCACCGGCGCGCGGCGCGGCGCGATGATGGCGACCCTGCGCTGCGACCATCCGGATATCCTGGAGTTCGTCGACGCCAAGCGCGAGCGGGGTGCGCTCACCCGTTTCAACATCTCGGTACAGGTCACCGACGCCTTCGTCGAGGCGGTCCGCGCGGATGCCGATTGGCCACTGGTATTCCCGGAGCAGGCCCTGGGCGGATCCCGGGGGACCTGCCTCGATCGCCGCTGGCCCGGTGAGCCGGGGCCCGTGCGTTGCCGCGTGCTGGCCAGCATGCCGGCGCACGAGCTGTGGGACCGGATCATGCGCGCCGCCTACCAGCAGGCCGAGCCGGGCGTGCTTTTCATCGACCGCATCAATGAGTGGAACAATCTGGGCTACCGGGAAAACCTGTCCGCGACCAACCCCTGTGGCGAGATCCCGTTGCCGCCATACGGGGCCTGCGACCTGGGCTCTGTGAACCTGGCGCGGCTGGTGCGCGGGCCGTTCACGCCGTCAGCGTCCATCGACTTCCGGGCGCTGCGGGCGCTGGTCCCGTTGGCGGTGCGCATGCTGGACAACGTCATCGACATATCCCGCTACCCGCTCCCGCAGCAGGCCGACACCGAGCGTGGCTGCCGCCGCATCGGGCTGGGTCTGACCGGACTCGCCGACGCGCTGATCATGCTCGGGCTTCGCTACGATCGCGCGGCGGCGCGGCGGCTGGCCGCCCGCGTGATGCGCGCGATCTGCTACGAGGCCTACCGCGCGTCGACCGCCCTGGCGGCCGAGAAGGGCGCTTTCCCGCAGCTGGACCTCGACGCCTACCTGCAACGTCCGTTCATTCGCGCCCTGCCGCAACGCCTGCAGGCGGCGATCGCCCGGCACGGCATTCGCAACAGCCATCTCACGGCGATCGCGCCCACCGGGACCATCAGCCTGTTTGCGGACAACGTCTCCAGCGCGCTGGAGCCGGTGTTCGACTTCCGCTTCCGCCGCGCCGTGCGCCAGCGCGACGGCCGCCTGCGCAGCTTCGGCGTCCGCGACGACGCCTACGTCCACTGGCTCGGGCGCGGCGGCGACCCGGACGGGCCCCTGCCGGCCCCGTTCCTGACCGCCCACGAGGTCGCGCCGCGGGATCACCTGGCGATGCAGGCGGCGCTGCAGCCCTTCGTGGACAGCGCCATCTCCAAGACGATCAACGTCCCGGCTTCATTTCCGTTCGGCGACTTCCGCGACCTCTACCTGCGCGCCTGGGAGCTGGGGCTGAAGGGCTGCACCAGCTTCCGTCCCAACGAGGTCACCGGGGCCGTGATGGAGATCGGACGCGGCACCGAGGCGGTGCACTGCTGCAGCCTCGAACGCGAGGCGGATTGACCACCCCTGACGGGGGCCGTTACCGGGCAGGAAACATGGCTGCGCGCTGGGAACATTTCGAGCATCAGGCGGACATCGGGGTCCGCGGAATGGGGCCGACGCGGGAATCCGCGTTCGAGCAGGTTGCCCTGGCGCTGACGGCGGTCGTGGCCGAGCTCCCGGCAGTGCGGCCGCGGGAGCTGGTCACGGTCCGCTGCACGGCGCCGGACGACGAGCTGCTCCTGTGCGACTGGCTGAATGCCCTGGTCTATGAGATGGCGGTGCGCGGCATGCTGTTTTCCCGTTACAGCGTCACCATCGAGAATGGACACCTGGAGGGCCTTGCCTGGGGCGAGCCCGTGGACCGCGCGCGCCACCGCCCGGCGGTGGAGGTCAAGGGCGCGACCCTGACCGCCCTGCGGGTCGCGCACGCGGCGGGCGAGTGGCTGGCGCAGTGTGTCCTGGACGTGTGAAGCCCGGAATCCCGGGGAGGTTGGTGCGCCATGGAAACAGTCCTTTTCGAGCGACTCGGGGAGTGCGAGTGGCAGGTTCCGGCCTCGCCCCCCATGCGCGTGCCGGCGGTGATCTACGCCGGCGAGGCGCTGATCCGGGACATGGACGACAAGGTCCTGGAGCAGCTGTGCAACGTGGCGGCGCTGCCGGGCATCGTCGGCCGCGCGTGCGCGATGCCCGACGCGCACTGGGGCTACGGGTTTCCCATCGGCGGCGTGGCGGCCTTTGATCCCGCCAACAGCGGCGTGGTCTCCGCCGGCGGGGTCGGCTTCGACATCTCCTGCGGCGTGCGCATGCTGCTCACCGGGCTGCGTCGGGACGCGGTGGCGGCCGTCGCGCAGCGGCTCGCCGGGGTCCTGTACCGGGCGATCCCGGCCGGGGTGGGCAGCACCGGATTGATCC
This sequence comes from Gammaproteobacteria bacterium, assembly GCA_035638695.1. Classification (GTDB taxonomy): domain Bacteria; phylum Pseudomonadota; class Gammaproteobacteria; order UBA5335; family SLRW01; genus DASQZJ01. Next base: position 24,432 of record DASQZM010000087.1, on the reverse strand, counting down.
GCCTGAACGATGAGGAGACGGTGGCAATGCTCACCGGGGGCGCGCGCTGGGCCGTCGAGCGGGGCTGGGGCGAGCCCGCGGACCTCGAGCGCATCGAGGAGGGCGGCTGCATGGCCGGCGCGGAGCCGGCGCGCGTGTCGGCCCGGGCGCGCAAGCGCCAGCAGCGGGAGATGGGGACGCTGGGTTCCGGCAACCACTACCTGGAAGTGCAGCACGTCCGCGAGGTCTACGATGCTGCTGCCGCCGCCGCCCTGGGCCTGGAGCAGGGGGACGTGGTCGTCAGCATCCACTGCGGCTCCCGCGGCCTCGGGCACCAGATCGGCACGGAATACCTGCGCGAGATGGCGATCGCTGCGCCCCGTTACGGCATCGAACTGCCCGATCGAGAGCTCGCGTGTGCGCCCATCGACTCGCCTGTGGGGCGGGCCTACCTGGGCGCGATGCGCGCCGGCATCAACTGCGCTCTGGCCAATCGCCAGATCCTGCACCAGCTGACCCGGGAAGCGTTCGCCGAGGTGCTGGCGGACAGCCGGCTCGACCTGCTATACGACGTCTCCCACAACACATGCAAGGCGGAGACCCACGAGATCGACGGCCGGCGGCGCAACGTGTTCGTCCACCGCAAGGGCGCGACGCGCGCCTTCGGCCCGGGGCATCCCGACCTGCCGGTCGCGCTGCGCGGGATCGGCCAGCCGGTGATCATCGGCGGATCGATGGGCACCGCCTCGTACGTGCTGACCGGCACGCGCGAGAGCGAAGCGCTCTCCTTCGGTTCGGCCTGTCATGGCGCCGGACGCCGTATGAGCCGTCGCCAGGCCACGCGCATCTGGAACGGCCGGCAGGTCGTCGACGAGCTCGCCGCGCGCGGGATCATCGTGCGCAGCCCCTCGCAACGGGGCGTGGCCGAGGAGGCGCCCGGCGCCTACAAGGATGTCTCCGCGGTGGTTGAGAGCGCCGAGCGCGCCGGGCTGGCGCGTCGGGTCGTGCGGGTCGAGCCGATGATCACCATCAAGGGCTGAGGGCGGGGCGCTGGCTCAGGCGTCGGGCCGTCGTTCGCCACCGCGGTGCTCCTGCACGCGCCGCTCCAGCGCGGCGATCGTGCCGGGCTCGGCGTCGGTGAACACGGCGGCGACCCCGTCGTCGAAGGAGCGGGTCACGCGGGCGGGGATGCGATAGCGCTCGCCGGTACGCCCGACGTCGACCCGCAGCTCGATCACCAGCCGGGCGTTGGCCGGCAGCGGCGCGGACAGGCCGCGCACGGCCACGCCCCCGCGACTGAAATTGCGGGTGCGACCGAAGTCCACCGGCGCACCGTCACTGTAGAGAACGCAGTCCAGCGTCACCGGCACCCGCGCGTATCGCCGTTGTTCTGGCTGTGCCATCGAGATACCCCTGTCCCCCATGCTACAGCCTAGCAGTACTGACCCGGTCAGGGGTAATGCCGGGTCCCGGAAAGCGGGTGCGTGGTGAGGACAAGGCGCGCGAGCGAAGGCGTAGCTTTGCCCCGGCGAGTGAGCGCAACGCGCTCCTCGCCGCTCACGCGCTCTCCCGCAGGGCGCTCGCGTAGCGCCACTGCACTCCATTCCTCGCGCCTTGCCAGACAGACCGACTACAGCGCAGAGATGCGGCATTACCGCTGACCGGATTGGCAATTTCCGGCAGCGGGCCGAAGGCGGTCGGCGCGCCGGGATTGAGCCAGGTCAATGCAAGGCCCGCCGCGCGGACTAGAGTGAATCGGGACCCGCCCCAGCGGGGCAACCGGAGGACACGGAGATGGTCACACGAACGGAGCCGGCCGTCGGCGCCTGGTATCGGAACCGGGAGACGGACGCGCGCTTCGAGGTGGTCGCCGTGGACGAGCACGCGCGCACGGTCGAGGTCCAGCACTACGACGGCGATCTCGAGGAATACGACTTCGGCGCCTGGTCGCGGCTGGACCTCGAAGAGCTCGTGCCGCCGGAGGACTGGAGCGGCCCCTTGGACCTGGGTGAGCGCGACGATCTCGAATACGGCGAGGAGCCCGGAGCGGAGGAGCCGCCGGAGGAATCGGTCGAGCGCCTGCGCGGCGAGTGGCGCGAGGGCGGCTCGGAGAGCGGGGATAACGAATGACGGGACCACAGGCCCGCCGGGATGCGCCATGCCGGATGCACCGCTGCTGTTTGCGTTGAATGCCTCACGGGGTCTGGGCGAGGCGGTGGCGCGGGCCCTCGGGAGCGGGCTCGGCGCGCATGAGGAACGCGCGTTCGAGGACGGCGAGCACAAGGCACGGCCGCTGGAGAACGTGCGCGGACGGGACGTCTACCTGATCCAGTCGCTTTACGGCGAGCCCGGCGCCAGCGTGAACGACAAGCTTTGCCGGCTGCTGTTCTTCGCCGGCACGCTGCGCCAGGCCGGCGCCGGGCGCGTGACGGCGGTGCTGCCGTATTTGTGCTATGCGCGCAAGGACCGGCAGACCAAGCCCAGGGATCCGGTCACCACGCGCTACGTGGCGCAGCTGGTGGAAGCGGTGGGGGTCGACCGGGTGGTGACCCTGGACGTGCACAACCTTGCCGCGTTCCAGAACGCCTTCCGCTGCCAGAGCGTTCATCTCGAGGCGCGCCCGTTGCTGGTTGAGCACTACGCTTCGCTGCTGCCCGCGGACGCCCGCGTGACGGTGGTCTCGCCCGACGTCGGCGGCGTGAAGCGGGCCGAGGCGTTGCGCGAGGCGCTCTCACGGCGGCTGGATCGGCCCGCGGCCCTGGCGTTCATGGAGAAGATGCGCAGCGAGGGTGTGGTATCGGGCGAGGCGGTCGTCGGCGACGTCGCCGAGCGGGACGTGCTGATCGTCGACGACTTGCTGAGCACGGGCACCACCATCGGGCGCGCCGTGGACGCCTGCAACGCGCGTGGTGCCCGGCGCATCCACGCCTGCGCCACCCACGGGCTGTTCATGCCGGGCTCGGACGAGGTGCTCGAGAATCCCCATCTGGCCGGGATGGCGGTCACCGACGCGGTGCCCCCGTTCCGCTTGGACCCCGCGCTTGCGCGGGAGCGGCTGACCGTGCTCCCGGTGGCGCCGCTGCTGGCCGACGCCATCGACCGGCTGCATCGCGGCGGATCGGTCGTCGCCCTGCTGGATGTTTGAGTCGGCTCAGCCGGCCGAAGCATCCGCCCCGGCGCGGACGATATGCTGCTCCGCCAGCTCCAGGTAGCGCACGGCCCGGTGATGCCAGCGGAGGGGGGCGTGCCGGGGGCCCAGGGTGTTGTGACGGATCGCCAGCAGCGCCCGGATCGCCGCGCGGTAGCTCGCATAGAATGCGACCAGGACGGGCGGCGCCACGTCCCCGGCGGCGGCCGCGTAGCGCTCCAGGAGCTCGCGTCCGGTCTCCGGCGCGCCGAGCCGCTCGCACTCCAGGGCCAGGAACGCGATCTCGTCCAGGCCGTCGAGCACCCGGAGGTCGCGGTCGAACTCCAGGCAGTCGATGATGGTCGGTTGCCGCCGGAAGCACACGTGCTCCGGGCGCAGGTCACCGTGGCCTTCGACGATGCGCGCCTCGCATACGCGTGCGTCCAGCAGCGCGGTGTGTTCGAGCACGAAGGCGTACTGACGTCGGGCGAGCCGGATCACGCGCGCAGCGTCGAGACCGGTATCCGGTGCGGCGAGTTCTTCGCGGGTCGCGCGGATGGTGCGCAGCAGGCGGGCGCGGTACGCGGTCATCGACAGCGGCTCGTGTGCCAGACCGCGATGAAAGCGGGCGAGGCGTTGCGCCAGCGCCTCGAGGTGGCGGGATTCGGGGCCACCGGCAGCGATCAGGTGATCGAGCATGCGATCCGCCGGCAGGCGCCGCATCCAGACCAGGTAGTCGACCGCTGGCCCGGGTCCGTCCAGTGCCAGGTGTCCGTCTGTCATATCCCGCGTGAGCCGGCGCGTGCCCAGGTACACGTCGGCAGCGAGGCGGCGGTTGAGGCGCACCTCCTCGGCACAGTGCCAGCGCCGTGCCTCGAGGGCCGCGAGGTCGCGGGAGTCGATGCGCAGAGGTTTTTTGAGCTTGTAGGCGTGGCGCGCCGTGAGGAATACCCACGACATGTGGGTTTCGATGGTCTCGACCGGTCCGGCCTCGCCCCCATGCAGGTCCGGGCAGGCCAATGCCGCCACCTTACGCTCCAGTGGCACGGGCTCGCTTGCGGACCGCACCCCGCGTTGCCGCCCGGCCTCAGTCCGGATGGTGCAGGCGCCGGTCATCCGGGGACTCCAGAAGCACCAGGTCGAAGGCCGCCCAGGTTTCCGGTTCGATCATCTCGATGTCCCCGTCCTCGTACTGGACCTCGATGAGCCCGTCCTCTTCGTCGATCCCGAGGACCTCGATGTCCTCGTCCCGGCCCGCGTCCCGGTAGAACCGGCCGGGGAGGGGTGCGGTGTTCGTGGCCATCTGCGACTCCCACGTGCTCGCCAGCGACCCTCCGAGCCTAGTCCCGTGCGGGGGCGGCGCGTCATGATGTGCGTCATGGATCGGGGCCGTCGCATGGCGCAGATTGGACGCAGGCCGGGACCTCCGGCCGGGAGCGCGAAATGAGACCGGTTCTTCATCCGAGCCTGGTCAACGGACGCGGGGGCGATCCGCTGCTGTACGTCGACGTGATGTTCGAGCGCCGGGCCCTGCTGTTCGACATGGGCGAGCTGTCGGCCCTGCCGCCGCGCAAGCTCCTGCGGATCAGCGACGTGTTCGTGTCGCATGCGCACATGGATCACTTCATCGGCTTCGACCGCTGGCTGCGCGTGCTGGTGGGACGCGGCCGGCGGGTCCGCTTGTTCGGCCCCGAGGGATTCATCGACCGGGTCGGCGCGCGCCTGGCGGGCTACAGCTGGAACCTGGTGCAGAACTACGCCGAGGACCTGGTGCTGGACGTGCACGAGGTCCGGGGCGGCGGCGCCGGACGGCGGGCGTGCTTTCGCTGCCGCAACCGCTTCTGTCGCGAGCGGGAGGGGGCGGTGCGTTTCGACGGCGGGGTCCTGCGGGACGAACCGATGCTGCAGGTCCGCTGCACGGTGCTGGACCACGGCATTCCCTGCCTGGGCTTCCGGTTGCAGGAGAGCCGCCACGTCAACGTCTGGAAGGACCGGCTGGCGGCGATGGGCCTGGCGACCGGGCCGTGGCTGCGGGAGCTAAAGCGGGCGGTGCTGGCGGGCGCGCCGGACGACACGCCGGTTTCGGCCCCCGAACGGTCGGGCAGCGGCACGCGGGCGCTCACCCTGGGCGAGCTCCGGGGCCGGATCCTCAAGATCGCGCCCGGCATGGCGCTGGCCTGGGTGGTGGACTCCGCTTGGACGCCGGGCAACGTCGCCCGCATCACGGAGCTGGCCGCGGGCGTGGACGTGCTCTACATCGAGAGCGTGTTTCTCGAAGCGGATGCCGCGCGTGGCCGGGAACGCGCGCACTTGACGGCGCGCCAGGCGGGAGAGATCGCCCGGCGCGCGGGGGCGGGGCGTATCGAGCCGATGCATTTCTCGCCCCGCTACGGTCCGGAGACCGCGCGGCTCGAGCGCGAAGCCCGCGCGGCATTCGGCGAATGCCCGGACAGGGAACAGGGAGCAGCTGGATGAGCACACATCAGACGAGGCTGACGCGCCTGGTGCTCGACGTACTCAAACCGCATCGCCCGGGCGCGCTCGAGTTCGCCCGCGCAATGGCGGCGCGCAGTCCGGGAGCCAGGGTGAACCTGAGCGTGGTGGAGATGGACGAGCGGACCGAGACGATGGAGCTGGTGGTCGAGGGCCAGGATCTCGATTTCGAGCAGATCACCGGGGTGATTTCAGAACTCGGCGGGTCGCTGCACAGCATCGACCAGGTCGAGGTCGTCTCCGGTTCCGGCCCGGCACGGGACCGGTAGCGGCGGGGTCGGCTCATGGCACCGCTGCGCCGGCTGCGTTCCCTGCTTGCGCTGACGCGCTCGCGCGGCATCGTCCGGCGCTACTTCGTGGTCAACGGCTTCGACGGTGCGCTCACCATGCTCGGGCTGATCATCGGCTTCCATGCCGGCGGCGGCGTGCCGGTACCCGTCGCCCTGGGTGCCTGCGCCGGGGCGGCGATCGCGCTGGCGGTGAGCGGCGTGACCAGTGCCTATCTCAGCGAGACCGCCGAGCGGCGCCGGGAGCTGGCCGAACTGGAGAGCGCCATGGCCACCCGCCTGGATGCCAGCGCGCTGGGGCGCGCGGCGCGCGTCGCGCCGATGCTGGTCTCGGCGGTCAACGGCCTCGCCCCGCTGGTGATCTCGCTGGTGATCATGCTGCCGCTGGTGCTGGCCCGGGCCGGCTGGTGGCCGCCGGGCGAGGCGCTGCACTCGGCGATCGCCGTGGCGTTCGCGGTCATCTTCCTGCTGGGGGTGTTCCTGGGGCGGGTGGGCGGCGTGTTCTGGCTCTGGAGCGGCCTGCGCACGCTGGCGATCGGCGGGGTCACCGCGCTGGTGATCTTCCTCCTGGGGCACGCGCTGGGATGAACGCGAGCCCGGAACCGGGGGCATCGCCCGGCTCCGTCGACGCGACGGAAGCGCAGCGGTGGCATGTACTGGATGCCGTCCGGGTGGCCCGGCGCCTGGCGGTCGACCCGGACCGTGGCCTGGCCGAAGGGGAAGCCCGCAAGCGTCTCGCCCGCTTCGGGCCCAACGAGATCCCGGCGCGCGGGATGCGTCCGCCGTGGCGGCTGCTGCTGGCCCAGTTCACCGATTTCATGATCCTGGTGCTGCTGGCTGCAGCCGCGGTCTCGGGCGCGGTGGGCGACCTGATGGACGCGCTCGCGATCCTGGTCATCGTGGTGCTCAACGCGCTGGTCGGCGCGCTGCAGGAATACCGCGCAGAGCGGGCCGTGGCCGCGTTGCGGCGCCTGGCAGCGCCGCACGCGCGGGTCCGTCGCGAGGGCCGGGTGCGGACCGTCGCGGCGCGATCGCTGGTCCCCGGTGACCTGGTGCTACTGGAGGCGGGGGAAGTCGTGCCCGCCGACCTGCGCCTGCTCGTCGCCAGCTCGCTGCAGGTCGACGAGTCGCCGCTCACGGGCGAGTCCGCGCCGGTGGACAAGGACCCCGGGGTCCTCGCCGAGGCCGACGCCCCGCTGGGGGACCGGCACGGCATGGCCTGGCGCGATACCCGCGTCACCCGCGGCAAGGGATGCGGCGTCGCCGTGGCAACCGGGCCGCGCGCCCAGACCGGCCGGATCGCCGGAATGCTGGAGGAGACCGGTCAGACCCGGACGCCGTTGCAGCGGCGCCTGGCCGCCTTCGGTCGTCGCCTCGCGCTGGCGGTGCTCGCGATCTGCGCGGCGCTGTTCGCCACCGGCCTGCTGCAGGGCCAGCCGCCGGTGCTGATGTTCCTGACCGCGGTGAGCCTGGCGGTGGCGGCAATCCCGGAGGCCCTGCCGGCCGTGGTGACGGTGTCGCTGGCACTGGGCGCGCGACGCATGAGTCGGCGCAACGCCCTGATCCGGCGGCTGCCCGCGGTCGAGTCGCTGGGATCGGTCACCTGCATCTGCAGCGACAAGACCGGCACGCTCACCGAGAACCGCATGCGGGTGGAGCGCGTGTGGATCGCGGGCACGGAACGGGAATCCGTGCCGGCGCCTGGCGAGGACGGGCAGGCCGGAGCATGGCTGGGGCCGGCCATGGTCCTGTGCAACGATCTGGCGCCGGGCGGGGGCGACGAGAGCGCGGGCGGCGATCCGACAGAGCGTGCGCTATTGCGCGCTGCCGCGGCCGCCGGCTGGGATGGCGCGGCGCTGATCCGGCGTTTGCCGCGCACGGGCGAGGCCGCGTTCGACACGGCGCGCAAGCGCATGTCAACCCTGCACCGGGACGGCGGCGGCCATGTCCTGCTCACCAAGGGCGCACCGGAGTCGCTGCTCGCGGCCTGCGACGCGGTGGCGGGTCTGGACTCGCCCGACGCGCTCGAGCAGGCGCGGCGCCGGGCGGAGGCGCTGGCGAACCGAGGTTACCGGGTGCTGGGCGTCGCCTGGCGCCCCCTGGCGCGCGGGGTATCGAGCGCCGATACGCAGGCCCTGGAACAGTCCCTCACCCTGCTCGGTCTGGTCGCGCTACTGGATCCGCCCCGGGAAGGCGCCGCGGACGCGGTGGCGGAATGCCGTTCCGCGGGCATCGTCCCGGTAATGATCACCGGCGACCATCCGGGGACGGCGCTCGCGATCGCCCGGCGCCTGGGCATCGGCGACGACAGCCGGGTGGTGACCACCGGGCGGCGGGTTTCGGTGCTGCCTGACCGGGAGCTGGCCGAGGCGGCGCGGCGGCTGCGCGTGTATGCCCGTATGAGCCCGGAAGAGAAGATCCGGGTCGTCGACGCGCTGGAGCGCGACGGCGAGCTGGTGGCCATGACCGGCGACGGCATCAACGACGCCCCGGCCCTGCGGCGGGCCACGATCGGCGTGGCGATGGGGCGCCGCGGCACCGAGGTCGCGCGCGAGGCGGCGGACATGGTGCTCCTCGACGATGACTTCTCGACCATCGTCGCCGCGGTGCGCGAGGGGCGTCGGATCTTCGACAACATCCGCAAGTTCATCCGCTACACCATGGCCAGCAACGCGGGCGAGATCCTGACCCTGTTCCTGGCACCGTTCTTCGGTCTGCCGATCCCGCTGCTGCCGTTGCAGATCCTGTGGGTGAACCTGGTCACCGACGGTCTGCCCGGGCTGGCCCTGGCCGGCGAACGTGCCGAACGGGGCGTGATGCAGCGTCCGCCCCGACCGCCCGGCGAGAGCGTCTTCGCCCGCGGTACCTGGCAGCACATCCTGTGGGCCGGGAGCCTGATCGCCGGGCTTTCCCTGCTCTCGCAGGCCTGGGCGCTGGCCACGGGTGCGCACTGGCGGACGGTGGTGTTCACCGTCCTGACCTTCTGCCAGCTCGCGCACGTGCTCGCGATCCGCTCGGAGCGGGACTCGCTGTTCGTCCAGGGAGCCAACCCGGCGCTGTTCGGCGCGGTGGCCGCGACGGTCGGGCTGCAACTGCTGGTGATCTATCTGCCGGCACTCAACGTCGTGTTCCGCACGGCGCCCCTGGGTCCGGGCGAGCTCGCGCTCTGCCTCGGGCTGCCCGTGCTCGTGCTCGTGGCGGTGGAGCTGGAGAAGTACCTCGTGCGGCGCTTCGCCCTGTATGCCGCGCCGGCTCGGCCGGACTTCGGTGAGGCCGGCGACGGCCGGGATTCGCGGCCGTAGCCCGGCGACTCGCCGCGCATCAGTACCCAGGCGGCGGCAAGGATCAGCGCGGCGCCCGTGGCCCTGGGATGCCGCGCCCGTTGGCCGAAAGCCCCTGCCGGTAGCGGCGCAGGCGCCGGATCCGGGCGCGATCGGCCACGGCGGTCCGTGCTGGTTTGCGGCGAATGGAACCGTCGGGCCGGTGTCGGCGTCAGAAATCGAGCAGGAACGGCGCCGCCGCGAGCGCTGCACCGAGTCCCAGCATCACCCAGACGTTCGAGACGAACATCGGGTACACGGCCATGGCGCCGCCGGATAGCAACGCGGCCCCGCGCGACTGGCGCTTTCCGTAGATGAAATAGCCCACGCCCAGGGAGCCGATGAGCAGGGACAGCAACAGCGATGCGGTATGCATGACTCTCCTCGCACCGGGAGCAACGAAGATACCCGTCGCCACGGTCGCGCACAACGCCGACGCCGCCTTTTCGCCGACCGGCGGCGCGGGTAACATGACGACATGATCATCGACATCTACTCCGATACCGTCTGCCCGTGGTGCTTCATCGGCAAGCGGCGCCTTGAGAGTGCCCTGCGGAACTGGCGGGGGGCCGCGCCGGAGATCCGCTGGCGCGCGTTCCAGCTGAATCCGGATATGCCCGCCGGGGGGCTCGACCGCGATTACTATCTGCAGCTCAAGTTCGGCACCGCCGACGCCTCCCGGCTGTTCGGGCGGGTGGCCGAAGCCGGTCGCGAGGTGGGCATCGAGTTCGCCTTCGAACGCATCCGGCGCTCCCCCAACACGCTCGACTCGCACCGTCTGGTCCGGCGGGCCGGACGCGAGGGGCGCCAGGACGCCGCGGTGGAAGCGCTGTTCCGGGCCTACTTCCTTGACGGACGCGACATCGGCGACCGGGACGTGCTGGCGCGCGTCGCCGGCGAGCTGGGCATGGACGAGAACGACGTCCGGTCGTGGCTGGACACGGACGAGGGCGTGCAGGCCGTACGCGACGAAGACGCCGAGGCGCGGGATCTCGGCATCGGCGGCGTGCCGTTCTACCTCCTCGACGGCCGGTTCCCGGTGACCGGTGCCCAGGCGCCGGAGGTGTTCATGCAGGCCTTCGAACGGGTCGTGGGTGTCTGAGGCGGCGGCCGGGGACCCCTCCCTGACCGGCCAGCCGGTGCGCCGCGTGTCCTGCGCGGGGGCGGAGCTCACCCTGCTGGGCACGGCGCACGTCTCCGCCTCGAGCGCCCGCGCCGTGGAGCGGCTGCTCGCCTCCGGCGACTACCAGGCGGTCGCGCTGGAGCTGTGCGAAAGCCGCCACGCCTCCCTCACCGACCCGGATAGCGTTGCCCGCATGGATCTTTTCCGGGTGATCCGGGAAGGGCGCGCGGGGATGGTAGCGGCCGGCCTGGCCCTGGGCGCGTTCCAGCAGCGCCTGGCGGAGCAGTTCGGCATCCGCCCCGGCGCGGAAATGTTGGCGGCGCTGCAGCAGGCGCGGCGCCAGGACATGCCGGTGCTGCTGATCGACCGCGAGCTCGGGGTCACGCTGGCGCGGCTGCGCGCGAGCCTGCCCTGGTGGCGTCGGCCGGCGCTGCTCACGGGCCTGGCGATGAGCGTGTTCAGCAGCGCTCGGGTCGAGGAGTCCGAGATCGAACGGCTCAAGCAGGGGGATATGCTCGAGTCGGTGTTTTCCGAGTTCGCGAGCCGTTCGGAGGGGCTCTACCGCACGCTGATCACCGAACGCGACCGGTTCATGGCGGCGCGCCTGGTCCGAGAGATCGCGGCGCGTGGCCTGCAGAGGGTCCTGGTGGTGGTCGGCGCCGGGCACTTGGCGGGGCTGACCGCCGCTTTGGAGGATCCACCGGCCGCCCCCGGGGTCGAGCTGGAACGGCTCGCGCGGGTGCCGCCGCGTCGGCGCTGGCCGCGCTACCTGGCCTGGGCGGTGGTCGGGGCGGTCCTGGCCGGCTTCGGCGCCGGGTTCGCACGCAGCCCGGGCGTAGGCTGGGCGATGGTGGTGGACTGGGTCCTGATCAACGGCGTGCTGTGTGCCCTGGGCGCCGCGCTGGCGCTGGCGCATCCGCTCACCGTGCTGGGATCCTTCGTCGCGGCACCGCTGACCTCGCTTAATCCCACCATCGGCGCCGGCTTTGTCTCGGCGGCGATCGAGCTGTCGCTGCGCCGGCCGCGGGTCGGGGACTTCGCCCGTCTGCGCAACGACGTGGCGCGCCCGGGCGGGTGGTGGCGCAACCGCGTGGCGCGGACCCTGCTGGTGTTCCTGTTCTCGACCGTCGGCTCGGCGCTGGGCACCTGGCTGGCCGGCGTCAGGATCGCGGGCCGGCTGCTTGGCCACTGAGCCCGCGGGGCCGGCGGTCTCTCACGGGCGCGCGCCGGGGCGGCCGCTGCGGGTGGCCGTTAGCGGTGGCGCCTGTGGTATTCGAGCAGGGTCTCGATTTCCTCACGGGAGCCGAACATCGCGGCGATGCGCTGGTGCAGGTGCTCAGGCTCGACCTCGAGAATCTCCCGGTAACCCGTGGTGCCGCGGCCGCCGGCCTGTTCGCAGACGAACGCCATGGGGTTCACCTCGTACATCAGCCGCAGCTTGGACGGCTTGTTCGGGTCCTTGCGGTCGCGGGGGTACATGAATACACCACCGCGGCTGATGACCCGGTGGCCGTCCGCGACCATGGAGCCGATCCAGCGCATGTTGAAATTCCTGCCGCGCGGCCCGTCGCTGCCGGCAATGCAGTCGTCGACGTATTCCCGCACCGCCGGTTCCCAGAAGCGCGCATTCGAGCTGTTGATCGAGAACTCGGTGGCCTGCTCCGGGATGCGCACGTCCCGGCGCGTGAGCACGAACTCGCCGATGTTCCGGTCCAGCGTGAACACGTGCACTCCGTGGCCGGTGCTGACGACGAACACGGTGGAGGGCCCGTACACGGCATAGCCGGCGCAGACCTGCCGCAGCCCGGGTTGCAGGAACTCGGCGGTCGCCGGCGCGCCGTCCCGCCGCGTGCGCGGCAGGATCGAGAAGATGGTCCCGATCGAGGCGTCGACGTCGATGTTGCTGGAGCCGTCCAGCGGGTCGAACAGCAGCAGGTAGCGTCCGAGCGGCGCGCCTTCGGGCACCTGCGAAATGTCCTCCATCTCCTCCGAGGCCATGCCCGCGACGCGGCCGGTCCAGCCGGTGTTCTGCAGCATCAGGTCGTTGGCGATCAGGTCGAGCCGCTTCTGGGTTTCGCCCTGCACGTTGACGTCGCCATGGCCGGCGAGGACCTCGCCGCGCAGGTCGCCGTGATCCACGATGTCGGAGATCATCTTGCAGGCCCGGGCCACGTCCGTGATCAGGCCGATCAGATCGTTCGCGATCGCCGCGCCGCCGTGCTGCTGCTGGGTGAGAAACTGGGTCAGCGTTGTTCCGTGGTCCATGCAGGTGTCCCCGACTTCCGGTGTTCCCTCCGCGAACAGGATGTCCGCGGGACATCCCTCCCTGCCGGGCGCCGGCCATGCGGCTCCGCGCGGCGGCGGCGTGACTGCCCCCGGTTCGCGCAAAGAATTCTAGCAACTGGCGCCGGCGCCGACGACCGGTCGCGCGACGCGGTCCGCCTGGTGCATCGGCCCGGCGTTGATCCGGGTCAACACGGCTGTAACAGGTCGCTGTCAGGCTGGTCCGCGCAAGGGTAACCGCCGCGCGCGAGCCCCCATCGACATACGTCAAATGGAGCCCGTCATGTCCGCAGTACCCAAACAGCCGGCGCGGAATCTCCAGGCGCACACGCCCGGCCGGCGCAGCTTCACCGCGCGCAAGTGGCAGATCCGCGCGATGCAACTGCAAATGGGCATGGAGCCCTGCTTCTCCACCGAGTACCGGCACGTCTGCCGGGATACCGACTGCCCCTGGCGCGACCAGTGCAAGGTGCTGCGCGCGGAATGGAGGCGCTGACACGGCGACCGGGCAGGGTCCGGTCGAAGCGGGTCGAGGATGCCCGGATTTCGACACGGTTGGTAGTGTCGCTTCAGGCTTTAGGTTTAAAACCTAAAACCCCCTCCCTCCACTACCACCGTCGCCGGGCTTCAATGGCGTCAGCATACAGATCGGCATAGGCAGCGGCGCTGCGGTTCCAGCCGAAGTCTCTTGCCATCCCGGCGCGCATGATCCGGTACCACAGGTCGCGGTTGCGATAGAGCTCGATCGCGCGGGCGACCGCGTCGATCAGGGCCTCGGGTGACGCCTCGTCGAACACGATCCCGGTCGCCCGGTCCTCGCGCAAAGCCTCCGGCGTGGCGTCCACGACGCTGTCGGCGAGCCCGCCGGTGCGGCGCACCAGCGGCACGGTGCCGTAGCGCAGGCTGTACATCTGGTTCAGCCCGCAGGGCTCGAAGCGCGACGGCATCAGGAACATGTCGGCGCCGGCCTCGATGCGGTGCGCGAGGTCGTCGTCGTAGCCGAGCCTCAACGCGATGCGGCCCGGGTAGCGCTCCGCCAGGGCGCGCAGATCGCGTTTCAGCGCCGGCAAGCCCGAGCCCAGCAGTACCAGCTGCAGGGGCTGCTCCATCAGGCGCGGCAGTGCCGCCAACAGGAGATCGATGCCCTTCTGCGGCACCAGTCGTGTCACCATGCCGGCCACGGCGCAATCGGCCGCAGTGTCCAGCCCGGTCTCCTGCTGCAATGCCCGCCGGTTGGCCTGCTTTCCGTCGAGGCGGTCGGGGCCGTAGTTTCGGGCCAGGCGGGGGTCGGTCTCCGGGTTCCAGACCCCGGTGTCGATGCCGTTGAGGATCCCGCTAAGGTCGCCTGCCCGGTCTGCCAGCAGTCCCTCCAGCCCCTGGCCGTGGGCCGCCGTGCGGATCTCGCGGGCATAGCCCGGACTGACGGTGGACAGGCGATCGGCGAACACCAGACCGCCCTTGATGAACGAAAGCATGCCGCGGAACTCCAGTGCCTGGTAGTGCCAAAGCCAGGCGGGAAGGTCCAGCTCGGCGAGCGTGGCGGGCGGAAACAGGCCCTGATACTGCAGGTTGTGGATGGTAAAGACGGTAGCTGCCGGCACCCGGTGCAGCATCATCCAGACCGGCGTCAGGCCGGTCTGCCAGTCGTTGCAGTGCACCACGTGCGGCCGCCAGCGCAGCCCTGCGGCGTCGTCGGCGACCGCTGCGGCAACCCGGGACAGGGCGCTGAAGCGCGCGGCGTTGTCCGGATAGTCGGTGCCTTCGGCGTCGTGATAAGGATTGCCGGGGCGGTCGCCGAACCCCGCAGCCTCCAGCAGGTACGCGGGCACGCCGGAGTCGGGCATCCGGCAGCGTTGCAGCGCGGTTCCCGGCGGCTTCGCGGGCGGCCGGTAGCGCGCGACCGCCCGCGGCGCCGGGGCTCGGTCGAGCGTGTCGGCGTAGGCCGGCATCAGGATCCGCACGTCGTGGCCCAGCCCGGCCAGGGCGGCGGGCAGCTGCGCCGAGACGTCGGCCAGCCCGCCGGTCTTCATCAGCGGCTCGGCCTCGCTGGTGACGAACAGGATTCGCAGCGTCATGCCGGCCCGGCGGACCCGCCGGGGGCGGCGGCCTCCGGGCGCAGCACCAGGGCGCCGAGCGGCGGCAGCCGCAGTGTGAGCGAGTAGGGCCGACCCATCCAGGGCTCGCTGACGGCCTCGAGGCGCCCCAGGTTGCCGACGTTGGAGCCGCCGTAGTGTGCGGAATCGGAGTTGAGCGCCTCGGCATAGGGCCCGGCGACGGGCACCCCGATGCGGTAGCCCTCGCGCGGCACCGGCGTGAAGTTCAGAGCGACCACGACGAAGCGCGGACCGTCGCGGCGGATGTAGCTGATCACCGACTGGGCCGCGTCATGACAGTCGATCCACTCGAAGCCGGCGCCCTCGAAGTCGCGCCGGTGCAGCGCCCGCTCGCCCCGGTAGAGGGCGTTGAGATCGGCGACCAGGCGCAGCAGGCGGGCGCGTCCGGGGTCCCGCACGCGCGCCCAGTCGAGCGCCCGCTCGTGATCCCACTCGTTTTCCACGGCGAACTCGCTGCCCATGAACAGCAGCTTCTTGCCCGGATAGGTGAACATGTAGCTGTACAGCAGGCGCAGGTTGGCCAGCTTCTGCCACGCGTCCCCCGGCATCTTGCCCAGCATCGATCCCTTGCCGTGGACGACCTCGTCGTGGGAGAAGGGCAGCACGAAGTTCTCGGTGAACGCATACAGCAGACCGAAAGTCAGGATGTCGTGGTGGTAGTGGCGGTAGATCGGGTCGCGCGTCATGTACACCAGCGTGTCGTGCATCCAGCCCATGTTCCACTTCATGGAGAAGCCCAGGCCACCCAGCCACGTCGGGCGCGTGACCTGCGGCCACGCGGTGGACTCCTCGGCCACCATGACGCTGCCCGGGCAGCGGCCGTGGGTGACGCTGTTGAGCTCGCGCAGGAATTCGACCGCTTCCAGGTTCTCATTGCCGCCGTAGCGGTTCGGGATCCAGTCACCCGGCTGGCGCGAGTAGTCCAGGTACAGCATCGAGGCCACGGCGTCCACCCGCAACCCGTCCACGTGGAAGGACTCGAGCCAGAACAGCGCGCTGGAGATCAGGAAGCTGCGCACCTCGGTGCGGCCGTAGTTGAAGATCAGCGTGCCCCAGTCGCGCTGCTCGCCGAGCCGCGGGTCTTCGTGCTCGTAGGCGGCGCTGCCGTCGAAGCGGGCCAGGCCGTGGGCGTCCTTGGGGAAGTGCCCGGGCACCCAGTCCAGGTACACACCGATGCCGTTGCGGTGCAGGTGGTCGACGAAGTAGCGGAAGTCGTCCGGGCTGCCGTGCCGGCTGGTGGGGGCGAAGTAGCCGACGGTCTGGTAGCCCCAGGACGCATCCAGCGGGTGCTCGGTTACCGGCAGCAGCTCGACGTGGGTGAACCCGGTGTCGTGCAGATGGTCCACCAGTTGACGGGCCAGTTCGCGATAGTTCAGGAAACCGCCGCCGGCGTCCCGGCGCCAGGAACCGAGGTGCACCTCGTAAACGGAGACCGGTCCATCCAGCCAGTGGTCGCGGCCGGCCATCCAGTCGCCGTCGCCCCACTGGTGAGTGGACGGCGCCTGGACCACGGAGGCGGTGGCGGGCCGCAGCTCGAAGCGCCGGGCGTAGGGGTCGGACTTGACGTGAATGGTCCCCCGCGGGTTGTTGCGCAGCTCAAGCTTGTACAGGGTGCCGGCGCCCAGCCCCGGGATGAAAAGCTCCCAGACGCCGCTGCCGCCGCGGCAGCGCATCGGGTGGCGGCGGCCGTCCCAGGCGTTGAAGTCGCCGATCACGCTCACCCGCTCGGCGTTGGGCGCCCAGGTGGCGAACAGCGTGCCCGCGACACCGTCGATCTCCACCGGGCGCGCGCCCAGCAGTTCCTGGGCATGGTGGTTGCGTCCCTGGCTGAAGCGATCGATGGCCTCGGCCGGCAGCTGCGGCCCGAAACAGTACGGGTCCCATTCCTCGCGCGCGTGTCCGGCGGCGTTGGTCCAGGCCAGGCGATAGTGCCACTCGATTTCGCCGGGCTCGCCCTGCCAGACGAACAGGTCCGTTCCCGGCACGCGCTCCATCGCCCGGCCGGCCGGCTCGATCGATACGCGGCGTGCTCCCGGGATCAGGGCACGCACGATGCAGACGCCGTCCTCCTCGTGCCGGCCGAGAAGGGAGGATGGATCGTGGTGGCGCGCCTCGATCAGCCGCTGTAGCGCGCTCGAGGCGTGAACGTCCGGGGTACTGGGCATGCGCAGGGATCTCCGATCATCCTGTTCGCGAGGATCGCGTGCTCGGTGCCATGATACGGCAGGTGGAGCACGGGCGTGTAGACTCGGCTACCCGGGCGCCCCGCGCGTGCCGGCCCGTTGACGTCGGTCAAGCCCGTGCGGTGTCCGCCCGGGCCAGAATGTCGCAACATCGGGAATGCTCCGCGATCTCCGGGGGAAGGCTATGGAATTCAGGCCGTCGCAGCGCTTCGTCAGCGTCATCACCCGGGACACCCTGGCGCTCATCCTGGCGGGGGGCCGCGGCACTCGTCTCGGCGCACTGACCAGCCACCGGGTCAAGCCGGCCGTCCCCTTCGGCGGCAAGTTCCGCATCATCGATTTCGCCCTGTCGAACTGCATCAACTCGGGCATCCGGCGGGTCGGGGTGCTCACCCAGTACAAGGCCCATTCCCTGATCCGGCACCTGCACCAGGGCTGGGGGTTCCTGCGCGGAGAGTTCGGCGAATTCATCGAACTGCTTCCCGCCCAGCAGCGCACCGGCCCGTCCTGGTATAGCGGCACCGCCGACGCGATCTACCAGAACATCGACATCATCCGCTCCCACGAGCCCCAGTTCGTGCTGGTCCTCGGGGGCGACCACGTCTACAAGATGGATTACGGCACCATGCTGGGCTATCACGTGGACAACGGTGCGGACATCACGGTCGGCTGCGCGCAGGTCTCGCTGGAGCAGGCGCGGGGCTTCGGCGTGATGGCCGTGGACGACACCGGACGGGTGGTGCGCTTCGACGAGAAGCCCGAGCACCCCGAGCCGATGCCCGGATCGGCGGACCAGGCGCTGGGCTCGATGGGCATCTACGTGTTCAACACCGACTACCTGATCGACTGCCTTGAGCAGGACGCGCGCAATCCCAATTCCAGCCGCGATTTCGGCAGGGACGTGCTGCCGCGGGCGATTTACAGCGACGCGGTGTACGCCTTCCCGTTCCGGGACATGGAGACCGGCGGCCAGGCCTACTGGCGCGACGTGGGCAATCTCGACTCCTACTGGGCCGCGAACCTGGAGCTGATCGGGGTCACCCCGGAGCTCAACCTGTACAACCAGGACTGGCCGATCTGGACCTACCAGGAACAGGCGCCGCCGGCCAAGTTCGTGTTCGACGAGAAGGACCGCCGCGGCATGGCGGTGGACTCCATGGTCGCGGGCGGCTGCATCGTCTCCGGCGCCCTGGTGCGACATTCGCTGCTGTTCTCCAATGTCGTGGTGGACCAGGGTGCCACCGTGGAGGAGTCCGTGGTGCTGCCCGACGTGCACGTCGGCGCGGGCTGCCGCATCCGCCGGGTGATCGTGGAAACCGGCTGCCGTGTTCCGCCGGGTACCGTGATCGGTCACGATCCGCAGGCGGACGCCAGCCGCTTCGAGATCAGCGCCGGCGGCGTCGCCCTGGTCACCCCGGAAATGCTCGGCCAGGACCTGCCCTACGTGCGTTAATGCCGGAAAAGCGCCACCCACCTAAAGGCTGAGCATGCAGCCGGTCTCGAACGGGTGCGACAGCAGCGGGTGGTTGGGGAACAGGCGGATCTCATAGCCCAGTAGGCCGTTGCGCGAGATGTGCAGGTCCAGCCCGAACACGGTGCGATCGGCATCGCTGTCGCCGGGGCGCAGGCGGTGGCACTCCAGTGGCCGTAGCTCCCGGCCGGGGCCGGCCGTGCCCAGCACGCATTCGACGCAGACGTCATCCGGGTCGAGCCCGTTCAGGTCCACCGCCACGCGCAGCGGCAGTGCCTCGCCGGTCGACAGCGTCGCGGGTGGCATTCCCGCCCATTCCGCCGCGACGCCCGGCCACAGCTCGCGCACGCGCGCCTTCCAGACCGCAAGCGCACGTGCGCCGGCGGCCCCGTCGTCGGCCAGCTGCTTGCCCCGGCGGATGGCCGGCAGGTATTGGTCACGCAGGTAGTCCTGCAGCATGCGCTGCGCGTTGAAGCGCGGCAGTACAGTCTGCATCGCGCGCTTGGAGCGTTCCACCCAGCCAGCGGAGTAGCCGGCATTGCCGCGATCGAAGTACAACGGGATGACCTCGTTCTCCAGGACGTCGAGCAGCTCCTCGGCCTCGGCGCGGTCGCGAGCTTCCGGGTCCGTGTCCGGGTCATGGGGCACGATGCCCCAGCCGTTGTGGCCATCCCAGGCCTCCGCCCACCAGCCGTCGAGGACGCTGAGATTGAGCACGCCGTTGATCGCGGCCTTCTGCCCCGAGGTGCCGCTTGCCTCGAGCGGGTACTGGGGCGTGTTGAGCCAGACGTCGACCCCGGTGACCAGCTTGCGGGCCAGCGCCATGTCGTGACCCTCGACGAAGAAAACCTTGCCCGCGAACTGCGGCTGAAGTGCGAAGTCGAACACCGCCCGGATCAGGTCCTGTCCCGGCCGGTCCTGGGGATGGGCCTTGCCGGCGAACAGGATCACCACCGGGCGCGCGCGATCGCCCAGGATGCGGGCGAGCCGTTCCGGGTCCCGGAACAGCAGCAGCGCGCGCTTGTAGGTGGCGAAGCGCCGCGCGAAGCCGAGCACCAGCACGTCGCTCTGGGTCGGCGACAGCGAGGCCGTGAGGCGGCCCAGGTGCGCTGCACCCATGCGATAGCGTTTGTACTGGTCCCGGATGCGCTGGCGCACGTCGGCCAGCATCTCGGCTTTCAGGGACTGGCGCAGGCTCCAGAACCGGTGCGCGGGCACGTCGTCGATGCAGCGTTGCCAGAAATCCGCGTCGCACATCCGGTCGCGCCAGCCCTGGTAGCGCATGTCGAACAGGTTGGTCCACTCCCGTGCCAGGAAGGTGGGCACGTGCACGCCGTTGGTGACGTGGCTCACCGGGTTCTCGTCCGGGGGAATGTCGGGCCAGATGTAGGCCTCCATGTGCGAGGCCACCCCGCCGTGGATGCGGCTGACGCCGTTGTGGTGGCGCGAGCCGCGCAGGGCCAGGCCGGTCATGTTGAAACGCGCCCCGTCCTGGGGCGACGTGCCGAGCGCCAGGAAGCGCTCCAGCGGGATGCCGAGCTCGGCGGCATAAGCCTCGAAGTGCCGGGTCATGAGCTCATGGCTGAACAGGTCGTGGCCGGCGGACACCGGCGTATGGGTGGTGAACACCGTGGCGGCCGCCACCAGCTCCAGAGCGCTGTCGAAGTCCAGGCCTGCCGCGACCGCCTCGCGACACCGCTCGAGCACCATGAAGGCAGCATGTCCCTCGTTCACGTGCCACGCGGTGGGTTCGAGCTCCAGCGCACCCAGTGCGCGCACGCCCCCGATGCCGAGCACCATTTCCTGGGCGATCCGGGTCTCGTCGCCGCCGCCGTAGAGCTGGTAGGTGATGGCCCGGTCCGGCTTGGCGTTCTCCGGCAGTTCGGTGTCGAGCAGCAGCAGTCGCACGTGGCCCACCCGGGCCTGCCAGACCTTCACCCACACGCTGCGCTCCGGGAACGGAACCTGCACGCGCACCTCGCCGCCTTCGGTGTCCAGCGCGGCGGCGATCGGCAGATCGCCCAGCCGCGCAGGTTGGTAGTGGGCCACCTGCTGGCCGGCGGCGTCGAGGGTCTGGGTGAAATAGCCCTGGCGGTACATCAGGCCCACTGCGACAAAGGGGATGCCGAGGTCACTGGCGGCCTTGCAGTGATCCCCGGCGAGGATACCCAGGCCGCCCGAGTAGAGCCGCAGGCTCTCGTGCAGGCCGAACTCGGCGCAGAAGTAGGCCACTAGGTCCCGGTCCGGCTCGAGCTGCTCCCGCAGCGCCGGCGCCAGCCCCGCGGTGACCTCGTGGTAACTGTCGTAGATCGCCAGGACGTGGTGATACTCCTCGAGGAAGGTGCGGTCACCCGCCAGCTGCGCCAGCCGCTCCTGGTCGATCCGGCGCAGGAACACCCGCGGATTGTGCCCGCAGGTCTCCCACAGCTCGGAATCCATGTGAAAGAACAGTCCGCGGACACGCCGGTCCCAGCTGTAGAGCAGGTTGCCGGCGAGCTCCGGCAGGCGTTCCAGCCGCTCTGGGATTTCCGGCTGGACCTCGACGGTATAGCGGGTCGTGGGCATGGTGCGCGGCCTGGTTCCCGGTTGGTTGACGCGCCGCGGCCGCGGCGCCCGCACAATATACGCGATGGCGCCGGGAGGCGGAACGCGCCCGGCTCGTCGCTTCGGGTCGCCATGACCCAGGTCAACGCCGTACGTCCCCCGGTGCGCTATAAAGTCAGCCATAGATCTTTCCGCGCCGCGCGGAAGCAGGGTCGGACCACCGGGCTGCAAAGGAGCGAACAGCGCAGCCCGGACGCTGGGCGGCACACGGAGGCGCCGCCCATGGTTCTTTGTCCCCGCGAGCCACGGACCGGAGCTCCATCTACAGGGAGTCGTCATGTTTCCCGCCCGTACCACTCACCTGGTCGGTACCCCGGCTGTCGCCCGGCGGCCCGATTGCGTGCACATGCGCGTGAACGGGTTGCGCGCGGGCTGCGCCGGGCTGCTGCGCCAGGGGCTGCTGGAGCTGGGGGGTGTCGTTCACGCGGTGGTCGATATCCGCCGGGGTCAGGTATCCGTCTACCAGCACGGACCGGATCTCCCCGCTTTGCGCCGGTTGGTCCGCCGAAGCGGGGGCATCCCCGGCGCGGCGACCGTGTACCTGTTTTGAATCCGATGGTGCGCCGGAGGCGAGTGCGCCGCGGGAGACGGCGTTGAAGCCGATTCGCACCTTCTATGTCAAGCCCAGGCTGCCCACCGGGCTCGAGCGGCTCTCCGATCTCGCCTACAACCTGCGCTGGGCCTGGGACCCGCAGGCGCGCTCCCTGTTCCGGCGCCTGGACGACGACCTGTGGGAGCGCAGCGGCCACAACCCGGTGTACATGCTGGGCGCCTTCGAGCAGACCCGGCTGGAGGAGGCGGCGCGCGACCCGGCATTCGTGGCGCATTACACGCGCTGCTGCCGGGACCTCGACGACTACATGCAGGAGCCGGCGACCTGGTTCCGGGCGACCGCGGAGGGCTCCGAGGGTCTGCAGGTGGCGTACTTCTCGGCGGAGTTCGGCATCACCGGGTGCTTGCCCGGGTATTCGGGCGGTCTCGGCGTGCTGGCCGGAGAGCATCTGAAATCCGCGAGCGACCTCGACCTGCCGATGGTCGGTGTCGGGCTGCTGTACCAGCGGGGCTACTTCCGCCAGTACCTCAATGCCGACGGCTGGCAGCAGGAGGGCTACGCCGAGTGCGACTTCCACACCATGCCCGTACGGCCGGTCGCCGATGCCGCCGGTGCGCCGCTGCGCATCGACGTGGAGATGGCGGGCCGGCAGGTGACGGCCCAGGTCTGGTATGCGCAGGTGGGTCGGATCCAGCTGTACCTGCTGGATACCAACATCCCCGGGAATCCGCCCTTCGACCGCGATATCACCGACGAGCTCTATGGCGGCGACGGGGAGATGCGCCTGCGCCAGGAGATGCTGCTCGGGATCGGCGGCATGCGCGCCCTGGGCGCCCTGGGTATCCGGCCCATGGTCTGCCACATGAACGAGGGTCACACGGCGTTCCTGGCCCTGGAGCGGGTCCGCAGCCTGATGCGGGAGGCCGGGATCGACTTCGGCCAGGCGCGGGAGGCGGTCGCGGTCGGCAACGTGTTTACCACCCACACGCCGGTGGCGGCGGGCAACGACTTTTTCGCTCCCGATCTGGTGGAGCGCTATTTCGGTACCTTCTACCGGGAGCTGGGACTGGATCGCGACAGCTTCCTGGGCCTGGGCAGGCAGGATCCGAAGGACCGCCGCGAGGAGTTCTGCATGACCACCCTGGCGCTGCGGCTTTCGCGCCACAACAATGCCGTCAGCCGGTTGCACGAGCGCGTCGCCCGGCGCATGTGGGCCTCCCTGTGGCCCGGCGCCCCGGTCGACGAGGTGCCGATAGGCCACGTGACCAACGGTGTGCACATCGAGTCGTGGATCTCGCATGACATGGGCGATTTGTTCGATGCCTACGTCGGGCCGCGCTGGCGTGATCAGCCCGGGGACCCGAGCGCCTGGACCCGGGTGCCGCGGATCCCGGCCGAGGAGATGTGGCGCATCCACGAGCGGCGCCGCGAACGGATGGTGCACTTCGTGCGCCGCCGGCTGCACCGGCAGCTCGAGAACCGCGGCGTCTCCAGCGCCGAGCGCGAGGTCGCCCGCGAGGTGCTCGACCCCGGCGCGCTCACCATCGGATGGGCCCGGCGGTTCGCGGCCTACAAGCGCGGGGACCTGCTGCTGCACGACCTCGACCGGCTGCAGCGCCTGATCCAGGATGCCGAGCGCCCCGTGCAGCTGATCTTCGCCGGCAAGGCGCACCCGAAGGACGAGCAGGGCAAGGAGGTGATCCGGACCCTGATCCACACTTGTCGCCGGCCGGCTTTCCGCCCGCACATCGTCTTCCTGGAGGACTACGACCTCGACATCGCCCGCTTCCTGGTACAGGGCTGCGACGTCTGGCTGAATACGCCGCGCCGGCCGCTGGAGGCGAGCGGCACCAGCGGCATGAAGGCCGCGGCCAACGGCGTGCTGCACGCGAGCGTGCTGGACGGCTGGTGGGAAGAGGCCTACCAGCCCGATCTCGGCTGGGCCATCGGGCGCGGCGAGGAGTACGGCGACAGCGAGTACGTGCTGCAGGACCAGATCGAGTCGCAAGCGCTGTACGACCTGCTGGAGAAGGAGATCGTCCCGCTGTTCTACGAGCGCGATGACAAGGGCGTGCCGCGTGGCTGGGTCGCGCGCATGGCTTCCGCGATGGAGGCGTTCAACGGGCACTTCGCGAGCCATCGCATGGTGCGCGAGTACGGGGAGCGCCTCTACATCCCGGCCGGTCGCCGCACGCGTGACATGGCCGACGAGGGATACCGCCGTGCGAAGGCGCTCGCCGCCTGGAAGACGCGGGTGCGCCAGGCCTGGCCCCGGGTGACGGTGGCCGGCGTGGAAATCGTTGACGGGCCACCGCCCGGGGGCTACGGCGCGGCTCCGCCGGAGGTGCTGGTGGGCGATCAGTTGCGGGTGCGTTCGCGGGTCCAGCTGGGTCAGCTTGCGCCCGATGACGTGCTGGTCGAGCTGTACATCGGCCGGGTGAATGCCGGCGGCGAGATCGTGGAAGCGGGCACGGTGGCCATGGAATCCGCCGGTGACGCGGACGGCGCGGTGCTGTTTGAGACTACGGCCGAGCCGTGCCGCCGCAGCGGCCTGCACGGATACACGGTGCGCGTCCGGCCGCGGCACGCGGATCTGGTCGACCAATGGGAAATGGGCCTGGTGTGCTGGGCCGACGGCGCCGTGCAGGTACGCGCGGCGGCCGCCGGATAATGAGGACGGGAGCAATGGCCGGCGAAGGTGACACGAAGGCCACCGAAGGCACGGAAGAGGTACAGGACCCCTACCGGGCCGCGGACAGCCGTCCCGAGGGGCTGAGCGCGCAGGAGGCTGCGCGGCGCCTGGAGCAGTACGGGCGCAACACCCTGCGCCAGGAGGAGGTCGGGCTGCTGCGGCGCCTGGCGGGCTATTTCTGGGGCCCGATCCCGTGGATGATC
>DASQZM010000086.1:0-7506 GCA_035638695.1 Gammaproteobacteria bacterium | reverse complement strand
TCGAGGTCCCTGAAGGGCCGTCGTAGACGACGACGTTGATAGGCCGGATGTGGAAGCGTGGCAACACGTTGAGCTAACCGGTACTAATTGCCCGTGAGGCTTGACCATATAACACCCAAGCGGTCTGAAGACCGATCGCGGGCGAGCGCGCAGCGACCCGCGCCTGGAACGACTTCCCGAACAAGACGGCAGGAGTGTGAACGCACTCGTGCCGACCGGTTTGCCTGGCGGCAATAGCGAGCGGGAACCACCCGATCCCATTCCGAACTCGGAAGTGAAACCGCTCAGCGCCGATGGTAGTGCGGTGTTTCGCCGTGCGAGAGTAGGTCACCGCCAGGCTCCTGAAGTAAAACCCCGACCGGGTGACCGGTCGGGGTTTTTTTGTTTGCACGCGCGCGAATGCGGGGACGGTATACGGATCTCCAGTGCAACGGCTGGAACGTCCCCGGCGGGCACCGGGCGGAGATCCGTATACGGTCCCCGGGTCCATTTTCGGCGCACGTGCGCGCACCGGTGACCCGCGCCGGGCGGGTACGCTACGATCGGGGCACGGCGCGGGCGCCGGCCCGTGCCGCCCAGCTTCCGGGAGACACGCCCATGACCGAAATCGCCGAACAGGACGCAGCGCGGGCCCTGCTGGATTTCATCGATGCTTCTCCGAGCCCCTGGCATGCTGCGGCGAACGTCGCCCGGCGGTTGCGCGAGGCCGGCTACCGCGAGCTGGACGAGCGTGAGGACTGGACCGTGGGCCCCGGAAGCAGCTTCTTCACGCTACGGGATGGCTCCAGCCTCGCCGCGGTCCGGATCGGCGACGGTGATCCCGCCCGGGACGGGTTCCGCATCATCGGCGCCCACACCGATTCCCCGGGACTGCGGGTCAAGCCCGATGGCGCCCGCGCCCATGGTCCGATCGCGGGCGTCGACGTCGAAGTCTACGGGGGGCCCATACTGGCGACCTTCGCCGATCGCGACCTGACCCTGGCCGGGCGCGTCATGGTGCGCGCCGGGGACGCCCACGCCGCCAGGCTCGTGCACCTGCGCGACCCGCTTCTGCGGCTGCCGACTCTGGCCATCCACATGAATCGCAAGGTCAACGAGGAGGGTTTGCGCTTCGACCTGCAGGACGAGCTGCCGCTGCTGCTGTCCGGGCGGGACCCGGAGACGGCGCCGGAGAACGCCTTCCGGGATCTGCTGGCGCGGGCCGTCGAGGTCGATCCCGGAGCGATCCTGTCCTTCGAGCTGGCGGTGGCGGACACCCAGCCGGGCGCCTTCTTCGGACCATCACGGGAGTTCATCGCGGACAGCCAGCTCGACAACCTCGCCTCCTGTCACGCCGCGCTCGCGGCCCTGTTGCAGGCGCCGCCCACCGGCGGCGTGCAAGTGGTGGCGCTGTTCGACCACGAGGAGGTGGGCAGCCAGAGCTTCAAGGGGGCGGAGGGCACATTCCTCTCCGACGTGCTGCAGCGGGTGTCGGAAGGTCTCGGGATGTCGCCGGGCGGGTACCGGCGGGCCATCGCCGCAAGTACGCTGCTCAGCGCCGACATGGCCCACGCGTATCACCCGAACTATGCACGGTATTACGACCCGCAGCACCACGCCCTGGTGAACGGCGGCCCCGTGCTGAAGATCAACGCAAAGCAGCGCTACGCAACCGACGCCTGGACCGAGGCGACCTTCACCCGGCTGTGCGAGAACGCGGCAGTGACCGGCCAGAAGTACGTGCACCGCAATGACCTGCCCTGCGGGAGCACCATCGGTCCGATCAGCGCCGCCCGCCTGGGGGTGCGCTGCCTGGATGTGGGCAATCCCATGTGGTCGATGCACAGCCTGCGGGAGAGCGCGGGCGCGCATGATCACGCCGCGATGATCCGATTAATGGCGGCATTTCTGCGCATGAGCGCCACTTGAGCGGAGTTTGGCACCGGCATACGCTGAAAACTCCACGCCGCGCGACCGGGCAGGAGACGCTCGCTGAGCAGCGAAACCCACGCGGCGCGGACCGGGGCGGCGCACCTGAGTGCAGATAGGCCGGATGCGGCCCGGGGGACGCCGCAGGTGCAGTCACGTCCCTGACAAGCCGACGCGGCAAGATCGGCCAGGAGGACAACATGACCAAGAACAATACCAGCGCACCAGGGAGCGCGCCGGACTCCACCGCGATCACCGTGGACGAAGCGCGTACGCTCGGCGGCCTGTTCCGCCAGCGCGTCAAGCGCACGCCCGAGAACGTCGCACACCACTACTACGACCGTGGCAGCGGCGAGTGGCGCCAGGTCACCTGGCGCAAGCTGGCCGAGTACGTCGCGCGCTTCCAGGCGGCGATGGAGGGCGAGGACCTGAAGCCGGGCGACCGGGTCGGTATCATGCTGTCGAGCAGTCCCGAGTGGATCGCGGTCGACCAGGCGGCGCTGGGCCTCGGGTTGGTCACGGTACCGCTCTACCTCGACGACAACGCCGGCAACACCGCCTATATGCTCGACCACTCCGGCACCCGGCTGCTGTTCGTGCGGAGCGGCTCGGACTGGACCTCGCTGCATGACTACGCCGACCGGCTGGGCGAGGTCCAGCGCGTGGTCTGCGTCGACACCGCCGCCGGCTGCGAGGACGCGCGGGTGGTCTCCCTGGACCGCTGGCTACCTCCGTCGGCCACCAAGCTCCGGGCACTGGACAAGGATCCCGATGCGCTGGCGACGATCATCTATACCTCGGGCACGACCGGCCGGCCCAAGGGGGTGATGCTGACCCACCACAACCTCTTGTGGAACGCCCGGGCCACCTGGGACGCGGTCCCGACCTACCCGGACGACATCGGCCTTTCCTTCCTGCCCATGGCACACTCCTACGAGCGCACCTCAGGTTATTACCATTCGCTCGTGAGCGGCCTCCAGGTCGCGTTCAACCGCTCCATCGAGCAGCTGATGGAGGACTTCGCGATCATCCGCCCGACCACGATCAACTCCGTGCCGCGGATCTTCGAGCGCGTCTACGGCGTGATCCAGGATGGGCTGGCGCGCAAGTCAGCCTTGGCCCGCAAGCTCTTCGAGCTCACCGTCGACGTCGGCTGGAGCCGTTTCGAACGCCAGCAGGGGCGTGGCAGCTGGCATCCGTCCCATTTGCTGTGGCCGCTGCTGGACGCGCTGGTGGCCAAGAAGATCCGGGCGCTGTTCGGCGGCCGGCTGCGTTTCGCTAGCGCCGGCGGCGCGGCCCTGTCGCCGGATGTCTCGCGGATGTTCATCGGCTTCGGCATCGCGGTGCTACAGGGATACGGCCTGACCGAGGCCAGTCCCGTGGTCAGCACCAACCGCCTGGACGACAACGATCCCGGCAGCGTGGGACCGCGCCTGGGTGGCGTGCAGGTCAAGATGCAGCAGAACGGCGAGCTGCTGGTCAACAGCCCCGCAGTGATGAAGGGCTACTGGCGTGACCCCGAGGCGACCCGCAAGGCGATCGACGAGACCGGCTGGCTGCACACGGGCGACAAGGTGGCCCGGCTCGAGCACAATCGCATCTACCTGATCGGCCGTTTCAAGGAAATCGTGGTCATGGCCAGTGGCGAGAAGACCTCGCCGGTGGACATGGAGCAGGCGATCATGATCGACCCGATCTTCGAGCAGGTGATGGTGATCGGTGAGGCCCGCCCCTTCATGGCGGCACTGGTGGTCCTTTCCGAGCGGGGAGCCCAGCACGTCCAGAGCATGGGCTTCGACCCCGCCAGCGACGAGCAGCTGCGGGATGAACGGCTGGAGTCGGCCCTGCTGGAGCGCGTCGCGGAACAGCTCAAGGACTTTCCACATTATACCCAGGTCCGCCGCCTGGCGGTCCTGCGAGAGATCTGGACCCCGCAAAACGGCATGCTGACGCCGACCATGAAGCTCCGCCGCCGCCGGATCCTCGACGAGCACCGGGATCGGATCGATTACCTCTACGAGGGCCACGCCCGGGTCGCCGCCACGGCCGCCTCCCGCAACATCCGCGTCGCAGGCTGAGGGCGCCCGTACCGGAGCGGCGCCGGGAAGCGGTCGCGGTGCCGTGTGCTATGCTCTTGGACCATCATGATCGAGCTCCTGGTCAAGCTGGTCCTGGCATACCTGCTGGGGTCCGTCGTCGGCAGCCTGTTGCTGGGGCTGGTCGGCCGCGTCGACGTGCGCGCCTCGGGCAGCGGCAACGCCGGGGCCACCAATGCCCTGCGCACCCAGGGCAAGGCTTTCGCCCTGGCCGTACTCGCCATCGACATCGGCAAGGGTGTTCTGGCCGTGACCCTTCTGCCGGCGCTCCCCTGGCCGGACGGGGGGGGCGTCACCGGGCTCGCGGCGGCGGCACTGCCGTTCGTGTGCGGGGCCGGCGCAATGCTGGGGCACGTCTACCCGGTCTTCTTCGGCTTCCGTGGCGGCAAGGGCGCCGCGACGCTGTTCGGCGTCGCGTCTCCGCTGGTCCCCGGCGCGGTCCTGCCGGCACTGGCGGTCTGGGTCGCCGGGATCGTGCTCAGCGGCTACGTCGGCATCTCCACGATCCTGGCCGCTCTCACGCTCCCGGTCTATGTGCTGGTGGCCTACCCCGAGGGGCTCGCCGGCCCGGCGGGCGCGTTTGCACTGGCGGTATTCCTGTTCATCCTGTACACCCACCGGAGCAACGTGCAGCGCATGTTTCGCGGCAAAGAGAACCGTTTCGAGTCCGCGATGCTCCTGCGCCGCCTGCGCCGGCGCTGATGAAGGGCGTGTCAACCCTTGCCCGCCACGCCACGCCGGCGGCCGTTGACCCGCGAGGCCAGGCGTCGTGAGCACGCGCGACGCGCTCCTGCAGCTGCTGGCGGACGGCCGGGTCCACTCGGGCCAGGACCTGGCGCAGGCCCTCGGGATCAGCCGCGCGGCGGTCTGGAAGCAGCTGCGGCGGCTGGAAGAGCTCGGCCTGGAGGTCCGCCCCGAGCCCGGACGGGGCTACCGCCTGGCCCGACCGCTGGAGCTGCTCGACCGGGACCGGATCCTCGGCAAGCTGGGGACGGGCGCCCGGGACCAGCTGGAGAGCCTCGAGCTGTTCCCGCAGATCGATTCGACCAACGAGCATCTTCTGGACCTTCCCGCGAGCGCCGGACCGCGACCGGCCCGCGCCTGCCTGGCCGAGCACCAGAGCGCCGGGCGCGGCCGGCGCGGGCGCCGGTGGCTCTCGCCTTTCGCGGCCAATCTCTATCTCTCGGTGCGCTGGCGCTTCGATGAGACGCCACCCGGACTGGCGGCGCTGGCGTTGTGCCTCGGGGTGGCGTCGGCCGAGGCGTTGCATGCCGCCGGTGCCGGCGACGTACGGGTCAAATGGCCCAATGACCTGCTCTGGCATGACCGCAAGCTGGGTGGGATCCTGCTGGAAATCCGCGGCGAGGCCGCCGGACGCTGCGACACCGTCGTGGGTATCGGGCTCAACGTCAGCATGCCGGCGGAGGCAGGGGCCGGCATCGACCAGCCCTGGGTGGACCTGGACGAGGTACTGGGCCGGGCCCGTCCGCACCGCAACGAGCTCGCGGCCGGCTTGCTCGACCATCTGATCGCCGCGCTGGCGCGCTTCGGCGAAGCGGGCTTTGCCCCGTTCCGTGCCCGCTGGGCCAGGGTGGACGCGATTGCCCGGCGCGAGGTCGAGGTGCAGTGTGCCGGCGCCACGGTCACGGGCGTCGCTGAAGGGATCGACCGCGAGGGCGCGTTGCGGGTTCGGGTCGGAGACCGGATCAGGCACTATGTTTCCGCTGACGTCAGCCTCAGGATCCGTCGATGAAGCTGCTGCTGGACATCGGCAACAGCCAGCTCAAGTGGGCCGCGCTGTCGGGGGAGTCCCTGTGGCCGGGCGGGCGGTTGCCGCACGCCGGCGTGGATCCCCGAGCGCTGCTGCGCGACGCCTGGCCCTGGCAGGGGGCGCCCCGGGCGGTGGTCGCGTCCAACGTGGCCGGCGCCAGGGTAGCGGAGCGAATCCGCGAGGGAGCACGCGTGCTCTGGGGGCTCGATCCGGTTTTCCTCGCCGCGGCCCCGGAGGCGTATGGGCTGCGCTGTGCCTACGCCCGCCCGGAGCGGCTCGGTGCCGACCGCTGGGCGGCGATGCTGGGTGCCTGGCACCGGGTCCCGGGCGTCCACGGCCACAACGTGTGCGTGCTGGACTGCGGCACGGCGGTGACCGTGGACGCGATAACCGCACAGGGCCAGCATCTCGGGGGCCTGATCGCGCCCGGTCCTTCGCTGATGCGGGAGGCCCTGCATGCATCCACCGGCGATCTGGCGGAGCTCTGGCGTACCGGCGAGGAGCCAACGGGACTGGAGGTGCTCGCCGGTGACACGCGGGGAGCAATTGAAGCCGGCGTACACGCCTGCCTGGCGGGCTTGGTCGAGCGCGTGGTGCGCGAGCTGGCGCGGGAATGGAACGGCGATTTCCTGCTGGTCGCCACCGGCGGAGACGGTGCGCTGGTGCGTGCCTGGCTGCCGCCGGGACACCGCTTCGTGCCCGAGCTGGTCCTCGAGGGGCTCGCCGTGGTCGCCCGCGAGCTGCGATGAAGGCATTGTTCCTCGCACTGCTGCTCGCGAACCTGCTGCTCTTCGGCTGGTACTACCGACAGCAGCCCGCCGGCCACGGTGGCGGGCACAACGGGGTGGCGCTGCATGCCAACGTCCCCCGCCTCAAGAAGCTTCAGTCGGGTACCGGCCCGGCCTATCCGGAGGCGGCCGCCCCGCCGGGGGCGACGGCGGCCCGGGGGACGGGCTCCGGTCACCACGGCAGCGCTTCACCCGGCTCGACGGCGCCGACGTCGGCAGGGGCCGAGTGCCTCAGCGTGGGGCCGTACGCCAGTCGCAGCACCGCGGAGACCGACGCGACGCGCTACCAGCGTGCCGGGCTGAAGGTGGATCGCCGCCGCGTGTCCCAGCAGTTCCGGGTCGGGACTTGGGTCTACCTGGGGCCGTTCAAGTCGCACCGGATCGCGGAAACAAAGGCGCTACGGCTGCGTCGCAAGGGGATCCACGACCTGTACGTGGTGGCTGCTCCACAATGGCGCAATGCGGTGTCCCTGGGGCTGTACAGCAAGCGCGCCAGCGTCGCCCGGCGCGTCAGCGAGTTGCAGCGGTTGGGCGTGAAGCCGAAGGTGCGGGACCGGTACCGGAGTACCGACCGCTTCTGGCTGACGGTGCACCCGGCGGGAAAGGCGGGCTCGCTGGATGGCTCGGCAACGCCCTCGCCCACGGCGCCGAATGCCCATGCGGTACGGGTGTCCTGTCGTGAAATTGCCGCGCTGTCGGGCGGGGACTAAAATGACCGCCCGGCCGCCCGGCCGCCCGGCCGAGGCCGGTGGCGGGCACGGTATCCGATTTCATTGCTGGCGTAGCTCAGTAGGTAGAGCAGCTGATTTGTAATCAGCCGGTCGCAGGTTCGACTCCTGTCGCCAGCTCCAGTTGCCGCTCGGGAGAGTCCCCGGAATTGGATCCTGCCTGCCCGGCATCGGGGACAGGGGAGGGCGCATGCTGTTGGTATGGGCCGGGCCCG
>DASQZM010000085.1:0-28160 GCA_035638695.1 Gammaproteobacteria bacterium | reverse complement strand
GCGGTAGCCCTTCTCCCACGACCGGCTCTCGCGGGTGACCACGCCGTGGCCGTCGGAGAAGGTCTCGATGTCCTTGCGGAAGAAAGACAGGCGGTCCAGGAAATGGCTCATCGCTGAAGACTCCCCTCGCGGCGGATGGTGCCGGCAGGGATCCGGCGCCCGAGCGCTGCCCTGCCTGGCCTGGTGAGGCCACCCCATAAAGACGGAATCAACCTACATCTTCGCGCCGTGCCCTGTCCAAGAATGCCGGACCACGCCCCGACGGGGCGGCTCAGCCCCGGCCGGCAGCGGCGGGGTGCTGGCGCCGCAGCGCGTAACTCAGCAGCCCGGTGAACGCCAGGCTCAGCACGGCGAGCCCCACGTAGACCACGAAGCCCCGCGCGTAGCCCACCGGCCCCATCCACTCCACGAAGTGGCCGAGCAGCGGCGGCACCGCGAAGCCGCCCAGGGCGCCCAGCCCGCCGACCCAGCCGGCGGCGCCACCCACGGCATCCGGCACGTAGTGCGGCACCATGCGAAACACCGCGGCGTTGTTGACGCCCATGCCCGCCGCCACCAGGACTTCGCCGGCGATCGAGGCGGCGAAGCTGCCGGAGAAGGTCATCACCAGGGCCCCGGCCAGCAGGGTCGCCAGGGACACGCCCGCCACCCGTTCGCCGCCCAGCCGGTCCGCCCAGCTTCCGCCCGGCACCCGGATCAGGGACGAGAACAGCGAGAAGCTCGCGGTCAGGATCACGGCGGTCCACTGTGAGGTGGAGAAGAAGCTCTGCCAGTAGGTGGGCAGCCACGCGGTCAGGGCCAGGAAGCCGCCGAAAGTGGTGAAGTAGAGCGCCACCAGCGGCCAGGTGCGCCATTGTTTCGCGGATTCGACCAGCGCCTTGAGCGTGCTCGCCTGGGGGAACAGCTCCTGCCCGCGCTCGCCCGCCAGCCGGCGGGCGTCCTGCGGGGAAGCGCCCTTGTGGCGGAGCTGGAAGTACGGCGCATTGTGGCCCAGCACGAAGTACAGCACGATGCCCACGACCACGATCACCACCGAGATCATGTAGGCGCCCCACAGGCCCAGGAAACCGATGATCAGCGGCAGGATCAGCGCCACCAGCCCCGGCGAGGTGTTGCCGAGCCCGGCGTAGGTCCCCAGGGCCCAGCCCTGGCGGCTCTGCGGGAACCAGTACGACACCTGCCCGATGCCCACCGAGAAGGCCGCGATGCCGCAGCCGCCCAGCGCCCCGAACAGCAGCAGCAGCGGATAGTGCGACTGGTCCAGGTGATTCGGATAGAACGCCAGCAGCATCCACCACAGCCCGGCGATGCCGATCACGGACAGGATCAGCAGTATCAGGAAGGGCAGCTTGCCCCCGGTGGTATCCACCCAGGCGCCGAACGGGATGCGCAGCAGCGAGCCGGTGAGCATGGGGATGGCGACCAGCAGCCCGACCTGGCCCGGGCTGAGCTTCATCACCTGGGTGAAGCTGTGGGCCGTCGGGCCGAACAGCGACACCGCGCCGAAGCCGATGAAAAAGCCGATGGTGGCGCCCAGCAGCGCCTTGTTCGGACTGCCGCGCAGGCCCTGCAGCAGCGCCCCGCCGCCACGATTCTCGGTCGTCATCGCGTTCCCTCGAGCCGGAGCCCGCGCGCGCATCGCACGGGCAAAGCCACACCGTCATGCGGGATATAATGTAATATCTATTATGCAATTTCTACTTTGATCTATGTCATCCCATCGCCTCCCGTCCCGGCCAGCCGTCGGGGCCGCTACACTCACTATCTCGGAGACGCCTGCCGGCCAGCGGCGGTGGAAAGGGGAAGCGGATGGAGAAGCGGAATACGGGCGCGGGCCGGTCCCCGCGGGCACTGATCCTGAAGCTCTACGACGGCGCGATCGACTCGATCGTCATCGTGCTGGTGCTGGTGATGCTGGTGACGCTGGGCTTTGCCACCTACGAGGTGCTGCTCAACGTGATCCGGCTGGTGCCGACCTTCGGCACGGTCGGGGTCGGGGAACCGCAGTTCCGGGAGCTCGTGGGCAACGTGCTCAACGTGTTCATCATGATCGAGCTGTTCAGCACGTTCGTGGTGTACGTACGGACCCACCGGATCCGGCTGTCGATCCTGACCGACGTGACCATCGTGTTCCTGCTGCGCGAACTCCTGATCAAGGTCTACGCCCAGTCCTGGGACGCGGGGCAGCTCTACACCCTCGCCGTGGTGCTGCTGATCCTGATCGTCGCCCGCACCATCCTGGCGCGCCTGCCGCCGACGGACCGCTCCCGCGACGCGTGACGAGCCCGCGACCGCCTGGGCTACAATGGCGTCCCCTTCCCCCTTGGAGGAGCCCATGAGCACGAAGTCTGTCGACGGCACCGTGGCCATCGTCACCGGGGGCGGACGCGGGCTGGGGCGCGCCATGGTCCTGGGGCTTGCGGAGGCCGGTGCGCGCGTGGTGGCCACGGCCGCGCGGGAACGCGGCGAGATCGAGTCGGTGGCAAGCGAGGCCGGCCCCGACCGGGTGCTGCCGCTGCTGGCGGATGTCGCCGATCCCGCGGACTGCGGGCGCGTGGTGCAGGCCGCGCGCGAGCGCTTCCTGGAGCAGCCGACGCGGTTCTGGGAGACCGACCCCGACGTCTGGCGCATGGTCATCGACAGCAACGTCAACGGGCCCTTCTTCATGACCCGGGCGGCCGTGCCCGTCATGCTGGAACAGGGCTGGGGCCGGGTGCTCAACGTGTCGATGAACCACGCGACCATGCGCCGCCGCGGCTTTTCTCCCTACGGGCCGTCCAAGGCCGCGCTGGAATCGGAGACGATCATCTGGGCGCAGGATCTGCAAGGGACCGGCGTCACCGTCAACGCCCTGCTGCCGGGCGGGCCGACGCTCACCGGCATGATCCCCGACGGGGTTCCGGATGCGATCCGGCGCGGCCTGCTCCCGCCGGAGGTGATGGTGCCGCCGTTGCTGTGGCTCGCCTCCCGTGCCGCCGACGGCGTCACCGGGCGGCGCTTCAACGCCTCCGCCTGGCAGCCGGACCGGGACGACGACGCCAACGTGGCGGCCATAACCGAGGTCGCGGGCTGGACCGGGGAGCGCTGAGCGGGAGCCGGTACCGGTGTCTCCGGCACCGCCGCACCCGGGTCCCCCGGTGGACGCCGGTTTGCGCCCGCCGCGGCGGGGTACTACGGTTTACGTAACCCGGCCGGGAGCATTGCCACGTCTCGCGGGCCACGTGAGTGGCCAGGGCGTCGGCCGTTCGGCGGACCGGAGCGCCGAGATGCGACATTACCCCTGATCGGGTTACCGATGTGCCTGCGTGCGACCAACGACAGCCACCCACTGACGCAGGAGGGAGGTGCACATGGATTTCCCGATTCCCACGGAGAACGTCGGCTCGCTGCCGCGGCCGCTCAAGCTGCAGAACGCCATCCAGGACTACGAGCAGGGCAGGATCAGCGAATCCGAGCTGCGCCAGGCTCAGGACGCGGCCTGCCGGGACTCGATCGAGCGCATGGAGCGGACCGGGCAGCCGGTCGTGACCGACGGCGAGCAGCGTAAGTCGAGCTTCGCCACGTACCCGCTCGTGGACACCCTCGGCGGCAAGGGGCTGGCCGACAACCTGGCCCCCGGCGGGCAGTACTTTGCCTACTTCGACGACGGCCATCACCGCCAGCTGCCACGGCTCACCGGCGGCCCGTTCCGTTACAAGACCTACGCCGCCGAATACCTGAAGGACTCGATCGGCCTGGCCAGCAAGCCGGTCAAGCAGGCGGTCATCGCACCCTCGATGCTATCGCTGCTGTATCCCCTGGACGAGGAGGTCCCGGGCTACTCCCGCGAGCAGTTCCTCGACGACCTGTGCGACGAGTGCGAGAAGGACATCCGCCAGTGCTTCGAGGCCGGTGCCGAGCGGGTGTCGATGGACTTCACCGAGGGGCGGCTGGCGTGCAAGAACGATCCGCGCAACCCCTGGACCGGCCGCGGCATGCTCGACTTCTTCATCGAGCTCAACAACCGGGTGCTGGACCGCTTCTCCGCCGACGAGCGGCGCAACATCGGCATCCATACCTGCCCCGGCGGCGACATGGACTCGGTGCACAGCGCCGATGTCGACTATGCCGAGCTGCTGCCGAGCATGTTCCGGATGAACGCCGGCTACTTCCTGATGCAGATGGCCAGCGAGGCCGACCGCGAGCGCATCTACAAGCTGGTCGGCCAGTACAGCCGGGACGACGCGAACGGCATCCCGCAGATCTGCCATATCGGGGTGATCGACCCGCTCAACCCCGAGGTCGAATCTTCCGGGCACGTACGCGACGAGCTGCTCACGGCCGCGAAGTACATCCCGAAGGAGCGGCTCGGCTCGACCGACGACTGCGGCTTCTCGCCGTTCTCGATCGATGCCAAGCCGAAGCACGGCTCGCCGGATTTCGCGCGCGACATCGCCTTCCGCAAGATCCAGGCGCGGGTCGAGGGCACGAAGATGGCGGCAGACAAGCTGGCGGTCTAGGCCCGGCCGACCGCGTAACGACCGACGCCCCCACGGTCCGCTCCAGCGGGCCGTGGCGGTTTTTCGTTCAGGACCGCGGGGCGCAGCGTTGGGAGTTTGACGTTAAAACTTCACAACTTAGTTTAGTAACGTAACTCACCCCGATACCCGCGAACGGGCTCACTTGCCCGACCCGGGCGCCTTGTAACCTGACTCACCGGGCCCGGGGGGGACCTCCCCGCGGCCGAAGATCACGCTGCTCGGGCGGTTGCTCAGCCGACGGGTCAGGCGGTCGACGTGGCCCACGGTCTCGTCCAGGTGATCGGTCAGCCGGTCGATGCCGGGCAGGGTCTGGTTGGTCAGCTGGTCCATCGCCTGGCCCGAGGTCTCGCCGACCTGCCCGAATACCCGCGCGTCCTTGCGCATGGTCTTGAGCAGGGCGTGGCTCTCGGCGAGGGTCTGGTGGGCGCTGTCGATCATCGGCGGCAGCCGCTTCAGCGCCGGCGTCAGGTGGTCTTCCATCGTGTTCAGCTTGCGCGTGGCCTGGTCCAGCTGGGCCAGGATGGCGCCGAAGTGCTTGCGGTTGCTATCGTTGAGCAGCTCCGAAAGCTGCGTGGTGATCTTGCGGGCCTGGTCCAGGAGCTTCGTGCCCTGTTGCTCCGCCTGCTGCAAGGTGCTGGGGCGCATGGGGATCACGGCCGGGTGCTGGCGCGAAGTCTTGAGCGGCTTGCCGTTCCCGCCGTCCTCGAGATTAATGTGGGCCATCCCGGTCAGCCCGGTCGAGCCCATCTTGGCGTAGGTCGAGCTGGTTACCGGTGCCTTCTTGACCAGCGTTACCAGGATGCGAACCTTGTGCGGGTCCCCGGGGGCGAGTCCGATCTTTTGCACCGTCCCCACCTGGATGCCCTTGTAATTGACCGCGGCCTGCGGGTTCAGCCCGCCCACCCCGTGGGTCGAGACGATGTAATAGTAGTTGACTTCCGGACGCCCCGCCTGCATCCACCATACGGCAAACCCGGCGCCCGCGCTGAGCACGAGCAGGAAGGCCACGGCGACCAGGGCGTGCGCTCGATCTTCCATCTCGGGTCACTCCAGCTTGTCGAGCACGGGCTGGCCGCGCTCGCCGTGAAAGAACGCCTGGATGAACGGATGATCCATGCGCGCAACCTCCGAGGGCCGTCCGAGAGCCACCACCTTGCCGTCCGCCAGCACCGCGACCCGGTCGCTCAGCGCCGCGAGGCTGTTGACGTCGTGCGTAACCATCAGCGCCGTGAGCCGCAGCTCCGAGTGCAGGTCCGAGAGCAAATGGTCGAACTCGGAAGCGGAGTCCGGGTCGAGCCCGGTGGTCGGCTCGTCCAGGAACAGCAACCCGGCGTCCAGCGCGAGCGCCCGGGCCAGCGCCACCCGCTTGACCATCCCGCCGGAGAGCTCGGCCGGCATCTTCCAGGCATCCTCGGGGTCGAGCCCCACCAGCTCCAGCTTCACCATCACCAGCTCGTGGATGTAGTCCTCGCGCAGGCTCTCTCCGAGCACCGCCATCTCGCGCAGTGGAAAGGCGATGTTCTCGAACACGTTGAGCCCGCTGAACAATGCGCCCTGCTGGAACAGCACGCCCCACTGGCTGCGCAGCGCCTGGGCCGAGTACAGGTCCACCTTGTAGACGTCCTGGCCCAGCACCCGCACCGTGCCCCGGTCCGGCTTGAGCAGACCGATGATCTGGCGCAGCAGCGTGGTCTTGCCCGAGCCGCTGGAGCCGACCACGGCGAGCACCTCGCCCTCCTCCACCTGCAGGTCCACGCCGCGGTGCACCCAGCGCCCCCCGAGGCGCTTGTGCAGGTCACGCACGTCCACGATCACGTCCGCGGCCATGCGCTCAGACTCCCACGTGGGACAGCAGCACGCCAAGCGCGCCGTCGATGGTGATCACCAGCGACAGGTTCACCACCACGGAACGAATCGTATTCTCGGTCAGGCTGCGGGTGTCCGGTTCCGCGATCAACCCGTAGTAGCTGGCCACCAGCGCGATCATGCCGCCAAAGAGCACGCCCTTGCCGAAGCCGATCAGCCCGTTGGCCCAGGGCACCATGTGCGGAAACTGCTCCAGCCACAGCATGTAGCCAACGTTGAGCTGGTGCTGGGACATGTAGGCGGCGCCCACGATGCCGGCGAAGTCCGTCCACAGGACCAGCAGCGGCATCGCCAGCGCGAGCCCGATGACCTTGGGGAAGACGATCCGCAGCGTGGGCGAGATGCCGAACGCTCGCAGGGCGTCGATCTCCGCGGTCATGCGCATCGCGGCGATCCCGGCGGTAAAGGCCGACCCGGCGCGCCCGACCAGGATCAGCCCCACCAGAAAGGGCCCCAGCTCGCGCAGGAAGGCCACGCCCACCGAGCCGATGATCGCGGTGTTGGCGCCGAAGTTTTTGAGCTGCTCGCCGATCTGGTAGGACATCACCACGCCCACCACCAGGCCGATGAACGTCAGCAGCGGCACCGACTGGGCCCCGGCGCGGTAGACCGTCGCCGAAATCTCGCGCAGCGGCGTGGCGCGAGGATGACGGACGCAGTACCAGGCGTCGATCATCAGCCGGCCGACCAGCAGCAGCAGGTCGCCCAGCTCCCGGAACAGGCGCATGATCGCGGCGCCGATTTCCACCAGGATCACGAACCGGCGGTGCACCGGCGCCTCGCGCTCCCGGCGCCCGGCCCGCTCGAGGTACTCGAACAGCTGCCGCTGGTCCGCGCGGCAGTCCAGCTGCCGGGGCAGACGACGACCCCAGGCACGCCACAGCAGCAGCGCGCCCGCGGTGTCCAGGGCCACGATATCGCGCAGGCTCCAGGCGTCAGGCACCTGCGAGGCCGCATCGCGCATGCCGCTCTCGAACCTCTGCTCGTCGCTCGCGATCTCCGCCAGGGTCCAACGCCCGCTCAGGCGTACCCGGGGCTCCCCGGACACCTGCGCGATTTCCCAGGATGGTGTCTGAGCTTCCATCCCCGGCACGTCCTCCCATAGAAAGCGGAATCAGTCGCCGCGCCGGGCGGCTGCGCGGCGCGTACAGCATACAGGCCGGCGCCGAGGGATGCGGCCGCCGTCTCGGGACCGCGGATGACTGCCACCGGTCGAAAGTCGGCCGGGCGGGCCGGCACGTGGGCGGTTCCCGGCTCACGGGGCGAGCCGGGCCGGCACGCCGGATCGGGTGACCCCGCCTACACCATGTCAGCGGGGCACGCCGCGCGCAACTCGGCGGGCCGCATCTCCCCCCGGCTGCCCGCTGCCCGACGGCCCTTCCTGCAGCAGCCCGCCGCCGTACGGCGGCCGCGAACGGCAGCCCGCGGCGCGCAGTCAGCCGCGCTCGAACACGCCCCGGTCCCGTTCTTCGGCGGCCATCTGCCGGACCACGTAATGCTTCTTCTTGCCGGTGGCCGTGTACGGCAGCTCGTCGACGAAGCGATAGTAGCGGGGCCGCTTGTACGGCGCCAGGATGGCTCGGTCGCTGCAGTGCGCCGCGAGCTCCCTGGCCGTCAGCGACGGGTCCTCCTTGACCACGTAGGCCACCACCGTCTCGCCCCTCAGCTCGTCTGGCACGCCGACCACCACGGACTCCTGCACCTTCGGGTGCATGGCCAGCACCTCCTCGACCTGCACCGGGTGGATGTTCTCCCCGGCGGAGACGATCATGTTGTTCTTGCGACCGACGATGGTAATGAATTCGTTCTCGTCCCAGGTTGCCATGTCGCCGATGTACAGCCAGCCATCATGGAACACCCGGTTGCTGTCGGCCTCGTCGCCGACGTAGGTATAAGCGCTCTTGCCGGGCGCGCGCACGATGACCTCGCCGACCTCCTGGTTGTCTTTCGCCACCGTCTCGTGGGGCTCGGCCCGCCGGTCCGGGAACACTTTCACCACCGCGACGTCGTCATCCGTGCAGGCGCGGCCCGCGGAGCCGGCCATCTCCGGCAGGTCCGCCGGGCGCAGGAAGGTGTTCCAGAACGCCTCCGAGGTGCCGTAGCCGTTGAAGATGTTGGGCGTAAGCGTCTCGTGGAAGCGGATGCAGTCCTCGCGACCCAGCGGCGCCCCCATGGTGACGATGCCCTTGAGCGCCGACAGGTCGAACGGACTCTTCTGCTGGGTGGCGCTGAGCAGCTTGAGCATCGGGGGCGCCCCGACCAGGAAACTGACCCCGTATTTCTCCGCGTACTCGAGGCAGGTTCGCGGCGTGAACTGGCGCAGGATCACCATCTCCGCGCCGACGTAGAGCGCCGCGGTCGGCCCGCCGGCGTGGATGCCACCCCGATGAAACCAGGGGCTCATGTTCATGGTCCGGTCGGTGGGCGCGAGCGGGAAGTGCATGATCACGTCGTGGGCCGAGAGCACCTCGTTGACGTTGTTCATGGGCACGCCCTTGGGCTGGCCCGAAGTCCCGGAGGTGTACAGCCGGGTGACCTCGTCGTAGATGTGCATTCGCCCGCCCGCGTCGGGCTCGGTCTCCGGACGGTCCGCGACATACTCCGAGTAAGGCACGTGCCCGCGGGCCGGCCCCCGCGCGCCTGCGGCATCGACCATCACCACCCGCCGGGGCCGGTGGCTCGCCATCGCGAGGGCCTGCTCGGCCGTCTCCCGTCCGTCGGCATCGTAGATGAACACCGCCGGTTTGCTGTCGTCGATCATCCAGGCGGTCTCGCTGTGGGAGAGCTTGAAGTTGATCGGGCAGTTGATCGCGCGCAGCTTTTGCGGCGCCAGGTAGGCGAACACGAACTCGGGCGAGTTCATCAGCTGGTACATGACCACCTCGCCGCGGCTCACACCATCACTGGCCAGCGCGTGTGCCAGCCGGTTGACGTCCCGGTTGAGCTCCGGGTAAGCCCAGGTGCGCCCACGCAGGGGACAGGTCATCGCCGGGCGCGTCGCGAAGCGGTGAACGTTGCGCAGGAAGCCGTTCAGGAACGTGAACTCGTGCTCGAAGGTGTCCTGGAACATCGAAACGTCGTAGCTGAGACTCTCTTCCATGGTTACGCTCCCCCTCTCGCCTTTTGCCATCTTCAGGGCGCCCCCGCGCGGCCCCCCGGGGCGACCCGGCGCCGAACGCTGACACGGAGCGCGTTTAGCTTGCTCGCAAACGCGGCGACAGAGCAAACCTCGGGCACCGGGGAACGCGGCCTGATACCATCCCGGCGACAGCTGGCCGGCCAGACCGGCCAAACCCCGACAGCGAACGAGATCCGGCAATCATGGAAAACGAACCAAGCCCACGATCCCCGGACGGCGACGCGGATCGCCTCGCGGGCTTGCTGGAGGCCCGCTACAGCTGCCGCGGCTTCCGACCCGAGCCGGTGCCGCGGGACACCATCGAGCGGGTTCTGGCCGTCGCCCAGCGCACCGCTTCCTGGTGCAATGCCCAGCCCTGGCAGGTGACGATCGCCAGCGGCGAGGCGACGGCGAAATTCCGGCACGCGCTTCACGTGCACGCCGCCGCGGGCGACCCGCCGTCTCCGGATTTCGCGTTTCCGGGCCGGTATACCGGCGTCCACCGCCAGCGCCGGCGTGAGTGCGGCTTCCAGCTGTACGATGCCGTCGGGGTCGCGCGCGGCGACCGCGAGGCCGGGATGCGCCAGCGTCTGGAAAACTTCCGGCTCTTCGGCGCGCCGCACGTCGCCATCGTCACCACCGAGGCCGATCTCGGGGTCTACGGCGCGGTCGACTGCGGGGCATACGTGTCGAATTTCATGCTGGCCGCGTGCAGCCTGGGCATCGCCTCCATCGCCCAGGCCGCGCTGGCGTCCTACCCCGGGTTCATCCGCAACTGGTTCGAACTTCCCCCGGAGCGCCTGGTGGTGTGCGGCATCTCCTTCGGCTTTGCGGACCAGAGCCATCCGGCCAACGGCTTCCGGACCGGGCGCGCGCCCCTGAACGAGGTCGTTCGCTGGGTCGGCGACTGAGCGTTTCGCGCCTGCCGGGCCGTGGACAGACGGTTCCGGCCACGCCCGCGGGTCTGCCGGCGGGCCGCCGCCCTTGAAGGGTGGCTCCGGTCATGCTAGGGTGCAATACAGGTATTCTCGTACCGGTTTGCCTCATTGGCCCGCGCGGGGACACTCGCTGCGCGGACCGGGGCAAACGGCGTGTCGCGGCGAAACGCCGGGCAAGAGCAGCGGCGACATACGGGAGGCGATCATGGCCCTGAAACCGGAGTTCCAGACCGGAGATATCATCGAGGCGGGTGGCGAGACGTACCAGCTCGTCGGGCAGGATCACACGTATGCCCTCATCATCCCGTTTCCTTCCGAGAACCTGGACAGCGAACGGATCGAACGCGAACAGCTCGTCCGCGACTACCGACGCATCGGCAGCGCCCCCCTTCCCGCGCCCTCCCCCTGCGCGGCGGGCAACGGGTGCCCGTTCAACGGCCGCCCCGTGCCGGTGGAGTTCTTCTCCAGGGACAAGCTCGCCGGTTAGCCCGCATATCTCACCACCCTCCTGCTGCGACCGCCGATGCGCGCGCCCTGACGGGACGTACTCCCTGCAGCCGGCTTGCCCTAGCATCAGCTACGCCGGCACCGCCCTCCGGTCCGTGCGCCCCGTCAGACCGGCGCCTCGGCGCCCTCGCGACGAACGGTGGTGTGATGTGCGGGCTAGTCCCGTCCGGCCGCGCCGGGCGGGCGCCCCCGCTCGCCCTGGCCGTCCATCTCCCGGAGCTTGAACCGCTGGATCTTGCCGGTCGCGGTCTTGGGGAGCTCGTCCACGAACTCGATCCAGCGCGGATACTTCCAAGGGCCGATGCGCTTCTTGACCCCGGCGACCAGCTCCGCGCTGAGCCCGTCGTCCGGCGCCACGCCCTCGCGCAGCACCACAAAGGCCTTGGGCTTGATCATGCCGCGCCGGTCGCGATGCGGGATGACGGCCGCCTCCAGGACCCGCTCGTCGGCCACCAGGCTCGACTCCACCTCGAACGGCGAAGTCCAGTTACCGCTGACCTTGAGCATGTCGTCGGTCCGGCCACAGTAGTGGAAGCACCCGGATTCGTCCCGGTAGTACTGGTCCCCGGTGTAGGTCCAGGGTCCCTGGAAGGTCTTGAGACTCTTCTCGCGCTGGTTCCAGTAGCGCTCGCCGGCGCTCGGGCCCTTGACCACCAGCTCGCCGATCTCGCCCGGACCGAGCTCGCGGCCCGCGGGGTCCACGAGCCGGGCCTCGTAACCCGGTGTGGGGGTTCCCGAGGTGCCGTAGCGGATATCTCCGGGCTTGTTGGTCAGGAAAATGTGGAGCATCTCGGTGGAACCCACCCCGTCGAGGATCTCCGCCCCGAAGCGCTCTTCCCAGCGCCGGCCGATGTCGGCGGGCAGCGCCTCGCCGGCCGACAGACAGCGCCGCAGGCGCGGCGAACCGCTGCCCCGGTCGTAGCGCGTATCGGCCAGGATCGCCGCGAACAGGGTGGGCACGCCGCCGAACAGCGTGGGCTGGTGTTCGCGCAGCGTGCGCATCACCGACTCGGGCGTGGGGCGTTCGGCCAGGTAGGCCGCCGTGGCGCCGACGGAAAACGGAAACGTCATGCCGTTGCCCAGGCCATAGGCGAAGAACAGCTTCGCCGCGGAGAAGATGAGGTCGTCTTCGGTGATGCCGAGAACCTGCCTGGCGTAGAGATCCGACGTCGCCCGCAGGCTGCGGTGCAGGTGGCACACGCCCTTGGGCGCGCCGGTCGAGCCGGAAGAGTACAGCCAGAAGGCGACATCGTCGCGCGAGGTCGGCGCGGCGGACAGCGACGGGGATGCCGCCGCCATCAGCTTCTCGAGCGCCGGCCCGGCCCGATCTCCGCCCGCGTCGACCACCACGTGCTGCAGGTGGGACAGGCCCTGCAGGGCGGGGGCGAGGGCGTCGCAGAGCTCGCCGCTGACCACCAGCGCACGCGCCCGGCTGTCCTCGAGGATGTAGCGATAGCTGTCAGCGGTCAGCAGCGTGTTCAGCGGCACCGGCACCAAGCCGGCCTTGATGGCGCCCCAGAACACGGCCGGAAACCGGACCGTGTCCTGCATCACCATCGCCACGCGCGCCTCCTGCGGGACGCCGAGGTCGCGCAGGGCATTGCCGACGCGGTTGACCATCTCGGCCAGCTGCGCGTACGTGTACGCGCCCGCATCGTCGACCACGGCGCACTTGCCGCCCCGTCC
Organism: Gammaproteobacteria bacterium; assembly: GCA_035638695.1. Classification (GTDB taxonomy): domain Bacteria; phylum Pseudomonadota; class Gammaproteobacteria; order UBA5335; family SLRW01; genus DASQZJ01. The sequence continues at coordinate 15,525 of DASQZM010000085.1, read as the reverse complement.
GAGTGCAAGATGCGAGTCGATGAAATCCTGTGCCGCGTTGTACGCCTGCGGCAACTGATCCCACGCCATTGCCTGTGCATTTTCGGCCATAACTCCTCCTTGCCCGGACTCCCCGGATCCCTTCTTGCGCCGGTCTCTCGGTATGGACAACACGGGACGGCCCTCACGAGCCCCGATCGCCCCTGTTTTCGCAGACCGCAGGCGACCTCCCTTGTTAAAGATGCATGGAAAAGCGTCGCCCCGTTGAGCCCCGCCTGGCGGAAGCGGTCGGTCTGTGCCAGTTATGCTAAGACTATCCACAATACGTCTTTATTGATCTGAGTCAGTTGCGCCAACGACAGGGCGCGCCGTCCGCGTGCCGGCACGGCCAGAGTCGCCCTTCCGTGTCCCGCCGGGTCTTCCCCGGGCGGCCGGGCATCTTGCGGGAAAATCACCGGGATGCCACGCCGGCCTCCCGGGCACGTTCCACGACGCGGGGACCGAGCAGGCACGCCTTGCGCGCAACCTGTTCGAAGAGATAGCCGGACCCTCCCTCGCCCACAATGGTGACAAGATCGGGACCGTCGAGCACATGAAGCCCGCCCAGCACGTCGATCCCCCGCGCGAAGAACGGATGGGGCCACAGCGGCGTCGTGGGACCCGCCATGATTCGCAGGCGAGCGCCCCCGGCCCGGGTGAGCAGTTCCTCGAGGCCGCCCTCGACCAGGGCCGATCCGGTGAGCACCAGCACGCTCGCCCGGCGCACGGCCGCGGCGGCACGCTCGGGCGGCACCCAGAGCGCATGCTCGTCCGCCTTGAGCGCATCGCGATGGCGGTCGATCACGCCCAGGGCGGCGACGCGGTGTTTGAGCTTCTTCAGGAACGGGAGGAATGCCCCCACCATGACGACCCGGTCGTCCTCGGCGATCGCGGCGGCCGCGAGCGCGTCCAGGTCTTCCCGGAGCACGCCGGCCGGCAGGCCGGCGCTTGCCCTCGCCAGCGCCGACAGCGCGTTCAGCGTCGCCACTCCCAGCGAGCGCCAGAGCGGATGCGGGGAGGCGGCATAGCGCGCCAGTTCCCACGCGCCGGTCCCGATGAGCTGCCCCGCCGGCGGAGCCGCCGCCGCGGTCTTTGGACAACACACGCTGTCGCCGAGCTCGCGCGGCGTAAACGCCACGCCGACCTGCCGGGTGGACAACCGCACGGCGGTATAGAACACGCCGACACGCACGTCGTCGACCACCGGCTCGTCATCGAGCCGGCCGTGCAGATCGACCAACCATTCCGTCACGATTTGCATCCGGTCCTCCCGCCGCGCGCGGCGGGCCGGTCGCCGACGACGTGGCGCGACCGCGCGCCGCCGGCTGCCCCCGCGCGCGGGAGCGCAAGACCCGACCCGGAACCGCCGCGCATCCTGCGCGGCGGCCCGGGCCAATCACCACCAGCTGCGAATCTTCTGACGTCGTCCGGCATGGCAACACCCGGAGCAGACCGTCCCCGGCCGGCCGCGACCTCCATCCGCGCGCCGGGCCGGTTCAAAGCGAGCCCGCGCCGGCCGGCTCCGGGGATGCCTGACCACCCGACCCGGCCCGGCGCCGGTACAGCCGCAAGGCCAGCAGCACATCCCGCTCGAGCAGTACACAGCCCAGCCCGAACGACGCGGCGCCGGCCTCGAAGGCGAGCGGTATCCCCGCGATTCCGGCCAGCAACAGGATCAGGCCGGCCAGATGGACCCGGAACTGGCGCTTGGCATGGGCCGGGGGGATGACCTGCTTCATGTGCGGCGCGGCCCCGGCGCCCGGCCGTCCCGGCGCGGCGGGCGCCAGGGCCAGGTGCAGCCACACCAGGAACGGCACGATCTTGTACAGCATCCCGTTGATCACCGCCAGGGCGAATCCCGGGATCATAAGCGCGCCCAGGAGCACCGGATAGCGCGGGTCGGTCGCCAGCGGCGCCCATACTCGTCCGGCCGTCCACAGGACCACCGCGACGGCCAGGCAGACCATCCCCAGCTGCCAGTACCAGACGGTCGCATCGGCCAGCCGCCGGCGGCGCCGGTGCTGCAGTGCGAGGGTCACCACGGCGAAGGTCGCCAGCCCGACACCGACCAGGCCGAACGCCAGCGCGGGGGCCCACGCCGGCGCCGCCACGTGCCGCAACACGAGGCCCAGGACCAGGCCGCCGAAGATCCAGCCACCCAGGCCGCGCATCAGCCAGCCCGGGTAGGCGGGCGTCAGCTGGAACATGGGCACGACCTGGTAAGCGACCGCGATCACCAGCAGCGGCAGCCACCCCGCCAGACCCCAGGCCACGTGATCGTCGATCCAGGCGAAGGCCGGCGGCGTCAATCCGACATAGGCCAGCGCAAGCCACACCCCGAAGGCCGCCGTCAGCAGCAACGCCCCCAGCGCCAGGCCCAGCGAGCGGACGGACCGGCCCCGGACGCTCACCCGGCTCAAGGCCATGGCCGCCGCACCCAGCAGGAGCCCCGCGCCGAGGGCAAGAGCCGCGGCGGCCGCGCCCATGACCCATGCGGGCGCACCGAGGAAACCCAGCACCAGCAGGACAACGCCGACGCACAGGAAGAGATGCACGCAGGTGCTGATCAGGCGCGACCGCGGAAACCGCTGGCCGACGACCACCGGGAACACCTGCATCAGGGCGCCGAACATGACCATGGCCATGTAGCCCAGGGTCAGCAGGTGCGTGGTCGCCAGCACGGCCGGCGACCAGCGTCCCGCGAACTGCCCCGGACCGGCCCACAGCATCAGGGCGGCGGCCACCACCCCGAACGCCGGGGCGGTGGCAAAGAAGCGCCCCGGCACGGTCAGGGCCGGGCTCTCGTCGAGGGAGAGCTGGCGGGTCGAGAACGTCACATTACGCCTCTCGGGCTGCGCGCGGCGGAAGCGGCGTCAGAGACCGCGCATGCGGTCCAGGACCGCACCCGCATCCTCGCCGAGCTTGCCGTCCGCCATCGGATAGAGCATGTTCTCCTCTTTCATGTTGTGCTGCTGCAACATGACCATCAGGGTTTCGGACGTGCCCAGGTAGGTCTCCGCATCCCCGGAGTCCAGCGCCATCTGGAGTTGCTCGAGCAGCTTCCGCATCTCCTCGTGCTCGGAACGCATGACCAGGGTCGGTCCGTCGGTCAGCCCGCTGCGCTGCTCGAACTCGGGAAACAGTACGTCCTCCTCCATCTCGAAGTGCTGCTCGATCATCGCCCGGAACCCGGTGAACTGCTCGCTGGCCGCGTCCCAGTCGTCCCCGTCCACCGCTGCCTCCGCGTCCGCCAGCTGCCGGTCGCAGGTGCGATGGTGGTGGGTCATGTAATCGCTGATCATGCCGTTCGTGCTCATGTCCTTCCTCCCGCCCGGGTGCGCGGCCCCGCGGCGTCGGCCGGATGGCCGGTGGCCCGGGCCTTGCCGCCGACGTTCAGGCGTGCAGCTCCTCGTATTTCGCCAGCAGCGTGTCGTGATCTTCCTCGAACTCGGGGTTCGGGATGATGCAGTCGGCCGGACACACCAGCTCGCACTGCGGCTCGTCCTCCGCCCCGACGCACTCGGTGCAGCGGAAGGGGTCGATCACGTAGGGCTCGCCGGCGGTGATCGCCTCGTTGGGGCAGTCGGCGACGCAGGCGTCGCAGAGCGTGCATTCTTCGGTGATCATGAGTGCCATGACGTTGCCTCCTCTCAGCTGGCCAGAAGGGCGCGACGCTCTTCCCGGCCCAGTTTCTCGTAGCGGAATCCGCCCCAGAGAGCGGCGCCGATCGCCCCGGCGTAGATGGAGTCGGGGTGGTTGTTGACGGTCACGTCGAGCTTGTCCTGCTTGGTGGCCTCCCGCAGTGCGGCGAGCAGGCCGGCGTCGAGCGCCAGGCCCCCGGTCAGCGTAACGGTGCCGTCCTTGACCTTGATCGCCTTGAGCAGCTTCGACAGCCGCCGGGCCATCGAGTCATGGATTCCGCGCAGAATGTTCGGCCCGGAGATGCCGCGCGAGACCATGTTGATGACGTCAGTCTCGGCCAGCACCGCGCAGATCGAGGAGACGTCCTCCGGGGCGTCGGCCTGCTGCGACAGCGCGCCGATCTCGTCCTGCGCCACGCCCAGGTAGCGGGCGATGTTCTCCAGGAACTGCCCCGAGCCGGAGGCGCACTGGCTGGTCATGCGGTAGGTGAGCACCTTGCCCCGCTCGTCGACCCGGATCGCCCGGCCGTGCAGGGCGCCGATGTCGAGCAGGGAACGCGTTTCCGGATCGAAGTAGATCGCGCCCCGGGCGTGCGTGGTCATCGAGTAGAAGTGCCCGGTGTGGATCTCCAGGTTCTCCCCCTCGCCGGTCGTGGCGACGTAGCTGACGTCGTCCGGCGAGAGACGCGCGTCCTCCACCAGCTCCCGGTAGGCCCGCTCGGCCAGCTTGTAGGGATCCCGGTTGCGGATCCGGTCGGTGCGGCGGGCGAGCCACTCGTTCTGGTCGCCTTCGACCTCGAACAGCACCGTCTTGACGGCGCCGGTCCCGATATCGATGCCTGCGGTAACGGTCATGGTCATGCCTCCACTGCTCGCCGGGCGAACTCGGCCGCCCCGTGGGCGCCGGTGTAGATCGAGTTCGGGTTGATGTTGAGGGTGCACTCGCCGTAGTTGTCGGTGACGAGCTCGCGCAGCTCCTTGACCGCGGCCTGGTTCTTGGCCACCCCGCCGGTGAAGGTGAACTCGTCCTTGACCCCGCCCGAGCGCGACAGGATCGACATCGCGCGCATCACGATCGCCCGGTGCAGCCCGAGCAGGATGTCCTCACGGGCATCCCCCAGGGCGAGACGGTCGCGCAGCTCGGCGCCGGCGAACACGGTGCAGGTGGAGTTGATCCGCACCCGCCGCTTCGACTGCATGGCGATCGGTCCCAGGTCCTGCAGGCCGATGTTCATCTCATCGGCGATATAGCCGAGGTAACGACCGGTGCCGGCGGCACAGCGGTCGTTCATCTGGAAGTTCTCGACCACGCCCTCCTCGTCCACCTGGATGGCCTTGGTATCCTGCCCGCCGATGTCCAGCACCGTGCGGGTGTTGGGATACATCAGGTGAGCGCCGAGGCCGTGGCACAGGATCTCGGAGCGGATGTGTTCCTTGGAGAACGGCAGGCGCACCCGGCCGTAGCCGGTGCCGACCACGTAGAACTCCTCGATCGGCCGCTCCAGCGCGCTGCGGATGCGCTCCTCGATCGTGCGAAGGTCGAGCCCGTGGGCGATCTCCTCGCTCTCGGTGCTCTCCAGCGCGGTGAGGAATTTCCTGCTGAGATCGCCGCTCGGCGGCCGGTTCTCGACCTCGATGATCGACTTGTCGTAGAGGTTGAGCAGCGCGTCGAAGTCCGCCTCCGCCTGCCGCGCGACGGTCTCCGCCAGCGCCATGTAGCGTGAGCCGGCCAGGTCCCGGAAGAAGTCCGACTTGCGTTCCGCCCCGGGGGCGTAAAGCGCCACTCCCTCCTCGCGCAGGCGCTCGAAGATCCCGTCGAGGGCCTTCTCGAGTGCCGCGGACATTGCCTCGTAGCGCTCCAGGTGCGCGTTCTCCTGACAAGTGCGGTGCAGGTCGTCGACCTGGTCGAGGAACTGCACCCGGCGGAAATTGCGCTCGAGGCTGTCGAGGAAGGCGCGCACGTCCTCGTCCTCCTGCGCGCCCTCGCTGAGCTCGCGGTGGAACAGGGTCAGGCGGGTACTGATCAACGCCTCCTCCTGGGCCACCGCACAGGCCGTGTCGTAGTTGGAGCGGGAGTTGGTGATCCCCCGGCCCAGGATGGTCCCGGCCTCGTCCATCATCACGGCCTTGGTCGTGGTGGAGCCGAGGTCGATGCCGATAAAGGTCTTCATGCCGCGTTCCTCCCGCCTCAGGCCGTTGCCGCGGCGTGATGCCCGCGGCGCTTCTGGTCGATCATCTGGAAGTAGCTCTCCAGGCGGTTCTTGACGTTCGCCGCGGAGAAGTAGCGCGGGTCGACCAGGTCGGTCTCGACGAACCCGCCGGGCTTGCCAGTGCGCTTCTCGATCTCGCGCAGCATCAGCAGCTGTCCGGCCGAGAAGCTGTTGCAGCTCTTGATGGAGTTGATCAGCAGCCCGTCCGCGTCGTAGTCGTTGACGTACTTCTCGAGCATGTCGATGCGCGTGGGCAGGTTGTTGTTGGTGTAGCACCCGAGGCAGTAGTCCGCGAGGCTCTCCAGGGGATTGTCCGGGTCGTGCCGGAAGCCGAAGTCGTAGAGCCCGCCCACCTTGGTGTAGGTGCTGGCCACCACCACCGCGCCGTCCTCGTAGAACATCTTCCAGAAGTCGCGGAAGCTGGTGTAATTGGGCGGGCCCTCGACGACGATCCGGTACTTCTGCTCGGGCATGTCACCGTCCGGGGTCACCGGACCCTTCCCCTGCGCGACGCGCTGCTCGATTTCCTGGCGCAGCAGCCGGTAGTACTCGGTGGCGTCCGGGGTGCCGCGGAAGGCGGTGAAGATCGGCCCGATGTAGTACACGCCGCCGAAGTAGGCGTCGATCGGCGAGGGCGTGCGCTTGCCGGTCTCCAGCACCCAGACCAGGTCGTCCTCGGCGCGGGCCGACTCGCGCAGGTACTCGCGCAGGCGGTCGATGTCGAAGCGCACTCCGCTGATCTCCTCCAGCGTCGGGATCACCTTCTCCTTGAGCTGCTTGACCACGTAGTTGCGCATGTTGTCCGTGACCACCCCGTCACCGGCGTAGGGCACGTGCAGCATGACCGTGGGGCACTTGTACTCGTGCCGCAGCAGCTCGAACCACTTCATGAAGGTGTAGCAGCCGGTGTAGGACAGCAGCAGCACGTCGGGCTCCGGGAACGGCTTGCCGTTGGGGGCGATGTTGCCCTTGGCCATCATCCCCAGATCCGACTTGACGTAGGTGCACACGTCCTCCGAGTGACCGGCCTTCTCGGCCGCCATGATCATGCCGCCGGAGGCCTTGCGCATCCCGTTCTGGATCGCGTTGATCTCGGGCAGGTTGTTCAACATGTCGAAGCACATCAGCAACTCGTTGAGGTTGCCCGGCACGAAGGTGGAGGACACCTTGCGCCCGTGCTCGGCGGTGCTGGTCAGGAGGTCGTAGTTCCTCGCGATCATCTCCTTCTGCTTGACCATCGAGGCGTCCTTGACGACTTCAGGCTTGTTCGGTGCGCTCATGACTCACTCCCACAGCTTGATGGAATCGGCGAAGGTGCCCGCCTGCTCCCGGATCGGCTGCATCTGGCCGGAGTTCTCGGCGTACTGCAGCGCGATGTAGGGGATGTTCTCCTCGGCCAGGCGGCTCTGGAGCATCGGCTGATCGAGCAGGGCGGGATCGCAGAAGCTCGGCGCCGCGAAGATGACCCCCTCGGCTCCGCTGCTGCGGACGGACTCGACCAGGAACCGGCCCTTGTCCTGCTCGCGCTCGACGTACTTGCACGAGGTCTCGACCGAGTGCTCGAGAAAGGCCCGCGACAGGTTCTCGAGCGGGTCGCCGTCGGTCGGCACGGCCTCCATCAACCAGCGGTTGACGAGCATGTAGTCGTCATCGACGACGTAACATCCGGCAATTTCGATTGCTTTTACCAAATTAAGCGGTGGCTGTTCGCAGAACGAGCCGGTGATCGCCGTCCGGCAGTTGTCGCGGCGCGGCCGGTCCTCGGCCTGCGCGGCTGCCATGTAGTCCACCAGCATCCGGTTGTGCTCCTCGACCGCAAGGGTCATGCCCGCCCGCATCAGCAGATAGACCTCGCTGGTGGGTGCTTTCCAGGGCTCGCGCGCACGCAGCTCGTAGACGGCCCGCACCAGGCGGCGGTTCTCGTTGTACAGGGCGATGGACTCGTGCAGCGCCGCGTCGGTGATCTCGCGACCGCCGAGCTGCTCGAGACCCTCCTTGAGTTCCTCGAGCTCGTGCCGGTAGTACCGGCCCCCGATCTCCGGGTCGAAGTTCTGCGGCGTGTCGAAGAAGTGCACGTACACGCCCGGGAAGTTGATCTTCCACATCCCCGAGAGGTTGCGCATCACGTCGCAGACGAACGGGAACAGCATGCCGTCCACGAAGTCCAGCCTTCCGGTCACGCCGAGCTCGACGGTCGAGCGCGGAATGCGGCAGATGTAGCTCTGGTAGTAGGCGTCACCGTGGATCACCTCGAGCTGGTCACCGCCGCCGAGAATCCCCAGCGGGAGCATCCCCGCCGCGTGGATCAGCTCCCGCGGCACATACACCGGGGTGAAGCCTACGACCTTGCGTCCCTCCCCGGCCGCCTTCCACTCCCGGGCATAGCCGAAGTTGAGGTCGTCGAACAGTTCCTGACAACGCTCTATGATTTGTGCGGTGGACATCTCAGCGATCCTCCCACGCGGTCGGTTGCTTCTCTAGAAACCCGGTCAGGCCCGCGACGGCGTCGTGGGTTGACATCAGATCGGACAGGTAAAGCTCCTCGACCTCGGACAGCCTCGCGCGTACCCGGCGAACCATGTCGGCACGCGCGGCGCGCACGGCGACCCGGAGGCTCGCGGCGCTGTGCGGGGCGAGGTGCTCGTCGAAGTAGGCCAGCGCAGCACCGACCGGATCGTCCGACACCGCGTTGACCAGGCCGGCCGCCCGCGCCTGCCCGGCGTCCAGCGAACGACCGGAGAACAGCATGTCCTCGGCGATCGCGCGCGGCATCCGTTCGGGCAGCAGGCAGGAGCCGGCCGGGGCGAACACCGCCAGAGAGATCTCCGGCTGGCCGAGCCGCGCCTCCGGCCCCGCGAACAGGAGGTGGCCGGAAGCGGCCACCTCCAGTCCGCCGCCCAGGCATTGCCCGCCGATCGCGACAAGGATGGGGACCGGGTAGTCCAGCATCCGCAGCACCAGGCCGTGGAGCGCCGTGAGCATCCCGGCGCAACGGCCCGGCAGATGCTCCTCGACACTGGCGCCGAAGCTGAAGTGCGGACCCTCGTGCTCGAGCAGCACGCCGTGCAGGTGCGCCTCGTCGGCCGCCCCGGCCAGCGCGGCGTCCAGGGCGGCGATCATCGCCGCGTCGACGATGTTCGCCTTGGGCCGCGCCAGGCGCAGGCGCAGCAGGCGCCCGTCCCGGTCGTGCTCGACTGTCAGCGGAGAGTCCGTCATGGCTCAGCTCCTCGCCCCCGGCATCAGGCTGTCGACCAGCTCCTCGCTCCAGGGGGTCCCCTTCGCCAGGGCCTGGCGCAACCCGACGAAGTCGGCCTCGCGTCCGGTCTCGCGGTTTCCTTCGTTGAAGGCACGGAAACCGGTACGGGCCTCGGTGAGCATGTTCAGCGCCAGCCACGCGCGGGAGCCTGCATTGTTGCGGTTCCAGGCATCGAGCTTCGGCTTGCGCAGCTCCTCGACCGTCTTGATGGTGCACTCCGGGAAGGTCATCAGCAGCTTGGTGCACAGCGCCTCGACCTTCTCGTCGAGCAAGCTCAGGTCGACCTCGCCGCGCGCCATGAGCTCCTTGGCCTGCTTGCGGGCCTCGCCGGTCTTGGGCTCGCCCAGCACGATGCGGCCGTACTCGTCCAGATAGCGGTCGGTGATCACCATCGGATTGGGCACGAACTTGCCGTCGAGCTTCAGCGCCGGGACGATGTCGTTGAGCAGCCCCATGCGGTAAGCCTTGTGCGCGGACCACGGCTCGCACAGCACGCCGGTGTCCATCGCCATCTCCGAACCCAGCATCACGGGCAGGAAGTCGGTCGAGCCGCCCAGGGGCGAGGAGCCGTGCTTGGGACCGGCCTGGCCGAACATGGCCAGGTCCTGCGCCACCGTGAAGTCGCAGGCCATGCCGATCTCCTGCCCGCCGCCGATGCGCATGCCGTTGGCCCGGCACACCACGGGCTTGTCGGCGTTGAGGATGGTCGTGACCATGTCATTGAACAGGCGCAGGTACTGGCGGTACTCCTGCGGATTGCCGGCGTAGTACTCGGCGTACTCCTTGGTGTTGCCGCCGGAGCAGAAGGCCTTGTTTCCGGTGGCCGTGAACACGATCGCGTTGACGTCGCGCGCCATCGAGGCGCGGCGGAACGCCAGGACCACGCCCTTGCACATGTCGGTGGTGTAGGAGTTGTACTGCTGGGGATTGTCGAGGGTGATCCAGGCGTTGTAGACGCCCTCGGCCACCGTCCCGTCCGGTCGCCTGGCCGGGCGCTTCTCGAACAACACGCCCGGGACTTCGGCCTCCGGGACCAGGTTGTGATCCTTGAGCTCGCCGGGGGCGTCCGCGCGGATGATTTCCTCGATCGCACGCGTGGCGGGCTTTGCGGTAGCTGCGTCGTTCATGATCAGAACTCCCTGGTTCGTCTCTTGCCGCGGGTCAGGGCACCAGGATGGCGCGCCGGCCAAGCTGGTGCGCGTGGGCCCGTTCGAATATCTCGTTGATCGCCTCCAGCGGGTGCTGCTCCACCGTGCTCGCGAAATCGATCTTGCCGTCGAACACCAGGTCCAGCGCCGCCGGGTAGTGTTCCGGCAGGCAGCCCCAATTGCCGAACGCCCGGCCGTGGAAGGCCATCAGGTTCGACAGGCGCAGCTCGACCTTCTCCATCGTGAAACCGACCACCGCGAGCGTCGCCGCCGGGACCAGCAGGTCGTAAGCCGTGCGCTGGCCGGCACCGGTACCGGAGCACTCGAAGATCTTCCACTCGCGCACGGGCAGGTCGTGGGCGCCGGCGTACTCGCGGATTCGGCTGCGGATCTGCTTGCCGCTCTGGCCGCTCGCGTCGATCGCCAGCGCAGCCCCGGTGGCCGAGGCGCGCTCCAGCTTGGCCGGATCGACATCGACGGCCACGACCTCGGCACCGAAGGCCCGCGCGATCTGGACCGCGTAGCCGCCGACCCCGCCGACGCCGACCACGGCGGCCACGTCCCCGGGCTTCACGTCCGCCTGCAGGACCGCCTGGTAGGGCGTGGTCACGGCATCGGCGACCACCGAAACATCGGCAAGGTCGAGCCCGGCCGCCGCCAGGCGGTCCTCGTCCACCGGGCACAGACCGCGTGCCGGCACCAGCACGTGGCTGGCGAACCCGCCGTGCATGTCGTTTCCGGGCATCTTCTGGTTCGGGCAGACGTTGCCCAGGCCCCGGCGGCACAGGTCGCACTCGCCACAGGGCATCACCGCCGGGACGATCACGGCCCGGCCCAGGAGATCCTCGAACGCGGCGGCGGCGCCGACCACGCGGCCGCTGATCTCGTGTCCCAGGGCCAGCGGCAGCGGCTGATTGGTACGCACGCCGTCGTAATAGAAGCCGAGGTCGGTGTGACACACGCCGCAGCCGGCCACCTCCACCACCACCTGGTCCTCGCCCGGCTCGCCGGGCTCGAACGCCTCGCGCACGAGGGGCTTTCCGCTTTCGGTCATCATCCAGCGATACGCCATGGCCCAATGCTCCTGATCGGTGTTCCAGCCACCGCCGCCGCCCTTGACGGCCCTTTTAAAGAATAATAGTACTAGATTACCTATTTGATCGTCAAGCCCCACTTCCGCCAGCCCTCCCGGGCTTACCCGGCGAGCCTCGAGATCGCCTGCCCCGTCAGCAGACGCGCCGCACGGCGACGGTAACGCGGTGCGGTGGTGGTCGTGCGCAGCGGCGCGAGCTGCTTTTCCGCGAACTCGCTCAGCTCCCGGATCAGGTCGTCATCGAGCGGGGCGTCGATCCTCTCCTCGAGCCCGCGCACCAGCACCGGGCACGAGTTGGTCCCGGTGTAGGCCAGGCGCAGCGTGCGCAGGCGGTCCCCCGCGCGCTCGAGGGCGCAGGCGACGCCGACCACCGGGAAATCGATCGCGTCCCGGGCCCGCACCTTCTCGTACGTCGTCCGCAGGCCGCGCGGGGGCGGAACGTGCACCGCCACGATTAGCTCCTGCGGCAGCATCGCCAGGGGCGTTTTGCCGTCCTCACGGTAGAATTCGGTCAGCGCCAGCGACCGGCTTCCGTCCGGTCCGGCGAGCTCCACCTCGGTCCCCAGCACCAGCAACGCCGGTGCGAGGTCGCCGCTGTAGACGGCATAGCAGCGGTCGCTCTTGATTACGACATGGCACTTCTCGCCACCATACTTGAGGCAGTACCCCTGACCGGAGCGCCACCAGTCGCTCTCGTTGTAATACAGGCAGCGGGTGTCGAGGCACAGGTTGCCGCCCACCGTCGCGCGTACGCGGTGGGTGGGTCCGGCGACGCTCGCTGCCGCCCGGGCGATCGCCGCGAAGCGCTCGACTACCGCGGGCTCGGCCGCCAGGCGCGCCAGGGTTACCCCCGCGCCGATGCGCAAGCCGCCGTCCGCCGTCACCTCCAGCGCCCCCAGCTCCGGGATCCGAGCCAGGTCGATCAGCATGGACGGCGTCCCGAGATCGCGCCCGAGGTTGGGTATCAGATCCGTGCCGCCGGCGAGGAAGCGCGCGTCGGGCTCGGCCCCACGGGCCGCCACGGCATCCGCGATGCTCTCCGGACGGCTCAGACGAAACTCCGGCAGGCCCTTCATGAGACTTCCTCCCCGCTCGTGGCCGGCGCCGCCCGGGCATGCTCGGCCGCCTGGCGGTCGAGCGCCGCCGCCAGGCGCTCCGGTGTGATCGGCATCTCGCTCAGGCGCACGCCCACCGCGTCGGCGATGGCGTCGGCGATCGCCGGCAGCATGCCCGCGACCCCGCCCTCGGAGGCTTCCTTGGCGCCGAACGGCCCGTTGGGGTCGATGCTCTCGATGATCCCGACCTCGATCTCGGGCGAGTCCAGCGCCGTCGGCACCCGGTAATCGATCAGGTTGACGGCGAAGGGCGTGTTGTCCTGGTAGCGACCTTCCTCGTACAGTGCCTGACCCAGCCCCATCCAGGCCGCCCCCTGCGCCTGCCCCTCCACGGCCAGCGGATTCAGCGCCCGGCCGCAGTCCAGCGCCGCCCAGACCTTCTCGACCCGGACCCGCCCGGTGATCTCATCGACGCTGACCTCGACCACGTTGGCCGCGTAGGAGAACCCCATCGTGCCGCCGACGGCGCCCCCGCGGTGCTTGCCGCCCTGGTACTCCTTCGGGCAGGTGAAGGTGCCCTTGACGGTAAGCTCGCCGGCGTCCTCGAGCGCGGCCGCGACCGCCTCGTTGAACGTCAGTCCCTGCCCGGCCGAGTCATTGACGCCATACCACTCGCCCATGCATTGGATGTCGCCTACGGGAAGGTCGAGCTTGCGCGCGGTGGCCGAGGCGAGAACGTCGCGCAGCCGGCGCGCCGCATCGAGCGCGGCGTTGCCCACCATCAGCGTCACCCGGGAAGAGTAGGAGCCGTTGTCCTTGGGCGTGACCGCGCTGTCGGAGGCGACCACCCGCAGCCGGTCATAGTCCAGCCCGAGGACCTCGGCCACCGTCTGTGCAACCACCGTGGAGGAACCCTGGCCGATCTCGGCGGCCCCGGTCAGGATCGTGACTGCGGCATCGAAGCCCACCTTCAGGATCACCACTGCGTGGGGCTCGCCCGTGCGGTGGATGGGTTTGGACGCGCCGCTGACGAAGTGGGAGCAGCCGATCCCCAGGCCGCGGCCGCGCGGCAGTCGGCCGCGGCGCTCGCGCCAGCCGCTCGCCTGCTCCACCCAGTCCAGGCACTGCGGCAGGCCGTAGCTCTCCACCCGCAGGCCGTTGGGCGTGACCGCGGGCGCGGCCAGCAGATTGCGTCGGCGCAGGTCGATGGAGTCGATCCCGAGTTCGTCCGCCATCTCGTCCAGCAGCGCCTCGAAGGCGCCCCGCACGTCGACCGTGCCGTGGCCCCGCATGGCCCCGCACGGCGGGGTGTTGGTGTACACCCGCAGCCCCTTGTAGCGCACTGCGGGCAGAGTATACAGAGCGTGCAGAAGGGCCCCCGAGTAGAGGATCGTGATGATGCCGTAGCCGGAGTAGGCGCCGCCGCGCTGGAGCACCTCGCAGTCGCAGGCGGTCAGGCGCCCGTCCCGGGTCATCCCGAGCTTCATGCGCACATCCGTCTCCGGGCGACCGCGGTGGGTGAGAAAGGTCTCCTCGCGCGTGAGCACCATGCGTACGCGCCCCTGGGCGGCCTTCGCCAGCAGCGCGCAGACCAGCTCGAAGTTGAGCACCTCGACCCGGGCGCCGAAGCCGCCGCCGATGAAGGGCTTGACCACCCGCACGCGCGAGGGATCCATATCGAGGCAGCGCGCCAGCATCAGGTGCAGGTAGTAGGGCACCTGGGTCGTGCTCTGGACCGTCACGTGCCCGCGTTCGGGATCGAACTCGGCGATCGCGGCGTTGAGCTCCATCTGGGCGTGTTGCGCCTCGCCGTAGTGGAAGGTCCGCTCCCGCACCAGATCGGCCAGCTCGAACCCGGCCTCGACGTCGCCGAAGTCGTTGTCGACCGAACGCACGATGTTGCCCGGCGCGTCCTCGTGCAAAAGCACCGCCTTCGGCGCCATCGCCTTCTTGGCCTTGAAGTAGGCCGGCAGCGGCTCGTACTCGATCCGGATCGCCGCGAGCGCCGCCTGGGCCGAGGCCTCGTCCTCCGCCGCGACCGCCGCCACCGGCTCGCCCCGGTAGCGCACCCGGTCGCGGGCCAGCGGGTACTCGTTCATGGCGATGGGCAGCACGCCGTAGCTGAACGGGCAGTCCTGCCCCGTGATCACCGCGATCACCCCGGGCACCTCCCGCGCCGCCGTGGTGTCCACCGACACGATCCGTCCGTGGCTGATGGAGCTGCGCAGGAGGCGCCCGACCCAGGCCCCCTCCACCGGCAGGTCGGCGGTGTAGCGCGCCCGCCCGGTGACCTTGTCCACGCCGTCGATCAGCGGCTGACGCCTGCCGATCCTCGCTTCCGGCCGGGTCCTGTCCTCGGGCGCGCTCATGCCAGCGCCTCCCCGGCCGCGGCCGCCCGCACCGACTCGACGATCTTGACGTAGCCGGTGCAGCGGCACAGGTTGCCGGCCAGCGCCTCCCGGATCTGCCGCTCGTCCGGGTCGGGGATGCGCCGAAGCAGCGCCTCGGCGGCCATGATCATGCCGGGAGTGCAATAGCCGCACTGGGCGCCCAGGCGCTCGTGGAAGGCTTTCTGCAGGCGATGCAGCCGGCCGCCGCGGGCCATCGACTCGATCGTCTCCACCGCGCGGCCGGCCACCGAGTGCGCCAGCGTGATGCACGAGAGCACGGGCTCCCCGTCCACCAACACGGTGCACGCTCCGCACTCGCCGCCGTCACATCCGCGCTTGGTGCCGGTCAGCCCCAGCTCCTCGCGCAGGTAGGTCGCCAGCACCGCATTCTCGGCCACGGCATCCTCGCGCACCCGGCCGTTGACCGTCACACGCAACATCGATTTCATGGCTCCTCCTGCGTGTCGCCGGCAAGCGGAATCCCGTCGCCCCGGCCAATTGACGTATTGTCGTACCGTGTTACCACTTTAGCCTGGATCGAGACCGGCGTAAAGCCCGCCGCGGGTCCCGGTTGCTCAGAAGAACGCCTGGATGCCGGTCTGGGCGCGACCCAGGATCAGGGCGTGGATATCGTGCGTGCCCTCGTAAGTGTTCACCGCCTCCAGGTTCAGCACGTGCCGGATCACGTGGTATTCGTCCGAAATGCCGTTGCCC
>DASQZM010000084.1:0-8458 GCA_035638695.1 Gammaproteobacteria bacterium | reverse complement strand
CACCCGGCTGAGCCCGCACGAGGTCCAGGTCACCAGGAAGCGCTCCCCCGAGCGGGGCGCGCAGGCGGTCAAGGGCCTGGACAGGCTGGCCTCGCCGCGCCTGGCCGAGGAGCCCGCCGGTGCCCTCACCCGCCTCACGCGCTGGTTCGAGTGATGGACCTCCTGCCCCGGATCAGCGCCTTCGTGAACCACCCCATGTTCTGGGACGTGGTGCGCGCCGTGATCATTCTCATCGTCGGCGGCGCCGTCGCCAAGGCGGCCGGCAGCGCCATCCGCCGGTTCTCCCTGCGACGGCAGATCGAGGCCCAGCGCGAGGCGCTCGCCCGCCGGGCGGTGTTCTACACCATCCTGGTGCTGGCGTTCCTGGCCGCCCTGCACCAGCTCGGCGTGAACCTCAGCGTGCTGCTGGGCACCGCCGGCATCCTGTCGGTGGCGATCGGCTTTGCCTCGCAGACCTCGGCCTCGAACATCATCAGCGGGCTGTTCCTGATCGGGGAGAAGGCCTTTGTCATCGGCGACGTGATCCAGGTCGGCACCGAGACCGGCGAGGTGATCTCCATCGACCTGCTGTCGGTCAAGCTGCGCACCTACGACAACCTCTACGTCCGGGTACCCAACGAGACCCTGATCAAGTCCAACGTGATCAACCTCACGCGCTTCCCGATCCGCCGCTACGACATGCAGGTGGGGGTCGCCTACAAGGAGGACCTCGCCCGGGTGCATGCGGTGCTCGAGGAACTCGCCGACCGCAACCCGCTGTGCCTGACCGAACCGAAACCGCTGTTCATCTTCCTGGGCTTCGGCGACTCCTCGGTCAACCTCCAGTTCTCGGTCTGGGCCCGGCGGGAAAAGTACCTGGACCTGCGCAACACCCTGAGCCTGGAGGTCAAGAACGCCTTCGACGAGGCGGGCATCGAGATCCCCTTCCCGCACCGCTCGCTCTATACCGGCTCGGCCACCGAGCCATTCCCCGTGCGGGTGGTGTCGCAGCCGGGCGCGGATACGCCGGCAAACTAGCCCGCAGGCGCCTCGGGCAGCGCCTCCAGCACCGCCCGGACACTTCGCCGCATGCGGCGTGAGAACCAGACGTTCCACGCACACCAGCGCGGTGAAGCTGGACGCGTAGCGATGCACCAGCGCGTAGACCAGGAACGGCGCCAGCCCGTTGACCAGCAGCGTGCGGACGATGGGTCGCGTCACGCGGGCCCGCGTCGGACCCTGAACGATCTCGGTGTCCGTTCGCCCTCCGCCGAGGCGAGCCCCGAACTGACGCCGATACTAGCCGCTCGACGGCGTTGACAGCCACCGCCGCCGCTGCTCTACTCGCCGCCATGCGACTCGCCAAACCCGCTTTCGACGTCGGCCTGTTCAGCAATCGCCTCGAGCCCATGCTGGCATTCTGGCAGCAGGAGGTCGGCCTGGAGCTCGACCACATGCAGCCGCTGGGCGGAGGCGTCCGGCAGCACCGCCACCGCCTGCCCGGCGAGGGGGTGCTCAAGCTCAACCACGCCCGTGATCCCCTGCCCGACGCGCCGCCCTCCGGCTACTCGGAATTGCTGATCGCGCGCGACGGCCTCAGCGAACCGCTGCCCCTGCGCGATCCCGACGGCAACCGGGTGACGCTGCTGCCGCGCGGCACCCTGGGCGTGACCGGCTTCGGCATGCGGCTGCTCACGCCCGACGTCGCGGCACATCGGGCCTTCTTCGCCGAGGCGCTGGGGTTGGCCGCGGTGCCCGGCAATGCCGACGCCTGGCGCTGCGGCGACGCTTTGCTGCTGCTCGAGCCGTCGGAACGCGCGGCGGAGGATACCCCGCTGCAGGCGCCCGGCTACCGCTACGTGACCCTGCAGGTCCACGCCTGCGACGCCGCACACGCCGCCGCGCTGGAGCACGGCGGCCGCGAGGGACGGCCGCCCCGTACGCTCGGCGAGGTGGCCCGGATCTCGTTCGTGCGCGATCCGGACGGCAACTGGATCGAAATCTCGCAGCGGGCTTCCCTGACCGGCCCCCTGCCCGCCTGAGCTCCGCCGCTCACCCGGCCTGGAGCAGGGGCTCACGACTGGCCACGCGCTCGCTACGCCGGGAGATGAAGCCGAGCACGCGCATCTGCTGCAGCACGTAGTCGCGCCTGGCGCGTGCCCGCTGCGGGTGGCTGCGCGGATCGAACAGCGACGGGTTGGCCGGCAGCCCGGCCAGCATCGCGGCCTGGGCCAGGTCGAGCTGCGCCGGGTCGCGGTGGAAGTAGTAGCGGGACGCGGCCGTCACGCCGCGGATGTGCGGTCCCAGGTAGACCCGGTTCAGGTACGCGTCCAGGATCCGCCGCTTGCCCCACGCGCGCTGGAGACGATAGGCCAGCACCGCGCCGCGCAGCTTGCGCCGAAGGGTCTTGTGCCGATGCAGGAACAGCATCCGCGCGACCTGCTGGGTGATGGTGCTGCCGCCCTGCGCCGGCCGCCCGCGCACAGCATCGACCAGCGCCGCACGCACGATCGCGTCGTAGTCCAGCGGCCCCTCGCTCCAGAACTCGCCGTCCTCGGCCGCGAGAAACGCTTGGCGCAGCTCCGGCGGGAAGCGCGACAGCGGCACCAGCCGATGCGGGAAATCATAGTGTCGCAGCGCATCCACGGACGGCAGGCCAGCGGTGAAGGGTCGCACCGCCCGCGCCGTGCCAATCCCCAGCATCAGGAGCACCGACGCGGACAGCAGGCAGCGCCACGCCAGCCGGATCCCCGCCGGCCGCGCACCCTCTTGTGCAAACCTTGCTATGGCCATGCCGGTACGATCTGCGCGCCGCTGACCTCAGCCCCCGGCCGAGCCAAGCGCGATCTGGAAGTGATAGCTGGACAGCGTCAGGCCCTCGCGCTGGTAGAATCGGTGGGCGTCCGGGCGCTGTACGCCGGAGTCCAGGTGCAGCTGGGTGCAGCCCAGCGCCCTGGCCTCCTGTTTCAGCCACTCCAGCATACGCCGTCCGTGGCCGGCGGAGCGCCAGGCCTCGTGCACCACCAGGTCGTCGACATACAGAAAACGGCCCCACGCGAGGTTCTCCGTTCTGCGGAATCCCGCCACCGCGACTACGGTGCCGTCGGGCGCTTCCATGCAGGCCAGCCGATAGCCTGCTCCCATCTGTTCACGCACGCGGTCCAGAAACCGGTCCGGCTCGCGCAGATGCGGCCGCAGCTGCCGTATCACCGCGTGGCACCGGAGGATGTCCACCTGCCGCTCGACCCGCCGCGGTTGCCACCGCTCGCTCATGTCCCGTCTCCGTCCCGATGCTGGTCTGATCAAGGCTAACCCGCGCGCGCGATCGAGAGAAATAGAAATCATCTTCGCATTGGAAACGTGATTCCGTTTCCTCCCGGTCAGCTCTCGGAGTGCCGCCATGTGGATGATTCAGGCGCACGGCACCGGATCGCTCGCTTTGCCGGCGCTGGCCGAGCACCGGTAGCTCGCGCCGGCACCACCTCAGCGGCTCGCGGCGCCGGCCGCGGACGTGGAAGCACGGACCGGCCGTGGCTCGACACGGTAAGATGATGCGCGCATCATTCCGTCACGACGAAATGACCCGCGGGTGTCTCTGAGCGGTGGCTTGCGCCGCCGTGCCGGTCGCAAGAGCCGGAGATGCCCGCGCGCGGCTTAGCATCAGGGATGAGCATTACCCCCAGCGCAACCTCCGTCCTGATTACGGGTGCCCGCGGCTACATCGGTCGCCAGCTCGTCGCGCGGCTCGCGGGCGCTCCCGGCACCCTTGGCGCCATCGTGTCGACCGACATACTCGAGACGCCCGACCGCGACCGCGTCCCCGGGGTGATCTACCGCCTGGCGGACGTGCGGGACCCGGCGCTCGCGGATCTGATGGAGCAGTACCGCACCGACTGCGTGGTGCACCTGGCTGCCGTGGTCACGCCGGGCCGCGACACCGACACCGAGCTGGAATACGCCATCGACGTCGATGGCAGCGCCAACGTCCTGCGCTGCTGCCTCAAACGCAACGTACCCCAGCTCATCGTGATCAGCAGCGGCGCCGCCTACGGCTACCACCCCGACAATCCCCCCTGGCTCGACGAGGACGCCCCCCTGCGGGGTAACGACAGCTTCCCCTATGCGCGGCACAAACGCCTGATCGAGGAGCTGCTCGCCCGGGCCCGGCGCGAGGATCCCTACCTGCGTCAGCTGATCTTCCGGCCTGGCACGATCCTCGGCGAACGCGTAGCCAACCGGCTCACCGCGCTGTTCGACCGGCGCTGGGTCCTGGGCTTACGCGGCTGCGACAGCCCCTTCGTGTTCATCTGGGACCAGGACGTGGTCAACTGCCTGGAGCTGGGCATCCGCGAGCAGCGCAGCGGCATCTACAACCTGGCCGGCGACGGGGCGCTAACCCTGCGCGAGATCGCGGGGCGCACCGGCAAGCCGTACCTCGCCCTGCCCCGGCGCCCGGTGCAGGGCGCGATTGCCCTGCTCCACGTGGCCGGACTGACCGGCTACCGACCCGGGCAGATCGATTTTCTGCGCTACCGGCCGGTACTTTCCAACGCCCGGCTGAAGTCGGAGTTCGGCTACACGCCGCGAAAGACCACCGCCGAGGCCTTCGACTGCTACTGGCGACTAGCCGGAGGCTCGCGCTGAGCCGCGCTCGAACCGCCTGGAGGCCAAATCAGCCGTAGAGGTCGGTGGGCCGGCGGAAGTGGCTACCCTCGTAGGCCTCGACCATGCGGTCGATCAGCTTGTCGGCGTCGTCGTCGAACAGCACGTGGGCCCCGGTCGGCTTGGTCATGTGCCGGACCAGCTCCGGGATCAGCCCGGTGATGCCGCCGGTGCTGCTGAGCACGCCGATGAGCTTGCCCTCGTCGAAAGCGATCGCGAACTCCCCCAGCGTGCCGGACTGGCCGCCCACGATCACCACCATGTCAGAGGAGTGGATGTTGGTCACTTCGCGTCCCATCAGGCCACTGCCCGTGTACACCAGCATGTCGAACACGTCGATCGGCGAGGCGTACTTCTGCAAATGCTCGCGCAGGCTCAGCGCGGGCGAGATGCCGATTGACAGACCATTGCTGTCCCAGTGCCCGCGCGCGCTCTCGTACGGCAGCCCGGGGCACGCGCCAGTCACCAGGGTGAAGCCCCGTCGGGCCGTCTCGTGGCCCAGGGCGTAGGCGCTGTCCTTCTGCGCCTGCGTCAGCTCGCCGCTGGCCGAGCCCATCACGCCGACGCTGATGCGGATCCCGAGCTCGGGCGCGGCGTAGCGGCCGGGATTCTTGTCGAACCTGGCGCGGCAATCGGGGGAACAGAAGTAGAATGCCCGGCCGCCCTGGATGGCGACGGCGTGGGCGTCCTGGGGATCGAGATCCTTTTGGCAGACGGGATCCTTGAGCATGTGAAGACCTGTCTTGGCAGAAAAGCGGCGTGACCGAATGGCGCCCCTACGCCCGGGCGCGCGAGGGGCCCAAGGGTCCGATGCCGGCAATGGCGTGTAGGCGGTCGACGTCGAGAAGCCGCACGTTCTTGCGCCGTACCCGCAGCAGCTTGTCGCTCTGGAAGCGCGAAAACAGGCGACTCACCGTCTCCACCGCGAGCCCCAGGTAGTTGCCGATATCGTCGCGCGACATGCTGAGGTTGAACTCGGTCGCGGAGTAGCCGCGCGAATGGAAACGCGACGAGATGCTGAGCAGCAGGGCCGCCAGACGCTGCTCGGCCGTCTTCTGGCCCACCAGCAGCAGCATCTGCTCATCCGCGACCAGCTCGCGGCTCATCAGGCGCAGGAGCTGGCGACGCAGACCGGGGATGCGGCCCGCCAGCTCGTCGAGCCGGTCGAAAGGAATGGCGCACACCGTGGTCGTCTCAAGGGTCGTCGCGGTGCACCCGTGGACGTCCGCGCTCAAGGCGTCCAACCCCACCAGCTCCCCCGGAAAGTGAAAGCCGGTAATCTGCTCGTTGCCGTCGCGGGAAAGGGCGTGCGTCTTGACCGACCCGGAGCGCACCGCGTAGAGCGCGCCGAGCTTCTCCCCCTGGTGGAACAGCGCGTGGCCCGCGGCTACCGGCTTGCGGCGGGAGACGATCTGCTCGAGCTGGTCGAGGTCGTTCTCGGCCACGCCGTAGGGCAGGCAGAGCTGGCGCAGGCTGCAGCCGCTGCAGGCCTGCCGGATCTGGTTGAGGCTGGGAACGTCGCTCACGAGATGGTCTTCTCCGGGCTGCGGAGCCCATTATAACGAGGTCTTGCCGGGCGGACAGCCGCGCGTTCCCGGCCGTCGCACGCGTCGGCTTACAGGTACGGCATGAGCAGCCGCGCCAGCCCGTCGCGCAGCTTGCGCACGATGTTGCGCCGATCCAGGTCTTGCATGGTGATTTCGCGCGCCTCCCGGCGCCGCCGCTGCACGAAGCTCTCCAGCGTGTAGACCAGATCGGAGCCGTAGCACTCGCAGTTGAACTCGAAGTTCAAACGCAGGCTCCGCGGATCCCAGTTCATCGAGCCGATGAAGGTCCACACGTCGTCGACCAGCATCAGCTTGCTGTGATCGAACGGCCGTGGCGTCAACCACACCCGGCAGCCCAGCTCCATTACCTGCCACAGGTGGGCCGTCATCGCCCACTGCACGTAGGGCAGGTTGTTATGCGCCGGCAGCACGATGTCCACCGCCACGCCCCGCAGCACGGCAAGGTTGAGCGCACTCACCAGGGTCGTGTCCGGCAGGAAGTACGGGGTCACGATGCGAATGGAGCGATGCGCCGCGTGGATCGCCGCGTGCAGGGTCCAGTGCAGCCGCCCCAGTGATTCGTCCGGCCCGCCGGGGACGCCACGCGCCATGACGTTGCCCCGCGCCTCGAGCACCGGAAAGAAGGCCGGACCCTCCAGGTACTCGTCGGTACAGAACGTCCAGTCCTCCACGAATACGTCCTGGAGCTGGCGCACGACCGGCCCCTCGATGCGGAAATGCAGGTCCCGCGTCGCACGGCGGCGGCCGCTTTCCGCCAGATGGTGCACCCGCAGGTTCATGCCGCCGGTGAAGCCGATGCGGCCGTCCACCACGAGCAGCTTGCGATGGTTGCGCAGGTTCAGACCGAGCACCTGCCGCGGCAGCAGCCCCGGGTAGAAGCGTGATACCGGCACCCCCATGCGCCGCAGGGCGCTCACCGCCGACGGCCAGCTGTAACGCTCGCCCGCGTTGTCGATCAGGACCCGCACCTCGACCCCGCGTCGAACCGCCCCGCGCAGTGCCTGCATGAACTGCCGGCCGACCACATCGTTGCCGAAGATATAGGTGGACAGCGTCACGCTGTGCCGCGCTCGCTCGATCGCCCGCAGCATCTCGGGAAAGGCCTGCTCGCCGTTGGCCAGCGGCAGGATTTCGTTGCCGCCCACCAGCGGATGATCGCTGACCCGGTCGACGGCCTCGGCGAGCTCGCCGAAATGTTCGCGCCCGGGCCCGAGCGTCTCCTGCAGCGCGCGCTCCGAGACCGGAAGGACCGGCTCCTGGTAGGCCACCGCGGGGCGGCCGAGCCGGCTGGCGCGGCGATGGATACGGTTGACGCCCAGCAGCAGGTAGAGGATTGCGCCGAAGAACGGCACCAGCCATAGCAGCGCCACCCAGGACACGGCAGCCCGGGGGTCCCTCTTGGTCAGGATGGCATGCGCGGAGGCGACCGCCGACAGCAGGGTCACCAGCACGAACACGGCGCTGTTCCAGATCAGGTCCATACAGTCTTGTTGTTCTGGGTCAACGCAGCACCGCGCTGCGCATCTACCCTTGTGACAAGGTCTGGCATCCCCGTTTTTGGGGCATGCGCCCGTTTCCCCCGCGCGGGATATCCGGTCAAAGAGGCCAAGCCAGTATGGATGAATCGAAGGAAATCGTCTGCCCGCATTGCGATGCGGTCAACCGGGTGCCCCCGAGCCGGCTGCAGGCCGGTCCTCGCTGCGGCCGCTGTCACCAGGCGCTGTTCACGGGGACACCGGCAAACCTGACGGCCGCCAACTTCCGGCGCCACGTCGAGCGCAACCAGATCCCGGTACTGGTGGACTTCTGGGCTCCGTGGTGCGGCCCGTGCCGGATGATGGCGCCCGCTTTCGCGGCGACCGCGGCTGAGCTGGAGCCGGAGATGCGGCTGGCCCGACTGAATACGGACGAGGCCCAGGACGTCGCCGCCACATTCGGGATCCGCGGCATCCCGACCCTGATCCTGTTCCGCCGCGGCGGGGAGATCGATCGGGTCAGCGGGGCGCTGTCACAGAGCCAGTTGCGCCAGTGGCTGGCGCAGCACCAGGCGGCCTGAGCAAACGGGCATCACGGCCACGGCACACCGCCGTACCGCACCCCTCAAGCCCGCTCAGAAGAACGCCTGGATGCCGGTCTGGGCGCGACCCAGGATCAGGGCGTGGATATCGTGCGTGCCCTCGTAAGTGTTCACCGCCTCCAGGTTCAGCACGTGCCGGATCACGTGGTATTCGTCCGAAATGCCGTTGCCC